>NZ_MRCD01000012.1 GCF_001904745.1 Calothrix sp. HK-06
AGCGCCGAAGTAGACTTACAGTGGAATGGACGCTGGTTAGAAGTAATGGGTTGTGGAATGGTTGACCCAAACGTTCTCACCGCAGTAGGTTACGACCCCGAAGTATACACTGGCTTTGCCGCAGGTTTCGGTGTTGAACGCTTCGCAATGGTACTACACCAAATGGACGACATTAGGCGCCTATACACCAGCGACCTCAGATTCTTAAAACAATTTTAATTCCTGTACGGGCGGGTTAACCGAAATTTTCGATTATCTATCAAAATATAGTAAACCCGCCCCTACGACAATTATCACAATGTCCACAACGCCAATTTTCAGATTCTCCACCAAAACCAAATCCTTGTAACAAAGACTGCCAACGACACCTCCTACTAAACAAATACTTGTGCATTTGTTTAGAAGCATTTAGATGCGTACTTGCTTGACGTTTTCCCCCCGGAATAATTCTGTAATTAAAAGGGTCAAGCCATTCCAATTGACCATTACTATGAAGCAGCGAAAGCGCAGTTGCACTATTAGAAAATTTTGCCATTACAGAATTTATTTCACCTTGTCGCGGTAACTTCTTTACAAGCTGCTGCGCTTCAATCTGCTGTTCTCGCATTTTCAACTCAAAAAAATCCTGCCTTTGTTTATCTTCAGGGTCTAACCATCCAGTTGGTTCGCTAACCAACGTTAATGCTTCAGAAGGTTTACCGTCTCTTCCCGCACGTCCAATTTCCTGTACATACTCTGATAACATTAACGGTGCATGAAAATGAACAACCCATCGGACATTCGGTTTATTCACTCCCATTCCAAACGCTGAAGTACAAATTACAAACGGTATTTTATCGTTTAACCAACTCGTTTCAATTGCACGACGCCCTTCAGCATTTAACCCAGCATGATAAGCTGCTGTAGAATAACCCAATTCTTCAAGCCAAGCTGCTAACTCTTCACTAGAACTACGTTGACGAACATAAATTAATCCTGCTTGCTTCGGTCTATTCTTAATAAATCTTAATAATTGTTGCTTACGACCATTAGGTGTCCATGCAATACGAACATTCGGGTTTAGATTAGAACGATATAGATTAAGTCTAAATATTTCTGGTTTCTGTAATCCTAAAACTTTTTGTATTGTCTCTTGGGCTAGGGGGTCAGCGGTGGCAGTAAATGCAGCTATGCTTATTTTAGTTCCAACTGGTTTAGATTTGAGTAAAGCTTGACGCACTGCCCCTAACCTTCTATATGCTGGACGAAACGTATCGCCCCACTGCGTTAAACAATGGGCTTCGTCCAGTATGATTGCCGTAATATCAATTTCTGGTTTAATTAACCTTTCCCATACGGGTGGACTAAATAAAGTCTCTGGTGATAAATATAATAATCTTAACTTTTCTTCTTCCAACGCTTTTAAGGTTTGGCGCCGTTGTATGGATGACAACTCGCTGTGTAAAAGTGCAGCAGGTAACTTTTTGCAGTGTAATTCCTGCACCTGATTTTCCATCAACGCAACTAATGGAGAAACAACCAGCGTCAAACCAGTTTGAAGTAACGCTGGCAATTGGAAACAAATCGACTTTCCGCCACCAGTTGGCATAATAACCAAAGCATCATTGCGCGCGAGTAAACAACGAATTATTTCTCCTTGGGGTGAACGAAAATCTTCATAACCCCAAATATCGCGAAATGCTGCACGAACATCATGCCAAGATAAAGAAGAAAGTCGATTCATATTTGGGAGTAGATGCTCCCATCTCCTTGCACACTTATTTTCAACGTAATTATAAATATACATGTGCATATGTAAAAATAGCTTCAGTGTTTACACTGATTAAATGTATAAATTATAATACTTGTTCTCATTGTCAAAAATTGTACAAACCCCTATACAGCAGATGTAAATCAGCTTTAAGACTGATTTATAAATTGATTTTCACGTATAACTTACTACCTTAGAAGGAAGACACGCTCACAAAAGTTGAAGACTCAGTAAGAAGAGACGTTAATTTTTTAGATTTTGCGGGAACTCTATAAACAGAGTGTAATAATCCACAACTACATATGAACACAGCTGCGAACATAAATGAATTTTCCGTAACTAGTGTATTGACTCCGGACAAAATTCAAAGTCGAGAGAAAGCAAATAACTCAAATACCGACTCAGACACACTCGGTAATTTGGCAACTCATAAAGATTTTTACGTGCGTCGTGCAGTCGCAACACACTACAACACCCCAAAAACAGCTTTATCAAAGCTAGCTAGCGACGCAGAAGAACAAATACGCTTTTATCTGGCAGCAAATCCCAATACCCCACCCGAAACCTTGACTCAACTTGCTTCTGATGAGTCAGGTGATGTACGTTCACAAGTTGCCGGAAATTCCAATACACCAGTAGATATCCTTGAAGAACTAGCCAAAGATATTTACATGGAGACACAACGTCAACTAGCAGAAAATCCTAATACCAGAGCTACAGTTCTAGAAAAAATTGGTCATAACATGGTTGAACTCGCCGAACTGAAAGCTCTATCAAGTCAAGAAGCGGCAGTCTTACGAGGAATTTCAATGAATTCCAGTACCCCATCTCATATACTAGAAAAAATCTGTACAATTAAAAATCGAGAAAACCACTACTGGTTATTTGAGCTTGGCATCGCGAAAAATTGCAACACTTCACACACATTATTAGAAAAACTAGCAACTCATCCTGACTATGAAATTCGTTTTGCTGTAGCCAATAATGCCAGCACTCCCGATTTTGTACTAAATATATTAGCTACAGACAAAGAATATTACATTCGCCAAGCAGCAGAAAAAAGATAACTTGTTTTTACTAAAACCGGGTTTATACTCGACCGCAACAAAAAAGCCCGGTTTTTCAACAAATACACAACTCGTCCAAATAAAATCTAGACTTTTGTCATGAGTCGGGCACGTAAACGTAAACGTAGTTTTTCCGCAGGGTAGGATATCCGCTTATGCTAGGGTAGCATCTAATGTCATGAGTCGGGCACGTAAACGTAAACGTAGTTTTCCCTTTACTGGTAGTTTTCCCGTTATCCGAAGGATATCCCGAAGGGTAGGGTAGCATCTAAAAAATTTTGATGCTTGTTTAAAAGTCAAGTTATAACTCGTTTTGAGTACAGCTTCCAGCCGCAATTGCAAGATTTAATTGAACGTGAAGCAATCGAAGAGTAAATTACCTAATAGGTTGGGTAGAGGAACGGAACCCAACCTACAAATAATGGCGCCTGACAAACATCAATGAAGTGAATGAACGTTTATTCGTGAGATTGATAGGCGCCTTTGTCACCCCTTCAGCGAAGAAAGGGTGTACTAAGAGCTTTACTTGAGCGAGGGAGGGGGCTGTTACTAAAGTTAGAATATTGGGTATTAACCTGATAAGCTCTTTTAACGATTTGGTTAAAAAAGAAATTGATAAGCTTTAATTGCCTAAAAATTTGCTGTGGGTCGGAAAGATGAGTTTTTGGTAACTGTTCTCCCATTTCTTTAAAGACCAAACCAAGAGGTACATTAATTTCATCTTGGAGTTTGAGACAACGAATAAAAAACGGACTAAAAGCTGAAATGAGTGAGCCTACCCCGCCTCTTGCTTGTCCCCAACCAATATAATACAGTCCTTTGTAATCTTCGAGAAACGAGCCTCCATAACATTTAACCACTGGGTCATAAAAAAGAAGTTGGGGATAGAGAATGAGGATGGAAATTAGAGAATAAAAACCTTAAACGTATTTTTGATGACCTTATTAAGGGTTAACAAATTCTTCAAAAGTCTGACGAGCATTTTGACAAAGTTTAACTTTACTATTAAATAATTTTGATTTTATATATACACTTAACTTTAGTTAAGTTGTCAGCAATAAACTGATAACATTTGTAAATTTTTAGCTTCTTTACATGTGTGTTTACGTAAGCAGTCGTCGCTAGTACGTTGGGTGGAGGAACGGAACCCAACATCAAAAACATCGAGTATTCGTTGGGTTACACACTTGCGCTCCACCCAACCGACTAATCTAAGTACAACCCCTCTATACTCTCACCTAATATATAATGACTAAACCAAATTAAATTTTGCTTCATAAGCGCGCGCGCAATACCAGGTTTATTTACTCCATGTCCCATATTCTTAAAAATCACAAGCTCAGTTTCCACACCAACATCACATAAACCTCGATATAGTTCATACGCATTAGATACTGGCACGCGCTTATCAGCATCACCGTGTTGAATTAAAGTTGGCGTGCAAGAATTCTTAATATAAGTCATTGGAGAAGCTTTCTCATAGACCTCCATATCATTCCAAGGAGTATCGCCTAAATAATAGTGGGTAAAAGGGTAAATATCTGTACTAACGTAGTAAGTAACCCAATTACTAATTCCGGCGCCTACACTAGTAGCTTTAAATCGTTTACTATAAGTAGCGCAAAAAGCAGAAATATATCCACCCTGACTCCAACCCATAACCCCAGTTTTGTCACTATCAACAAAACCCTGACTAATTAAATAATCAACACCAGAAATAACATCCGCATAATCACCAGTACCCAAATCTTGATAATTCAAGCTGCGGAACTTTTCACCATATCCATTACTACCTCGGTAATTAGGTAATAGTACAAGAAAACCTTTCTCTACAAAACTCTCAATCGGATAAGTATTCTCATCTAACGCAACTGGAAGCGATGTTGATTTAGGCCCACCATGCACCCTAACTAACAAAGGATATTTTTTACTCGAATCAAAATCAACAGGTTTACATAAAATTCCTTCTACTTTAGTACCATCTAAACTAGACCATTGAATAACTTCCTTTTGAGCAAAAGCCTTGTTTGTTAATATACTCGATTGATTTGTGACGCGCACATCATTATAATAAAGCTCGTAACACTCTTTAGAATCACCCTTTATATAAGCAAAATTTTCGCCATCTAAAGTAATTGCAGCAATTTGAATATACGACTTATTATCTGCAACAAGTAGAGTTATTTTACCATCGAGTTTTAATATACCCAATTTACTGATAGTTTTATATTGCCACCAAATTAAAATACCTTTAGTCGTCCAACGTAGCGGATAAACACATTCATTAATACCCGTAATATCCGGTGTCAGCTTAGTAATTTGATTATTTTCTAAATTATATACAGCTATATACTTATCATCAAACCATTTGCCAGTACGTAAATAAGTAAAACAAACACAAGTACTATCTGGAGAAAATAAAATATTACGTTTAAGACCAACAAGAGGAACGTCAAGTTTCTTAACTTCCTTAGACTCAACATCTAAAATATAAATTTCAATTTTGTCTTGTTCTGCTAAATTTGGCGAAGGTGTAGCAAGCAAAGCGACTTTTTTACCACTACTAGCAACATCAAAATCATGGATATGAATATTTTTCAAACATGTAAACTGCACAGACAATTCATCTTTTTCTTCTTTATTACCATTATTTTCTTTATTTTCATTACCTTCGCGTAAATCTTTCGGTAACTTACTAGCTTGCAAAGTTTTATCCAATCCTCTTTGCAAATCTAGATAAAATAAAGTACTATTGCGGTACTCACGATTTACATACTCAATATCTCCATAAATTTCTCGTCGCTTTTTGATAGGTTTAGCTTCAACCTCACGCGAAATAAAGAAAAATCCTGAGCCAGAAGGCGCCCATTGAAACGCGGTAATATCTTCAGTAGCATAAGAAACTTGAAAACTTGTAACATCACCATCAGGCTTAATAAAAATTTGCCTTTTCCTATCCCTTTCACTCGGTCTTGCTAAATAAGCCAAAGTCTTAGAATGTAGACTATCAGAAGCTGCCCATTTAGGTTGATAACTTTCATTTTTACCGCGCGTTAACGGGTAACTATTACCATTCTCATAAATCCAAACATGCCATTGATAAACATTGCTATCCCAATCAACCTGGCGTTTAACATAAGCAATCCTTGCTCCATCGTTACTAATAGAAGGATTTGATAGCCTTGGCAACGCAATTAATTCTTCAATTTTAAGGTATTCTGACATTTTTTTTTGATATTGATAATTTAATCATAATAATTACAATCATCTATTCTCCCACTCCTCTCGACTAATTCCATAAACCACACATTCTTTACCCAAAACTTCCGTTGTACCCTCCAACTTCTCCCCCAACTTCTCCGCAACACGTCGAGAAGCAGCATTCTCCGGCTGAATAATACTAATCACGTGCGGTTGCTCTAGCTCCTCAAAAGCAAATTCCATAGCAGCACTACCCGCCTCAGTCGCAAAACCTTTTCCCCAAAATTCCCGTCGAATCATCCAACCAATCTCAAATCCTGGCCATCCTTCAGGGCGCCAATAACCTACTCTACCAATCATGGCACCACTAATACGTTCCTCAACAGCCCATGACCCATACCCACGTAGATGCCAATGTCCTAACATAACTGCCATAAGGCGCCAAGATTCAGAACGGTTAGATGTTTGACCCGAACCGATGTAGCGCATAACATCAGGATTCGCGTACATATCAGTGAAAGCATTTAAATCATTTTCCTCATATCCTCGTAATATTAAGCGTTTTGTTACGATTTTTGGAATTTGCATAACTTTGAAAATAAAACACTTTTTATACAAAATTTTTGATAATTGTCACTTTTAATTTTATACATCATTATATAAATATAAGCTATTATCAACTACTGAAGAAAAACAACCAATGAAACGTAGCGATGCATTAACAATTATTAAAGCGCATAAAGAACAATTACAGCAAATGGGAGTAAAATCGTTGGATTTATTCGGTTCTGTCGCACGCTCTGGAAGCAACAGAAGACAGCGATGTCGATTTTTTGGTAGACTTTAATATGAACTAGGATTGTTTGAATTTATAAAAGTGCGGCTTTACTTAGAAGAGATATTAGGCTGTGCTGTGGATATGGGAACAGCAGATACTTTACGAGAACACATGAATATACCTGTCACAAAGGATTTAATTCGTGTCTTATAAGAATTTGCAGTGTTTTATACAGGAAATAAGAATATAGTGTAAAATTATATAATGCTTTATTAAGAAGGAGAATATCGTCATGACTCAAGCACCAGATAAAATTCGCTGGACAATTGCCGATTTAGAACTTCTCGCTACCGATGGATGGAAGCGTTACGAAATTATTGATGGGGAATTATTTGTGACAAGGGCGCCTCATATTGGACACCAGGATGCTGGTGGTGGTATTTACGTAGAATTAACAATTTGGTCGAGAAATTCAGGTTTGGGTAAAGCAATTCTAGCTCCAGGAGTGATTTTCTCTGATGCTGACAATGTTATTCCTGATGTAATTTGGATAAGTAATGGGCGACTTGCACAAGTTGTGGATAATGAAGGGCATTTAACAGGCGCCCCAGAATTAGTTGTCGAAGTTCTCTCTGAAGGTATTAGCAACGAACGATGTGATAGAGAGGTCAAGTTAAAACTTTACTCAATTAAAGGCGTACAAGAATATTGGATTATTGATTGGAGGAAGCAGCAAATTGAAGTTTATCAGCGTCAAAATGTTCAGCTAGTTCAAGTTGCAACTCTGTTTGCTAATGATATAATAAGCTCACCTTTACTTCCAGGCTTTAGCTGTCAAGTGAAGCAATTATTTTAACTAAATATTCCACCTGTACTATTAGATGTGAAAAAATAGGAAAGCGTCAAATAATTACTATTTTAAGCTTAATTATACCTCTTATAGCAGTTATTATGTTCGACCGCTGGCTGCCGCGTGCTTTGTTAAGCTATTATAAATTTCCGATAGTGGAAAACCCCCCAATTCTGAAACACTACAAGATAGGGCAAGCAATTAAACGGGTAAGAATAAGCATTAAGAACTTGATAAATGATGTGCATCACAAAGTATCAAGTTTATTAGTCCAGAATTATAAAGTGATTTTTCTTCCAACTTATGAAACCTCACAGATGGTTTTAAAGGCAAAAAGAAAAATTAATTGTCAATCTGTACGTTCCATGCTTACTTGGTCTTTTGGTCGCTTTGCTGAACACCTTCGACAGTCTTGTAACTGTAATGGTGTAATGCTAGTCAGAACTAACGAAGCTTACACATCAAAAAGTTGTCCAGAATGTGGTAAATTTCATACCAAACTAGGATAATATGCTGCGATTAGCTAAAAAGAATTAAAAACAAAAATAATTCAATTTGCCTCAAAATAAAGCCACTTGTAAATCTTGTAAATCTTGTAATCTTGTAAATCTTGTGGAACGGGCATTCCCTGCCCGTCCTTACCCATAAATGAAAATAGCAAAACATTATTAAACTCTATCATTAAGGTGCCAGTAGCCAAACCTTCACAGATTTATCACCACTTCCACTAACAAGAGTCTTACCATCACGACTAAAAGCTAAACCATAAATTCCACCAGCATGACCTTTTTGTGTAATAATTGCTTTCGATGTTTTAATATCGCGCAATACAACTTCAGAACCCAAACCACCCGCAACAAACATTTTACCATCAGGACTTATTGCCAACGTATCAACACCTGCACCCCCAAGCGAAACATTATAAATTAGCCTCCCAGTTAAGAGATTCCAAGCTTTGAGATTTTTACCATCAGTTTGTTGCAAAGGACCAGATTGAAAACTATCATCATAACCACCACTAATTAAAGTTTGTCTATCAGGACTAATAGCAAGAGAAATGGCGCCGCTTGCTTGCTGCTGTGGAGAAAATGCATCCTTGGGGCGTGGTGGTGTCAAAGTTCGCAGTTGTTTTCCAGTTGCTAAATTCCATATGCGAATCTTACCGCCATTTTCACCACCACTAAATAACGTTTTACCATCAGGACTGACCGCTAAAACGCGCGCTTCAGCTTTGAGAGTGCGTTGAAGCTTTCCAGTTTTAATATTCCAAAGTTTGATAGTATTATCTACACCCGCACTAACGAGTGTTTGCCCATTAGGAGTAATAATAGCTGCAAACACACCATTCTTATGTGCGGTAATAGTTTTAATTAACTGACCAGTTTTAGTATTCCACACTTTAACTGTCTCAGTATCAGAACTTACAAGCGTTGTTCCATCAGGTGTAAACGCAACCGATTTAATATTTTGCACATGTCCATTTAAATCAAAAAGCAACTTCCCTGTTAAAGCATCCCATAACTTCACTGTTTTATCATCGCCACCGCTAGCTATGATTTGCCCATTTGGAGAAATTGCCACCGCGCGTACAGGCGCCTTATGTGCTGATAAAGTTAACCTAACTGGTTTTGCAGATGGTGTAACAGCAACACTACTAGCTGCAACAGGATATTCTTGAGCAACAATTATTGATGTAGATAAGCTAAAAGCAAGTAATATAAGGCTTTTAAATACTAAAGATGATTTCATTGACGTTATTACAAATACAATAAATCTAAATTTACCCTTATACTTATTGAACATCATAAGACGATTATAGTTCCCAAGAAATGTAGACACGTGTTTACGCAGTGTCCCGCAGGGAATATATCACGTCTCCAAAACTAAGTGAACACCAACAATCTACAATCACAATATAAATAATAGGAACAAAATGTAGAAACTAGCGTCACTCGTCTAAGTATCTTATTTTCTTTATCACTCACGCATAACTCTAAATCATAAATTTATTAATGTTTCTAAAACTGTAACAAACAAATAAGTAATTATCTTGAGAAGCTAAATTATTTACACAAACTATATAACTCAAAAAATATGAAAACACTAAAGTATGTAAATGCGGCTTTAGCAGCTTTAATTATGCTTACTACAAGCGTATCTATTACAACTGCACAACCACCAGACTCAATTAAACAACAAGTAAAATCAGAAGTAGTGGCGCCTCAAAAAATTACAGATGCAGTAATGCGTAACGCCCGATCAAATTGGGGATTAGGCAAAAATTCAGGGAAAATCATTAATACAAAACGTGCAAAATGGTCGCCAGATTGTGGAAATATTCCTCTAGCACTTTGTGACGTAGCAGTATTCACAGGTTGGAATGTAACAATCGCCGATGGAAATAAGTACTGGGATTACTTTGTCTCAGACTCTGTAGACCAAGTAATTCTAATAGGAAGAGACCCACAAAACCGAACTAATGTATCAGTCCCAAAACCCGTCATGGATAATATCCTAAACATGGCATCAAAGCACCTGGAATTATCCAAAAACGTATTGCTAATCAAACAAGTACAGCGGAAAACTTGGACGAATATTTGTCTAGAATTCGCCCTACCTTATGCTAGATGCCGTACCGACGACAATCAACTTGGTTGGCGAGTAGTCATTGAAGGAAAACCAGGAAAAGAATATGTTTACTTAGCCTCTGAAAAAGGCGAACAAGCCCGCACAGAAGCAACAAAAACACTGGCAACTCGCAATGATTTAATGCCTAATTCTTGGGCAACTAATATAGCCAAAACAGCAAGCAAACGCTTTAAAATCCCTAGCAACCGCGTTTACTTACTAAGCGCAGAACAACAATACAATCAAAATCAAGGAAATTACTTCTGGAACGTAGCAGTCGATGTAAAACAAAATGCTTTTGTCACATACGAACTAGATACATCAGGTAACATCACAAAACAACCATAATAGCCAAAACGCAAACGTAGACGTAGGTTGGGTAACTGCTAAACGCTATTATCCAACCATCCGCACTTACAGACGATTCTCTTAAAAAGTACTCTTCTTATTAAGTTCCTGCACAGATAACTTTAAGTAAATTCATACTAGCAGGTGAATTAGCATATATGGATGTAATATTGTCCCCTTGGTAAACGTACCATCCAGATGTTTCAGTTGTAGGAACTGCATTTGGGTTTTTTTTGACTTGTCCGCGATAACACCAGCTAGTTACTCCTTGTTGTATTCTTACACTATCCTTTGTGATAACTCGGTAAGAAAATCGTGTAAGTCCTGGGTCATTGTTTTCAAAACTTAACGTGGCGCCATCATTCGTTACTCCAGAAACGTTTATCCACCTAGCTTCTGCGGGAGCAGCCAAAAGAAAACCGGATAGCATTACTAAACAAGTTGCAATATATTTCATATATTTGAGCGCGAATCTCCGTCTGTAATCAGTATAATAAACTACAGCGTTAACAAATTCTATTTCGGAACAGTACTGAAGATATTCTCAACAAGCTTCCCTTTTTGCGATCTGAGCATATATATTTAAAAGATATAGCAATACTGCTCGGTTAAAAATTATTGTAGGTTGGGTGGAGGCTTTGCGTTTACGTAGTACGCCGTAGGCGCAACCCAACTTGCGTCTTGAAAATGTTGGGTTCCGTTCCTCCACCCAACCTACGAATTCCCGTATTTTTAGCTTAACCAAGCAGTATTGATTTTAAAAACGGTTATACTTCTATTGCTTTAGGCGCCTAACTGATTTATGCAAATTAGATAGTAAATTTACAAAAGTTTATATTTATTAAAGAAAGTCGAGAATGTACGCTTTCGCACTCATCCCTTTATGTAATGTGCCATTGCTGTCGCGATATCCGTATTAATCAGAGAACTCCACGAAAAAAATGCCCTTTGGTCATTCTGAACGCAGTGAAGAATCTCGTAAACTGGGTAACGCAAAGGTTTTGAGATGGTCTGAGAACATAAGTCTTTATCTCGATTGGCGTTTAGTTATCTGATTATATACTACTCAATTACAGCACTAGTACCTTTGTAGATTAGCTTTAATTTTGGCGGGTTGGGAATAGTTGGCAGCGGATGAACGGATGTAGCGGATAGTTTATTTTACAAAGCAAAAATTTACTTTTGACAAATATCTCATCCGTTACATCCGTTGCATCCGTTGCAAGCTAGCCCATCACATTTTATGGTATAGGCTATGATGTTGGGTTGCTGCTACGCTCCACCCAACCTACAACTACAAGCCAAAAAAACAAGTTAGTAGGCGCCCTTTACGCTATAAATTCAAAAATAGCTTGTTGTAACGTAATTTATCTTTTGGGCATCATGACACAAACGCTTTCTATCAAAACGAGTCAAAAATTAAACCTTAGTCCTTTATCAATACCTAACCGCTTGCTGTTGGGTCCTGGTCCTTCTAACTCTCATCCAGATGTCCTTCAGGCAATGAATACTTCACCTGTTGGGCACCTTGACCCTACGTTTTTACATTTAATGGATGAGATACAATCGCTACTTCGGTATGTGTGGCAAACTGATAATGCGATGACTATTGCTGTTAGTGGTACTGGCACTGCGGCAATGGAAGCTACTATTGCAAACTCTGTAGAACCAGGTGATGTAGTTTTAATTGGTGTAATGGGTTACTTCGGTAATCGTCTTGTTGATATGGCAGGACGTTACGGCGCCGATGTCCGCAGTATAACTAAACCTTGGGGACAAGTATTCAGCCTAGACGAAATTAAAACAGCGATGGAAACGCATCGTCCGCGTATTTTAGCATTGGTTCATGCAGAAACTTCCACAGGCGCCCGTCAACCAATGGAAGGAGTCTCAGAACTGTGTGAAAAATACGGTACTTTGTTATTAATCGATACTGTTACAAGTTTAGGCGGAACCCCAATATACTTAGATGAGTGGGGTGTTGACCTAGCTTATAGCTGTAGCCAAAAAGGTCTAGGTTGCCCTCCTGGCGCCTCACCTTTTACAATGAGCCGCAAGGCAATGGAGAAATTACTTAACCGTTCCACCAAGGTAAAAAACTGGTACCTCGATATGAACCTGCTTGGTAAATATTGGGGAAGTGAGCGCGTTTACCATCATACTGCGCCTATTAATATGTATTATGCCCTGCGGGAAGCACTAAGATTAATAGGAGAAGAAGGTATTGAAAATTGCTGGCAGCGTCACCAAAAGAACGTTGAATATTTGTGGGAAAGCTTAGAAAGTATAGGTTTGAAGATGCACGTCGAAAAGCAATATCGTCTTCCTACACTTACAACAGTATGTATTCCCGAAGGAGTTGACGGAAAAGCAGTCGCGCGTAAACTACTCGACGAGCATAACGTCGAAGTGGGTGGAGGACTAGGTGAACTCGCTGGTAAAGTTTGGCGAGTTGGTTTAATGGGTTACAATAGTCGTCCCGAAAGCGTTGACAGACTAGTTAGCGTACTCAAAGAAGTCTTGAAATAAACCTCTTTCTTGTGGAACAGGCGTCCCGCCTGTTCAGCAAATATACTTTTTACCACGGAGACGCAAAGTACACAGAGAATAAAGATTAAGTTGCTAACATATATCAGACACCTTTCCCTTTCCGCTATGAGTCTCTGCATTAACCCTACTTGTCCCAAACCGAACCACCCAGATAACGATGAGAACCGCTTTTGTCAAAGTTGTGGTTCACAGTTAGAGTTACTTGGACGCTTTCGAGTAATGCGTCTACTCAGTGATAAAACAGGTTTCGGGAAAGTATACGATGCTTATGAGCGGGACAAACCCATAATCATCAAGGTGTTAAAAGAAGACCTTAATTACGATGCCAAAGCTGTAGAACTCTTCAAACAAGAAGCATCAGTACTAGGAGAACTACACCATCCAGGTATTCCCGGAGTAGAAGGTTATTTTCTTTATCAAACCAGGGAAGGTTTAGGGTTGCACTGCTTAGGGATGGAAAAAATTGACGGACCAAACTTAGAGCAATGGTTACAGCAACAGCAAAACCGTCCAATTTCTGAAGAACAAGCTGTTGCTTGGTTAAAACAATTAGCCAGTATTTTAGTATTAGTACACGGCAAGCAGTATTTACACCGTGATATTAAACCATCTAATATAATGATTCGCCCAAATGGGCAATTAGTATTAATCGACTTTGGTACAGCAAGAGCATTAACAAATAGTTATATCGCAAAAGTTAGCAGTGGTTCAGGTAGCCAAACATCTATATCCTCTGGTGGTTACAGCGCACCCGAACAAATGTATGGAAAAGCCATAACACAGTCTGACTTTTACGCATTAGGACGCACTTTTGTGTTCTTACTCACAGGTAAGCATCCTGATACTATGTACGATGCTTATAATAACGAATTACAATGGCGCCCACATACAAAGAATATCTCACCAGCATTACTCAATCTCATCGATTGGCTAATGACACACGAAATCAATAACCGTCCTAAAACTGCTGAAGAGATTTTACAGCGTTTAAGTCAGTTCGACCAGTACGCGAATGCAAGTAATGCTGCAACTGTTAATGTTGTAGGCGCCGTAGTTAATGCAAAAACAGAAATCTTATCATCACCCAATACTACCACCTTACCACCTCCTGTATGCCTACCCGAAGAAGAAAAGCGTGATAAAGTCCCTTTACTAGCTTTAATTAGTGCATTACTAGTTGTGTTAGGTTTATTAGGATTTGTCGCACTGGCAACTCGTTCAGATAAATATGGTATTGGTGGCAGCTATGGACAGGCGCCGGAACGAAAAAAAGGTGATAAAGTCACAGTAGACTACTTCCCCTATCAACAAGGTAAAGACAGTCAAGGAAGAATAGCCGAATTTAACGTTGCAGTATTATCGGTTGAATATAAATGGTTATTAGGCAGTAGTTTTCAAATCAAACATAACGACCAAACAATAAATCTAGACACATTAAAATCAAACCTTCAAGAAGAAGGAATACAACGCATCATGGAAAACCCCAGCGAAATAATCTCAGTAGGAACAGCATCATGCGAAGGTAACATAGCAACCGAAGAAGCGCGCGCATTAGAAAGAGCAAAACAAATTCAATTACTATCCAAAAAACTATTTAGTAACAACCGCAACCTACAAGGATATAGACTATTAAACTTAGGACAATTCAACCGCACCGACTGTAAAAGTAATCAAGATGCAACAGCCTATCAACGCAGTATAATTATCATCGGAGTACGTAAAAAATCAGAAGGTGTAATATTAGACGAAGCACTAAGAAACCGCCTAGAACAAAAACCCTTCGCCGACTTTAAATTAGAAGACTACTCATTAGGCTCAAAAGAAAAATTCAAAACAATACCCAGCAACTTAAACTAATCTGGCAGCGGATGATAAACGGATGATTAGATGCTTATTAGCTTGGCACTTTAATTGTTAGTTTAGCATAACAACTACTGAAAAAGCTTTTAAAATTCCGTCAATTGCTAGTTCGACTTTAGATTATTTAGTAGAGAATACACAAGGTTTTTCAGGCGCCGAATTAGATAAATTAGTCCAAGAAGTAATATACCTCCCAGGGTGGGCAAACACTCCGAATGAAACACATTGGCGTGATGCTTTGTATAAAATTAAGGCTCAGTATCGTACACCAAAGATGCAGGGTTTATTGCAAAAATACCACACGCTTTTAGCCGAAGGAGGAGGCCAACAAGCATCTAACATAGAACAAAGATTTTTGGAAAGCCTAATTACCACAATGTAGAGACGCGACATGTCGCGTCTGCTCCAAAATTATATGGCGCCTGCATTCATTATGTCGTGTTCGCAATATGTTGTGGGGGCGGGTTTAGTTGGATTATAATTTTTTTGTGGGATATGAGTTAACCCGCCCCTACGCGCCCATCCCCGAATAACGTTTTAAACCCTGGCGCCATAATATCCTATTTAAACCCAAAAATAACAATGTCCACCCAATGGTCATAGAAAACCCTCTACCAATATCAGTAGGTAAACCAATTAAAAGACTTACAGGAAAATCTATTAGATAAGGGAAGGGAGTACATAAAACTGCCACACGTACAGGTTCAGGAAAAACTTCCAAAGGAGCAATCATTCCAGATAGAAACAAATAAAACAAAAACCAAAAGCTTTCCACAGAACTTGCGCGTTCCGTCCAAAACGCTAGCATTGCAAAAGTATATTGAATAATAAACCGTAACGCAAACGCTAGCAGTATAGACAGTGTAAATAATAAGAACTGTGACCAGCTAGGTATCCAAAAAGCTTGTGGATACAGTATAAAAAATAAAGCCACTAAAAAAATAGAGAAAGGCATACGAGCTGCGCGCTCAGAAACATGCGAAGTTACATGATGCCATACAGGGTCAATAGGTTGTAATAACCGAGGTGAAAGTTTACCTTCGACAACCTCACGCTCAAATTCCCAAACAACCCAAACAACCGTAAACTGTCGAACGATAAACACTGTAATAAAATAACGAGCAAAATCAGCAGGTGACAAACCAAATTGACCGCCTTGTGCAGCTTGCGTCCACACTCCCATCAATATGATAGGTAGTGAACCCGCCAAAACCCACAATATTAACTCAGCACGGTATTCCACCATATAAGCGTAATACACCCAAAGAAAAGTCCTTACTTTTTTCCAAATCAAGTTCATAACTCTTAACTCATAACTCCTAACTCCTGTACAGACGCGTTCACGTAGTGTCCCGCTCTTAATAATCGTGTCTCTACACGACTCCTGCTTGAAACACCCGACCTATAACTTCTTCCACAGGTGGTTCATTAACTGTTAAATCAACAACTTCTAAATCTGATAAAATGCGGGATACAGTGCGCGTCAGCTTTTCTTGCTCAACAATAAAACAAGCAGAACGTCCTTCTACTGTTTTTACGTCGCCATAAAATTTGAGCTTTTCTTTAGATATTTGGTGTGCTAACTCTACATGAACCTCGCGGTATGGTGCAAACCGTTCGAGTAAACCATCCAGACTACCATCATACATTAAGGCGCCTTGGTGAATCATAATAACTCGTTCGCACAAAGCAGTAATATCTGCCATGTAATGACTAGTTAATAATACAGTGGCTTGATAGCGTTGATTGTACTGACGTAAAAAGTCGCGCACTCCCACTTGTGCATTCACATCCAACCCTAACGTCGGTTCATCAAGAAATAATACTTGAGGACGATGTAATAATGCAGCAAGTAACTCAGCTTTCATTCGCTCACCCAGAGACAACTTCCGCACAGCTTGATTTAATTTACCTTCTAGTGAAAGCATTTCGGTTAATTCTCCCACCCGGAGCATAAACTCATGGTCAGAAATACCGTAAACAGCAGCATTAATTTTTAGCGAGTCCATAGCAGGTAAGTCCCACAATAACTGCTGCTTTTGCCCCATTACAAGTGTAACTTTTCGCAAAAACTCTTCTTGGCGCCGAAAAGGGACATATCCAGCAACTCTGACATTGCCACTTGTTGGATGAACCAGTCCCGTAAGCATTTTCAGTGTCGTAGTTTTCCCTGCACCGTTAGGCCCCAAAAAACCGACAACTTCACCAGGGGTTATTTCAAACGAAACATCCCGAACAGCTTTAATTTGGCGGTAAGTGCGTCTAAAAAAGTGAGATAATGTGCCTCTAATACCTGGTTCTTTGACAGCGACGGGGTAAAATTTGCTCAAATTGTGAGCAAGGATGATAGACATATATATATTAATAAAGTGTGGTAATGCACTCTCTTCCGAAGTCGTGTATAGGAAATACTAATATATTCTTGACGATTATTGGTAAAATTCGCTGAAATTCTTTCAATTTATATATTCTCTCTCAACATTACTTCTACTTCTGGATAGAAGCGCACATTACACACAATATGCATTTGTTACAACTTAATAATTTTTAACATATATATATTACCCGACGGTGCTTCATGTGTGGCGCCTGATTAAATATGGTACCTAAAGAGTAAAATTGTTGGTACAGACATAATTTTACTAACTATTAATAATGAACTATTTGCGGCTGTGAATTATACTTTTCAACAAAGTGAAGTACAATTACAAAATTTAGTCGCAGTCTAAGAAACTCGGTTTCTTTGGCTATCTTAAACAAGCTTTAACACCATTCTTACCTTGCTGCGAAGACTGCATACCCAAAACAACAGCTTTTACACGTTGTTGCGGTGTTCCGTGGTGCTGTGGGTTGTGCCAATTATAATCACCAATGCGGTATGCAAATGAAGCTATTTCTTGAATATCTCTATTATCAAACTGAATATTTGGAATTAACCCAATATAAACACCTGCCAAACAATCTGCTTGTAATTCTGAAATAGGTGTAATCCGAGGTTGAAACCCATACGCGGTTTGCATTGCATGAGCATATTCGTGTGCGACAATATAACCTAAAGCAGCATCTCCATGTTGATAAGCCATACGTATGTGCTGCCTGGTTATATACACAGTGTGATTACGAACACAGTAATGACTACCGTAAATTCTACCGCAACCTCCCCTGGCGCCGTTCGGAACATCCCAAATTAATTTTGGTGTAGCTTGATAACCATGAAGTTGCTGGATACCAGAATATATACCTTGAACAACCGTCCCAGGTTTCCATTCTGCTTTCACTGGTAACGAAACGAATAAGTAGCCAATGCCAACAATAATATTTGTGAGTACTTTATTTATTTTCATACAAAGTTAAATCTAGGCGACTAAATTATCAAGCCAATTTGTACTATAAAACCTAAAGTTAGGCTGTTTGAGTGCGTTCAGGTTATTTTCATGTTTGAAGAATCTATCTAAACATCACGCACAAAGACGTTATAAATATATACAATACTAGAAAGGAATATCTCAGTAGTGCAGTACAACTTACTATATAAAAGGAGGGTGTATCAATTTTGGACGCTCTATTGTCATGGCAACTTATTTATCATTTGTCTGGACTAACACTTCTGGGTATAACTGACCAAGAACCATTAGGTACTTTACCAGTAGCAATACGCACTGCTGTCCTTAAAACTGTTAAGCAAATACAACCCGATGCAATTGAGTTGATATTGAATCAAAAATCTCCTCTTAATTATACAGACGCTCAATATAACTATGAGTATGTCAATAGTTGGAGTTATAAAAATTACTCGCACCCCGCTAATATAGTGAAATTTCTAGAAGAATTTCCAGAGCGATTTCCCACTTATCAAAAAGTTGCTCTGAGATTATTGCTGCAAGCTTACCAGAAGCAATGTCGACTTGTAGTAGTTGATTATCAGCCAAGTGTAGCAGCTTTTGCTGTTGCTTTGATTGATGCAGTAGCATTGGTTGAGCGGGTATCTGAACTATATAATTTAAATATCAACCTCCCTGAGATAGATATTTATTTTGTTGGTCAAACTGATGCTGAAGGGGTGATGCGTTTATTGCATCATTATCGAGGTGTTGAATTTGAGGCGCCGACTAATTTTGTAGACTTTGCTAAAATACCTATACGGTTACATAAAACAGCGAATTTACCAGATAAAGTTGATTTTATATCGGCTGCTGAATCTTTAACGAGTAATTTACCTAGAAATGCTTGTATATTCAGAGATTTAGAGGATTTTGCTGCTGGTTTTGCGACAATAATTGGTAGTACACCACCAATAAATCAAAATCCCGTATCATTTCAAAGACCGACATTAGACTATTTTGCTCGTCGTTATTTTTCAGTTCCAGAGCTAAAGCTTGAACAAGTAAAACTAATACACAAAGCATTATCCCAAGAATCAAGTTTAGGACTTTTACCTACTGGTTTCGGAAAGTCTTTGATATTTCAACTTTACTCTTTACTAATTCCACGTGCAATATTAGTAATTAGTCCTTTGCGTGCGTTAATTCGCGACCAAGTTTATAATTTACAGCGTCTTGGTTTGACGTGTGTTGAGTCAATTGTTTTTGGAGACACAGAAGCGCAAAGAAGGAAGAAACTCAAAGATTTTAAATCTGGTCGTTACCGATTATTATATATCTCTCCTGAACGCTTACAAACTAAAGAATTTTATGATGAACTCAAAACCACAATGCAACAGGCGCCTGTAGGTGCTTTAATAATAGACGAAGCTCACTGCGTTTCTGAGTGGGGACATGATTTTAGACCAGCGTATCTACAAATAGGACGTTTACAGCAAGTTTTAGAAGAAGTCTCTGGAACATTAGTACCAATAATTGCTCTTACAGCAACAGCTTCTCCACAAGTCCGTGAAGATATTATACGGGTGCTTAATCTTAAAACAGAAAATATACAACAGGGAAGTAGTGACCGTCCAGAACTAAGTTTATCAGTACATGTTGTCGAAGAACCAGAGCAAAAACCCTCATATCTTGCACGCTTAGTTCAAGAAATTATTCCGCAAGTACTTAATATTTCTACAAAAGATATTATCTCAAACCAATCATCTTCAAGGTTTACAAATGCAGGAGTAATTTTTGCTGTATATGCCAATGCTCACGGACGTAGCACTATCGGTGAAGGTGTACAATACATCACCTACAAACTTAAACAACATTTAAATCTTAATGATAAGATTGTACAGGTACATGCGGGCAGCGCTCCTGATTATTGTCCACAATGTCAATCAACTGTAATTCAAGACGAGAAAAATGGTATTCGTCGCTGTCTTGAATGTAATTTTAGTTTTTCTAAAAAACAAGGTAAGAAAATATCTGACTGGGATAAACTGATTCAAACACGTCAAAAATGTTTTCAAAACAACGAATTTCCATTAATGGTAGCAACAAAAGGCTATGGAATGGGAATTGATAAGCGTAATATTCGCTTTATCATTCATCATAGTCTTTCTAGTAGCCTTGAAGCATATTACCAAGAAGCGGGACGTGCGGGTCGTGATAAACAGCACGCTCATGTTGCTTTAATGTATCATCCACCACATGCAACATGCCAAAAAGAATATTTAGATAAGGGTATTGCCGTTCAACCTCCTTGCGTTTCCAATAAAAAATATTATAGTTTTTGGGAATGTCCTTATTTTGATAAACATTTATGTGATTATGGGCATCAAGCTAGATTTATTCGTAGTCATTATGAAGGTTTAGAAAAAGATATTAGTTTTGTAGAAGATATATATCAAAAGCTAGTAGCAGAAGAAACTATAGTAGAAACCAAAGACGATAAAAACAGACAAATTCAAATAGCACTTTATAGACTTCAGCAACTAAGTATAGTCAAAGACTTTTCGTTAAAATATCGCTCTATTGTCAAAATTGAGTATCAAGTAGATTACAACCAAGATTGGACAATTAAAGGGGTAGAAGAATGTTTATATAATTTTTTAATCAAAAGAGACGTAGATAAAGAATACGCAAAAGCTCAAATTAACGAAGCTTTCTCATTTTTTGTAGATAAAAATCTACAAGACGTAAGTGAGCAACTTTTAAGAGCTAGTTTAGAAATTATTTTAGGACGAATTTATGAAACTATTCCTCGGATGCGTTATCAAATGCTATTTAATCAGTTAGAATACGCAAACAGCCATAAAGAAAATATTTGTCGTCGCATTGTGATGAGAAGTATTTTTGATTCGGTCGAAAATCTCGTAAATAAGAATTACAAATGTGGTTTTTGTGATGTTTGTAATCCTAGTTTAAAGTTTGAAACAGATACGGCAAATATTTTACTAGAAGAAGCTAAAGTTGATGATATTAGTAGACAAATTAATAAGATATTAGAAGAATTTGATAGACACAATATTATTGAAGTTTTGAATAGAACTATTGAAAGTGGCGCCGTTGCTGGACTATTTGCGCGCGTGACCAATGTATTAGAGCGCTCCCCTACTAACTTATCAGCACTTTACCTAGCAGGAGCTTTAGCTCGACAACGCCCAGGTCGGGAAACAATAGCTTTTGATTATTTAAAGTTTGGATTTAATGAAGGAATAAAACAAGGTTCATCTAACCATAATCTTTTGATGTTTTATGAAGAAGCTGCCTTAATATATCCAGAACCAGCTTTAGAATGGCTAATTCAACCTGGTGGACGCTGGGATAACAAAGAAGGATTCAGCTTTTTACTCCAAGAAGCAAAAATTAAATTTGGTATCGACTCCGTACAATACCGTATATTAATGGTATTATGGCAAGTTAGAAAGTTGAATGAAATTAATTACCAAGTTGCCCTATTAAAGCCAAAACTGAGCAATATCAGGAAAAAATTTGCATAACATAGTTTAATTTTGCTAGAGGATAAGGACATGACAGATTTCTTAAAAAGTTTAGAGCAAGAGTTAGCTAGCTACCGCGTTAAATTTAAAGAATCATCGGAGGCTTTGAACGATTTAGCTAAAATTCAAACTGATTTTGAAGGATTATCACAAAAGTATAAAGAAATACAAACGGAGCATAAAAAACTGAGTGAATTTGTTGAACAATCACGCGCAACTGCAATAGAATTACAAGACCAATCAAAAGATGCAATCAAACAAGTAAATTTGGCGAATGAGCATATTCACGAAGAATTTACAAATTTACAACATGAAATTGTAGAAAACTTTACTCAATTCCAAAAAGAATTAAACCAGCAGTTTAAGAAGTCTGAGTATGAATTACGCCAAGTGTCAGTAGACATAAAAAACGAATCGGAAACCGCAGTTAAACAAGTAACCCATAGTAACGAAGCTGTTCAACAAGAATTTATAGCTTTAAAGCATGAAATACTAGAGAACTTTACTCAATTCCAAACAGAATTGAATCGGCATGTTGAAAATTTAAGTAACCAATCGCATCAAAATATAATAAACATTGAAAACGATGTTAAAACTGAATCAAAACGCTATCAAGAAGAACTCGAAGCCAAACTTGAGGAGCGTTTAGAAGATGTGACTAATAGCCAAAAACAAATACAGCAATCTTTAAACCGTCTTGAATCAGAGCTTAATAATACAAAAGCTTCAATCAATGAAGTAAAACAAAATACAGTGTTGCAACTAGAACACCTTCCAAACCGTCTTGCCACAATAGATGAGTATCAGGCACAAACAAATCAAAAGTTACTTTTTATTGGTGTGGGAAGTTTACTTGCAATTTTATTAGCTTTTGTATCCTTATTTATGCCACAAAGGAATAATACAACATCTCCACAATCTCAATCTTTGCAACGGATAGAACGGATGTAACGGATAAGTTGTTATTACAAACTTGCATATTAGAGGAGTTTTTTAGATGATACAGCCATCTTCATTCATGGGTTCTGGCGTTCAGATGAGTCAGTTTGGAGATGCTTATATTTTTAAATTTACAGAAAATTTACAAGCACGTTTTGAAGTGCTTCTAAATAAAAATAAACTCGATGTCCTAACTCAAGAAGAAAGAGCAGAATTTGATGGTATTTCCGAACTATCGCGTATTTTAACCTTGATTAATGCTCAACTAGCAGCACAAGCAAATTGGTGTCCTCTTGTAAGATAAACATCTTGTGAGATAAACATCTTGTGGGATGGGCATTCCTGCCCGTCCCATACTTATTTCCTACTTCCAGCGCGCAATGTACTAAAAACAAGCCATAAACCTAATAAACTAGCAACAGCGAATAAAATATTATTCAGTAGTGATAGCTGTACGGTTTGTGCTTTGGTGGAAATAATTGCGGCGCCCATTATTAATGAACCTACGAGGATACTTAATGAGAGTCGATTGGCTGAATCGTCCATTGTGCGACGTAAGCCATCCAATCCACGTAGAGAGATATTCCACTGTAAGGTTTCTGATGTTACTCGGTCTAATAGTGATTCTATTTGACGCGGTGATTGGAGAGAGAGACTTTTTAGGTCAAGCGCTGTACGTAACAACGAACGGAATGGGCTGTCTCCTAGTAATTGGCGCCTAAATAAGTCTGTAAGTAACGGTTTTATTTCATCGAAAAAGTTGAGTTCTGGATTAAAGCCACGTGCAACACCTTCTAAGTTCGCGAGGGTTTTAGCGTATAAACCCATGTTCGTCGGTAAGCGAATTTTATTATTGCGCGCGACCTGGAGAATTTCGTAAATAATTTGTGAGAAGTTGATTTGAGCGACGTTTAGATTATGATACTTCCGCAACATTCGGTCGTAGTCACTTTCTAGCCGCGATAAAATTACTGGCTGAGTTGAGTCTGCTAGTTGTAATGTTAACTGCGCGCATCTTTGTGCATCTAAGTCAACTGTCGCAAGTAACATTTCTGTAAGAATTTGTTGAGTGCGAGGATCAAGGCGCCCAACCATGCCACAATCTAAAATAGCAACTCGACCATCTCGCAGATAAAACAAATTTCCAGGATGAGGATCAGCGTGAAAAAAGCCATCTATGTATAGCTGTTGAAAAAATGCCCGGAATAATAAAGTTGTTATTTCTTTACGTTCAACAGCAGGGTCTTTGCCGTTGTTATAGTCGGTGCCAATTTTTGCACTGAGTATAGGAACTCCATCGAGCCATTCCATCACCATTAACTTGGGTGATGTCACATCCCAGTGAATCTCGGCAATTACGAGTTTTGTAGGGTCGAACCACTTACTTTTTGACAAATTGCGACGTAGTTCGTCGGTAAAGCTAGCTTCGCGAGTAAAATCAAGTTCTGCTTCTAGAGCTTTACAAAATTCTTCTGCTATGGATTTGATTTCGTAGTTTTGTCCAAATTCTGTGCGTGCAACTAAATCGGCAATACCCTGTATTAAAGCGATATCTTGAGCGATAGTAATATCAATACCTGGGCGTTGAACTTTCATTGCCACTTCGCGACCATCAAGAAGAGTCGCACGGTGCGTTTGAGCAATTGAACCCGCAGCAACTGGAACGGGGTTTATATATTTAAATGTCTCTTCAAGAGGACGTTTTAATTGCTTACGAATAAGTATTTCAATTTCTGACCAGGCAACTGGTGGAACTTCGTCTTGTAAAGTTGAGAGTTCTTCAATGTAAGAAGCGCCCAAAATGTCAGGACGAGTTGACATTAGCTGACCGAGTTTTACGTAAACCGGCCCCAGGTCTACAAGAATTTTTTTTAATACGGCAGGTGTCGGAAGTTGCGGGTCTTCTGGTTTGCCGCCAGTTAGCAGGCGCCGCATGTAGTCCCAACCATTACGGAGGAGAACTTCGACTATTTCGCGTTGACGAGGAACGGTTTGCGTAATAAACATAAATAGAAGAGTTAGGAGTTAGTAGTTAGGAGTTAATAGTTAGGAGTTAGGTTTTTACTTCTTAATCCGAACTTTCACTCTTGAGATAGTTAAGTTATACTAAAAAAAGGTACATTCTACCTCTGTCAAGAGTTTCATTCATTACACCCACGTTAATTAATTAACTCATAACTTATAACTAATAACTCCTAACTATCTAAAGTAACTCTTTAAATTTGGAATTGCTTTTCAATGTTTTGAGGACTTCTTTAATTTCTTGAGTACGGTCTTTTTTGACAATAAGGGTAGCATTTCCATCACGTACTATAACTACATCCTCAAGTCCTATTGTAACAATTACATCATCCGGATTCGATGCATAAACAACGGCGCCTTTTGTATCTAATCCTACATGAGTAGCCAGTTCAACATTCTTATTATCTTCTTTTTTAAGAAGCCGTTCGATAGCATTCCAGTCACCAAGGTCATCCCAACCAAATTCTACGGGTAATACATATGCTAGACCTGTCTTTTCCATCAAAGCGTAGTCTATACTCTTTTTAGGCAGTTCGGGGTAGACATCTGTCCCATTTTTTTCTAACGGTTCGATAATTTCGGGAGCATACGCACGTAGTTCTTTAAGGACAACACCAGCCCTAAAAATAAACATGCCACTGTTCCAACTAAAACGACCCGTAGATAAAAATGTTTCAGCAGTTTCACGATTAGGCTTTTCAGTAAAGCGGTTAACATGATAAGCTGGCAAGTCATCAAAGATACCACTTTTTTCGCCTTGTTCAATGTATCCATAACCAGTTGAGGGAAACGTAGGCTTGATCCCCAACGTCACAATCGCATCTGTGGTTGCTGCTAGTTGAGAAGCTGCACTTATAGTGTCCACAAACACTGATTGGTCAGCAATCCAGTGGTCTGCTGGAAAAAAGCCAATTATTGCGTCCGGACCGTAGCGACGAGCTATTTCTAAACTAGTCCATGCAACTGCCGCTGCTGTGTCTCTTCCCTCTGGTTCAACAAGTAAATTATCGGATGGTAGTTCTGTTAACTGGTCGCGAACACCCTGCGCGATCAAACTAGAAGTAATAACCCACAAGTTTTCCCAACCTGAAGCTAAACTAAGCAGTCGGTCGGCAGTAGCTTGTAAAAGACTTCGGTCAGTACCATCGAGACACAAAAATTGCTTTGGTCGGTTGAGACGACTCAGGGGCCAAAAACGCTCACCTTTACCACCAGCAAGGATTACAGGAAAAAATGCGTACTTCATAATTATTCAGAAAACCTAAATTTAAAACATTACAAGTGTGTACTGGAAGCCCGGACACTGGCAAGTTTGAAAGCTTGCATTAACATAGCCTTAAGGGAGTGGCCACAGAAGCAAGCTGGGGTTTTTCCCATCTTGAGTAAATGGCGTTGGTTGAGTGGGGAGATATTTGTGGTTAAACAAGTAGAACGTAAAGAAAATCAAGATACAGATTGGTCAGAGAATCAAGAGGCACCATCAAAATCAGAAGAATCCCTTAACTATGGGACTGTAAATTATTCAGATAATAGTACCGCAAATCCGGGTAGGAGGCACGGTTCTATTCCTAGCCAGCTTTATCAACGGCTCGGTCTCTCGATGCCACGCTGGTTATTCTGGATACTTTCTATTGCTGTAGGGATGACGTTATCTGGGTTAATGGTGTCAGCACTTGCGCTATGGACTCCATTGTGGAGTAGCGTTGACAGTGCTGATGATGAGTTACAACTGTCTGGTAAAGAAGGGGAAAAAACGCAGTTACCAGCAGATTTGTGGAGCAATATTTCACAATATAAGCTCATTCGTCCAATGAATATCCTGGTAATGGGAATTGAGCCAGTACCGGGTACCGTCGATGGTTCACCAGAAAGCTTTGCGGGTAAAAGCGACACAATGCTGCTAATTCGGTTAAACCCCGAAGATAAAAGTATGCGTGTACTATCAATTCCCAGAGATACCATGATTTCAATTCCTGAAAAGGGTTTGAACAAAGTATCCCAAGCAAACGCTCAAGGTGGGCCTGTACTATCCAACCGGGTAATTAGCCGAACTTTAAATAATGCTCCTATTGACCGTTATATTCGGATTTCTACGAGCGGTTTACGTCAGCTAGTAGATCAGTTAGGGGGAGTCGAAGTATTTGTTCCCCAAGCTATGAACTACAAAGACACTTCCACCCGCTTCTCAATTAACTTGGTTAAAGGTTGGCAAAACCTTAATGGTGAACAAGCTGAACAGTTCGCACGCTTCCGTGAAACCAATAGTGGAGATTTACCGCGTGTTCAACGTCAGCAAGCACTGTTAATGGCAATGCGCGAAAAACTATCGAGTCCCACAGTTGTAACTCGCTTACCGCAATTTATCCGCGTTATGCGAAAATACTTCGACACCAACTTAAAGCTCGAAGAAATGATGGCACTCGTCAACTTCTCTTCTAATTTAGAGCGCGATAGTTTTCAAATGACAATTTTGCCTGGTATTTTTAGCCGTCTGAGTGCTGACCCTAACAGCTATTGGATTGACTTAACCGGACAAGTTAAGCTGTTGAACGATTATGCAGGTGTTGGGATTGCAGGAATGCGTCCCTTGGTAAGACCTTTACCGAACCTAAAAGTTGCTATTCAAAATGCTTCAAATAAGCCAGGTATAACCGAAAAAGTTATTAATACTCTTAAACAAAAAGGTTTTGCTAAAGCTTACGCATCCACAGACTGGTCTGACACCCAGCGCGAAACACAAATAATTGTCCAACGAGGTGACCGCGAGCTTGGCGAACAAGTTCAAAAAGCCCTCGGTCTAGGTCATGTTGAGGTAGCTGCTACAGGAGACCTTGAATCTGATATTACAATTCGCGTCGGTAAGGATTGGAAATAAAAAATAGTTTCAAAATTTTGTAGAGACGTTACATGTAACGTCTCTACATTTATTAAATGCGTGATAATAAAAAAGTTATAATTTGGCGCCTTTTCGTTATGAAAAAAATATTACGTGGTATTGTCACTTTAATAACTATACTTAGTTTGGCATGTTTACTAGTAATGTTTAATGCCAAGCCAGGATATGCTCAAATCAATACAATTAATTATAATAATGCCAGTTTAGAAAATCGCGATTTCTCTAATACTGATTTAGTTGGTGTAAACTTTGTGGCAGCAGAAATGCGTGGCACCAATTTCAAAGGCGCTAACTTAACCAATGCGATGTTTACTAAAGGCGTAATGCTCAAAGCCAACTTAGAAGGTGCTAACCTGACAGGAGCCTTGGTAGACCGTGTTACCCTTGATAATGCCAATCTTAGAAACGCCATATTTACCGACGCAACACTAACTCGTAGTCGCTTATTTGATGCCGATATTACAGGCGCCGACTTTAGCAATGCCCTTATAGACCGCTACCAAGTCAGCCTGATGTGCGAACGTGCTGACGGTGTAAATCCAGTGACTGGTGTAGCAACAAGAGACAGTTTAGGATGTAGATAGAATTAAATATCACCGTGACAACTCAACACACTGCCCTTCGGGACATTGTGGGCTTCTAGGAAACTAGCGGCTCGTCATTAGTCTTAGTAGTCTGTGATGCGAGGATTACTACGTTTTGCCAGAATGATATAGGCACTCCGGGATATAGTATAGCGAGCCGTTTTCTAGTCCCGTAACACTGCGGTCAGTAATTAAACATTCCTCCTGGTAGAGGGGAAGTGTTGCTGATAAAAACCTGGTAAAACTTTGACTAAGAAAACCACATCCTCCGGGATGGCGACCCTTTTTTTGGGTCGCACTCGAATAAATTTTAATAACATATTCTGAACGCTTACGACGGTAATTTTAATTGTTATGGCTACGCCGCAAAACATAAAAACTACCCTCTCAGATCTCACTCGTATTCCCAAGCGACACCAATTCGAGTAGTAATATAGTGCGGAGTACTGTTTCAGCTAATTTGTCAAAATTTACCTGACAGACTTACCCATTTTGTGTTAAATGTTCTGGTGTTAAGCGCTGTCTCGTCGGTTGACTGGTATCATTCGTGACAAAACAACAAGAATCGTCTCGTTCATTAGCGGGAATTGCGGGAATAATCGCCGCAGCTACACTAATAAGTAAAGTATTTGGATTGGTACGGCAGCAAGTGATTACTGCTGCATTTGGTTTGGGAGCGGCGGCTGATGCTTTTAGCTATGCTTACACCATACCTGGTTTTCTGTTAATTCTGTTAGGTGGAATTAACGGGCCATTTTACAGTGCTGTTGTTAGTGTCCTCTCCAAACGTAAAAAAGAAGAAGCGGCGCCATTAGTAGAGACAATTACAACACTGGTAGGAGGAGTACTACTTGTTGTCACGATTGGTATAGTTTTACTGGCGCCAATGCTCGTTGATATTTTTTCACCTGGCTTAAAAGCACCTGGAAAAGAATTAGTACGTTTAATTACTATCGACCAACTCCAAATAATGGCACCAATGGCATTGTTGGCAGGATTAATTGGTATTGGATTTGGAGTTCTTAACGCTGCTAATCAGTATTGGCTACCTTCTGTCAGTCCCCTACTTTCTAGCGTCACCGTTATTATTGGTATAGGCGCCTTATATTTTGCAATTGGTAATAATATTAGTACGCTTGAATATGCCAAATTAGGCGGAATGGTTTTAGCTGGTAGTGTTCTAGCAGGAGCTATTTTACAGTGGCTATTACAAGTATTCGCGCAAGCTAAATCGGGTATGGGCAGATTTCGGCTGCGCTTCGATTTTAAATCTGAAGGTGTGCGCGAAACTCTTAAAATTATGCTCCCAGCAACTTTTTCCTCTGGGATGCTACAAATTAACCTCTACACTGATTTGTATTTTGCATCTCAAATACCAGTTATAGGTGTTGCCGCAGCTTTAGCAAATGCCGGTTTACTTGTACAAACTCCTTTAGGAATTATTTCACAGGCGATTTTAGTTCCCTTGCTGCCAACGTTTGCTCGTCTTGCTGCTCCTGAAAATTGGCAAGAACTCAAATTACGTATTCGCCAAGGTTTAATATTATCTGCATTTACTATGCTGCCATTAGGCGCCTTGATGATAACTCTGTCTACACCAATTGTACGAATAGTTTACGAGCGTGGTGCGTTTGGCGCCAAAGACTCAGCGTTAGTCGCATCGCTGCTCATTGCTAATGGTGTCGGGATGTTCGCTTATTTAGGACGTGATGTTCTAGTGCGCGTCTTTTACGCTTTGGGTGACGGCGCCACTCCTTTCCGTATAAGCATGATAAATATAGTACTCAATGCTGTATTAGATTATTTCCTTATTAAACCGTTTGGCGCCCCTGGCTTAGTTTTGGCAACAGTAGGAGTTAATTGTAGTTCAGTATTAATGCTGTTATTTTTACTTAATGGTAGGCTAAATGGATTACCAATATTAGAATGGAGTTTGCCAATTTTAGGGTTAACTGCGGCTAGTTTTGCAGGTGGTATTTCAAGCTTTGCCACATTACAGCTAATGGAAAAGCTTTTAGCTGGCAAGGAAAACTTAGTAGTTTTACTTATTGAGCTTTCAGTTGCGGGACTTGTTGGGTTGACTGTGTTTGGCGCCATTGCTGCTGTAATGAGAATACCTGAAATTAACAGCTTTGTTGTAAAAATGCGACAAAGGATATTGAAAAGATAGTTTTAATATTGAATATTGATCCCCCAACCCCCCCTTATTAAGGGGGGGCTTTATATTGGTCTTAATATTATTAGTTATTGTGGGAATAGATTCTTGTGGAATGGGCGTCCTCGCCCGTTCCTCCCATACTATTAACAATCTTGCAAAAACTCATTTACCTCAGCCACAATCCATTTTTTCTCTGCCAAACTTAAAAGCTAACCAAAGTTGTATTTTTGCCGTTTAACTCGGAAAGTACAAACATTTATTAACTAGTAAACGTGCCTACTTTTGAGAATTGGCAATATGCAACGCAGTTTGACCATAATAATCTTTTTTATTGATATCTATTATTTTTGAAACAATCAACTGCATAACATCATCTGATAAGTTTTTATTTTGTAACCAACAGTTTAAAATTACCTCTTCTCTATCAGTCAGTAGGGATGCCCGCTCCACAAGAAGATTATTTCACATTCCTTAGCCTACTAGATGGTGGAGGTTAGGCCGATACGGAAGGTGAAACCGGGACTGTAAATACGATTTACTCGTTCGTATTGTTCACCTAGTAAGTTTTCTAGGTAAAATGTTAAGCCTAAGTTTGATGTTACTGGTATGCGGGTGCTGAGGTCTAGGTTGAAGTATGAGGGTACAAAGTCTGTATTTCTATCTCCAGGCGCCGCGAATAATGCTCGACGGGCGCCGCTGTTGTAGGTAGCATATAAGTTAGCTTGCCAGCCATTTTTTTCGTATCCAACACCTGCTTGAAGTAGAGAGTAGGGAATTAAGCCTAACTGTAAACTTCTATCTGCTCCTGTTTTGACTTGGGCATCTGTATAAGTGTAGTTTACAAAAGTTGACCAGTCACGCGCGATTTTCATTCTGAGTGCAGTTTCAAAACCATTGGTGTCAACTAAGCCAATATTCTGCCATTGTCCTTGAACGACGCTGAGAGAATTATCAATACTGCTGCCAAAATAAGTAAATTGCGCTGTTATATCTTTGGTAAAGTTAACATCGACACCCGCAGTCCAAGAAGTACCTGTTTCTGGTTCTAAGTTGGGGTTTGGCAACCAACCGTGTACTGTGTCGTATGTGTATAGCTGGTCTAAACCTGGGTTGCGCTGTCCATAAGCTAAACTACCACGTACAGCAAGATTTGGTGTGATGGCATATCGTAATCCTCCGCTTGGATTAAAGTAGTTGCCAAACTCTGAGTCAAAGCTTTGTCGTAATCCTAAATCGAATGAAAGATTATCACTAATATTAAAAGTGTTAACGGCAAATAGTGCTGTGTTCAATAAAGTTCTATCTTCGGTTTCGTTTAAAGCTATTCGACTTGATACTGTACTGTCGGCAAGACTATTTAAGTCAGTGTTTTTTATATCTAAACCCCAACGAAGTTGATTGTTTGAGGTGACTTGCCAATCATGTTCTATTCTACCTGTAAATTGCTGTGTGTCTAATGTTCCTGTTCGGTAAAATGTCCCTGTTGGTCCGTAGGTATTAAAATAATCTCGGTTGTATCCAAATGTAGTGGTTAGGTTAGAACCTTTTGCTAGTTCTGATTTCCATGATAAACCAATGTTTAATCCATCATGGTCTAATCTATCTCGCTGTAATGGAAAACCAAAATATACTAGACCGCGACGACTACTTAGTACTTTTACGTCTAAGTTAACGGTGTTTTTTTTGTCTAAGTTTACAGCCAGATTACCAAAGTAAGTACTTGTCGCTGTATCGGCGTTAAATAAATTACCGCTTGCGTCTCTATTTGCGGCGCCTACAGGTACTTTATAACGGTTGTCTATAAACAAGCGTTCAAAGCTGACGTTGTATCTAACGTTTTCGCTACCACCACTATAAGAAGCTTGTTGGTTGTTTAAGTTCAATGAGCCAAATTCGGCTGAAGCGTTGAATTGGGGTGTGGTGCTGCCTTGTTTTGTGATGATATTGACGACTCCACCAAAACCGGAGGAACCATATAATGATGTTGCTGTACCGCTATATAGTTCTACTCGATCTATTGCTTCTACTGGAATGCTATTTAAATCGGTGGAGCCGTGATAGGTATTGATATTGGTATTAATCGGTCTACCGTTAATCAAAATCACTGTTTGATTAATTGTGGCGCCTCGGTAATATGTTCCTGTATGAATATCGGCGCCGTGTCCAACGTTGTTAATTACGAATCCCGGCATTCGCTTCAAGATATCCGCAACACTTGTGGCGCCTTGTTTTTGAATTTCTTCTTTCTCAATAGTATAAGTTGGTGTAGATTGCGGTAATGTGTCTTGTTCTCCTATCGCTTCTAGGTCAATATCTGAATCGTCTGTAGACGGTGGTTGTTCTGGTTTTAATTCTTCTTGAACTTGATTGTTTATAGGTTGCTGGGTTAAGAACTTGGCTTCTTGTGATGGCAGCTTGACTTCATTCAGATTAGGGATGTCTTGCTGATTAGTGTCAGCGCCTAATGCTGGTAATCCTATCAATATACTTAATAAAGCTACCTGGTATAAATATAAATTCTGCACTTTAATCTCCTAATTAATAGATTCCTCCGTGATTTTAGACTTATTAAATAAGTAACTTTTAAGTCTAATTAAATTATTTATTTATGACTTTTGTGTACGATTGCGGTTATTTTTTTATAAACCACAAAAACCACAAAAAATATTAATAATAAATTATTTTAATGCTGTAATTTGTAAAATTTATCCCCCAATTCCATTAATAAAAGGCAGATTTAAATAAGCTATTTCTTAAATAGCTAATATGCAATACTCTTAAAAAAGAGTATCGTTATGAAAAGAGAATGTCAAGCTTTTGGATACAAAATAATATATGTTTTTGACAATTATATGGCACTATAAAATATGACAATACGTCAAACATTGACTTTTTTAGTATGACGGAATGTCATATTTCAGTTTATTAAAAAAATCAATAATCATTAATAAATATCTTGATATATTTGTGTCAAAGTTATACTATAAAAATTTTATCTTTTCTCTGTGCCCTCTGCGCCTAATAAGGTAAAAGCTCTTTATACTACCACAGAGACACAAAGTACACAGAGAGGAAATTATGGTGTCCTACTCAACTGCTATGACGACAAATAGTTTGATTTCTCCCAGTATTACCAGCATTTCACCTGGTGGCGCCAACTTTCATCTGGGAATTTTAGCTTCGGGTAGCGGCAGTAACTTTGAAGCAGTTGCCCAGGCAATAAAAGATGGACAACTCAACGCCCAAATTAAGGTTTTAATTTACAATAACCCAGATGCATACGCAGCAGCACGCGCGGCAAATTGGGATATTCCAGCAGTACTGTTAAATCACCGTGACTACAAAAGTCGTGAAGATTTTGATGCGGAAATTGTACGTACTCTACAAAAGTATAATGTTGAATGGGTTATTATGGCTGGTTGGATGCGAATTGTTACCCAAGTACTAATTGAGGCGTACACTGATAAAATTATAAATATTCATCCCAGCTTATTACCCAGCTTTAAAGGCGCCCGTGCTATCGAACAAGCTTTAGCGAGTGGGGTCAAAATAGCTGGCTGTACAGTACACATAGTACGCTTAGAAGTTGACGATGGACCCATTTTGATGCAGGCAGCAGTACCTATCTTGCCAGACGATACAACCGAAACGCTTCATCAACGAATTCAAATTGAAGAACACCGAATCCTCCCTGCTGCAATATCCCTCGCTCTAGGGGCAGGGCAACTGTAAGGGCGGTGTAACTCCAAGGACAAGTCTGTAAGGGCGGGTTAACCCAAAACTTCCGCTATCATTAGCATATCTGTAAACCCGCCCCCCCGCCCCAACAAACATGACGCGCGTAATTGGTTTAATGAGCGGTACATCAGTCGATGGTATTGATGCTGCCTTGGTTGATATTTCCGGTCAAGATTTGGATATTAAAGTCGAGCTAGTAGAAAAAGCGACTTACCCTTACCCTTCCGCACTTAGAGAACGTATTTTGAGTGTCTGCGCGGGTGAGGCTATTTCGATGCCTGAATTTGCACAGCTTGACGATGCTATTGCAATTGCTTTTGCTGAAGCTGCTATAAATATTCAAACTGTACACGAAGGCGCCTCACTTATTGGTTCGCATGGGCAAACTGTATTTCATCGGCCACCAATAGGGGTTGAAGAAGCTAATGAAGTGAACCTGGGTTATAGTTTACAACTTGGTCGCGGCGCCTTGATTGCTGCCTTAACGGGTATTACCACTGTCAGTAATTTTCGTGCTGCTGATATTGCTGCGGGTGGTCAAGGGGCGCCACTTGTACCCCGTGTTGATGCGGCATTACTTGCTCATCCGAATGAAACAAGATGTATTCAAAATATTGGCGGTATTGGTAATGTTACTTACATCCCAAATCGAAGCGGTGATTGGCTCATCTTAATTCGCGGTTGGGACACTGGCCCAGGAAATAGTTTACTTGACTTGGCGGTAAATCAATTGAGCGATGGTACTAAAAATTATGATGAAAATGGCGAGTGGGCTGCTAGCGGCAGTATCTGCCAACCCTTAGTTGATAAATGGCTGAAACACCCATACTTTCAGGCGCCTCCACCTAAATCAACTGGACGTGAGTTATTTGGTTTTGATTATATTACTCAGTGTTTTCATGAGGCGAAAGAGTATCAATTGAACAGTGCCGATTTTTTAGCAACACTCACTGAACTAACGGCAGCTTCAATTGTTTATAATTACCGTCATTTTCTCCCACAAACGCCACAACGAGTACTTTTATGCGGTGGTGGCAGTCGTAATCTTTATTTAAAACAAAGGTTACAAGCGCTTTTAGGCTCAACACCTGTTACTACTACCGACGAATTTGGATTAAATGCTGATTTTAAAGAGGCTATTGCTTTTGCTGTACTGGCATACTGGCGCGTTCATGGCAGTCCCGGTAACTTGCCTTGTGCAACTGGCGCCAAACTTGAAGTCCTATTAGGAGAAGTCAACGAAAAGTAATGGGTATACTAAGTGTACTCGCCGCCAGAGGTGTTTTATTTTTATCTCCGGTTTTGGCGCTGCAAAACTAGGAAAAAAATAAACACACGAGGTATTAACAAGTGAGACACTCTTTTTTACTCGAAGCTGGACGCTGGACTTTACAAGGCAGTTGGTTAGAGCGTGATACTATGCCTGTTGCCGTTAAAGGTATGACTTTGGTTGCCTGGAACCGCGATAATTGGTTCACTATGGCAACTAAACTCATTTTTCCTGGCAGTGAACGTCCAGAAATTGCTTTACAGTACAAAGGTCGTTTAGATGATGGTGAGCGTCATTACTCGTTTTTGCTACAACATAACCTGTTTGGACAAATTGAAGGTGAAGGTTGGATAGGCCCGGAAACTATAGTACAACGTTACTGGGTACTTAGTGACCGTCAGCGTCGTAGTGGTTTTGAAACTCTACACCGCGTTTCTAATGACGCTTATTGTATGACTGGCGGTATTCTTGGTGGTCATTTCCTTTCTAGTACAATGGAGGCAAAACTTGAACGTCAACAAACTCAGACCTAATACTTAATAAATAAATCTTTAGGTAGAAGTAACAACTGTTTGCAATGTCGTAACGTTGTAATTTATGATTATTAAATTTTTGCCGTGCTACACTGCGGCGCCACTGGCATTAATTAAAATCTATATAGTTAAATCTATAACAATTGCTTAACTGTTTTTGAAGTACTAATAATGCTACCTGAAGAAACGTCTTCTAATCTACCTGCGAACATGCAGCAAATGCAAAAAGGTGATTCCATCATCCAAGAAGACGGAATGTTACTTCATATTGGTGACGGCACGATTTGCGGATGTAATAATATTGCTTGTTTTGGATATACTCCAAACGAGATGATAGGTAAAAGTCTATTTGACTTATTTACACAAATTCTAGATATAAATGGGGCAATTTACACGCATAATACTTACCCAGCCATTGCAGCCTTTAAAACATCTAATTCTTATCAAAAGGTCATAATCGGGTTTTGTAAGTCTAATTCTGAAAATGGCATATGGCTTGAATTCAACTTTCAGCCCTTGTTTTTATATGGCGCCAATAAACCTTATGCTGTGGTATCTAATTTTCATGTATTAGGGCAAATACATGCTCAAAATGATTTTATACCCAATGGTCATAGTTGCACAATAGAACAAATAATATCTAAAACTTATTTTGATTTAGAGACAGAGAACACAAATTTGTCAAATGTTAATGATGATTTACAACTTGTTTTAGAAGAACTTAGCGTTGCAGAAGAAGAACTGCAATACCAGAATTTATTGTTGGAAACCGAACGACAACGCTATCAAGATTTATTCAACTTTGCTCCTGATGGGTATCTTGTTACCGACACTAAGGGTAAAATTCAGGAAGCAAACCAGTCTATTGCTATTCTTCTTTGCTCAAAACAACGAGATTTAATTGGTAAATATCTAACAGCTTATATTCCGCGTGAAGAATATCAAGAGTTTTACTCACAATTCAAGCAGTTACGTGCATTACCACAGCTACAAACACAAACAAAAGAATTTTTCATTCAGCCAAACAACGCGGCACCTTTTTATGCCGAGGTGACAGTTGCTAGCATACACGATAATGTTGGACAGTTTACTGGTTTACGATGGTCAATTCGAGATATTAGTCAGAGAAAGCAACAAGAGCAAGCTTTACAGCAAAGCGAGTTGAATTTCCGAACTTTGGCAGATACAATGCCACAGTTATTTTGGACTACTCTACCTGATGGCTATCATGATTATTTTAATAGCCGTTGGTTTGAGTATACTGGCATGACTTTAGAGCAAACCCAAGGTTGGGGATGGAGTCATTTATTACATCCAGATGACCAACAAAAGTGTTTGGATATCTGGAACGAATCGTTGCGTACTGGTAAATACTATAATATTGAATATCGTTTTAAACGTGCTTCTGATGGACAGTACCGTTGGTTTCTTGGTAAAGCTTTTCCATTACGAGATAAAGACGGTAAGATAATTCGCTGGTTTGGTTCTTGTACTGATATTGATGATACTAAGCAGGTTGAGCAAGCTTTACGCGAAAGCGAGGAACGTTATCGAATTCTGACGGAAGTTGCTCCTCAAGTTGTTTGGATGTCTCAAAATGATGGCAAAATTACTTACTGTAATCAGTACTGGCTTGATTATACTGGTTTGTCGATGCAAGAAACTATCGGCTATCAATGGGTTGGCGCCATTCATCCTGATGACCGTAACAAAGTTTTAACGGTTTGGAATCATGCTACAGGTAATGGTGATAATTATGAAGCAGAAGTACGTTGTCGTCGTGCGTCGGATGGAATGTATCGTTGGTTTATTGCGCGTGGGTTGCCTTTAAAGGATGATTCTGGAAAAATTGTTAAGTGGGTCGGTGTTGCTAATGATATTCATGACCGTAAGGAGTCGGAAATTGAACGAGAACGATTATTATTAAGTGAGCAAGCTGCACGTGAGCAAGCTGAAAATGCTAATCGTGTTAAGGATGAGTTTCTTGCTGTTCTTTCTCATGAGTTACGAACTCCGCTTAATCCGATTATTGGTTGGGTGAAGTTGTTGAAGAGTGGTAAGTTGAATCCAACTAAGATTTCTGAAGCTTTGAATACTATTGAGCGTAATGCTAAGCTACAGGTTGATTTAATTGAAGATTTACTTGATGTTTCTCGTATTCTTCGTGGTAAGCTGACGCTTAATGCGACTCATGTTAATTTAGTTGGTGTGATTTCTGCTGCTATTGATACTGTCCGGTTGGCTGCGGAGAGTAAGGGGATTAAGATTGAGAATAATATTAATGTTGGAAGCACTGAAGTGCTGATTACTGGGGATGCTGCACGTTTGCAGCAGATTTTCTGGAATCTTTTGTCTAATGCCATTAAGTTTACACCTGGTGGTGGGCACGTAAAGGTGGATTTATTGATGGAAGTTCCTTTTGTTAAGGTTATTGTTACTGATACTGGGAAGGGTATTAATTCGGAATTTTTACCTCATATTTTTGATTATTTCCGTCAAGAAGATAGTACGACTACTAGAAAATTTGGCGGACTCGGACTTGGGTTAGCTATTGTTCGTAATTTGGTTGAGCTTCATGGTGGTACTGTTGAAGCGCATAGTTCTGGTTTAAATCAAGGCGCCTCTTTTACTGTTAAACTGCCTCTATTAAATAGTGCTGAGTCAAAAGTGCTGAGTGCTGAGAATTTATCACTCAGTACTCAGCACTCAGCACTCATCACTAAATCTTCGCTTTCTGGTATTCGAGTTTTGGCTGTTGATGATGACCCAGACTCACGAGATTTTATTACCTTTGCTTTGGAATTATACGGCGCCGAAGTTCAAAGCGTGTCAAGTGCGGTTGAAGCACTACAGCTATTGACAATTGCAAAACCTCATATTTTAGTTAGTGATATTGGTATGCCATTGATGGATGGGTATGAATTATTACGACAAGTTAGAAAGTGGGCACCGGAAAATGGCGGGCTGATTCCTGCAATTGCTCTGACGGCTTTTGCTGGAGAATATGACCGTCAAAAGGTTCTTGATGCTGGTTTCCATCTTCATGTCGCTAAACCTGTTGAACCTGATGCTTTAGCAGATGCCATTGCTAAGTTAGTTACGAATAAATAACTAAATATTAAAGTATAAAGAGATACTTAAATACTTTTGTTTGTGTTGCATTTGTTTGGCGATGTTTGGTGTTTATTGGCAAAAATTTGGGAATACTAAAATCAACAGGAAATTTTCTTGAGATTACTAGATATTCGCTGATTTTTTTAAGATTGGAGCCAAAGCTTACTATGTCGGACCCCAACGTCGGTCGCAAACTTAGCAAAAGGTACCAGCTTCAGGAGTTAATAGGAACTGGAGCTATGGGACGAGTATATCGTGCTAAGGATACTTTGTTGGGAGATGTGCCTGTTGCGGTGAAGTTTCTCTCAATGTCCATCCAAACTAATAAAAAAATGCGGTTGCAGGAACGCTTTGAGCGTGAAGCTAAAACCTGCGCGCTTTTGGGACAAAAAAGTATTCAAATTGTTCGAGTTATGGATTATGGTGTGGACGAGTATAATACTCCGTTCTACGTTATGGAATACCTTAAGGGTAAAAGCTTGTCATATATTATCCGCAAGCAAGAAATGTCATTGGTACGGTTTTTGAGCATGGCACGTCAAATTAGTTTGGGGTTGCAGTGCGCTCACGATGGTATTCCTGTAGATGGCACTATTTACCCAATTATTCATCGTGATATTAAACCCAGTAATATGTTGGTGATTGTTGACCCGACGTTTGGTGAATTAGTTAAAATTCTTGATTTTGGCATTGCTAAGTTACTACAGTCAAATACGCAGCAAACTAATTACTATCTGGGAACTTTGGCTTATTCTTCCCCCGAACAAATGGAGGGTAAAGAGTTAGATAACCGTTCGGATATTTATAGTTTGGGTGTGATGATGTTTGAAATGCTTACGGGCAAGTTACCTCTTACTGCTCCTACTCATTCATTCGGCGCCTGGTATAAAGCACATCATTTCCAAGAACCGCGTTCGTTTACAGAAATTAATATAAGTTTTGACGTTCCTAAGTCTTTAGAAGAGTTAGTAATGTCATGTCTTGCTAAAAAACCTAATGACCGTCCGCAAAATATTAATGACATTATACAAACACTATCAGCAGTTGATATTACATCTGAGTTTAACAAAACTACTAGCACACCTACTACCCATACAGGGCGCCAAACTACTAGTGCTGATGTTTCTACGGTTGTTGCAAAAGAAGTCGATAAATCTGAAAACCTGCCTAGTCCCCTACCAGATGATATTGTAAAACTTTCGACTTGGCCCAAGAATAAACCAATCGCTGATATTGTTTTTCCTCAACCTATTCGTGTTCATAATGAACTTACCCCTGCATTGTGGATGATGTTACCAATGCTCGAAATTCAAAAGCGCTCGGTTTGTACTCGCTACAACCAATTTCTTTTTATTCCTTCTCCTCACCCAATGCTACTTTGGGTAACTGTTATCTATAATCGTAGGTTTGGCGCCAAATGGCTTCCTTATTACCTTGACCTTAAAACCAATTTTGGACAAGAAACTATACGCTTACTTAGTGATAAAGGTTACTATCGCCTGCTGTTTTTCGCGCGCGAGCAACCAACTCACCCGACTCATATCCTAGTTTCTACTATTGCTTTTTCCCAATGTCGTCGTTTAAAGGAATGGTCATTACTGGGCAATACACTTCCCTCGTCTGCTAATCCCCAAATTAGCAAAACTTATCTTAGAACCGAATATGAAAAAATTAAACCCCAAATTTTAACTAAGCTTGCCTCAATTAATACTGATTCTCCTTTCGACCTTTCTGCTTAGGAGTGTCAACTCATTGTTAAGAAATAATAATAATAAATAAATTACGGTTGTAAAAAAAGCTTGTAGGAAATATAAATATTAATGGTACTGAGCGTAATTAATGCTGCTGTCGGTAGTCGTTTGAGTCTTAAGTTGACGCCCCAGCATCCCCAGCTCTTTTCCCTGTATGGAACTAAGCAAGAGAAGGAGGTCGCCTCATTGCGACACTGGACTTCAATCACATTGCTCAAGCCAATCCAGTACCGTCTAAGCCCCATTGGTGCTTAAGAAGTTCTTTGTATGTTGCTTCTCTTACTACCATTTGCTCGTAAAGCTTGACTAAAAAGTCTTTTGCTTGCTCATGGCTCATATCTTGTACTTGGTTAGCAAATGAGTGAATGCTGAATTGCTGTTCGAGTGAAAGTTCGATTGGGTTGTTCATAAAATAACTCCAAATAGAGAAGATGACGAAGATGACGTGAAACAGTGAAGTAAGTTAGACTGACTAACCGAGGCGCCGTTGATTAGATTCGAGGGAAGAAAATCTAATTGTGTGCCTCTTTATTACGAAAGATAACAAGAGTTTGACAAAATGCCCACTCCTTTAGGTGGTAATTTTGTGTTGTCTTTCTATAATGTCGTCTAGTTTACATACCTTGAGCTTCTATCTAAATATATATACCAAGTTTGCCTAGGCATATTTCGGTAAACTTTGCACTATATACAGCCAAAAGTCAAGGATTCAGTATTTAACGTGAGTTAATACGCCTGTTCCCTGTATCAGAAGTAAAGGGACTTGGAGTATTAAAGTCGATTTTATTCGACATACAGTAAAAGTAGCAAGATGTCAATTCACACAAAGTGATAATTAACCCTCCAAGAATTATCTTGGAGGGTAATGTATTTTGTATCAAATTGTAAAGACGAAAAATGCTTAAAATGAACAAATTGGCAACGGATGATGAACGGATGGCTCATTTGTAAAAAGTAGAGACGGGCACATGTTTAGTTTGTACGTTATCCGTTACATCCGTTGTATCTGTTGCCAATCTTAATCAAGCGCTACTAGTACAACAGTAATATTATCGTGTCCACCTTGTTCTTTGGCGCCTTCAATCAGCGCGAAAGCTGCTTTGTCGAGCATTGAAGTTTCTTGAAGGTAACTGGCGATTTTTTCATCGACTAGTTCTTCGGTTAAACCGTCACTGCAAAGCAGCAAGCGGTCTCCTGGTTTTAAACTCAGAGGTTGAATGTCAACTCCTTGTAAATCTTCGCGTCCTAGACAACGTGATAGTACGTGACGGAAGGGATGAATACGCGCTTCATCGGGAGAAATGTCACCAACTTTTAATGCACGTGCTACCCAAGTATGGTCTTCTGTAATTTGTTCGAGTTTGGGTTCTCGCCAACGATATAATCTAGAGTCGCCGACGTGCGCGCACAAGGGTGAGTCGGGGTCGCGCAACAGTATGACGACGGCAGTTGTGCCCATATCGGCACGTTCAGGATGGCTTTGTTGGTCACGTATGATGGCTTCGTTTGCTTGAAGTAATGCTTCTTCGAGCAATTTTTCGGAAGGAATTTGTGAATCCCAGTTTGCGACTAAATAAGCTTGAATTTCTTGGGTGGCAATACGACTGGCTTCTTCGCCACCCGCATGACCACCCATCCCATCGGCAACCACGAAAAATCGTCCTTCTGGGTCAGTATAATAAGCATCCTGATTAGAAAATCGAATAAGTCCGGGGTCGCTAGCTCCTATATAGTTTATTTTCATATTTTTTTAGGCGTATCGGAAACAATCATTTAATACATACGGTCATAACGGTCAAGGCGTGAAATCAGCCTAATTAACAGCCATGATACGCTTACCGCGACTAAAGCAACAAATACGGCTGCCCATATATAATTTTTAACCAATAAAATCGAGGCTGAAAGGGTGAAAGTACCGATAAGCACCGCGTAAGTGGTGGTTAATTGGATGTTACTTTGCCGCCTTAATAAGCGCTCGGTTTCTATAGCGCGAACACGCATTCTAACATCACCGCGTTCTAGTTTTTCAAGGGTATCTTCGAGACGACGCGGTAGTCCCAAAGCTGTACTACTAACTTGCACTGCTTGACGGCCTAGTTCGTTAAGTAAACTATTGCCCTCACCATTCGTATTAGTCATAAGCTGCATTGCGTAGGGTTTAGCGACTTCCATAAAGCTGAACTCTGGGTCAAGTCCTTTACCAACACCTTCTAGCGTCGAAAACGCACGCATGACGAAGGTAAATGTTGCAGGAAATCTAAATGGCTGATTATAAGCGATTTCGTACAAGTCGTCACTGATGGAGGCAACCGATTGGTTTTCAAACGGTTTATCCATAAAGTTATCGAGCATGTACTGCACCGAACGTCTGACTGGACCCATGTCGTCGGTTGGTGCTATGGCGCCTAAATCAATTAGTGACTGCACAACTCTATCACCATCTTTAGAGGCGATGCCAAATAATGTCTCCATCAAGCCTTCACGCACGTTCGACTTAATACGTCCCATCATACCGAAGTCATAAAAAATTAAGGCGCCTTCGGGACTAACGGCAATATTACCTGGGTGTGGGTCGGCGTGGAAAAAACCATTATCGAGCAACTGGTGTAAATACGCTTCGGCGCCTTGGCGAGCCAGCACCTTTCTATCTAAACCAGCCGCTTCTAACGCTTCGTACTGGCTAATTTTGATACCTGGAGCATATTCAAGTGTGAGTACACGAGAAGAGGTGTAACGCCAGTAAACGCGAGGAACTTTTACCCACTCATAAGCGCGGAAATTACGACGAAAAGCGTCGGCATTGCGACCTTCGCTCAAATAATCGATTTCTTCCCAAAGAATTTTGCAGCACTCTTCGTAAATTCCCATCCAGTCGCGTCCTTTTCCCCATTTAGGATGGTTTTGAAAATAGCGCGAAATACCTTTGAGAATTCTTAAATCAATTTCAAAAAGCTTTTTGAGTCCAGGACGCTGAACTTTGACGACAACAGCTTCACCGGAGTGTAAAACCGCTTTATGAACTTGACCTAAAGAAGCTGCTGCTAAAGGAACGGGTTCAAAGCTATGGAAAAGTTCAGGAATTTTTTTACCTAGTTCTTTCTCGATAGTAGACTCTACCTGCTCGTAGCTAAAAGCTGGAACACGGTCTTGTAACTTCGTTAGTTCTTCGACATATTCAGCAGGAAATATATCCGCACGCGTCGAAAATAATTGTCCAACCTTAATAAAAGTTGGGCCTAAATCGAGTAATGTGTTGCGAATCCAAACCGCTAAAGTCCGGCGCCTTGCAGCTTGCTTTGCGTCACTAACTCCTCCTGGATAACTCCAAGATTTGTTATACAGCCAAAGGCGATACATCAATAGCAGCACAAACCCCCAAATATCTATAAAGCGGCGCCTGCTAGAGTAGTTCTCGCGATTCCAACGGTATGCCTTATCCGAATATCCTTTTTCCATATGCTTTAAATACCGCTGGGATTAACTGAATCTTAAAGGGAGAAAATACTTTGTTATTTTTGTTTGTTTGTAAAATTTGTACGGTGGCCGAAGCCACCCTACCTTCAACCACTAACGCGATGACGTTGGAGTTCAGTGCGTAGTGTGGCAATTTCGGCGCGTAAATCATCAATCATTGCTTGTGTATCAACTGATGCTGATTGTCCAGCAGTGCCTGGAGAAGTAAAACCAGCACCTGCTGCACTTGATGCGCTTTGGGCACGAACCATAACTTCATCCGTAAACGAGCGCATTTGCTCGCGTAACTCAGCATCTAACTTACCGAGTTGCGACAGCGCATCAGTAACACCGTGTTCAAGACGTTCGCTAAGAATTTCAGCGACAGCTCTGCCTACAAAAAAAGCTTGTACAAGAGGGGTAGTCATAAATGTTTACAATAGTCGTCCGCTAAAAAATTATAACTTGCCCTCTTGCATTGATGTGTCTGTCAATAGCGTTGATTTCCACATGTTTTTGTTATGTGTCATCAAAACTTTATAACCATAGGATGATTATATTTGATTATTTTTTAGAGTCATTCGGTTGTTGTTCTGTTTGCTGGGTGGGGTTTTGAGGTTGTTCTGGCTTTTTGCGCTGTGTTTCATCTTTCTTTTCATCAGGGCATTTCTTTTTGTCTTCGCGACACTCTTTTACCTCTTTTAATATAGTTTTAACTTTTGAGCGAATTTCTTCATGCTTGGCAACTCCCTCATAAGCATAACGGTTGTAACTATTGCGTGTTATTAACTCTTCTAAGTAACCCACCCGTTCGTTACCACCTGGGTGCGATGATGCCCAAGTTGGGGGTGCGTTTTTGTTTTTCATTTGTTCTTTGAGCGTTACCATAAGGTTTCTTAACCCATCTGCTGCATACCCAGTTGTGACGAGTAAGCGTGTGCCCAAAACATCCGCTTGACGTTCCATATCACGGCTGTAAGACAGTCCAAATAGCTGTCCAACGGTTCCACCCAACGGTAAATACTGAGTAATATTTGAAATTAAATTTCCTTGAGTTACTAACTGAAATCCGTGGGATAGTACCACGTGGGATAGTTCATGACCAATTAACCCTGCTAATTCAGCTTCGGATTTTGCTTTTTCAATGGCGCCTGCATTTATAAACACCTTACCACCGGGTAAAGCGAATGCATTTAAATCAGGTTCGGGAATTACGAAAAACTCATATTTAAATTCATTGCGTCCAGCAACTTGAGCAAGTTTTTGTCCAATATCATTAACGTATGCATTAACGGTTTCGTCTTTGACCAATTCAAGTTGTTTTTTCGCTTGTTTCGCTACGCTTTCACCAATTGATTCTTCACCTTGCAGCAACATTACCGTTGAGTCAAGTGCCGAAAATGGGCCAAGTAGACTTCCTGTAACAGCATAACCGATGGCGCCTGTAATAATATTGGCTATGGCATTACCGCGAATTTCGCCACGAATATGAGATTTGTAACGCTTTAAATTATCATCTGCCAACTTGGTAAATTCTGGCATTAACGGGTCATTAGGGTTGAGAATTGCATATTGACGTGCAGCTAATGATGCTTCCATCCATTTTTTCGCATCTCCTAACGCAGCAACGCGCGCTCTAACTAAGTCTGGTTGATTTGGATATAGTGTAGCTGCGCGTTCTAATACTTGTAACGCTTTTTTCTCATCTCCGTACTTCTTCAGATATTCAGCATATTTAATGTGTCCAGGTATAAATTGAGGTACCTGTTGAACTAATAAATCTAAAGGAACTAAAATGCGAGTTTGTAAATTGCCAATAATTCCCGCTTCAGCTTCGCGCCAGTATACTCTTCCTGCTGGTGTTAGTTGTGCTGCATCGGTAATTGCTGGTTGAAGTTGTTCGTTACTATTGCTAGCTGCTAGTTTGAATGGTTCTTTGGCAGAGCGATAAATTTTCTCAGCTTCGGCTACATTTCCAGCTAGGTATAATTTATCGCCTTCTATTAATTTTTGTTGACGGGCTATTTCTTCTGGTGTTGGTTTTTCTTCTTCTGGTTTTTTATTATCGCTTTGGTCTTCAGGTTTTTTTGATTCAGGCTTTTTATCTTCTTTGGTTTGTACCGATGTTTTATTATACTTTGCAATTGATGCAGGCTGTTGTGCTGGTGTAATTAAAGGCTGCGTCACGATAACAAAAATAGATGTCCCTACTGAGAGAAATACCCAGCTGAGAGAAAGGAACAAAGACTTCCATCTACGTTTCATAGTGGGTTTAGTGCAAAATGGCTCTTTTTTACACTGTATTCTCTTCAATGATGCGTGCGCTACCTAACTACCAAAACTTCATGATTGCTCTTGTAAAATGCCCGCTCCACAAGATTATGTAAATAAAAATAAATAATTATTACAAAAATATAATGAAATATTACAACGAAATATGAACTAGTGATACGAAAGTTAGCGCTAGGCAAACGTTTTTTGCTAAAAAATTCACAAGCAATATTTTTAAACCCAGTAGTAAATCAAGGAGCAAATCGCTTGTTAACATCAACTTTACTGGCAACTGCAGCAGTAACGGCGCCTTTACAATGGAGTCCAACCGTTGGAGCGATAATGGTTGTTTGCAATATTTTAGCTATTGCGTTCGGGAAATCAACTATTAAGTATCCTAGCGCTGAACCTGCTGTGCCTGCGTCTAATTTCTTTGGTGGATTTGGCTTGCCTGCTATTTTAGCTACAACTAGCTTCGGTCATATTCTGGGAATTGGTGTAATTTTAGGTTTACACAACCTTGGAAGAATTTAAATAATACATTCGTAGAGACGCGAGGAACATCGCGTCTCTACATAAATTAGGGGTTACACTGCCATTTGTGTCATTCCGCGCAGTTGGCGTAATGAATTAAGGCAAGCGGGACAGTCGCATCCAAAGAGTTTGATGGCTGTGTCGCTTTCTTCGTCGGTAAATGCTAGCTCGGTAATTTTGTTAGGCGCCTGTGGTATTAGTTCTGGTTGTTTCTGTGCTATGGCTACTTGTTGTGCGGGTGCTGTTGTTGCTTTTTGGCGCCGCTCACAAACAAATGCATGTTGTTTGGAGTGGGGTGATTGAATACAGTCAAGTGAGCCTTGGTGAAGTACTTGGCTTGCTTGGGCAGGGGTGGTCATCATCATTGATGCAACTGAGGCAAACAATGCTGGGCTGGAAAGTAATGTGAGGACAAATTTCTTATTCATTGACTCAATTTTATTCTGAACTACAGAGACCGCATTAATCATTTCACATCTTTTGGGTGTTGCTCAGTGCATTTTATACAAAGATGTGACTATTGTCATGGTTATTACTGACTAAATTTTCGATATTTGGTATTTGCCCCTGTGAAGCTCACGTATGAGTGATGTAGAGTGCCTTATTTTAAGCGACTGACTTAATTAAATTCTGCCAAGTTCCCAACAATAACTAACGTTAGTTTTTACGTGGCGCCTCAAATCTCTTAAAATTCGTGTGTTGGGTTGAAATTATGCTGGCAGAATATTTGTTTGAGTATGGCTAATCAAAATAAAATTCCGGTGATTATCAATGGTGCTGCGGGTAAAATGGGGCGTGAGGTTGTTAAAGCTGTGTCCCAAGCATCTGATATGACTATAATGGGCGCCATTGACACTAGTCCAGAACATCAAGGTAAAGATATTGGTGAATTAGCTGGTTTGAGCGAACCGTTAGAAGTGCCAATAACTAACCAGTTAGAACCGATGTTGGGTTATGTGGCAGGTGAACGGCAAATGCTTCCTGGGGTGATAATAGATTTTACTCATCCTTCGGGGGTGTATGATAATGTTCGTAGCGCTATTGCTTATGGTATTCGTCCGGTGGTTGGTACTACTGGTTTAAGTCCTCAACAGCTACAAGATTTAGCAGATTTTGCTGAAAAAGCTAGCACTGGTTGTTTAATTATTCCTAACTTCTCGATTGGGATGGTATTGTTGCAGCAAGCAGCGGTAACAGCATCACAGTATTTTGACCATGTGGAAATTATTGAATTGCATCATAACCAAAAAGCTGATGCTCCTAGTGGTACTGCTATTCAAACTGCCCAAATGCTCGCGGAAATGGGTAAATCTTTTAACCCTGCGATTGTAAAGGAAGAAGAAAAGCTGAAAGGTGCTAGGGGTAGTGATGCTGGGGAAGGGATAAGAATTCACAGTATTCGTTTGCCTGGATTAATTGCACACCAAGAAGTTATATTTGGTGCAGCAGGGCAAATTTATACACTGCGTCATGATACTTCCGACCGCGCTTGTTATATGCCAGGGGTTTTACTAGCTATCCGCAAGGTTCAACAGTTAAAGTCGTTAGTATATGGATTAGAAAAAATATTGTAGATAAGGGGGAGACGTGACATGTCACGTCTCTACATGTAAAAAATTATGCTTATTCCACTGACACGCGAAAAATTTGACCAACTTATTCCTTGGATAGGGACTGGACCTCAATACAAATATTATTGGGGTAATTTTTCTAAACTTTTACAAAGATTATTAATTTCTGTAGTTGCTGCTGCTGTTGTTTTACTTTTAAGGTTTGTTCTGGGACTTAATTTTGGGCCACTCGTATTCGTGCTTGGACTAGTTAGCGCTTTTTATTGGTTGTGGGGGCCTGTGTTTCAAGCTAGCGTCCGAAATAGTAAATGCCGACGTTATAAGTATTGTGGCTTTTTTCGCGGTCGAGTCATGGATATTTGGATTACTGAAGAGTTAGTCGGTAAGCAAGAAACTGTTAATGGTAAGGGTGAATTGGTTATTGTCGAAAATCGCGAAAAGCGCATCAATTTAGAAGTTGGCGATGAAACAGGGTTTACTGCTGAGTATCAAGCACCATTACAAGTAGCATATAAAGCTGTGACACGTGGTCAAATTGCTGAAATGCTTGTGTTGTCAAATCGTGCTGACCTCAGCCGTATTGAAGAAATTACTGATATATATATTCCTAATCGCAATATTTGGATAAGTGATTACCCTTATTTACGAAGAGACTTTTTTACAGAAGTTGGAAAGCGCTTACGCGATGATGATGACGAGTATGATAGACCAAGGCGCCGTCGTCGTCCACAAGAAGATACGAGACGCAGAAGACGCGATGATTGGGATACAGAAGAAGATTATTAGAAATCACTAAAGAAACCCGGTTTCTGTCCAAAATCTTCATTTTTATTACAGGATATCAAGAAGAAACCGGGTTTCTGGTTTCTATTTGCCGTAAGCTTGCCAAGCTAAATCTACCAAACCATCAACGATTGCTGCGGCAACTACTGCGTTTCCTTTACGACCTTCAATCATGATATTTGGGACAAGTGATTCACGTAAACCCTCTTTTACCATGTCTACATCTATAAATCCTGGAGGAGTTGCAATTATTAAAGCTGGTTTAATTTCTTCTGCTTCTATTAATTCTACAAGTGTGGAAAGTGCAGTTTGAGCTTGACCAACTATAAAAATTCCTTCGGGATATCGTTTTGCAAGTACTTCTGTACCTGATGCAGCGCGAGTTTTTTTGTTTTGAGATTCATTTACAGCTTCAAAACTGCAAAATACTGGATTTGCAAAAGTATTTTGTATGTCATTTCCTATACCTACCTGCACCATCGGTACATCGACAATTATAGTAGTGCGAGCGGCTAAAGCTGCTGCTGCTGATTGTAAAGCACGCTCTGAAAAATTTAGCAATGATTTATATTCAAAATCACATGTGGCATATATGACACGCCTAACGATTTCGTATTCTGCGGGTGAAAAAACATGGTCGCCAATTTCACTATCAATTATTGCCAAGCTTTGAGCATCAGTTATATGCCATTCCATTCGAGTTCTGCAATGCACAACAGTTTTCAGATTACAGCAGAAACGCGACATGTAGAGACGTTACATGTAACGTCTCTACATTATTATGATTCGGCGTTTGGCGACGGGCGCCCAAATACTGGTGAGAGGTAAGCAACTATAACACCCATTAGGAAACCTGCTACGTTGCGAAATAAAGGTAACCATTCGGTTGTACGAGTAACGACGGGACCGATACCGAAGGCAAGAAATAAAATTCCCCATAAAGGTGAAAAAATTAATGCCCACTGCCATGCAAACACTTGACCTTCACGACGTGGTTGTGCTGCAAAGCCGCAAATCACACCTCCAATTACTGATGTAATTAAGGTTAAAATCCACTGTTCGCGCGGTAATCCTGGTACTACACCACAACCACCTTTACGTAAACAACCTTCTACAGTCGTTAATGTATCGAGTATTGCTTTATCTTCACCATTTTCACGGACGTAATACAAGTTCCCAAACCTAGTTTGCAGTTCTATCCAAAATGTACGAGGTAATAATTCATACACTGCATCACCAACACTAAAGCTGAGAATGTTACCACCACGAGCATCTGATACGAGCAAAATGCTTTTATCATCTAGACCCCAAAAGTTGATAACTGCCCGACCAGGTGTACGGTCGAACTGCGTTAATACTCGTAGTTTCCAGCCTGTTTCTTCTTGAAAACTATTAAGTTCTTTAACCAAATTCTCTTCTTGGACATCAGTCAGAGTTTTGGCTAGGTCTACAACTGGGGTTGCTGTTTTTGGTAATAGTTCTGGGTTGTCATAAGCTAAGGCATCGGCAGGATGCATTACCCAAATGGAACCAGCTAAGAATAATAACCCTACAAACGCCCCTAGGCGCCGCCAAAAACTTTTTTGCATGGACTTTTTATAAGAATTTCAACGCTAAGTGTTAAAAGCTTGTTTCAAAGCTTAAAGTAAAACTGATACTTTGTTACACTTTTTAACTTTACTCTAATCTTGGGCGCCAATGCAAAGTATTTCAGAGAGGTATAGCTACGCTTTTCAGGATATTCATTGGTCCATAAGCCTTAAGACGTTGGAGTTGCTCGGAGTTTCGCACTAGTAAGGCGCCTGCAAAACCTAGTGAATTTACTGATATGGACTCGAAACATTCGTGTTGTCGCGGTATTATGAGCATCCATTCTCGTGTTGCTAGTAAGTTATAGGCGCCGCCATCTCGTAACCCTACTACTGCCAGTGAGTCATGATACTGTTTTAAAGTCGCTACACCACCTTCAATTGGAGACTTTACCCAATCAGGATTTAAACGTGTAAATGCGTGTACGAACGGAAGTCTGGGTATTGTACCAACAGAACCTTGAAATGAAGCTGATGAAAGTAAAGGCTCAATTGGTAATTTTGTTCCATTAGGCGCAAGTGGTAAAGGAACTAACTGTAAATGTTTATGCTTTTGACTGGCGCCTGCAATTTGACCGCCATTATAAAACGCTAATCCATCGAAATCAGCCATACAAGACCACATTGCCGCCAAGTCTCGTTCTGTTAGTAAAGATTCTTGTGCCTCAAATGCGCGGGTAATAATAAGTAAGTGGTAATCTACGACATTAAATTTGTTTAAAATACAAACGTGGGTGTCTGAAATGTCCGCTACCCATAAATCTTGTTCGTAAGGAAGGAAAGGATTAAAGTCAATTGCATTTTGAGTTATTTGCTTTTCTTTCTTCTTAGCTTCATCTTTTCGCGCCAGATTCGATAATATCCGTACCATGAATACTACACCATCTTGCTCGACAAACTCGTAATTTGTCGGTATTGATAGTAAAGCACCACACGACAGCGCGCGCTCTGTCGTCGCTTTCACACAGTCCCATAATCTATCCATACTCTGCTCCCTCATTATTCCAAATATATAATTAACCCCCCACGCAGTTTATAAAGCGTGAGAGGTTGAATAGTTGGTAATCATAAAGGAGAAGTATAGGTTGAGTAAACACTACCTAAAACTTGGAGTCCTACTCATACAACCGATGACGGCGCCTCAAAATCGATTGTTCCCGGACTATTGAAGATTATTGAACGCTTGATTTTAATGTAGTCTAGCTTGCGTGTGCCCAATCACTCAGTGATTCTTGGCTTTCCTTAGAGGACTGCTTTTTAAGTGGCACTTTCGGTGTACCAATATCTACGTAAGTTGACGATTGGCGTTTTTTGTCAGATTTAGTGGGGCGCGTATTTGCGCTATTTTGGCTGCTTTTCACGTTTTTACTCCGGATTGTACTTCATTTAATCAAAATCTCTAATTGTTATCTTCATCCTCCCTATAGATATTTCTCGAAAATACAATAAAGATTTCATGAAGATACAATAAAGATTATCCATAAAAAGCGAAGTGTCAAGATATACGGTTTAAATATTTGAGTTCTATCATCTAATACGGTTTTATATTGGAAGTTATGCATGTTAGAAACCCGGTTTTTCTAAAAAGAAACCGGGTTTCTTAGGCTAAACGTCTATCCAAATGCTTCCTTCTTCAATGCGAGTGGGAAAGACCGCAACTCCTTTTTCAGTAGAAATCATCCCCATTAGTTTGCCTATACCAGGTGGAAAAGGAATCCATTTTGAGGGTTGACCTGTAGTTAAATCAAATGCGCTACGGTGAAATGGACATACAATTGACCCATCTTCGGTTATTTTGCCGTTTTTCAGTGGCAGGTTTAAGTGCGGACAAGAATTTTCAATGGCGTAAATTTGGTTATTGTGATTAAGTAATAAAATCGAGCGCTTTTCGACTTTAACTACTTTTCGTGTATCACCAGATAGTTCGTCTTGTGCCAGAACTTTAGTCCAACTCATCTTGGTTCCTCTCTTTTAGGTGTTAGAAACCGATTTTTTATTAAACGCAGTTTCTATCTAACATTGTTGGATTTTACGCTATCTTGCTGCGTAACTTCGAGATAGATATGCTCTAAGCGCACAGGTTGACGAGAAATATAATCAATATCAACACCTTCAAAACACGCGATAATTTCTTTTAGTTCTAGTGCTTCGGGTATCCAAAACGTCAAATCGCTTCCGTAACGTCGAGGTGTAAAACCGTGTTCTTGTGCCAAAGCAATCGCTTTTTTCTCGTTTGGAGTTTTTATAGTTACTACTTCGTCTGCGGGTATATACTGACGTAATTGAGCCAAATTGCCTTCTGCTAATATTTGACCATTTTTAAGGATGCCTATTTTATCACATAGTCGTTCGGCTTCGTCGAGTAAATGGGTTGTGAGTAAAATTGTGATACCCTGATTTTTGAGTTGTTTAATAAGCTCCCAAATTTCGTAACGTGCTTCAATGTCTAAGCCTGTGGTTGGTTCATCTAAAATTACGAGTTTTGGTTGATGTACTAAAGCAACTGCCATATTTAGGCGCCGTTGCATTCCTCCGCTTAGAGTTTCAACTGGACTTTTAGCACGGTCAAATAGCTTTACGTCAGCGAGTGTTTTGAGTACTTGCTCACGACATGTTCTTGCACGTAAACCGTATATTTGTGCAAAAAATGTCAGATTTTCCTCACATGACAAAGTTTTATACAATAAATTTTCTTGGGGGGCAATGCCGATTAATGCTTTTATATCATCTGTAATGGGTTGATTATAAATTGAAATATAACCGCTGTCAGCTTGGATAAGATTACAAATAATATTTATAGTAGTTGTTTTGCCTGCTCCGTTAGCGCCAAGTAGTCCATATATTTCACCTGTGTCTATATTTAAATTTAAATTATTTAGGACTTTGCGGGTGCCGTATGATTTGTTTAAATTTTTTATTTTAAGCATAATCGAGTTTTATATTTAAGATTAATACTATACCAAAAAACTTAAACAAAAAGATTCCGACTTATTAAAGAAATCGGAAATCTAAATTATTTAGAAATAATTAGCTGTTATGCAGCCGGTTGTTCAAGGTTAACTTTGACAACTTTGTTCTTTTCGGATTCAGCTTTTGGTAAGGTCAAGTTCAAGATACCATCTTTGTATTCTGCTTTTACATCAGTATTTTGAATTCGGGTAGGAAGAGGGATAACTCGTTGGAATTTACCGTAGTAAAATTCGCTTCTGACGTTGCCGTTGTCTTCGGTTTTTGTTTCTGTCTTGCGTTCTGCGGTGACAGAGACAGCTTTTTCTGAAACTTGAATATCTACATCTTTAGCTTCAACTCCAGGAAGTTCTAACTTTAGAACCAATGCTGCATCAGTTTCATGGAGTTCTGCTACAGGAGCTTTTGCAGTGACTTTTTGTTCAAATAAAGAATCCATTTGGCGTTGTAATGCATTTAATTCTTGCCAAGGGTTATAGCGTGTTAACATCATAGTAATTTTAGAAATAGTTTGTTTTGGTTGCTTTAATTCTTATAGTAATGGCGCTTGATTTTATAATATTACGGTTAGTTACACCTGAAGTTTTCATGATTACCACACATTCTATAAGTTCTTAAAACTTTTCTCCAAAACCAAATTGAATACCGTTATCTCCTTCATTATTAATGCCATAATCAAGACGAACTGGGCCAAGTGGTAATTGAATGCGAATACCTAGACCGTAACCGTAACCACTACCTGGTTTACCTCGCACTCCCCCAGGATTTCCTGTAATACTAATAGCTGTACCAAAATCGGTAGCTGCATCGAAAAACAAGGCGCCACCAAGAAAAGATATTATTGGAAACTAATATTCTGCGCTTGCTTGGACAAAACTGCGTGCGGTTCCTAAATTGCCTTCTTCATTTCCTCGAATAGAATTGGCGTGGCACCTCTGAGCGAAAATGCTTCATAAGGGGGTAAGTCACCAAAGACAGTTCCCGCTTGGAAGTTAAAAGCTAACGCTTGGGGACATTCTGTTGCTGTAGAGTTTGTTTTGCGGCAACCTTGAGTTAAACGGGTTAAGCGTGTGGGAACATAAATACTGTAATTAGCTCGTAGCTTATTGGCGAGAATGTTTCCCACACTAAAGTTTTAGCCAGAAGACAATTTATTGGTAGCTAATAACTCATCCGTTACATCCGTTTCGGAATCCGTTGCTAATCTCTCAAGAGTGTAGTCTGTGTCTGTGTGGTAACAAAATGTATTTATGTTGGGTTCCGCAAGCTCCACCCAACCTACGGTTTTGTTAAAGTCTTCTTTCTACAAGGAGCATTCGTCTGTATGAAAGCCAGCCGGATACTACCATGATTAGTGCGAACCATAGTAAGAATAGGAGGTTCGGTTCTATGTCGGCGATGCTTGCTCCGTTTGCGGATACTTTTAGTAGGGCTTCGTTCATGTGGTATATGGGGTTGAAGCGAGCAATATTTAGTAGGCTTTTGGGAAATAGTGATGTTGGTAAGAATGAACCTCCTATTATTAGTAAGGGTACTCCAAATGCTGCTACTAGGGCGTTTACGTCTTCGGTGCGACGTGCTAGCTGTGTGCCTAATATGAATCCTAACCCTACGTAAGCGATGATGCTGGCGAGAATGATAATTGCTCCAAGTAGGATGGAACCTTTGAAACTGGCGCCCCAAAATGCTGCTACGCTATATATAAGTAGTGTTTGTCCAATACCAATAAAGCTGTGAGCTAAAAAAATACCCATAAAATATGAGGCACCGCTTAAGGGAGAAATAAATAAACGTTTTAAGGTGCGCTGTTCTCGTTCTGCGACTACGGTGGCAACACTCCCACCTAAGCAGCTAAAAAATAATGCTGCTCCCACTAAGGTTGATGGTGCAGCGTTTTCAAATGCGACTGATTGTGAAAGCTTTGCTCGTTCAGCTATAATCAATCCATTAATAATTAATACTGAGACAGGAAATATACACCAGAAAATTAAGCTGCGTTTTCGGCGCAGAAGTTCAGTTATTATTCGCTGTGAGACCGCAATCGTTTCGTGCCAATATTTCATATTAGCTACCCAGAAACCAATAAATGCAATAATATTAGTGCATAATAGCTCGTTTTAAAGGAATTTCAATCATAAATTCAGTGTTTTGATTTGGCTTAGAGGTGTACTTTATAATACCACCGTGCATTTCAAGCACATTGTCCGTGTCATCTTGAAAATTATGTATCAAATTATTCTTCAATTGTAATTTTAGTTACTTATTGCAGAAAGTCCGGGAAATGCTGAATTTTAGAACGAAATAACCTTAATTATCATTACAGATTTTAGCTACTGTTCAATCTCAGAAACCGGGTTTTTACCGAAGCAACCCAGAATATTTTATTATCTCGCTGTAGAAATTAATAATTAGATGAGTATCTAATTGTTCATGCGAGTAAATTATGTTATTCTCACTTCTCAGTGGTTTTCGCTCTACAACGTAATCTTTTCTTGTACGGGCAAAATCATGGTAACTTATGTTACTTAAGGATATAAAAAAATAGTGAAAAGATTTTCAAACTCTGCTGTATACGGTTATTTGACCTTATTCAGTAATACTTAATCAATAATCAAGATGCTATAACAAAATTTGAAACTTTGTACTTCTATGCAGAAATTAGGTATAAATGTGTATTAAGCAAATAGTTGCTTTGAAGCGATCTGGGTTGTGCTCCTCTAGTTAATGTTTCCACTCTTGGGACGCCTTTGGTTAAGCGATTTGGTGAAAATTAAAGAATTTCTAGACAGCGAATGCAGAATGAACGATGTCAGTTTGGTCAATCAGAAAAAAGATATATTGATTATCGACGATACAGCCGATAATCTCAGAGTTTTGTCAGCAATTTTAATCAGGGAAGGGTACAACGTTCGCAAAGCTCTAAACTGGCAGATGGCTTTAACTGCGTGCCAAACGATTCTACCTGATTTAATTTTGCTTGATATCATGATGCCTGAAATAGATGGCTATGAAGTTTGCCATCGTTTGAAAAACTGGCATAAGACTACTGATATTCCGGTGATTTTTGTCAGCGCACTTGATGATGTTTTTGACAAAGTGAAGGCTTTTCGCGTGGGCGGTGTGGATTATATCACAAAACCGTTTGAATTTGAAGAAGTTTTGGTACGAGTGCAAAATCAAATTGCTCTGCGTGAAGCTCGTTTAGAGGTTGTAAAGCTAAATGCTGAGTTGGAGGAACGAGTAAAGAAGCGGACTCAAGAGTTAGAACAAGCTATGCAACAACTGCAAGTTGAGATTCATTCTCGACGTGAACTACAGGGTAAACTTCTTGACATTGCTTTGCATGACTCCTTAACTGGTTTACCAAATCGCGTTTTATTCATTCGACAGCTTGAAAGAGCGCTGAAGCACGCCAAACAAGATACTAACTATCAATTTGCCGTTTTATTTTTAGATTGTGACCGTTTCAAAGTGATTAACGACTCGCTTGGTCATTTTGTTGGAGACGAATTACTTATTGCTATTGCTCGTCGTATTCAGGGATTACTAAGTCCTTTCGATACTTTAGCAAGATTTGGCGGTGATGAATTCGCTATTTTATTAGAAAACATCACTTGTTTAAATATGGCTACTGATGTTGCCGAAGCTGTTTTAAAAAAATTGTCATTAGCATTCAAATTGTCTCGATACGAAGTATTTATGAATGCTAGTATTGGTATTAGTTGGGGTAATAGTAACTACGAAAAAGCCGAATATTTATTACGTGATGCGGACACTGCAATGTATCGTGCAAAGTCTTCAGGACGCGCGCAATATCACGTATTTGACCCTGATATGCATTTTAAAGCTATTCAGATATTAGAACTAGAAAATGACTTACGTCGAGCTGTGGAGCGTGAAGAGTTTTTAATTTACTACCAGCCAATTATTTCACTTGCTACAGGTAAAATCGCTGGTTTTGAAGCTCTTGTTCGATGGCAACACCCAACTAAAGGTATGATTCCACCTACCGAATTTATACCTGCAGCAGAAGAAATCGGGTTGATTTACACACTGAATATTTGGATATTTAAAACTGCTTTAAAACAACTCAAAGTTTGGCAAAAGCATTCAGCATTCTTAGAAAATATCACAATCAATATTAATTTATCTGCACGGTTATTTTCTTATCCTGATTTCGGCGCCGTCGTAGATAAGATTATCGCAGAAACTCAGGTTAATCCTAGCTATGTTGAATTGGAAATTACAGAAAGCGTGATTATGGAAAATAACGATATAGTTAGAGGAATTCTACAGCAGTTAAAACAAAAAAAATTCAAACTTGTTATTGATGATTTTGGTACGGGTTATTCTTCGTTAAGCTACCTTCATAGTTTTCCGTTGAATGCGTTAAAGATTGACAAGTCTTTTGTCAAGAGGATGCAAGATAATCAAGAAAATATGGGACTAGTACCCGCTATGATTGGCATTTCACACTCAATGGGAATGTTGACAATCGCTGAAGGTGTCGAAACCCAGGAACAACTAGCTCAACTGCGTACTCTAAATTGCGACCTTGCTCAAGGATTTTTATTCTCTCAACCCCTAAAGCAAGAACTTGTTCTCGATTTTATTGCTTCCAATCCGCAATGGTAGCGCTCGGTAACGTAACATAATATATGATGCCACAAAAATAAAAAGCTTATGTGAAAATGACGATAATTTAATTCAGACGCGCATTTTATCTAATATACTTAAATTAAACTTGTTACAAAAAGTATTGCACTACCGATAGTTAGTAGACAATTATAAGTTTTGCCAACTATACGTTACGCGATAAATCGACCGAATGCTATATGCCTGTGGATTATATTGCACTATAAGTATATTTTTTGACAAATTTGTTTACGTGTAACAGTGAAATCGTAGAAACCTGGTTTCTGTTTCTTTGTGAAGTGTCTTATTCGTTTACCAGTATATGTGTTTTGTAATATTAATTGTTAAGATAATATAGAACAGGTTATTTTTTTAGATGCTTTTAGAGCGGAATCATAATTATAAAGCAAATATACTCGTTGTCGATGACACACCTGACAACTTGCGGTTGCTATCAGCAATGTTGACAGCACAAGGGTACGAAGTTCGTAAAGCTCTGAACGGTAAAATGGCGTTAACTGCGTGTCAAATGCTTTTGCCTGATGTCATTTTACTTGATATCAATATGCCCGGTATGGATGGCTATGAAGTATGTAAACAGATCAAATCAGAAGATAAAACAAGTGAGATTCCTGTAATTTTTATTAGCGCACTCGATGATGTGTTAGACAAAGTTAAGGCTTTCGATGTTGGTGGTGTTGATTATATCACTAAACCTTTTCACGGTGCCGAAGTAGTATTACGAATTGAAAATCAAATTAATTTACGTCTACTACAAAATAAATTACAAGAAAAAAATATATTACTGCAAAATGCGTTCGACGAATTAAAAGCTGCTCAAGTCCAACAAATACAAAATGAAAAAATGTTTGCTCTTGGACAATTAGTTGCAGGAGTCGCGCACGAAATTAATAACCCCGTTAGTTTTATCTACGGTAATTTACAATACGCAAATGAATATATTCTAGATTTAGTAAAACTAGTAGAAATATACCAAAAAGAATATCCGAATCCAACGCCAAAGCTTCAAGCAACAATTAAAGAAATCGACTTGAATTTTGTAGTTCGTGACTTACAAAGTTTAATGGGCGCCATGTATCGAGGTACAGAAAGAATTAGAGCAATTGTACTGGCGCTGCAAAATTTCTCGCGTTTAGATGAAGCGATTATGAAGTCGGTGGATATTCATGAAGGCATCGAAAGCACGTTGGTTATGTTGGAGCATAGGTTCAAAGAGACTGCTCATCGTCCAATGATTGCCGTTGTCAAAGATTTTGCAGCTTTGCCGAAAGTCATGTGTTACGCTAGCGAGCTAAATCAGGTTTTCATGCATATTTTGAATAACGCCATTGATGCTTTAGAGATGGGAAATGGAGCATGGCGCCTGGGGACAAAGAACCGATTGCAAGAAGATGCTGTAGTATCGTTAAGTCAAGATAATTTTGACACGACACAAACATTAGCTTCGCAACAACAAATTCTAAATTCTCATGGCTCACCGCTAATTTTTATTCAAACGCAGCATACAAGCAAAAATACCGTCAAAATTATTATTGCTGACAACGGACCTGGAATTGATGCATCTACGTGTACACGATTATTTGACCCATTTTTTACGACAAAGCCTGTAGGTAAAGGTACTGGATTAGGATTATCGATTAGTTACCAAATTGTGGTTCAAAAGCATCATGGCAATTTAACGTGCTATTCTTTGCCAGGAGAAGGAGCTAAATTTGTCATCGAAATTCCAATCACTTATAGTACGTTGTAACTAAAAAGGTTTTTGGTCTTTAGCTTAGAAACAACGGCGCCGTAGAGATTTGTTTTGAATTGAAAACTTTTTTAGAGGTTAGGGCTACCATTTTTTGTCACAAATAGCATAATAGAAATGTGACTGATTTGTTTAACCCTTTACGTTCTCTAGATTTTGGTCACTGGTTCAAGCTGATCTGCGGAGCCAGTTATCAACACTTGCCTGCGGTGAGAAGTTTAACTTTAGCTTATGCACTGGCAGGCGCCGACTGTATCGATGTAGCAGCCGACCCTGCTGTAATTTCAGCAGCACAAGACGCGCTTAGAGTTGCTTCGATATTATCCGCCAAATCTCAAAGCCTGGGTATCAACTGTGAAGTAAAGATGCCTTTCTTGATGGTAAGTCTAAACGATGGAGAAGACCCCCACTTTCGCAAAGCCGAATTTGATGAGCGTTTATGTCCTTCGACTTGCCCAAGACCCTGCGAGAAAGTATGTCCCGCTCAAGCAATCGTTTTTAACTCACATTCCAGTAATTTCGCTGGTGTAGTATCGCAAAAATGTTATGGCTGTGGACGTTGTATCCCTATCTGTCCCTATGATATAATTTATACAAGTTCTTATGTATCAACGCCAGGAGCGATAGCACCATTGGTATTGTCAACAGGAGTAGACGCAGTAGAAATACATACCAAAGTAGGACGTTTTGCGGAATTCAAGCGGTTGTGGCAAGCAATCGAGCCGCACGTAGAGCAGTTGAAATTAGTTGCTGTCAGTTGTCCTGATGGCGAAGATTTAATTGACTATTTACATGCCCTATATGAACTAATAGCTCCGACTGTTCCTAATTTAATTTGGCAAACGGATGGTCGTCCAATGAGCGGTGATATTGGTTCTGGCGCCACTATTGCGGCAATAAAGCTAGGGCAAAAAGTTTTGAAAGCGAATTTACCAGGATATGTGCAGTTAGCAGGAGGCACAAATAGCTACACTGTTGCTAAGTTAAAGGCAATGGGGATGCTACGTAGAGACCAAATTAATCCCTACGGGAAAACCTACGGTTTACACGTCTCTACGCGGAATTATATTTCTGGTATAGCATACGGCAGTTATGCGCGTGCATTGCTGTCACCAATTTTGGAACAGTTAGAAACAAAGGAGGTGAATCAATACGATGTTAAATGTGTTCGTCTAGAGGACGAGCCTGAATTGCTCTGGCAAGCGGTAAAACTTGCCCATTCTCTCGTTTCCCAGCTCAAGTCACAGCAAAGTATAGCGCGTACCTTGTACTGAAACTGCATGTTTGTGTTATTTCAGTTAATAGGGTTTATAACAAGTACTTTTTAAAGCACTTTGTTATCGTTAATATCGCGCATCATAAATGTCCAAAAATCTCTTAAAACGTCACCATAAAAAGCATGACGATTAAAGACGAGCTCCAGAAGTTATTAGATATACTGCCTCAAGACCTGCGAGAAATTCTAGAGAATCATCCGCAACGAGATAGTTTAGTAGAAGTGGTCTTGGATTTAGGGCGCCGTCCAGAAGCTCGCTTTCCTGATAAAGCTGAGTATCTAAGGGAGGCACCTATAACTCAAGCACAAATCGATGATTGTGTATCTAGAGTGGGAAGCTTTGGTGGAGACAATCGTGCGGGGATTGAGCTGACCCTGCACCGTATCAGTGCCATCCGTAACCGTTCCGGCAAAATAATTGGTTTGACCTGTCGTGTTGGTCGAGCAATTTTTGGAACGATTGGCATGATTCGCGATTTAGTGGAAACAGGTAAATCGATACTCATGCTAGGTCGCCCAGGTGTTGGTAAAACTACTGCGCTGCGCGAGATTGCCCGCGTCTTGGCGGATGAGCTTAATAAGCGTGTGGTCATAATTGATACATCGAATGAAATTGCTGGAGATGGTGATGTGCCGCACCCAGCAATTGGCAGAGCTCGTAGGATGCAAGTCGCCCATCCAAACGAGCAGCATCAAGTGATGATTGAGGCAGTGGAAAACCACATGCCAGAAGTTATCGTTATTGATGAAATTGGTACCGAGCTAGAAGCCGTAGCAGCGCGGACAATCGCGGAACGAGGCGTGCAGTTAGTTGGTACAGCGCATGGGAATCAAATTGAGAACTTGATTAAAAACCCCACTTTATCGGATTTAGTAGGTGGTATTCAAGCTGTGACGTTGGGAGACGACGAGGCACGACGAAGAGGCAGTCAAAAAACTGTTTTGGAACGTAAAGCATTGCCTACGTTCGATATTGCAGTTGAAATGCACGAACGTAAGCGCTGGGTTGTTCACGAAAGTGTTGCTGATACAGTTGACACATTATTACGTGGGCGCCAACCAAGTCCGCAAACCCGAACCGTCGATGAAAATGGTAAACTTTCTATTACTCGCCAGTTAACAGCAATAAATGGTCGAGGTGGAAACGTCACTACTCTCGATGAAAACTTTGCATCCCAACGGCAGCAAGGTAATAATTGGCGGTCATCGGGTAGAATGGCGCCGTTGCAGGCAGTACCCACCGAGCTAAACGGCTCCAATGCACCGAAAAGCGAATTTGACCGTTTGCTTTCACAAGAAGCAAGTTTTGATACCTCAGACTTAGAATTTGATGAAAACTCACGAGTACCAGGACCCAATGGCGAAGACTTGCCGTTGCACATTTATCCATATGGTGTGAGTCGCCATCAACTCGAACAAGTCGTCAAAGTGTTAAACTTACCAGTTATCTTGACAAAAGACATAGACAGTGCAGATTCCATTTTGGCACTGCGGTCACACGTCAAAAACCATGCCAAATTAAGGCAATTGGCGAAGTCAAGACACCTACCACTGCACATGATTAAATCGAGTACCATCCCGCAAATTACGCGCGGGTTGCGAAGAATGCTTAACATCGATGACCCAGAATTTTCTGACGAAAACGAATTGCAGCTATTTCTTCACAACGGCACCGACGACGAAATGGATGCTTTGGAAGAAGCAAGACTTGCAGTCGAGCAAATAGTAATTCCCAAAGGGCAACCAGTAGAATTATTACCCCGTTCCGCTCAAGTACGTAAAATGCAACACGAATTAGTCGAGCATTATCGATTAAAATCTAACAGTTTCGGTGAAGAACCAAATCGCAGGCTAAGAATTTACCCAGCATAAAGCCCTGCAACAAAAAAATGAAACTGTAAGCTGGAACTGTAAAATTGTGGAACAGGCATCCCTGCCTGTTCCATATTTAGAAAAATTTTATAGCATCAAAATAAAACCAAACTTAAGAATTACAGTCATAAATCTGTGTCGTAAAAAGCACCCTGAATCCCCCTTTGACCTCTTCCAAATTAATGAAACATGTGTATCTGGAACAATATAATTGTGGGTTGGTTTGGAGAGAATGATAAGTTAATATTTGATATATAATTTAATAGTAAGCAAAGCTAGGCTATAAAAGTAAAACAAGTTAAATATAAAAAATGACAATTAGTACGTTTGATGGATACATTTGATAAACGTTCTCAACTTGGTGCATCCCGTCGTCGATTTGAAGATGCCCAAATACTAAACAGCCAGAAGCGTTGGACAGGTTCCATTTATTTAGGAGGGTATGCAATTGAATGTTCTCTAAAATCCTTAATCTGCTATGAAGAACAAACAACTAATTTTAAGAATACAAGTGTTTTTCAAAAAGGGCTTCAAGCATCTAGCTTACATAATTTAGTAACCTTATTGGAAGCTTTGCCTGTAATACAACGTGCTATACAATTAGACCGTACTGGTAAATATAAAGAAGCATGGAATTTAGTAACCTTCATATGGCGCAACGACGAGTTACGCTACTCTGATAAAGTTGGCGATGAAGAAACTAGCGATAAATTTATTAAAGCAGTACAACTATTACATAGATTTTTTCTAGATAAACAAGGTGAAATATCATGATACAATTAAATACTTTAACACCTGAAGTTATCCAAGAGCATTTAAGTAAATATCTTATTATTGATGACCATCAAGTACAAGTAAGTGTTAAACGTACATCGCTTGGATGGTTAAAAATTAGGATAATTACTACAAGCTTTGAAGGTAAAACATTAGTTGAACGTGAAGAAAAAATCGATACTTTACTTAATAATCTTCAACCAAATCTAAATCTTGGTCAATATCCAATTTCTGGATACGAACTGTTAACTCCAAACGAAGCTGCCACTGTACCTCCTCGGTATATACAATTACCTCTTTGGTCAGATATTTTAATGGCGCCTGAACCAGATACACGTGTGGAAGAGGATGAAGATATTCCAAAAAAACCTTTAATAGTTACCTTTTACTCGTTTAAAGGAGGTGTAGGTCGTTCTACAGCTTTAGGTTTAGTAGCAGGTATTTTGGCATCTAGAAATCGGCGAGTGGTCGTAATCGATTTTGATTTGGAGGCACCTGGGATTTCAGTTATGCTTAAAACTGATATTGAAAATAATAGTGGGCACCTTGAAGGTGTTTTAGATTATTTGTATCAACGAAGCTTAACACCTGAAGAAGATATTCCCAATATTGAGAATTGTGTAACACCAATAAATTTACAAAGTCGTGGTGAACTGTTTTTAGTTTCAGCAGGCAAATATAATGAGAATTATATTCATCAGTTAGCTGACCTTGATATGCGCTCTTTCTACAAACGTGGAAAAAATCCTGTCGAGCAATTAATTGAAGATATAAAAACTCTATTAGATCCAGATGTAATATTAATTGATGCGCGTCCTGGATTTACAGATGTTGGAGCAATAGCACTTTTCGATTTAGCTGATACTGCTATAGTTTGTTTTTCACCCACAGAACAAAGTCTAGAAGGATTGCGCTGGGTTGTGCAAACTGTTCGCAAACAGCGAGAATATCAGGGTAAACCAGATGTGCGATTTTTAATAACACCTATACCACCAGTTGCTATTGAGCAGCAAAAAATTTGGAGAAATAAAGTTGAAAGCTGGATTGAAGATAATTGGGGTTTACCAAAAGGGATGACTGTTGGAGAACTTTATTATGAAATCTTATATAATCCTAATATTGCAACTTTATCAAGCTTAGTTAATGGCATTCCTAAAAGCTTAATCGATGCTTATATTCCAATTACTGATAGTATTGATGCAAGTTTACCAGATAGCAAACCTAGTATCGCTATTAAAACAGCTAACGATAGTAAAATATTTTTAAATGAGTTACAATTTTATGCAGCAACTGCACAAGAATTAGAGCCAAATGATATTCCAAATATATTTCAAAGAACAGAGGATTTTCCCAAGTTTTTAAGTAATCGAACATGGCTAATCCGTGGAGCAAAAGGAACGGGCAAAAGTCTTTTATTCAGACTATTTGTAGAACAGCCTAACGCAGCTAAGGAATTAGCGGCTTTAGATGTTAATTTGAATAATGTTAATTTTGTTCCAGGTCACGGTCAACCGAGAGTATCAGTAAGTATTTTAGAAAGTGGGGATTTAGATAGCTATGAACAGCAAGTTGGCGAGGATAACTGGCAGTTTTTTTGGTTAAATTACAGTATCTTACAAATATGTAGTTGCAAACCTGAAATCCGTTCGCTTTCTGGTCTGGAAGATAAATTAGTTGCATTAAGTAATTCAGAGCAACCTCCTCATGCTGAAATTGTTTCATGGTTGGTTGAGCGCTCACGAACAGCCCAAGCACGACCACAAGCTGCTGACGAATTACGTGTAATTGATAGGTGGTTACAACAGAATAATCAAGTAGTGTGGCTGTTTTACGATGAGTTAGATGCTGGTTTTGGTTCTAGTAAAAAAGATTACGAACGTCGTAAACGTGCGTTAGAAGCTTTACTCGCATGGTGGTTAGAAAGCGGAACAAGTTTAAGGCAAATAGTCCCTAAAATATTTCTACGCGAAGATATTTGGAATCAGCTTAACTTTACAAATACAGGGCATTATAGCGGACGCTCACTTCAGTTACGTTGGGAAGAACCTGACCTCTGGCGCCTAGTACTTCGCCAAGCTTTAAAAAGTTCTGAATCTTTGACAACAGTGTTAGAGCAAAAGTTAGGGGTTACTGTTGACAGGTTAAATTTAATAGGACTTGAACAATTACGGCAAAGCCTTTATCCTTTGTGGGGTGAAAGGATGGGACGTACTAAAAAAGCTTATACATACAATTGGGTTCGTAATCGTATTGCTGATAGTCAAGATAATTGTTTTCCACGCAGTTTAATATTACTTCTACAAAAAGCAGTTGAACTTGAGAAAGCTTTTCAAACTGAGTATAGTGCTGAGATAACTTTGCGTCCGAAAGCTTTAATTGATGCTTTCCCCTTCGTTTCACAGCAGCGTGTTGCAGAAGTTCGCAATGAATACCCTGAGTTAGAACAACTTCTTGCAAGACTCCAAGGTGAACGTTCTCCTATTGACGAGAACCATTTAGCTCAAATATGGAATTTAGGAGATGGGGAGTTAGCTTTTCGCATTAAAGATATGATAGAATCCGGTATTTTTACAGAACGTTCTCGACCTAAAGACCCTCCTCCTCGCGTATACGGTATTGCTGAATTATACTTATATGGACTAGATATGGTTCGCAAAGGGCAGCGGTAGTAAGAATAAAATAGTATGTACTTATTTAGCAAATAGGAATTTCGATTATAAATTCGGCGCCTTTTCCTAAACTTAAGTGACAGTAAAGTTTACCCTGATGCTTTTGGGTAATAATTTGGTAACTTATTGATAAACCTAAGCCTGTACCTTTACCAACTTCTTTAGTTGTGAAAACGGGTCAAATAATTTATTGAGCCATGTTTCACGTATACCAATTCCATTGTCAATTGGGAAAGTCCCCTGGTAACGCACGCCATCGACACCCTTACACAGAACATCAAAAATGGCACCATCGAACCTCCCAAACATCTACTTCTCTCGGACGACCACCAAGTTTTGTTGCTGGAATAAAAGGTTCAATCAGTACACAAAAGCTCTTGGGTGAGGTTGGTGGAGTATGATTTACTCATAGTCACGAGAGTGGTGCTGTTGTCTTTACTTACTAACAGCTTACACCCTAAGAATTTTTTTTACGAGGGTTGCTGACTTTCTCAAACATCCTCTAATGCATCGATGGCGCCCCGCTTGTTTAGAACGGGCAAGGATGCCCATTCCACAAGACTTACTAAAAAATAAAGATAATTTGTAGTTCCCAGGAGTTGTCTTGACGCACGAGTTGAATTTCTCTAATGAATTCACGCAGGTAAAATCGTCGCTCAGGTTCGGAGAGGTCGAGCCAAAATTGAGGAATTGATACTGCTTGCGCTACTGAACGTAAATTAACGGGGGGAAGGGTTGCTAGTTTCGCTTCCATTGCTGAAATTTCAGTGCGAAGCTTATAAGTTCTAAGTTTGGCTGTTTCTTCGTCTAGAACACCTGTTTCAATCAATTCTGGAATTTTTTCTAAGATGGCATTTGCGTGCGCAATTTCTTGTCCTAAGTGACTTTTTACTGTATCTAGTTGAGGAAAATTTACTCCCTCTACTGCTTTTGGTAAGTCTTGACATACAGCAGAAATCGTTTTCCTTAAAACTTCTTGATAAGTTATTGATGGGCATTTGGGTTTTTTGGGACAGTTGATGGGACGTAAATATAGATATTCTTTTGTTTGTTTGCGTATAGTGACGCGCGTAATAGTCATGTGTGATTTACATTCACTGCAAGTTACTAAACCCGCTAAAGAACGGGGTGCGCTAGCGGAACGTGTACTTAAACGACTGTTACGACGTAGTAATCTATCTACTTGTGCTGCTTCTTCTTTGGTAATTATGGGTACATGTGTATCTGAAATTATTTCGCCATTTTGGTATGCGGTGTTGCCCCTATATACCTGATTTGTTAACCAACGCTTTCCTGTGGTGACAGAAATTTTTTTGTTGTACTTTTTCGCGATGTACCGTACAGCATTTCGTAAGGAACCATAAAGCAAGAAGTTCTCGAAAAAGTCTTTGACAACAAGTGCTGTGGTACGGTCAACTATGTATTTACCTTTACCCCTACGATAACCGTAAGGAACTTTACCAGGAGGAGGCGCCACATCAAGACGGTTGCGAGCATGACCTTGGCGAATGCGACGACTACGATGTTGATATTGAATTTGTTGTATTAAATTAATTAGTTCTATGTGTTGATTAAGTGTATTTTCTGAAGAATTATAGCTTTGCTCAACTGCAACTAGAATAATTCCTAAAGCTTTTAATTCTGTAATACGTGCGCTGACTTGCTCCAAATTATCACCCAATTCTTCCAAAGTACGAATTAACAGATATTTTGGAGGGTTGTCTCGACAGTCTGTTAGTAAATTTTCGAGTCCAGAGCGTTTTCCTAAATCCTCATAAACTCGGTCAACCTCCCACCCCCAACTATTGGGTTCGGGAGCAACATCTAAAAGTGGGTCGGTGTAAGAATAAGCAAAAACCGTCATAGTGTAGTTACGGTAATGACTATATTATGCTTGACCTAACTCAATTACATTCCCATCTGGGTCTTGAGTAAAAATTGCTGGGCGCCCTGACGCACTTAGCTGTATTGGGAAGTTATAATTTAATAGCCGCTGTTTAGCGGCATCTAAGTCGGAAACTGAAAAAGCTATATGGGGGTTGCGTCCCCATTTTTCGTGTTTAGGCTTATTTACGGCTTCTGGCGCCACAATTAAATGAAGCTGGTAATCTCCAACTTGATACCACGTACCCGGAAACTTCATTACTCGGTCAATTTTTAACATTTTTAATACTTCACCGTAGAAATGCTCGGCTTTTTCTAAGTCAGTGACGAGTATTGCTGTGTGTAATGGTGTTAGTTGCATGATTAAATTTTGCTATATGTCAAAAAATAAGATTGCTTATGCCTTATTTATGCCATTAGACAGAGAAATTATTGACAATATTCTATTAACTTTTGTAAACACACATAATTTTTCTATAAAAAGCAATGAAGGGAATTGGAATGTTAAAAAAGACGTTTTTAAGCACATTATTACTAGGTGGTGTCGTTGCTTTATCAGGTTGCGGACAACCAACATCTGATAATACAACAACTCCTTCGGCTGCGGAAACGGCAAATCCAAATACCTCACCTGTTGCAGAAATTCCTACTGTTACTGCTACACCTACTGTAACTGTAACTGAAACAGCTTCACCAACTCCTACAACAGGCGCCACAACAGGAAGTGAAAATTTAGGACAATTAGCACAAGCTGCATCAAGCCAAGGACAGTTTACAATTTTAACAAAGGCAGTTAAAGCGGCTGGTTTAGAGCAAAATTTGAGCGGGCAAGGACCTTACACTGTATTTGCACCTACCGATGCAGCTTTTAATGCTTTACCAACAGGCACTGTGGATAACTTGTTAAAGCCAGCTAACAAACAAAAATTAGTTAAGCTTCTTGGTTATCATGTTGTACCCGGAAGAGTTACATCAAGGCAATTAAAATCTGGAAACGTTAATACTGTAGAAGGTCAATCGCTGAAAGTATCTGTTAATACAGGTGTTACTGTTAATGGCGCCAAAGTTGTGCAAGCTGATATTCCTGCAAGTAACGGTATTGTTCACGTAGTTGATAAGGTACTTTTGCCACCTAACTTTAAGTAATTGCAACAAATTTAACTACAGCATTTCAGAAAGTTGTTGCATGTTATTAAAGACAATTTTGGCGCCATTTTCAGCAAGAGTGGCGCCATCGCTATATTGAGCGTAGCCAAACACTGTCATTCCTGCTGCACATGCTGCTTGTACACCTGTTGCAGAGTCTTCAATTACAAGACAATTTTCTGGATTTGTATTCATTTGCTGGGCTGCATAAAGATACAAATCAGGAAAAGGTTTGGGACGTTCGACATCATAGCAACTATATAACTTTCCTTGGAAGTGATGCAAAAGTTCGGTTAATGTTAAAACCATTTGAATATGGCGATGACTACTATTTGATGCCACACATTTTGGTAATGTTATTTGCTTCAAGACTTCGGTAATTCTTGGAACTGGCTGTAGTTCTTTCTGCAATGCGGCAATTTCTCGTTCATTAGAAAGTTCAACAAAGTTTTTTGAAAGTGGTCTACCATAGGATTCTTTTATTATTTCTAGACAGGTGGCAAGGGACTTTCCAACAAATTGCTGCATTACCTCTTCATAGGTAATCTTAAACCCTGCCTCGTTTAGTACTTCAGCAAAAATACGATTCACGATTGGTTCGCTATTGACTAACACTCCATCGCAATCAAAAATAATCAGATCAAAGCGGTTTAAGTTCATACTGTTGCGTTAAATCCCGTATTTTACCAAATTACAGTCCTAAATACGGCGCCAGGGCTAGAGTTTTTGTACTATCGGTAAGGAGAACGCTATCGCAGAGGTTAAATAGTTCTAGCTCGGTAGAAGTTTTTCGCATCAACCGCAGAAAATGCCCTTCAGCATCAACCAAGAGGGCTATATAATTAAGGAACATTTTGAGGTAGCCTAGACGTGATTGTACTGGAAAGTTATCTTTATTAGGGGTTTGCCATAAACGTTCGATATAGTTGCGTACCTCTACTAAAGGAACGGGTGTTATTGGTTCAGACCGTAAACCTTGCCGAATTTGGTTAAAAATCCAAGGATTACCTATTGCCCAGCGTCCTACCATTACACCTGCTGCTCCCGTTTTTTCAAGCACTTCGAGGGCAGTTGTTGCAGAGTGAATATTACCATTAGCAAGCACTGGACAATCGACCCGTTTAACCGCATCGGCAATCAAGTCATATTTTACTGCCCCGTGGTACATGTCTTTTACTGTGCGACCATGCAAACTTAGTAAATCAATGTTGTGGCGATTGATTATATCTAATATTTCGTAAAAGGTATCTGTATTTTCAAAGCCTACACGCATTTTAACAGTCAAAGGTTTATCGGTGACAGCTTGCCTTAGTTCTGCCAAAATTTTATCTACTTTTTCTGGTTCGCGCAGTAATCCACCCCCAACATTTTTGCGATAGATTCTAGGCGCCGGACATCCCATATTTAAATCAACTCCACCTATATTATAGGTGCATAGTTCCTTTGCTGTTCTTACTAAGTCTGGAATGCTTTCGCCAATCATTTGTGCAAAAACAGGGCGCCCTGTATCATTTTCTGTAATTGAAGATAAAATGGTACGATTGAGGCGTGAGGTTTCATTAACGCGGAAATATTCGGTGAAGAAGTAGTCAGGACTGCCGTATTGAGCAATAACCTTCATAAACCAGAGGTTTGTGACATCTTGCATAGGGGCAAGAGCGGTGAGTGGTAGGTTTTTCTGGAGTGTTTGGGGGAGCAGTACCTGGGACATAGAGATGAACAGCGATTAAAGCATTACTCTATCAAAAAAATGAAGAGAAAGCTGTTTGCGGGCACCAGTAATAGGTTTGGGAATCCCATTGGTAGCCGCAAATTTTATTTCCGGATGGGTCTATTACAGTAAATAGAGTTTTTGGATAAGAAACTTGAAGAAGTCGCTAAAGATGCTACTATTGGGCGCCGTTTTGCCGACAAGTTAGTAAAAGTACATCTCAAAAATGGTCGGGAGGAATGGGTATTAATACATATTGAAGTACAATCGCAAGAAGAAGATTTTGCGATGCGGATGTATATCTATCATTATCGCATCTATGATAAATATAAGAAATCAGTAGCTTCGCTGGCAATATTGGGTGATGAAAAAGAAAGTTGGCGTCCGTCGAGCTTTAGTTACAGTTTATTTGGCTGTTCGTTATGGTATTTTTGTAAACATATTGATTATCACTTTCAGTTCGCCTTGTTTGGGTAAATATAGACAGGCGCCCTTTTGAGCAAGCTTATAATCAAAAAAGCCGTAACGTTATTAGATGTAGGTAAGCCCCATATGAGTCAGGATAAGAACCAAAACGTTCAGCAGTTTCCTCCGTTTAATGATAAGAATGAAGAGGCGCCAGATATTGGGGGTGGCTTACCTGTTATTGAATATTGGGCAAAGCATACTATTTCTCCGGAAGGGCCAAAACTTTGGAAAACTTTACTTCACCATAGTGCCTGTCTTTCTTGCTCTTGGGGGACGGGAGGGCAAAAGGGGGGTTTTACTAATGAGGATGGGGAAAAGCTTCAGCGCTGTATGAAAAGTGTTGAGGCTATTTCGGCGGAAATTAAACCGGGTATTAAACAGCAATTTTTTGAGCAACAGAGCATTACTGAGCTACAAAAACTGACTTCAATGGAAGCTGATAGGTTGGGACGGTTGAGTTTTCCAATGATTTTGCGAGCGGGTAAATCGCACTATGAGCGCATTTCTTGGTCAGAAATTTATAAAATAGCTGAAGCTGGTTTCCGTAAAATTCCGGAACGAGTAGCTTCTTATAGTTCGGGTCGGTCTTCTAACGAAGCGGCATTTTTACTACAATTAATGATGCGGTCGCTTGGCTCTAATAATTTAGCTGATTGTTCAGATTTATGTCATGCTCCTTCGACTTATGGTCTTCAGCAGATGTTTGGCACAAAAACTTCTATTGTAAGTTTAGAAAGTTTGAATGAAGCTGATTGTGTTGTTTTAACTGGCGCCAATTCTGCTTATAACCATCCACGTTTGATGAATGAGTTGATTAAATTGCGAGAGCGTGGGGGAAAGATAATTGTTATTAATCCTATTATGGAAATTGGATTGGTAAAATTTGGTTCTCCTGCTTTCCCTATCAAATCTCTAGTACCTGGTTCTGATATTGCTTCACTGTATCTTCAACTAATTCCCGGTAGTGATTCTGTTTTATTTACGGGAATTCAAAAAGCACTTATTGAAACAGGAAATATTAAAACAGAGTTTCTTCAAGCTTATACAGAAGGATGGGAGGCAGTAGTTGAGAATGCTCGCTCGATTTCTTGGGGAACTATTACTGAAATGTGTGGGATATCGCAAGCAGAAATTGAGGCAGCCGTAGCGATAATTAGTAATGCGTCATGTGTTGTATTTGGTTGGGCAATGGGCATTACGCAACATGAAAATGGTGTAGATAACGTTTATAGTATTGGTAATACTGCATTAATGAGTGGCAATATAGGTAGAGAAGGAGCGGGTGTAATGCCCGTGCGAGGGCACTCAAATGTCCAGGGTTTCGGCTCAATGGGTGTGACAAGTCAAAAAATCAAAAAAGGACTTCAAGAAGCATTAGAAAGGCTTTTAGGACGTTCTCTGAGTAGTGTTAAAGGTTATGATACTCGTTCGTTAATTGAAGCTGCTGACGAACACAAGGTAGATACACTCATCTGTCTAGGTGGAAATTTATATGGCGCCAATCCAGATTCCACTCAGGCAAAACGTGCGTTAGGTAATATTGAGACTATAATATACTTGGCTACGAAACCGAACTTAGGGCATTTTCACGGATTAGCCAAACAAAATACAATTGTCATTCCCGTATTAAACAGATTTGAAAATCCTCATAAAACAACTGTTGAATCGGGCAATAACTTTGTACGTCTCAATGACGAGGGTAAAACTCATCTCAAAAACGCTGATTTAATTCCCGAAGTAGAATTTTTGACAGAATTAGCTCATAGAATTCATGGTGAATATCCAGTTGACTGGCGCCAGCTTCGAGATACAAAATTTATCCGTAAACTAATCGCGCAAACCGTTCCAGGTTATGAGAAAATAGGTACGATTGATGAAACCAAAGAAGAATTTACTATTGGTGGACGCATTATTAATACACCTCACTTCCCCACTGAGAACGGTAAAGCAAAGATGTTTGTTACACCACTGCCACAACTAACACTTCCTGACCGAAAAGATTTTGGTGCCTCGGAACAAACCCAAGGAATTGTAGTAGCATTAATAACTGCACGTAGCTATGCTCAACATAATACAGTAGTGTATCAAATTGAAGACAAGTATAGAGGAATGCCGCACCGTAACTGTATCTTAATGAATCGAATCGATTTAGAAAAGGCAGGATTGAAAGAACATCAGCGAGTTACTGTAAAGGGTAACGCAGGTAAATTAGAAAATGTGGAAATTATTCATGGAGCAGTACGTCCAGGAGCAGCGTTAATGTTTTACCCAGAAGTAAATGTAATTTTTAACGCACAGGTTGACAAACGAGCAGGAACACCAGCATATAAAAGAGTCCCTGTGTTTGTGTATGCAAATTAAACCAATCAGTCTAAGTGTTAAAACTTGCCAGGGTTGTCATCAAGTGCTAGTAAGAAATTAATCAGGTCTATTAAGCAGCTTACCAAAATAGTCATAAGAGCCTAATGGTTGAGTTGGAGCAGGTTGTAAAAGTTGAAATTCATTCCTAGGGAATGTTCCTCCTGCTGACTGGTTTTCCATCAAACTATTTGATACTAAAATACCAGCAAAACTCATGATAAACACGCAAATTAGGGATATCTTAGCTTTTTTCGCTAATAATCCCCTTAATAAACTCTCTTTTGCGTTGTTCTTCTGGGGTTCCATATTAAGATGTTTTGAAATAGTTTTGCCTTTTTAATACCACAATCAACAGTGATTATACGTGAAAGACATAAAAATTTATTTTAGGTACTTGGTGTCGAAGTATCCAACTCAAACATGGCGGTGTTAATTTGCAACGGATTGACACGGATGTAACGGATGTAACGGATAATTAATTGGTTGCAAATAAAATGCGCGTTAATTAAAATAAACTATCCGTTACATCCGTTCATAGTCCGTTGCCATTAGTTGGCGCCTGTAATATAGAGCATGACCATAACCAGGATAAAAATAATATTAGTCGAACCAGCAGGGCCATTAAACGTGGGTTCAACAGCGCGTGTCATGAAAAATTTTGGTTTGACTCAACTCATCTTAGTCAACCCACAATGTGACCATATAGGCGCCGAAGCAAAACTTATGGCGGTTCGTGCATCAGATATATTAGAATCGGCAATTATTGTAAACTCGTTACCCGAAGCTTTAATTGGATGTAAGCGTGTGATAGCTACAACTGGTGCAGACCATGACTGGGATGCACCTTTGGAAACACCACGTGATGCTTTACCCTGGTTACTCGAAGAAAACGCACAACCCAGTGCTTTAATATTTGGTCGTGAAGACCGGGGGTTGAGTAACCAAGAATTAAATTATGCACAGCGATTTATTCGTATTCCTTCCAGCGAAGAATATTCATCATTAAATTTGGCAATGGCTGTTGGTGTTTGCTGTTACGAACTTGCACAGCAAGCGACCATATCATTACACGAAACAGATGTAACAAAAAACATACCTGATTTAAACCAACTGGCGCCTGTAGAGCTTGTCGAATCGTATTACCAGCAGTTAGAATTACTACTGCTTAGTATTGGTTATCTTTTTCCTCATACTGCAAAAAGCCGTATGGAAAAATTCCGACAACTGTACAACCGCACGCAGCTAAAAAATAGGGAATTAGCTATGTTGAGAGGAATTTTACATCAGGTACAATGGGCACTTGATAAAAAAAACTATACTAGCGATTAGTAAATAATATTTATGATGTGCTTTTGCCCACCACCCCAAACTAAATAATATGGCTTAAACTGAACAACAGTGTTGAGTTCTGAGTGCTGAGTGTATATTAAGTAGCGTGTGTGTTTGCTTTGGGGTCGGTACAAGTATAGTTCAGTGGTTATAAGGAGTAGCGGTGTCAGATTCGAGTTATAGATTAACACCTTCGTCGCGAGGTCAAAGCGTTGGCCGTCGTGTGTCGCGTCCTGTCAAAAAGTCGGGACTTCCTCAGCCGAAAGTCGCGAAAAAAACTCAACCAGGACTGAAGAAAGTCAAACCGACTGCCAAAGCTGTCAAATCGACATCGCCTAAAACAACAGTACCCTCGGAAGGTAAAAATATAGTTAAAAGTACTGTTAAACCTGCCACACCGAAAAGCGTCAAAAGCCAAATACCTGTTTATAATCCCAATACCGTTAAGGTAAAATCCGTAAGAGTTCGCAAGCAACCTACCGCTCGAAAAAAAGTTGCTACCCGTCGGACGCGATTAAAGCCGATGGCACGTAATATTTTATATGCTTTAAGATTATTAATTGTTGGAGTCGGTATTGGCGCCATTGTTGGTACTGCGCTTTCTGTCTTAGACCCTGCCACAAAGTTGAATAGCCAAAACGGGCAAACACCTACAGTACAACCAACTGCACCACAAACTCAAGCTCCTACTGTTGCTAACATATTACAGCTATCACAAGAAATACCTTCTTTAAAATCAGCAATCCAAAATCTAGCAATCCAAAACCCAAATTTAACTCCTGGGGTATTTATTGCCGATTTAGATAATGGTGGTTATGTTGATTTTAATGGCGGCGCCATGTTCTCTAGCGCTAGTACTATTAAACTACCAATTCTGATGGCCTTTTTCCAAGAAGTTGATGAAGGCAAAATTAACCTTGAAGAAACTCTCCGCACTAGTAAGTCTACTGTTGCTGGTGGTTCAGGAGACATGCAAAATAGACCCGTTGGTACTCAGTATGGAATACTTGAAGTCGCTACTAAAATGATGACTATTAGCGACAATACAGCAACTAACATGCTGATTGAGCGAATGGGGGGAATTGAAAAATTAAATCAGCGCTTCCGCAGTTGGGGACTTAACACTACTTCGCTTGGTAATATTTTACCTGATATTGAGGGAACGAATAAAACGTCTCCAAAAGAGTTGAGTAATTTAATGGCAATGATAACTAAAGGTAATATAGTTAGTTCTCAGTCACGCGAACGTATTATTGATATTATGCAGCGTACTGTCAAAGATACTTTGTTGCCTGTTGGTTTAGGACAAGGTGCAAAAATTGCTCATAAAACGGGTGAAATTGGCGGTATGCTCGCAGATACGGGTTTAGTTGAGTTGCCATCAGGAAAACGCTATCTAATTTCGGTGATGGTACAACGTCCTCGAAACGATGTCAGTGCAGAAAAGCTGATAAATGGGATTTCACGTGCTGCGTATCAGCAGTTTACTGGTATTAGCATGGCGCCGAATAATTCTGTTAACCCTGCTGTACCTAATAATATTCCTGCACCTGTCAGTCCAATTCAACCTCCTGTTATTACTCAACCGCTTCCACCAACTACTAATATTAATCCTAATATTAATCCAATTCCCCCAGGTGGCTATACTCCACCAATTATGAATCCTATGCCTAGCTCTACATTTATGACTCCGGGAGCAAATATGGGAACTAATATTCCTCCTACTGGTTATCAGGCGCCTGTAGTAAATCCTCAATATTATTATCCTTACCAACAATAAGAAACTGGGTTTCTTTATTGAAATATTGTAATAACAACAACTATTTTGCGTAGAAACCCGGTTTTTTAACATGTAGTGAAAAAAAGTTCATATTAACTGATAGTTTACACTTTAAAATTAATTAAGAAACAATAAGAAAAATTAAGTATATTAAACTTAAGTGACTATTGATTCCCAAATTTGACGATAATATTCTTTTAATAAAATATGTGCGAGGTCATTTTTAACAAAAATAAGTCAACCATACTATCTATAGAAAATTAGAGATTAATTATGTATGCCGAACAACAGCGTTGAAGTACACAGAGGTCTAATTCAATGCGAATTTTAATAGTTGAAGATGACGAGTGCATAGCCAAAACACTGTTGAGTGTCCTTACCAACCAGCACTATACAGTTGATGTCGCTAGCGATGGTAACTTAGGTTGGAAGTTAATAAAAGCTTTTTCGTATGGTTTGATACTGACGGCAAAAAACTCAAATACAGATAAAGTGGAGAGACTAGAAGCAGGAGCAGATGATTATGTGGTTAAGCCATTTGAATTTTCTGAGCTACTTGCGCGTATTCGTGTATTGCTACGGCGCCGAAATTTACCTATTCAAACGGTACTACAATGGGAAAACTTGTGTTTATATACAGATAGCTGTGAAGTTACCTACAACGGTAATTTACTCACCTTAACTCCCAATGAGTACCCTTTACTAGAACTTTTTCTGCGTAATAGACATCAAGTTTTTAGCCGAAATGACATTCTTGACCACCTTTGGTCTATCGAACAGGCACCAAAAGAAGATACAGTAACAGCGCATATTAAAGGTTTGCGGCAAAAACTAAGTCTTGCTGGCACCACTAATGATTGCATAGAAAGAGTATACGGCATCGGTTATCGTTTAAAAGAAACAGGATTTAGCACCAAAAATCAATCTTTGAAGGTGCAGCAGAAAAAAAAGAGTAAAATAAAGACTGCATTAAGCGAACTATGGCAAAACTTACAATCTAAAACAAACGAACGTTTAGCCGTTTTACAACAAACAGCTACAGGATTAACTTTAAATGAATTGGCAGAGGAACAAAAACAAAAAGGACAAGCGACAGCACACAAGTTAGCAGGGATATTAGGTGTATTTGGTTTAGCAGAGGGTTCACGTCTCGCAAAACAGATAGAGCAAATGTTTAAGCTAGAGATGCAACGAGACCAAAATACAGTATTTAACCTCTGCCACTTAGTAGAACTTCTCCAACAAGAACTCAATAAACCAGTCTTTGAAGAATTTGACAAAGCAGTTTTGAATTTCGTAGAGGAGGAAGATAGTGTTAAATAATAATTTAACAAACCATGAATATTCGGCAACAGAGTCAATAAACCCTGTAGACTCACTCGAAGTTTTGCTGCATAAGTTAATGAACCGTGTCCGTCAATATGCAGAAATATCAGATATTTTGTCTGTCACAGTTAATGAAGTGCGGGTTTTTTTAGAAACTGACCGGGTTAAGGTATATAAATTTGATGCAGATGGTAGCGGTGAAGTTGTCGCTGAGTCTGTTAATGAGTGTTTACCATCACTGTTAGGGCTACATTTCCCAGCAGAAGATATTCCACTTGAAGCGCGCGAAATGTTTGAGAAAGTCCGTCAGCGTACAATTGTAAATGTAGCTGCCCAAACTATAGGGTTAAGTAGATTTGTGTACCCAGAGAGTGATAATAATGATATTTGGTTTCGTCATGTAGACCCGTGTCATGTGGAATATTTAAGATCAATGGGTGTTAATTCTTCTGTAGTTGTGCCAATTTTACATCGTCAGCAATTATGGGGGTTATTAGTTTCTCATCATAGTGTGCCAAGAGATGTTACTGAACGAGAATTACAAGTATTGCAACTTGTCGCAGACCAATTATCTATTGCGGTAGGACAATCAACCTTACTCCAACAAACTCGAATATTAGCACAACAAGAAGCTACAATTAACCGCGTTGCCAAGTTGTTACATTCGATGACCGAAATGCAGTTGCAACAAGCTTTGGAGTTAGCGGTATCGGGTTTACAAGCTAGTGGTGGTAGAGTTTATATTGCACCGCAAAAATCAAACGAAGAACCACAAGTACATAGTTGCGGGTGTGGGAGTATATTAAATGAAAATTATTGCGATTGGTTAACTACTCAACCAACGTTGCCTGAACAGAGTCATGTTTGGGTAATTAATGATTTGCTTGTATCAGCGCTTCCAGAATATTTAGCTAATGATTTTAATAAAGCTGAAATTCGGAGCTTATTAATCGTTCGTTTGGAGTACCGTACTTCAATTGTGGGTTATTTGAGTTTTTTCCGTCGCTCTATTGATACAGAAACTTTATGGGCACGGCACCAAGACCCTGATGAAGCGCGACACTTACGTCCGGTACAATCGTTTGAAGCATGGCAAGAGTTAAAGAAAGCTCAGGTCAACCCTTGGACGGCGCCGGAAATTGATTTAGCTAATTCTTTGGGTAGCCACTTTGCAATGGCGATTCAGCAATATCATTTATATCAAAAAATACATGCTGCTAATTATAATTTACATAGAGATATTGAACAAAGAAAGCAATTTGAAAGCAAAATTTCTGCATTAAATGCCGAGTTAGAGACACGAGTAATTGAACGCACTGCTGAGTTACAGCAAGCTAATACCGAATTGAAACATGAAGTTAAAGAACGTCAAATTGCACAAGCTTCTGTAGAGCGTTTAAGTCGGTATAACGGGTTAATTTTAAACTCAGCAGGCGAGGGAATTTACGGTTTAGATGCCAACGCCAAACTGACTTTTATAAATTCTGCTGGCGCCAGAATGTTGGGTTATCAAGTCGAAGAACTAGTTACCCCAAACAAGGATTTTCTACAGTCTGTTATAAAACACACTAAATCTGATGGTACAGCATATAAATGGTCAGAAAACCCAATACGTGCGACTTTAGAATATGGCAAAGTTCAAAATATAAGTGATGATATATACTATCGTCGAGATGGGACAAAATTTACTGTTGAGTATATTTCAACACCAATCGAAGAACAAGGTCAAATTATCGGCGCCGTTGTTATTTTCAAAGATATAACCGAACGGCAAATTATTGAGCGCATGAAGGATGAGTTTGTTTCTGTAGTTAGTCACGAACTGCGAACACCTTTAACTTCGATATGCAGCGCTTTAGGTTTACTATCAAATAATTCGCTAGATAGCCAACCAGTTAAGAAACAGCGAATGTTAGAAATAGCGTTTGAAAATACAAACCGTTTGGTGCGTCTTATCAATGATATTCTTGATATAGAGCGCATCAACTCTGGTAAAGTTACAATGCATTTTCAAATATGTAATGCTGCTGACTTAATGACGCAAGCTGTAGATGAAATGCACGCGATGGCAGAAAAAGCCGAAATTACTCTTTGTGTGGCGCGACTAGATGCTCAACTTTGGGCAGACCCAGACAGAATAATTCAAACGCTTACTAATTTAATTAGTAATGCAATTAAGTTTTCAGGTGCTGGTACTACTGTTTGGTTAAGCGCAGAAATTCAGATGACTCCTCATATATTATTTAAAGTCAAAGATGAAGGAAGAGGAATTCCGGAAGATAAATTAGAAACTATATTTGACCGTTTTCAGCAAGTCGATGCATCAAATTCTCGTAACCAAGGAGGGACGGGTTTGGGACTTGCTATATGTAGGAGTATTGTACAACAACATGGAGGCGCCATTTGGGCAGAAAGTGTATTAGACCAAGGTAGTACATTTTATTTTACATTACCTTTATTACGAGGAGCATAATTATGAGTAAGCGTGTATTGATAATAGATGATGAGCAGGGTATTCGAGAAACAACTCAAGTATGCTTAGAAATAACTGGGGATTGGGAAGTTTTTACTGCTAGTTCGGGTAAAGAAGGTTTAGTGCTAGCTGCTAGTTCACAACCTGATGTAATTCTTTTAGACGTAATGATGCCAGATATGGATGGGTTGACTACATTGAAAAAAATACAATCCAATCCAGAAATTCAGCATATTCCTGTAGTTTTTCTGACAGCAAAAGCACAACCTGCCGAACAGCGTCAATTTAGCCAGTTAAAATTGGCAGCATTAATTACTAAACCCTATGACCCATTTACTTTGTCAGACCAACTTACAGAGGTAATTTCACGAGCAATATAATTGATATAGGTGTACATAAAGATGGGATTACCCTTTGTTGAACCACAATAAAGAAGGAATCCCAATAGGGACTCCATTTGATTTGATTCTAAATTCTACTGTGCAATTAAAACGCTCAACTGATAAGCCCCCTCGTCTGGTTGAACCTCTACAAAAAGGTGAGGTTGAGAGAGAAACTCGGCTAAAGGGGTCGTTGTTACTGATATCATTTCAGAGCTTTCCTCAAATCTTACCACTCATAACGAGTATTGGAGAATCCTACTAAGTTGTCCGGTGAGAATGTGTTACCCGGTTTTGTTTTGAATATGCGCTGCCGTTGGGGCAAGTAATAAGTTATATGATATAATATAGGGTTATTGCGGCTAGGTGTATATTTATGACCCTTTTGACATTAAGTTTAGACACCGTTCATCTGAGTGACGATCAATTCTACCAGTTATGTCAAAATAACCGTGAGTTACAGTTTGAACTCTCAGCCAAGGGAAAATTAATTATTATGTCACCTGTTGGAGGCGAGAGCGGAAATCGAGAAGCTGACTTTATTATCGATTTGGGAGTTTGGAATCGCCAAACTGGTCTCGGTTATACTTTCAGCTCCTCTACTGTGTTTAAGTTACCCAATGGTGCAAACCGTTCCCCTGACGCTACTTGGATTCAAAAGGAACGTTGGGAAGCACTCACTCCTGAACAAAGACGCAAATTTCCCCCTATTGCACCAGATTTTACAATTGAATTAAGGTCAGCAACAGATGATTTGGAAACGCTGCGTGAAAAGATGCAGGAATATATGGATGCTGGGGTGCAATTGGCATGGTTAATTAATCCGCAACAGCAGCAAGTTGAAATTTATCGCCAAGGGCAAGATATAGAAGTGCGAAATCTTCCTACACAATTATCAGGTGAAAATTTATTGCCAGGATTTAGCTTAAGTTTATCCCGGTTTGTAGATAGCTAATATAGCACTACAGAATACTGATTAAATAAAGGTAAGCCTGTAAAAAGTAATGAATTTATTTTAGAGTAACCTAACAAATGAAAAATATTTATGTTGGGTGGAGCAAAATATAACTTTAAAGAAAACGAGAATTTTGATATGTAAATTAACAGCGTTGATAGCGCATCCCTGGTAACTGTGCAATTAAACCCATTAACTCAAGTTGTAATAGCGCACTAGAAACTAAACCCGGCGCCATACCTGTTTGTTGAATAATCACATCAAAAGTAGTAGAGTCCATCGAAACAGTTTCGATAACCTTTTGAAGTTCAGGTTCTAACTGAGGTAAAGCTGTTTTTACAGGTTTTGCAGGTATGGAATCAAACTGTGGTATCGCTCCTAGCATTTTAATTAACTCATCCAGTTCGCTTGGAATTGGTGTGGCACCTTGTGCAATTAGCTTTAAACAACCTTGAGAATTATAATCATCTACTCTACCTGGTAGTGCATAAACATCACGTCCAAACTCGTTCGCGTAGTCTGCTGTAATTAAGGCGCCAGATTTTATAGGTGCTTCAATTACCAAAACTGCACGACATAAACCTGCAATAATGCGGTTACGACGAGGAAAATGTGTACGGTCGGGTGGAGTTTTGCTACTAAATTCACTGACAACCATTCCTTGTTTTAGGATTTGCTGGTAAAGTTTTTGATTTTTGGCAGGGTAGACAACATCAACACCTGTACCAAAAACAGCAATAGTGCGTCCGTCTGCTTTCAATGCAGCAACATGACTTTCACTATCAATTCCCTCTGCCATACCAGAAACAACAGTAAAACCGTTTTTTGCAAGTGCAGTACTAATTTGTCTCGTCCAGCGAACACCATACTCACTCGGTTGCCGTGTCCCCACAATTCCAATAAGTCCTTTTTGCCCCAAGTTCTCTTCTAATTCAACGGCGCCGCGATAATACAAAATAGGTGGAGGACTTGCAGTTTCCATAAGTAAACGTGGGTACTCATCATCAACAGGTGTCCAGAAATCAGGATTTTCTTTCAGGTGTTTTGCTAGGAACTCTTCAGGATGGTTAGTTTTATTAAAACTAGCTCGTTCGTTTCCGACTTTTTGTATCGTATTAAAACCAAAACCTTCAACGGCGCCTAATTCACTTGACTTTACTTCCCATGCAGCTTGTAAAGAACCAAAGTGTTGATGCAACCGTTGTAATAATACTGGCCCGACACCTGATATCTGCGACCAAGCTAACCAATACGCGCGTTCTGGCAACTTCCCATCCTCAATAACTATATATAGTGTTCCCAGGCGCCTGTTTTAGATTTAGAGCTTACGATGAAATATAACTATTTCTTAACTTTTTTCAAAGTATGTAGCAATACTTCTTTTGCAATTTCAATGTGTGGGAGCATATCTACAGTATAATTTCTATTTTTTTACAAGGTCATCATTATAATTACTTAGAATTTCTGGATTTGGGGCAAAATTGCTATTTTGTTGTAAAGCTCAACTTAGTAGTAATAATGTTCTGTTATCATTGTAAGGCAGCTTGTCCAGAAAGCAGTGTATCAACCGCTTGAAAAGAGTACGTGGTTGGAATTAATAGTAGTTATTTTTAGCCATATTCCTTTGTATAATCTTTATCCTCAATGGGGTTGGGCAACCGCCAACTCAGGAAAAGTACTCTCGTTATTATCTCGCTTTTCTTCTGTTACCGTTCTTAGCGGTCACATTCATCAAGTAATTCAACATAGCAAAGGTAACATTCGATTTAGTACGGCTGCATTTCTTGCTTATCCTTTGCCGGCGCCTGGAAAAGCTGAAAAACCAGGGCCAGTCACTTTACCAGAAAAAGATTTACTGGCTGTGTTAGGTTTCCGCACACTAGAATTTGTACCTGGTAATTATGTTAAAAATGACCAGCATTCTCTAGCTTAAAGTCTTCCAAATCAAAAAACATCCAAAGTTTTCTTATGGATGTTTTTGTGGATACTTTTTTATTTATAAAAAGTTATTGAAATTATTTACATTTGTAACCAATCGAACAAATCTTTAACTGTAAGATTAAAGTCATCAGCAAATTGTGGCACTGGCAACAGGGCTTCTGGTTCATCGAAAAAAGCAGTTGGCTGGTCTTTTTGGTAAACCAGCACTGACTTTTCCTCTGGGTCAATTAGCCAACCTATCTGTGTACCATATTTTAAGCAGTGTAGAATATTCTTGGTAACTTTAGTTTGACTTTGGTCAGGAGACAAAATTTCGATTGTCCAATCTGGAGGAATTGAGAAAACGTTTCCAACTCCACCGTTTTCCTGACGTGGAATCCTATCCCATAAAAACACAGAAATATCAGGTACAATCGAACGACCGCCAAAAGTACAGCGAAGTTCTGAAAAAGCGCGTGCAATCTGTTTTGGTTTGACTACTGAGTTGATTGCAGGCGCCAACTCGGTTTGAATAACGCTGTGTTCTCCTTGAGGCATTGGTTTTTGAATTATGTACCCGTCAATATATTCGCTAGCCGGTTCTGTCTCCGGCAGTTTCAAAAATTCTTCTAATGTAAGGACTTGAGAAAGGGACTGTAACATTTAAGGCTCCTTCCAAGAACTTTAGGGGCGCCACTTCTCTACTATTTTACTAGAAAATGTTTATAGTATTGATGCCCGTCCACTCTTTAAAACAGTAAGCTTTACAATCCAATTTCGATAAGTTATACAGGTATTGTAAGTGAGTTGGCTGTAAAAATAATTACCATGATATTAAAATATACTGCTGGCTATATTCCAGGTAAAAAATCAGAGGGTGCAAAATTTCATCAAATAGGACGCTTCCGGAGTAAGCAGTTGCCACCCAAAGTTGACCTGCGTAAATATATGACCGATGTAGAAGAGCAGGTTGGTAATAGTTGTGTTGCTAATGCTTTTGTAGGTGCTTATGAATACCTTGCAAAACGTGCTTTAGGCGAATCCAGTGATGTTAGCCGTTTGTTTGTTTACTATAACGCGCGGTCGCTGCATAATAGCGAACACGAAGACCAAGGGACACAAATGGAACTAGCTATAGATGCATTGTGCAAATATGGGGCTTGTTCAGAAGAACTTTGGGCTAATGATGAGGAACTAATTTTAGAGCAACCAGATGATTTAGCCTACGAACATGCTGCTAACTTTACAATTGAAGAAGCTGAGTTCGTTGAAACTGACCTTGACACATGGCGCCATACTTTAGCAGAAGGATATCCAATTGCCTTTGCTCTCAATACATTTAATTCTTTTGATGAAGCAACACAAAATCAGGGGCGAGTACCAATCCCTAAGTCATCCGATAATGTGCGCGAAACCCACGGATGGCACGCAATGCTGTGTGTTGGCTACTCAGATAAAGACAAAATGTTTATAGTACGCAACTCATGGGGGTCTTCTTGGGGAGATGAAGGGTATTGCTATATTCCCTACGACTATGTAATTCACAAAGACTATAACGCGCACGACTCCTGGATTATAAAATCTGTTAGCGATTTAGACTTTAGTGCTGAGGTTTGGGAAGAGGATGAGTCTGTTTTTGCTGACGAAGGTTCTTTATTGCTATTTGACTTCTATATCACAACTTCTGACCCAGAGGGTTTTGCAACCGACTTAGAAAATTTGTGTCTAAATTATGTAGAAAGCGACGAAGAATACTACTTTGACTATGAGTACGAAGAACAAGATGATGAAAGCTTTGTTCTTAATATTCTCAACTTTGACCTGACAATTGAAGACGCAACCGAATTCCTTGAAGAGTTAGACGCGCTTTGCGATGAATACGCCATAGATGGTGACTACGACTACTGTATTGATGGTGAGGACTGCGAAGAGGAGTAGAAAGACTGGCAACGGATGATAAACGGATGTAACGGATAAGCTGCTTTAAATAGTAGGGTACGTAACACAATCAGTACTTCACTTCGCTTTTAAAGATTGGTGGTGTCACGCACCAAAATTTTGTTTTTAACAAATAACCATCCGTTACATCCGTTACATCCGTTGCAAAGTTCCTCATCCATGTATATACAATTATTTCAACTCCTTACCCCGTGCTAAGAGTTCAATTATCTCGCTGCGAGTCAGGTTGTTAGCCTTTGCGATGGCATCTAAGTTTTCCCAAGCAGTATCGGTAAGTCGAAGTGAGCGTAAACGTTTTGGTTCTTTGTAGTCTGGTTCAAATTTACCTGTAGCAGAACGCTTGCGTCGTGTAGATTTTTCCTTATTAGCAGAATATTTATCTTCATCTAACTGAACATTAGCAGTAATTAAGTCAACTAAATTATCAATCAGTCTTTGACGCTCTATTGGCATAATATCGCCACTTTGGAGCATATATTCAATCATCACAAAATGAAATAAGGCGCCCAAAAATACCCGTGCTGTTGCCTCTGGGTCTTTTAATTGTAATTCTGGATGAAACTGTAAATATTGGGTAATATTATTAACAAAAATCTTTTGTGTGTTACTAACTAAATACCTTGCTAGCGTGGGAAATCGACCAGACTCAGCAATTACCAAGCGTATCAAATCTAAAAGTTCTGGTGTATCACTGACACTTTTACTTAGCTGATTTAAAAAATTATTTGCCAAATCTGCCAAGACAGGCGCAGGTTCTCCTTGAACAAAATCTATTGGCTGGTCTAGCACAACTGCACAACTTGTTATCAAACGCTCAATTAAAGCGATAAATAATTTTTCCTTATCTTGAAAATGGCTGTAAACGGTTGTTTTCGATACACCTGCTGCTGCTGTGACTCTATCCATCGTTGCCCCAGCAAACCCATGTGTCAAAAATTCCTGCATGGCGCCAGTTAAAATCGCTTCGATTTTATCTACCGATTGTGAAGCTTTATTGAGACCTTTGTTTTTTGCCTGCATATCACCTCTTGCTTGGACTATGGGTGCCACCACAATAAATTCTAAGATATGCACCTTGACAAAAGCAACTGTACAGTTTAGTTTAGTAGTGTCACTAAACGATTTAGTTTACCTGTCTTGCACAAGAAGGGGAATTATGGTGCGCAATTCAATAGTAAATCATTCAATATTATCAAAATTTAAACCCCGACAGCTTGTATTACTTGGCATAACTACAAGTTTACCCGCAGTTGGTGTATTAGTATCCCAAGTCTTCAATAGCCATGTATTACAAATGGGAGAAAAACAGACGCAGCAAGTTGTAGCGCCTGAAATCAAAACGGTGACAGCTTTAGGTAGACTTGAGCCAAGAGGTGAAGTTATCAAGCTTTCGGCGCCTATAGCATCAAGTCAAGGAAGTCGGTTAAAAAAACTGTTAGTAGAAGAGGGAGATACAGTAAAAGCGGGACAAGTAATTGCAATATTAGATAATAGCGATACACTTAAAGCTGCATATGATAAAGCATCAGAAGCGGTGCAAGTTTCACGGGCAAATTTAGCCAAGGTTAAAGCAGGTGCGAAAGTTGGAGAGATAGACGCACAGAAAGCCGAAATTGCGCGCGTTCAAGCGCAGTCGTTGGGTGAAGAAAGGGCGCAACAGGAAACTGTCTTCAGATTAGAGGCACAGTGGGAAGGGGATAAAGCTGCACAACGAGCGACTATTAAAAGACTTGAAGCTGAGTTGAATAATGCTCAATCAGAATTTCGTCGTTACGAGCAGTTGTACAAAGAAGGCGCCATTTCCCAATCTAATTTTGATAGTAAGCGTTTGAGTATAGATACACTTACTCAGCAATTAAGCGAGGCTAGAGCTAATTTTGAACGTACAAATACTACTGGGAACAGACAAATTCAAGAAGCTAAAGCTGTTTTAAGTCGTATTAAAGCTACTAGTAGCAAGCAAGTAACATCAGCAGAAGCGACGCTGAATAAAATTGCAGAAGTCCGTCCGGTAGATGTTGCCGCAGTTTCTGCCGAACTTCGACAAGCGATAGCAGCACAGAAAGAAGCAAAAGCAAATTTTGAGCAAGCTTTTGTAAAGGCGCCTATAGATGGAGTTATTTTCAAGATCAATACTCGTTCGGGAGAAACAGTATCCAATGATGGCATTGTTGAAATTGGGCAAGTGAATCAAATGATGGTAATTGCTGAAGTGTATCAAAGTAATATCAGTAAAATTAAACTAGGACAAAAAGTGCGTGTTACTAGTAATTCTCTTAATAGTGAATTACAAGGAAATGTAGAATTGATTGGCTGGCAAGTACGGCGCCAGAATATTATTAATTCTGACCCTAGCGATAATATTGATTCACGTGTTGTCGAAGTTAGAGTAAAACTCGATGAACCATCAAGTCAAAAAGCTGCTAAGTTAACAAATCTTCAAGTAAAGGCTGTATTTAAACTATAGATAATATAAAATATCATGGTAGGCTTTATTCAAGAGTTACAAAGACGTACACCTTTAGGGTGGCTACAATTAAACCGTCATAAAGGACGTTTAATTGTCGCAGTTTCAGGAATTGCATTTGCAGATGTTCTCATGTTTATGCAACTTGGCTTTCAAAGTGCGCTTTTTGATAGTAACACTCGTCTCAACCGCGCGATACTTGCTGATGTTGTTTTAGTTAGTAATCAAGCTAAAAATACCGATAATATATCAACATTTACAAGACGAAGATTGTTTGATGCATCAGATGTACCTGGGGTAAGGGCCGCAGAACCCATGTATATTAGTACGGTGACATGGAGAAATCCTCAAACGCGCAAAAAAGCAAAAGTTCAAGCGATTGGTTTTAATCCTGAACGACCTGCTTTGAATATACCTGAAGCTAATGCTCAACTTGATAAAATTCAGTTACCAGATAGCTTTTTATTTGATAAAGGAGCAAGAGGAGAATATAAACAGGTTTTTGCACAAGTTGAAGCAGGGAAGGAAGTTTCGACAGAAGTAGATAGACGTACTATTACTATAAATGGTTTATTTAAATTCGGCGCCTCTTTTGCTTCTGATGGATTATTAATTTCTAGCAGCGATAATTATTTAAGATTATTTCCGCGCCAAAAAGCTGGTAGTGTTAATCTTGGTTTGATTTATATTCAACCAGGATATGAGCCAATTCAAGTTGCAACTGCATTAAAAGCACATCTTCCTAATGATGTAAAAATCATGACTCGTGATGAGTTTGTGGAATTTGAAGAAGGTTATTTGAAAAGAGAAAGTCCAATTGCTTTTATATTTACCTTTGGTGTAGCAATGGGGTTTTTTATTGGTGTAATTATCGTTTATCAAATTCTTTCGACAGATGTCAACTCACATTTGAAAGAATATGCAACTTTTAAAGCAATGGGCTATCCGAATAGTTATTTGCTGGGAGTGATTTTTGAAGAAGCAATTATTATTGCAGCAATTGGTTATATACCAGGATTTATTATACCTGTTGGACTTTATCAATTAGCGGCAAATGCGACTAATTTACCTTTATATATGCCAATCGCACGAGCCATTTTTGTTTTTGTTTTAACTTTGATTATTTGTAGTATTTCTGGAACTATAGCAACCCGTAAGTTACAGTCTGCTGACCCAGCTGATATGTTTTAAATATTATGCATACTATTTTTAGCAACGAGTCTGTTATTTCTGTGAAAAATCTTAACCATTACTTTGGTAAAGGACAACTTCGCAAGCAAGTTTTATTTGATGTTAATCTAGAAATCAAGGCAGGTGAAATAATCATTATGACTGGCCCTTCTGGTTCTGGTAAAACTACCTTACTAACTTTGGTAGGTGGTTTACGTTCTGCTACTGAAGGTAGTTTAAAAGTCTTAGGGAAAGAACTTCGTGGTGCCAATGAGAAACAATTAACCGAGGCAAGACGAAGTAACGGATATATCTTTCAAGCACATAATTTACACGGTAGTTTAACAGCTTTACAAAATGTGCGGATGGGTTTAGAAGTTCATAAAAAATTCTCTCCAGAGGCCATGACTGCTCGTTCCAAAGAAATGCTAGAATTTGTTGGTCTAGGGCAACGTGTTAATTATTACCCAGATGATTTATCGGGAGGTCAAAAACAACGGGTTGCAATTGCTCGCGCGTTGGTCAGCCAACCGAAAATTGTTCTTGCAGACGAACCAACTGCTGCGTTAGATAAAAAATCTGGACGCGATGTGGTAGAAATGATGCAACAACTTGCCAAAGAACAAGGTTGCACAATTTTATTAGTAACTCACGATAACCGAATTTTAGATATTGCCGACCGCATCGTGTATATGGAAGATGGTCGTTTAGTTAGCGATGGTAGCATTAATACTTCTGATGAAGAAGCATCACACAAATTTGTTCATAGTTGAATAATTGGAGTTCAGGTTATGGAAACAGTAACCAAAACCGATGTAATAATAGTTGGCGCTGGTCCAACGGGTCTATCTCTAGCTGTACAATTGATGCATTATGGCATTGACTTTGTAATTTTTGATAAAAAAGAAGGTGTCACCGAACTTAGTAAAGCTGTAGTAGTTCACGCGCGCACGCTAGAGATTTACGACCAAGTTAACTTAGCGCAAAAAGCTGTCTCTGGTGGCGCTCTTGTCCAGAAAGGTGCCTTGATGCACGAGGGTAAAATTAGCGCTCGATTAGATTTTTCTGACTTTGGTGGGCACCTAAGTGCGTTTCCATTTTTCCTGATTTTTGAACAAAGCAAAAATGAGCGTCTTCTTTATGAGCATCTTCAGCAAAACGGCAAAGATGTTCATTGGCAGACCGAAATGGAAAGTTTAACGCAAGATGCAGACGGTGTGAGGGTTGTTCTGAAAGCACCAAGCGAAACCAAGACAGTCGAAGCCCAATATTTAGTAGGCTGTGACGGCGCCAGTAGTCCAACGCGACATTTTCTCGGTGCAACTTTTGAAGGTTCGACACACCCACGTTTCTTTTATGTTGCAGACGTGGAGATGGAGTTTCAGGTTGATGAGGCTACATTTTATGGTGCCTTGGGACATGACTCGTTTGTGCTAATGTTTCCCATGCAAGGCGAGAAGCACTGGAGACTTATTGGTAACTTGCCCGAATATAATGATCAAGTTTCACAAGATGTAACTTTTGATGAAGTCGAAAACAAAGTTAAAGCATTAGTGCAGCGTCCACTTGACATCACCAACGTGCGCTGGTTCTCGACCTACAAAGTACATACTCGTCATGCTGAAAAATTCGATGAAGGCAGATGCTTTCTTGCTGGTGATGCCGCACATATTCATACACCTGCGGGTGGTCAGGGAATGAACACGGGTATCCAAGACGCTTATAATTTAGCTTGGAAATTAGCATTTGTTTTAAAAGGTTATGCTACTGCTTCGCTACTTCAAAGTTATAATGAGGAGCGCTTGGCAAATGCAAAACGACTACTGCATACGACCGACCAGTTTTTTGAAATTGCAGCAGGCGACCAGTGGTATCTTAGATTTTTCCGCGATAATATTTTGCCTGGTCTTGCTAGTGTTGTCACGAAGTTTGGCGCCGCAAAAGAATTTTTGTTTCCAATGGTTTCTCAAATTGGAATTAACTATCGTGAGAGTTCTTTAAGCCAACATTATGGCGATAAAGATTTTAAGGTAAAAGCCGGAGATAGAATGCCGTATTTTCTAGTTGACAGCGCGAATGTTTACGATAAACTCCACGCTCCTAAATTTCACCTGCTTGTTTTCTCAGACGGGGAAAACGGTTATCAAGATTTGAAACTGGAACTTGAAAAAGAATATGGCCATTTAATCGACTTCAATGTCATTCCACTTTACCCGCGCGTTGTAGAAATATTTGGTACAAACCAACCTTTTCAGGTGCTGTTAAGACCCGACAACTATATTGCATTTATATCCACAGAAGTTTCATTAAATGAGCTTAATGTGTATTTTAATGGGTTTGTTGGGCGCTTGTAAATACAGAGACTCGGTGCGTGACGCTACAAGTCTTGTCGCTACGTTCAAATTCTTCTAATGCGTCACGCACCCTACGTTCTGAATATGCTAATTGCATAATTGCTGTAGAATTAACAAAGCACAAATAATATTTTCTTTTTAATGAAATGTCTGAAGATAAAGAATTCTATGACATTCCAGAAGTACTAGAGTATTACCTTGCACACCGTCGGCGCCCTGATAATCCGAATGACGCACTCGAACGTCCGATATTTCTAGAACTTGCAGGCAATTTAATAAATCTAGACATTGTTGATTTAGGGTGTGGGAATGCTGAGTTTAGCTCTTACGCTCTACTTCAAGGCGCCCGTTCATATGAAGGTATTGAAGCTTCGTCATCTATGCTTGATATTGCTTGCCAAACTCTTGCAGGCACATCTGGGAAAGTTCGCCATCAAAGTATAGAAACATGGCGGACAAAAGCTGAACAGGTTGATTTGGTATCGTCACGACTTGCGCTTAATTATGTTGAAAACCTTAAACCTGTGTTTCAAGAAATTTACAAGGTGCTTCGTCCAGGTGGACGAGTTATTATATCAGTCGAGCATCCTGTTATTACATCGAATTTTACAAGTTTATCAGAAGGGCGCCGTAACACGTGGTTAGTCGATAACTACTTCAATTCAGGTGCCAGAAAACACATGTGGCTTGGCTCAGAAGTTACGAAGTACCACCACACCTTAGAAGAATATTTTAACCTTGTTACAGATACTGGCTTTGAGTTAACGTCTGTGCGAGAATCATGCCCTCAGAGAGAAAATTTTTTGAGCGAAGCAGAATATGAACGACGTTTAAGGATTCCACTGTTTTTGTTTATTGCCGCGCGTAAGCCAAAATAAACAATAGCAATGCTGTTCGGTTAATTTAAATCCCCCCAACTTCCAACAAATCTTATATTTTGCTTTCCTCACGCAGTGCGATGATGAGTAATGCTGTGGTCATAAGCGCTGCAACTGTTCTAACATGGTTCCAAAAAGTCCACTTTGTAAGGTAACTAGCCCATAAACTGGCGCCTATCTGGCTTTCTGGTTCAACAGAAGCCAGGGCATCGTTCAACGGTACATTAAAAACGATTGTAGTGCCGAATGTGCCAACAAGATAAAGTAAACTGCCAATAAGTAAGTAGATAGCACCGGGTTGATGCCACTTTAATAATGAAAAAACTAAAAGAAAGACGCAAGCCGCAGACGTTCCTAAGAATACTGTCATAAACAAAGGATTAATCACTGTAATATTAATAGATTGCATTGCAGCAATACCCTGTGCTGGTGGTCTTTGAGCAAGAGCTTGCATGACGAAAGTTGAAAAGGCGAAAAAGACTCCGGCTATTAACCCAGACCCTAGTGTCGCGAAAAGCTTTACTAAAAACATAAAATTTTCTCCTGCTGGCAATATGACACCAGTTTTATTGTGCAATATTGTTAACCTTTTATCTTTTAGGCGAATATTAGATTTTAGATAAATTCACTACCAGGAAGAAAACCAGTTTCTTGAAGCAGGCGCCGTAATTTTACATGAGGAAGTTTCGTACCTTTATCTTTCATATTATTATTCGCCATTTCAACAAAGAAGTCTTGCATCAGAGTAATGATACTGCGGTATTTAACAACGGTAGCAACATAGTATTCATCTAACTTCACAATTCTGTCAGTATATATTTGTTCAATGTTGTCGAGTAATATAGAGCGCAGTTCATAATTTTTTAAGCCTTCTTTGATGCCATATTTCTCCATTATCCTACGTTTATCGTTCTCTGAGCATGAATCATACGGCGCCCAAATTAGGTGTCCAATATTCCGCATAACTTCTCCGTAGTCGTAAAATACGTTTTGCTCAAAAAAAGACTCTTCATCAAGAGTCAACGCAAAACTTTTGTCAAGCACCAAACCAAAATCTGTCAAATATGTTCGCTCGCCATCGGTTAGAATGTTTTGAAAATGCGCGTCGAAGTGAATAATTTTCTTAGTCCTCAAAAAATCAATCGTCGCGCGTAAGTCATCTAAAGATTTTTGAAGTTTACTAGGGTTTTCTTGCAGCCATTTATCTAGAACATACGGTATATATTCTAAAAATATAACCAACTCATAATTGGCATTGACTCTATCTAATACATACTTCCGGACGTTTGCATTAACCCACTGTTCCACATCCACATCCGCACGGCGCCCGAAAAAAGGAATAATCCGATAATGGTACATTAGTGGGAAGGTAGAAATTGCTTCTTCTAATACCCAGTTAGTTGTTTTGATATGGGTAATAAGTTCACGAAAAACTCCAAAACCACTAGAACCAAAACCGTAATTATAAGATGTTGGCAGGTTATAAAGGTTTTTGGTGGAAAATAGGTTGTTATATTCAATGTTCGTAACCGGAATACGTTTAACAAAGACTTTAGATTCCCCAAAAATTATGGTCTGATTCAATCCCCAACCTGAATTTGACTCATTGGACTCAATATTATCAAACAGAGAGCGCAATTGTGCATTATCCAACTGGGCAATTTTTGAACTAAGTGCAAAGTACTTTTTCCTTCTAAATTCTATATCGTTATTAGCCATTTTACGAGCGTCCAGAAGTGCCTCATTATATAACAGGGTAACTCAAGTTTTCGCTCTTCAACTCCTTAAGGCAATCGAAGCTCTCGTTCCAACCTGCAACAACGCCCATATTTTAAAGCTTGCGGCGAACTTAGTGTTCTAATCAATTTAAAAGATTTTACGTATAGGGCATACTACAAAATCCTTCATTGGAGGGAGAGAAAATTTTAGAACATGTCCTAATCTAGGTAAGCTGCCTTGCCATAAAAATTACCAAAGTATGAATTGCTAAAGGAGAGAAAAGGATGAGTTCCTTTGTGTTCGGTTTTCAGGATATTGACAAAACACAACTCATGCTTGTAGGGGGCAAAGGCGCGAACCTGGGGGAACTTTCCTCCCTTGAAGGAATCCTAGTACCGGAAGGCTTTTGTATTTCTACTGAAGCCTTTAAAAGAATCATTGGGGAAAGGTTGTCGATTAAAGAATTACTTGATCAGTTATCGCTTCTAAAAGTGGAAGACCGAAAAAAAATCGTTGAACTTAGCGGTGAGATTCGTAGGGTCATCGAAGGAATAGCCATTCCTCAAGACATTAGTGAAGAGATCATCAGCTTCCTCTCCAGGCTTGATGAAAAAAATGCCTATGCAGTACGATCCAGCGCAACTGCCGAGGATTTACCTCAAACCTCTTTTGCAGGCCAGCAGGATACGTATTTAAACATTATTGGAAAGGAGGCAATTTTAAAGCATATCAGCAAGTGCTGGGCATCGCTATTTACCGAGAGGGCAGTAATTTACCGCCTTCAAAACGGCTTCGACCACCGTAAAGTCTACCTGTCTGTGGTTGTTCAGAAGATGGTTTTTCCGCAGGCGGCAGGAATTTTGTTTACTGCCGATCCCGTCACTTCTAATAGAAAAGTGTTATCCATTGATGCCAGCTTCGGACTTGGTGAGGCTATGGTCTCCGGCTTGGTAAATGCTGATATCTATAAAGTGTCTAACGGCAAGGTGATCGAGAAGAAGATATCCACCAAAAAACTGGCTATTTATGCCTTAAAAGATGGCGGCACTTTTGAACAGGAGATTGAGCCATCTTTGCAGAATAGGCAAGCGCTGACGGATGAGCAGATTTTACAGCTTGAGCGTATGGGCAGAAAGATCGAAGAACATTTCGGCAGCCCCCAGGACATCGAATGGTGTTTGGTTGATGATACATTTTATATTGTTCAGAGTCGCCCAATCACTACTTTATACCCAATCCCTGAAGCGAATGATCAAGAAAATCACGTCTATATATCTGTCGGGCATCAACAAATGATGACCGACCCCATAAAACCATTGGGATTATCTTTATGGCAGTTAACAGCTGCTCGACCCATGTTTAAAGCTGGTGGAAGGTTGTTTGTTGATGTCACACATCAACTGGCTTCACCTGTTAGCAGAGAAATATTATTGAATGCTATGGGACAACACGATCCGCTCATAAAAAATGCACTTATGACCATTATAGAGCGGGGAGATTTTATCAAATCGTTACCAAATGATAATTCCGGTAAAAACAGTAAAGGTGTGTCGTCTGTAGATTCTCAGGCGCCAATCGAACCCGATCTGACAATCGTTTCTAATTTGATCAAGAATAGTCAAACATCGATAGAAGAGTTAAAACAAAACATCCAAACAAAATCAGGATTGCACCTAATTGATTTTATCCTGAAAGATATCCAGCAATTAAAGAAGATTTTATTTGATCCACAAAGTTCTGCTGTGTTTATGGCTGCTATAAATGCTTCATCATGGATCAACGAAAAAATGATGGAGTGGTTGGGTGAAAAAAACGCAGCAGACACCCTTTCTCAATCTGTACCAAACAATATTACGGCAGAAATGGGTATGAAGCTATTGGATGTTGCGGATGTGATTCGTCCTTATCCAGAAGTAATTGATTATTTACAACATGTAAAAGATGATAACTTTTTGGATGAACTGATTAAGTTTGATGGTGGTATTGAAGCCCAGGACGCTATTAATGCTTACCTTAACAAATACGGAATGCGATGTGTCGGAGAAATCGATATTACGAGAACTCGTTGGAGTGAAAAACCAAGCATACTTGTTCCTATAATTCTCAATAACATCAAAAACTTTGAGCCTAATGCCAGCAAACGGAAATTTGAGCAAGGGCGACAGGAAGCTTTGAAAAAAGAACAGGAGTTATTAGCTCGATTGAAGCAACTACCGGATGGCGAACAAAAAGCCGAAGAAACAAAACGAATGATCGACCTGCTCCGGAATTTCATCGGTTATCGTGAATATCCAAAATACGGCATGGTTAATCGCTACTTTGTTTATAAGCAGGCTTTACTGAAAGAAGCCGAACAACTCGTACAAGCCAAGGTTATTTCTGAAAAAGAAGATATATACTATCTCACTTTTGAAGAACTTCGCGAAGTCGTATGCACAAATAAACTTGATTACCAGATCATCAGCAAACGAAAAGACGAGTACAAATTATATGAAAAACTAACTCCCCCACGTGTTATCACGTCTGATGGTGAGCGAGTTGCAGGTGAGTACAAACGAGGAAATCTTCCAGCCAAAGCTATTGTCGGTCTACCTGTTTCTGCCGGAGTGATAGAAGGACGCGCGCGTGTTATCTTAAACATGGAAGATGCAGATATAAAAGATGGAGATATATTAGTTACCTTCTTTACTGACCCTAGCTGGACACCATTGTTTGTATCCATAAAAGGTCTAGTTACCGAAGTTGGTGGACTAATGACGCATGGAGCAGTTATCGCACGTGAATATGGCTTACCAGCAGTTGTCGGAGTAGAAAATGCTACCAAACTGATAAAAGATGGGCAACGAATTCGCGTGCATGGAACAGAGGGGTATGTAGAAATCCTATATTAATATCCTAGTGTGCTATCTAATTCCTATGAAACAATCAAATTCTTGCGGTCAAGTTTCCAGTCCAGCTACTAAGTAAAAACCTTTTTGTAACTATGCTGCCTTTAAATTACGCTTAAATCATTAAAAAAACCTTTTAACTAAATCGTAAGAGTATTCAATTACTGCTTCGATATAAGAAAAATTCAACAGTTCACCTACAAAATAGGTGTTATTCATTCCTTGCAAACTTTCTAACCGTTCGTAAAATTTATTTTCTATATCTAGAATATCTACATGAGGAAAATACTTCCATTCAGCAGAAACATATTTTTCTTTTATTGTTGCCCCTATTTGATTTAAATCTTCTATCATGATTTTTTCAATATCCTGTTCTTCTTGGCTATTATTTGCAATTACATAAAAATTATAAAGATTTATATCTGGATACCTGCGATACCAACACATAATATGACCCTGCTTGTCTGGAGAAAAATTACTAGGCAAATACCCTATGCTTTTTTTAGGCATATTCTCCATAATTAAAGCAAAACTCCAATATTTATTATACTTAATTTTAGAAAATAATTCCTCTTCATCAAGCGCAGTATCTAAAAAATTTAAAGCATTGTCTAGAGGACAAGCTAGAATCAGTTTGTCTAATTCCAAAACTTCTGTTTGAGTTTCAACTTCTATTGTTTCATTCCTTTTTATATTATTTATATGCTGTTGATAGCGAACATCAAACTGTTCTGCAATTTTTTTCCAAACATTAGCAGACCCTTCTAAAAATATAAAATCAGTTTGTGTTATTACTGCTAGTACAAGAGGTAATTTAAGAAATTTTAAATAATATGCTGTTGATACTTGATCAAAATATCCATATCCATAAGCAGCACAAACTGAATTTGAAAATTTTTCAAATAAGTCTAAATTATTCTGTTTACAAAAGCCCTCGAAAGATTGAATTAGCTCATCATTGATATTTTTAAAGCCTGGTTGAAAGATTTTTCTATACTTAAACTGTAAATATGGTAACTTCACAAATACTTGCCAGAAAAATTGAATTTGTTCTAATTTACCTATTAGCTCTATTTGCTCTCCACTACTATTAAAAAAAGCTCTGTCTTTAGTAAGTGGCGCCACCTTTAATCCTAAGTCACTAATAATATTAAGAGTTTTTCGAGAACAATAAGGAATAACTACTGCTCCAAGCTCAAAATTACGACCTTGATAGTCAAAACTATGACACTTGCCACCTGCGTATACTTCTTTTTCTAGTAAGGTAATATTTTTATAGCCTTTTTTTCTGAGAGCTAAAGCTGCACTAAGTCCTGCGGCGCCAGCACCAATAATGCCAATTCTCGTATTATTACTTAACATAGTTTAGCAGCAAAAACAACTATAATTATAAATTAAGAACGCCAACTTTAAGACTTTTTGGTAAGTAATCACACAAGTGAATATAATTAGGATTATCAGTCAATTTCATTTTAGCCATTTATTCAAACAATCTCTTGGCACAACTCCCTATCAATATTTGCTTCAACAACGGGTAGAACGCGCGAAGCAATTATTGAAACAAAATAATCACTCGATTATGGAAATAGCTTTTTTATGTGGTTTTAATAGTCATAGCTACTTGAGTAAACAGTTTCGGCAACTCGCAGGCATGACACCAAAAGCTTATAGAACGTTAAAATAAGCTAGCTACCATAGTAAACACTGATATAACTTTAATTACCAACTATAATCACAAAGCTAACGCATCTTATTTATCGACTCAGTAAATTTTGGTGTTTTCATGTTATGTAATATTTCATTCAATATAACTTTTCCAAACAATAATTGTCCTTCATATGACATCAATGAAATTTCTCTGGCGCCAACTTGCCTATAAAATTCTCGGAGGCGGGGAGTATCCATACTCAAAACGCATACTGAATTTTTCGGCTGCAATTTCAATGCAAATTTCATAAATATCATCGCGTAAAACATATGACAAACCTGCTGCATCAGGAAGAAGCGCGCGCGTTTGTATTCATCGAGGGAGTCACCAAAGTATGCTTTTAGAAACATTTCTTCGCGCGCTTCGGTTGAAATAAAGTTATTGGCAACGGTTGCTAAATCTACATATCGGTCATTTTGAAATGCTACTTCCCAATCAATTACCCAAACTTTCTTACCATCAAACAAAATATTTTTCATTAAGTCGTTATGGCTGGATACTAAATCAGTATCATAACGGGGATAAACTTCTTGAATTTGAGAGTAGTAACTGAAATGTTCTTCTGTCGCGCGCTCCGACAATAGTCCTGATGCTTTAAACTCAGCAATAAATCCATCTACCCCATCCAGAAAGTTTACAAGTTTGGGAAATAATTTAGTAGAATGAATTGCTCGAATTGTTTCTACTAATTTTAACAGCAGTTCGTCTGATACAATAGAATATCCAAATAAAGGTTTAGCATCGATAAAATCGGTTATCGATAAAGCATTTTCAACACTCGAATAATAAACGTATGGTGCAATACCAGCTTCGGCGGCGATATTCATACAAGTATACTGTCGCACTGGGTCATTAAGCGGGTCTATCCGCATAATCAACCTTAGTGCATAGGGTTTACCACCAACTATAATTTTATAAACAATGGCCCCAGATAGTCCGCCTGTTAAAAGCTCGATATTTTCTATTATTGTCGTATTAAAAGCTGTTTGCAGTGCTTTTTCAACTGCTGTAATCTTTGCTTCCGGTATAGATGATTTGAAGCTTAATTGTTCCATATTGTCCCTCTATTATCGTGCGTTGCAGGAGTTACTTCTTGAGCCGATAGTGCAGCTAAATTGCTACCGCCGCATTCGCCAAAAATTTTTACCTGGTTGTTGCTTTAATTCCTTAACAACATCCACTGCGTTATCCGAGACTAACTCAACATTGTTATCTGGACTTTCTTTTAGGGTGTGAGAGAAAACGTATTGCCTCATCTGCGGGTAAGGGTTGCTAATTCCATCTTTTAACCCGACTTCGTATGTCTTACGTCCCATTAAAACAACGTCAAAGCATTTATTCTCGGCATTTATCCCTAGTTTTTCGTGAAGAAAGCTGGAATTGTTTCAGGAAAATTTTCATTTAAATAAGCGACTTGTTCTCCTTCCATAAGAAATAAGTCATATGAATCGCCTTTACAAGCAATGAATTTATCTACCGTACAAGCTACAAAATATTTTAGTTTGCACATATTAATCCTCTTTTAACTCTTGAAATTCTTATCTTTGTAGAGACGTGATTAATCACGTCTCTACAGATAAATTTAAAATTGGCACCAATAATTCATAACACAATAATTATGATTGTGAGTTTGGCTCGGTAATCCACTGAACAAGTTGAATAATTATACCGTTTGGGTCTTGAACCTGAAAAAACCTTTCACCCCAAGGTTCGGTTTCTATTGGCGTTATAATCGGCGCCCCTTCTTTTTGTAATCGACTATATTCGCTATCGATGTCATCCACCACGAAGACAATTAGCAAACCATCTGCTCGATGTCCGCGCATGTGGGTTGGTTTAAAAGTTTTTAGCCCAGTTTGAAGGAAAATAAGGTTGAAACTAGCATCTTGTCTAGAGAGAGATACAAACCCATCGGCTGACATATCTTCATTGAATCCGAAGTGTTTCTTGACAAAGGCGCCTGAAGCCGTAACATCATCCACGTTGAGTGAGATAGCTGAAGAAGTAATTTGCATTTTAAACTCCTGAGCGTGGGACAGCGAACAAAAAAGTTGTTAGTCCTCCAAAACTTCTGTATTATTACTTTCAAGATTTTTAATCAAAGCAATAAGCTCACCTGGTTGAGTTAGCTAGTTAGTGATGAGCGGTAATTTTCATGACTTTATCAACCTAAAAAATTTCTATATTACAATGTAACACACCAAAATCATATTCGGTCAAAAATATCGAAAAACACTTGGGCAGCACCAGAGTTGTAGTATGTATCAGGAGGCAAAGATTATACATCAGTCTTAGGGCTGATATATATACTTAATCTCAAATCTGTTTGTCGAGACGCGATTAATCCCTGCGGCAAAACCTCCGGTTTACGTGTCTCTGTGGTAAAAAGAATAAATTGCTGCACAGGCATTCCGACCTATGCTACGGTGTATTATATGCCTGTGCTACACCCTTATTACTTGCTCAGAAAGTTGAGAATCAAGCTAGAAACTTCGTCTGGATGAGTCAATATTGGTGTATGGTCGGCGCCATCTATCCAGGCAAAGCGAATATTAGGAACCTGCTTAAATAACTTTGCAGTGTGCAAGTTGTCTTTCATGTCCTCTGTACCAATGATAAATAAAGTTTTCGTTTGAATTTCACTCAAACGTTCAATAGTTGGAGGCTGTGCCCAAAGCATCTCAAAAGTTTTCCACTCAAATGAGCGCTCTATGTTGTGCCTGGTTATTGCTACCACCAGCTCTTGTTGTGGGCTGGACATGACAACATTGTGAACAGGATGATCTAAAGCAAGCTGAGTCATTTTTTCTGCATCTGGCGCCGCTTTTCTCACCCGCTCAAACCACTCTTCTACATCTGGTGAAGGCTGAGAACCAGAAAGTCCGGGAGCTATCAATACAAGTTTAGAAACTCGATTCGGATAAGCCAAAGCAAAGTCGGTTGCAATTTGACCCCCTATAGAATGTCCAACTAGAACAGCCTGCTTAATATTGAAATATTCAAGTAGATTTTTCAAATCTTCAACAAAATTAGCGGCTTCAAGCAGTGGTGGTGATTTTCCTGCACCACGTCCATCAAAGGTGATTACTTGGTAATTTTTGGCTAACTGTGGGGCGACGAATTGCCAAGCGCGCGAATCTGCTCCTCCACCATGTAACAAGACAATAGGTTCGCCTTGTCCTTGTATTTCATAATGTAAATCCATATTCAATTACTCCTAAACTAATTCACGCAAGTCTACGATTTCAGGGTACTGGGATAGATTATCGGCAATGTCAAACCAAGGTACTTTTGATTTAACATATAAATGAGCTACAGGTTGAGTACCGGAATCATCATCTAGTGTTGCTAAAGGAATCCTTACATAGTTCATGTGTTTAAACACGCTTGGCATATTGGCGCCACAACGAGAACAAAAATTACGTACATTTCCTGTTGATGATTGATACCCAGTCAGTAATTCTTCTCCTTGTATCCAATGAAACTCTTCAGCTTTGGCATGACCAAATGTACCAAAGGCTGCTCCATGTACTTTTCGACAAATTGAACAGTGACAATGGTTGGAAATTAGGAACTTGTCTTTGAGTTCGTATTGAATTCCACCACAGGCGCAACTTCCTTTCATGGCGTTCGCTCCCTTTTTTGTATAGGGTTAGATAAGACTGTACGGTAACGTTGATAACAATTTTTACAACCTAAATACTGGTTGCTATTGTCGCTTTTACAAATATCATAATTTATGACTGAACAATAAGTCAATAAAAAATAAATTAACTTAGTGTTCGCCTGTGTAACTAAATTTGGAGGCCGTTTGCAACGGATACAGCGGATGTAACGGATGGGTTATTGGTTACAAACAAATTTAGGAGCGTTAAAAATCAACTATCCGTTACATCCGTTCATCATCCGTTGCCAATTGGGCGCCTTTAGGTGTTGTGAAACCAACATCATGCATCATGTTTATAATCGGCTAGAACCTCTGAAATCATACGCCGTGCGTTGCCTACTCCCACAGGGTTTGTTTCCAAGTAGTATGGAATAAAGATTACTGCTTGAGATAATGCATGACCTCGACCTCGTACCCATGTTGCGTCATCAACCGCTAGCGCTTCGCGAAAAATATTCCAACTCTCACCTTTGAAAAGACCCCACGCGATCATTAAGTCGCAAGCAGGGTCTCCCACACCCATACCGCCAAAGTCAATTACAGCATTTAAGCGACCCTGTTTAAACAACACGTTTCCAGGTAGCAGGTCACCATGAAACCAGACAGGTGCCTGTTCCCACTCAAGCGCCTCTAGGGCAGTTTCCCAGACTCTTATTGCTGCATCAGTGTCAATCATGCCATGCAGTGCTGCGATAGCCTTGCGAGTATTGGTGTCTCTATTTACCAACCCAATACCACGCAAGTTGTTGTCTGTAGCAAGCGGGGCGCCCGTAGTATCAATTTGTTGCAGAGCAGTTATAAATTGTGCCATATCAACTGCTGCCTGACGTGGGTCGGCGATGCAGTCTATGATGACGTTCTCACCTTCAATCCATTTTAAAATTGACCAACGAAAAGGATAACCTTCACCTGGTGCCCCTAATGCAAGCAGAACAGGAATGGATAAGGGGAGATATGGAGCAAGTTTGGGCAGCCAATGATGTTCCTTGTCAATTGATCTCGTTGAACCAGGATAGCGTGGAAGTCTCACGGCCATGTTGGCGCCGAGTCGATAAATTGCATTGTCAGTTCCAGCAGATTGAACGGGCTGAATAGGTAGGTTTGCCCATTGTGGAAATTGCGTTGTAAGTAGGCGAAGAACTAGAGATACATTGGTGTTTACCTCGTCTACATGCATTTTTTTATTACTCATAGATACAAGCTTTCAATCCTTTGATGTTAATAACGGCAAACGATACCAACCAAAAATGGCTAATGCGACTAGAAAGCAACCAAACTGTATAAGCACCTGTTCAACATTCAATAACTCGGTCATAACGCCAGCCAATAATAAGCCAAAAGGACCACCAATAAAGTGAATAGCATTAAACGATGTAAAAACTTTTCCCGCTATTATTTCTGGTGTTTCTTCAAGCAAAATAGTTTGGGACAAAGGATTACCCGCTCCCAATAACAAGCCAGCTAAACCTGTGGATAATATGACTTGGTACTGATTAGTGGCAAAGGCGCCAAGCATAATAGAACCTCCTGTTAAAAGTAACCCACTATAATAAATTTGAAATCGTGAAAATTTATTGGAAAGCAGTGAGAAAGATGATGCACCAATTGTTGCAGCTAATCCAAACACTGATAAGCTAATGCCAAGTAATGTATTGCTACCAAACTTACTTGTCGCCAATACAGGTAAAAGCAAACTCAAAAATGGCAGGATGACTAAATTTGCAGCCATACCAACAATTGCTAAAGTTCTAATTTGAGGGTGCTTAAAGATAAACTTTATACCCAATAGTGCAGCATCTTCGGCGGCTCTTGACGTTTGAACTTGTCTTGGTATTGCAATTACAAATATGCTTGCACAGAGTAAAAAAGTCGCGGCATTAATCAAAAAAGTATTGATGATTCCAGTTGCACTAATCAAACCAACACCAATAATTGGGCCAAGAAAATCAGCGCCATTTTCAAGCCCTCCTCGCCATGAGTTGATTTTTTCCAATGATTTGCCAGATAAAGAAGCCAAACTTGGTACTAATGTTTGTCTAGCTGAGGTTCCTGTCGGGTCAAAGAGCGCTCCTAAAAATACCAAGAGAAAAATTAATAATGGAGAAACTTCATCAAAATAAATAAAAGCCAATGGCAAAGCGAGAACCGAAAAGAAACTCAGTATATCTGCTGTCACGCTTGTATTCCAGGCACCAAATTTATCAATCGCGCGTCCACCTACAATGGCAGCCAATACTATCGGGATGATGTTGCCAACACTGGCAATTCCAACAGCCAAGGGAGAGTGAGTATATTGTAATACTAGTATAGGAATTGCAATAGCCGCGATTTGATTTCCTAAGAGAGACAATGATTCCGCAACGATTAAGCTAATTATTAACATTGAACGAACATTAGATTCGATATATATTATGCTACAAATGTAGTATAGAATTAAAAGGGTGTGATAATTAAATATATGAATATGAGCGAAAACACAAAAACACAGCAAGAAGTACTTGAGTTAGCCCATAAACATGGTTTGAGGATACAACCAGATTCTTTACAATTCAATAAATCGGGGCTTGATTTTGAAGTCGTGTTGGCGACTTCTTGTGAGGGAGAACGCTGGATTTTACGTTTTCCTAGACGGGAAGATGTTCTGCCATTGGTAGATAAAGAAAAACGCACGCTGGAGCTAATTGCCCCCCTTTTGACTGTGGAGGTGCCGAGATGGGTCGTTTCTACCGATGAACTTATTGCTTATAAAGCATTAAATGGCGTACCTGCTGGCACGATTGATTCCGAAGCAAAAGCCTATATCTGGGAAATTGACGAAACCAACGTGCCTAATCAATTTCATGAATCGCTAGCTAGGGGTTTGGTTTCTCTTCATCAAGTTAGTATCTCAAAAGCGTGTGCAGTTGGTCTTCCGGTTGAAACGGTCGAGGACGCGTGTGCGAGGATGAAGCGGAGAATGGATGCGGTAAAGTGCGAGTTTACCATTGGTGAAAAATTATGGAACCGCTGGCAAAATTGGCTCGAAAGTGATGCGTTTTGGCCGGAAGATACGGCGTTGACTCATGGTGATTTACATGCTGGGCATATTTTTATTGATGCACAGGCGCAAGTTATCGGCTTTATTGACTGGACTGAAGCAGCTGTCACTGACCGAGCAATTGATTTTGTTGCCCACTACCGCACGTTCGGTAAAGACGCTCTTGATAAACTGATCTTGGCATACGAATTAGCTGGTGGGCACGTTTGGCCAAAGATGGCAGAGCATGTGATTGAACTAACTGCTTCTTATCCAATCGCAATTGCAGAATTTGCGTTGAAGTCGGGCTTGGATGAATACAAGGAAATGGCTAGGCAGTCACTTTGCGCTTTGGATTTGGAGTAATTAGGGTTCTTTCGTACATAGCGTGCGCTCATTTTAATTAAAATTTATAAATATGCTTTATTTACAAGGCTTACAGGCACTTATAGTTTCAATTTAAGCATGTTTACTGTTTTGAAAGTAATAATAACTGTTGAAAAATGATACTTCTGTCATTTTATGTATTCAAAGCACGTGATGATTCGCCAGGAGCAGATATATTCAGGTGCCTTTCAATCAATCATTTTTCCAATTTAGGTAAATGATCAGTACTTAACTATCAAATTCTTGTAAAACTATCAAAATCCTGCAATCTGTTTTTAATTACTCCCAAAGACAGTAGAAAATTAGGCGTTGCATAAATGCGGGATGAACTAGAAGCTGAAACTATTAGTATTTCGTCTAAAATTAGGCAAAATCATCCCCAGAATCAGCAACGCCGAAAATTACTTATATCCCACTTTCCGCACTTCAGAATGTCGCATCAAACACTACACACATACTGGCTGCTATCAGTAAATATAAATACTACCATCTTTTAAGTAAGCTTATATTTAGCTTCTAACCGGAAAACTCGTAAAAAGAAAATAAAAGCGCACAAATATAACAGTAATTGCTCCTCAAATTTTTAGTGCTTATACAATCTATTTTATGGGCTAAATCTTTTATATTTGATTATTTATTTTAAAAGTATATTCGTTTAGCACTCTATTTCTTCATCATCCTGATTTTTCGGTTTTTCTTGGCTTGTAATATTTTGTACTTCAAATTGAAATGCGGAATATGGGTTATATAGTTGTCAAGGTGAAAGAATTGTGATGACTACGAACAATAACAATGTTTTTAAAAACTTGGCATTTCTTTGGAGGATAAACCAATGCCTGAATTTACAGATAACATAGCTATAGTCACTGGCGCAGCAACAGGTATTGGCGAGGCTATAGCCGTTAAGCTGTATGAAAACGGCGCCCATGTCGTTCTAGCGGACATTGATGTTGTTCAAGCGCATGAAGTAGTTGGTCGGTTAGACCCGTCCGGCAAGCGGACACACGTTATTGAGACGGATGTATCTTCACATGGCGCCGTTGAGGCAATGGTAGCTGAAACAGTGGAGCGCTTCGGTGGGCTACACATGGCGGTTAACAATGCTGGTTTCACTGGGCCACACAATATCAAAACTGCCGACTACGAGATTGAATGGTGGCATCGTGTAATTGCAGCTAATCTTAGCGGCATTTTCTTTGGAATGAAATACGAAATTCCGGCAATGATCCGAAGTGGTGGTGGGGCGATAGTCAATATGTCGTCGGTTGCTGGTGCCGTTGGAACACCTGGTATTGCTCCCTACGTCGCCGCGAAACATGGCATCGTTGGTTTGACGAAGGCAACAGCACTGGAGTATGCCAGCCAAGGCATCCGGGTGAATGCAATTGGACCAGGTTATGTTGATACACCCAAGATGCAGGAATTACCAGAGGACGCGCGGGCAGAAATGTCGGCTTTACACCCTTTAGGTCGCTTTGCACGAACTGAGGAAGTAGCGGAGATGGTTAGTTTCCTTTTGTCGGAGCGCGCTTCCTTCGTCACTGGTAGCTTCCACCTGATGGACGGTGGATACACCGCGCGTTAGTAATGGTTTTGCTCGTCGTGGTCAAGTCAATGTAGTCGAGAGTTTATAAAAGTTTTCGACCGAATATAACAAAATTTACAATTATAGATTATCTGGTTAAAAAGATTAGCAACGGATGGTGAAAAGATGTAACGGATGATTAATTTTGAACGACTAGATTTTGTTTGTAATTAATAAATTATCCGTTACATTCGTTGTATCCGTTGCTAATCAACCCACAAATTTAATGACATAGACCACTACACCTACTGATAGCTGCTAGCTTGACGAGTAAACATTAAATGATACTGTCCCTCTAACCTCATTAATTCATCATGAGTTCCCATTTCAATAATTTGACCGTGTTCTAAAACAACTATTCGGTCGGCGAGTTTTGCTAAAGCGAGACGATGGCTAACTATTACCGCAATCCTCCCTTTCGCCAAAGTGCGGAAAATTTCATAAATTTCATTTTCAGTTTTTGGGTCTAAGTTAGCTGTTGGTTCGTCGAGTATGAGTAACTCAGCGTGAGATAATCGCAGCAAAGCACGAGCAATAGATAAACGTTGCCATTGTCCCCCTGATAAGTCAACACCACCTTCAAGCTGTTTACCTAAAAGAGTTTCTAGACCATTTTCCAATTTATCGATTACCTTCGTCATCCCTGTTTCAGCTATAGCTTCGGTGATAGCAGCATGATTTTCTATATCTGGAAGATAGCCAAAGCCAATATTTTCTCGAACAGTGGTAGGAAAGCGAGCATAATCTTGCATGACAACGGCAATACGTTTGCGTAGTTCTTCGACGCTAAAGTCTTTTAAATCCAGATTATTCCAAATAATATTACCTGCGCTGGGGTCGTATAAACGACATAATAATTTCGCTAAAGTTGTCTTTCCGGCGCCGTTTTCGCCTACCAACACAATCATTTCGTTTGGTTTAATCGTCAAATTAATATCGCGCAAAATTTTGCGTTCGCTATTTGGGTAGTTGAAAGATAGGTTTTGAATTTGAATTCCTCCTGAGAGGATTGGAGAATACGGAATAGGAGGTAGAGAATTTTTCGTTTGTGGAGATAAACTTGGCTTTAACTCTAAAAGTTGGAAAATCGGGGTAGTAGCTAGAGAAACATCATATAATTCTCCACCACCGTCAATGAGGAACATTAAACTGCGACGTACTTGTAAAATCACGCCGCTATATAAAGCCAAATCTCCAAGAGTATTTTTTTTAGCTAATACTCCGAAAACTATATATACATAAGGTAGCGCAATACCTAGACCACTGAGTAATGACCAAGCAAAAATTTCTTTACTTCCGCGACGACGAATTTTTTCCATTGCTGTAAACATAGTTTGAAAAAGCCCTTTCCATCGTTCTAATAGTAAACTTTGGAGATGAAATAAACGCAACTCTTTAGCATAAGCTTCTCCACTTAGCATCATTTTGTATAAATTCATTTCACGCGCGATAGGAGCTTGGGTTTTTTCTGCTCTCCAACTAAGTTTACGATATTTCATATCTACATACAGAGCAGGAGCTGCACAGCTAAATAAAATCAATGGAACCCACCAAACAAGGTAAGCAGACAGCAAGACAGCAGGAACAAAAATAAAAAAGCCTTGCAATGTCTGAACTAGTCGAAAAGAAAGTTCTTTAAGTCGCAAAACTCCTTTTTCCGTTAACTGAACTATATTTAGTAAATCGGGTGATTCAAATAATGCAATGTCCTGAAAATTAGCAATTTTATCTAGCACCATCAGTTCGACAAAACCCTGAACTCTATCTGCTAAAGTGGCAAAGAAAAAACTGGTAATAGTTCCTACAGAATCAGCAAATAAATTTAGCACTAGTAAAATTACTATGCTGTAAAGTAAAGAAGAGTGAGAAGTCATTAGATAAACTGGATTTTCTACTGTTTGAGTACTTAGAATCTTGGTAATATCATCAATGATCAACTTGTTCAGCCAAACAACTATATTTGGTATTGCTCCTGCAAATAACGTTAAAATTGATACATAACGTAGCTCACGTGGAGCAGCCTTCATCACCATAAACACACTACGGTGAAATGCCTGGAAGGTCGTTGATTGTGTGACTTTCATGTTACGTATTTTTCGGTAGAGGATAAAAGCACAAATGCCCCTAACGCTTCTGTGAAGGCATAAAAGCGATATACTCAAAACTTGGGGATAATTATTTGTGAAGTAGCTAATTACTCAGATTTCTTTATCTTGGGAATTATTTACCTACTTTTAATAAAGGGGGAAAATTTTAGCCTCTACAATGTAACATAGCATTTCAATATATTACTTCTAACTTCAGATGGTAGACTGATGCGTAAGTTTTCTGAGATGATATAAACAATGGAAAAATAGTCAAATTTTACGAAATTGACGCACGTATTCTACCGACACTACTGAAAATGTATTACTGTGTGATATTTAATACTTTACTCCCTGTAGTCGGTAAGCGCATTTTTAGCAGCCTTAGATTTTTGATTTTTCTTTATGTGCAGCAAAGGATTACGTATCGCTGATTCTGGGCGCCATAACCAGGACTTACGTAAAGAAACCAGGTTTCTAGGTTTTCATGCGTAAGTCCTGTTCATATCACTATACATTAAGTAATAATTTTATTCTTTTTAATACTATTGTACTATAAAAGATAATATTGAAAAACTGCAAGTGTGTTAGTTAGAGTCAGTTTTATGGGCATTCTAAAATTGTAAGCTTCAAGCTTCGTTGATAATTCTCATTCACGAGGAAGGTATGGAGGAGCAGCTAGACATTAGCGTGCGAGTAGAAATAATAAATCCTGAAGATTGGTTGTGGGCAACTTGGCGCCCTAGAAACCCTCTCGTACAACCTCAGCCAAAACCTTTTGATAAAAAAGATGCGCTCTCGCGGTTAGAGAAGGTTTTTGTAAGAAATGAGCGCGCGCAAAAGACTAATACTCGTTATTTTGTAAACTGGCAGAAACCTGAAATTAGTTCTGCACTATCAAAACAAGAAGCTCATTTTTGGTTTGCAGCGATGACGCACAGTCTCGATAATACAGACTTAAGTATTCAAGCGCTTATAAAATCTTTAAATAATATTGACTTCACTGGGAATCTTAGCATTGAATTCATAACTTCTAAATTAATTTGGTCTGGAGGTAAGAATTGGAGAACTCCCGAACTTGTTTTAGCTATTGCCAATCTTTGCCCTATTGATGAAGTTATTAGCAGTTTAGTTGATATCAGCCTTCTCAATAGTATGGAGCTATTTAGTTACACCGAAGCTCAGTATGATTTGCAAGACTTTCTCGCAGGTCATAGCTATAATCCTTTGAGGTCAAACGATTTAGCTATTCGTATTGTTGCTGAAAAAATTAATATGGCAGCAAATAATACACTAAACTCGATTTTAATACCAGGATTACATCGCTATGTCTTGCCTTATTTAAATGACAAAGAGTTAAAAGAGTTACGTGAGAAGTTAATTCCTGTATTAGAAAAGGCGCCTCAAGGTATTACATTACTTCCCTCCCATATATATTATCGTGACCAATGGTTAAAACAACTTCCTGCTTATTTAAGTATGCACGAGAAAGTTAAAGCGTTTGTTGAGAGTTTGCCAAATCCTCACAGTAATATTCAAGACCCACTAGAAGTAATTTTCAGTCTTGGGAGTGCGGAGTTGGTAGAGACTCATATTCGACGTTTGAAAATACTATTAACTAAACCAGTTCATGTGCGCGCGTGGCTTGCTCATACTGAATATACAGCTTTGGACTGGGTACGTGATAGTATATTGAAGGCAGAAAATAAAGAGCAAGCAGCAGAGTTGTTTGAAGTACTGGCTTTGGTAAAAGCTCCCGAAAATGCTCTGCAAATGTTAATGTTGATGCGTTCTTCTAAAGTGCCAGAACTCGCGCGTCAGTGCTTAGAAGAACATCCAAATTATACTATTGCTGGTTTAATACCTGTTGTAGCTGGAGATAGTCAACTTGCTTCGATAGCGCTTGAAGTGTTGCGAGACTTGAAACAGCAAGGACACGCTGAATTCGTTGCCAATGCTATTAAGCATAAAAAGGTAACGCTGGCAAAGAAAATTCAGATAGAAGTTCTTGAAAGTGAGAAACAGCAGGAACAATACTTGGATGAAGCTACAACTCCTGAATGGTTAAATTCACAAATGGGAAGCTTGAATAAAACTCAGCTTCCTGAATGGGTTTTACTCAAAGAGTTACCGTCTATCAATATTGGAAATAATAAGCTTAACGATAACCAAATCATAGCTGTTTTGCAGGCATTACGCAAAAGCACCCTCGATAGTTGTCATCCTTTAATCCAAGATATTAAACTTCATGCTCAACGCAAGTCTTTAGATAATTTTATTTGGAGACTATTTGAACTGTGGTTAAATGACGGTGGTACAGCTAAAGAAAAATGGGGAATGACTGCTTTGGGTTTAGTCGGTTCAGATGCAGTTGCTCTTAAACTTGCTCCTTTAATTCGCAAATGGCCAGGTGAAAGTTTCCATCAACGTGCGGTTCTTGGTTTAGAGTGTTTACGCGCGATAGGTTCTGATACAGCTTTAATGTTGATTCATAGTATCGCAGAAAAGGTCAAGTTCAGAGCGCTGAAGACAAAAGCCAACGAGTGTATGCAGTCAATAGCGCAAGAACGTAGACTCACGCGCGAACAACTAGAAGACCGAATAATTCCAGATTGTGGTTTAAATGAAAAAGGTACAAAAGTATTTGATTATGGTTCGCGTCAATTTTACTTTATACTCGGTGCCGAATTAAAGCCAATGGTACGAGATGCAAATGGTAAACGTCTTGCTAACTTGCCGAAACCAGGGAAGCAGGATGATGCTGAAAAAGCAAAACAAGCTACAGAAGACTGGAAACTCTTAAAAAAGCAGCTTTATCAAATGCTCAAAATTCAAGCTATACGCTTAGAGTTAGCCATGTGTAACGAACGTCGTTGGTCTACTTCTGAGTTTGAATTATTACTAGTACAACATCCTTTAATGAGTAACTTAGTACAGCAATTCGTATGGGGCGCCTACGACAGCGAAGCTAAATTAATAAACACCTTTAGAGTAGCTGAAGACCGTACATATTGCGATTGTCATGATAATTTAATTTCACTTGCAGAGGTTGAGAAAGTAGGTGTAGTCCATCCTTTACATTTAATGGAACAAAAAGCAGCTTGGGGGCAAGTATTAAGTGATTATGAAATATTCCCCCCATTCCCACAAATAAATAGAGAAATTTATACATTAGAGCCAGAGGAAGTAAACAAATATGTATTGACACGCTTTGAAGATATTAATTTTGCTTACCTTGCTGGTAGACCAGGTTGGGCACGAAGGTATGAAGGTGTTGATAATGGTTATCTTATTTGGGTTTCGCGTGAGTTTGTCAAAGCTAATATTAGTGTTGTAATGGGAGGCGAAAATAAAGGATGTTGTTTTTATCCACTAATACGGCGCCTTAATGATAGTGTTAGTGATACAGGTGCCTTGCGTCTTGGAGATGTTGACCCTCTAGTAATTAGTGAGGTAATTAGAGACTTAACGTTGCTCGATAACTCTTAACTAATTGGTGTTTCTTTTTACCATAGAGGCGCAGAGAACACAGAGGTAGGAGGAATGAACCACAAAGGCAAAAAGGTTACAAAGAAAGAAGAAAGAAGAGACAACTCCCCAGTATTAATGTTACTCTTCTCTGTAACCTCTGTGTCTCTGTGGCGAAAAAAAACATTGCATTTGTTAATAATACGTAAGTTCCTCAGTGACGACCCTACTATTTCTGTAACATTTTCAAGAGATTTTCTGGGCTATCCATTTTATCCATTACCACTTCAATAAATGTAAGTTTATCCCTATTCTGTTCAGATGAAACCAGTGCCGATTCTAACTCTGCCTCGGTACTTACTTTCACGCCCCAACCATTGTTTCCAAAAATTTCATGGAGCTTGTGATAATTCCACGGTTGTATGTCGTTATATGGCATTTTCTCACCGTGAATGTCACGCTCTATTGTATAGCCATCGTTGTTGAAAAGAATAATAATTGGTTTCAGGTCGTAGCGTAACATTGTTGATAGTTCTTGTGCCGTCATTTGAAACGAACCATCACCAACTAGTAAAATGGCTCGTCGTTGTGGAGCAGCGAAGGCACAACCAAGCACTGACCCTACTGAGTAGCCAATTGAACCCCAAAGTACTTGTCCAATATAGCTGGTTCCCTTTGGTATAGGAATTACGGCGCCTCCAAATAAACAAGTACCAGTTTCGGCAACAACAATATCATCTTCTTTTAGGAATTGAGCGAATCTGTACCAAAAACGTTGTTGTGTAATCGTTCCTGTTGAGTTGGGTTGGAAGGGAGTTGTAAAACCTGCATCCAAATTTTCTTTCTTGGGCTTTAAGTTTAGGGTTTCGGTATCTCGGTGCTTAAGGTGTTTGCTTAGAACCTCAAGAAAATCCTGCATTCCTACATTGTTGTACTGTTCACCTTTAATCTTGAGATGCTGCCCATGCACTTCAATAGTTCGACTAGGGTCAAGTTTAGCGGAAAACTTTCCTGTATTAAAATCGGTCATCAAAACACCGATGCTTAACACACAATCTGCTTCTTCAACCCGTCTACGCACATAGTCTTCACTAATAGCACCGTTATATATACCAATGAATTGAGGATGCGTTTCCTCAATCAATCCCTTCCCCATAGTCATCGTGGCATAAGGGTATCCTGTCACATCAAGAAGTGAGCGTAATTGTTCTTGTAATTGATAACGGTCTACACCCACGTCAGCAATAATCACTGGTTTTGATGCTTTATCGAGCATACGCACACTCGCATCAACTGCGTCAGCTAAAGTCGCAGGGTCGCTCTTAAAATGTGGCGCCATAAATGAATCGTGCGGTGGAGCCACTTCGGAGGTAGCAACATCCATAGGTATGGAAATGTAAACAGGTAATTTCACAAGAAGGCAGGCGCCCAAAACTCTGTCAATTTCTGCCGTTGCATTCTCCGGTGTCAAATATGCTTGTGCTGTAGTTACCTTCTCATACATTTGGGCAAATATAGAGAAATCGCCAGTACCTAACGTATGATGGACAAGCGCTCCAGATGATTGAATTTTGGTAGAAGGGGCGCCAGTAATTGCCACAACTGGAACGTGTTCAGCATAGGCGCCAGCAATCCCATTAATAGCACTAAGTTCACCAACACCAAACGTAGTGACTAATGCTGCAATGCCATTAATTCGACCATAGCCATCAGCTGTATAAGCTGCATTGAGTTCATTACAAGTTGTAACCAACTCAATACCCTCTTGATTAACAATGTAATCAAGAAACTCCATATTATAGTCACCAGCAACACCAAAAATATGCTTAGCGCCAATTTGCTTGAGACGAAGTACCAGATAGTCGCCAACAGTAAAATTTGTCATTGTTTTAGTTACGCATTTATGCGATACATGTGGAGACGTTACATGTAACGTCTCGGAGCGGGTTGCGGGCATCATGCACAGACCGCATTTACCCAAATTTCCTGTCAAAAATACAAACTTGCAAGGTGCAAGCAATATTTTAATTAAATACTAATTTTGTGAGATATTAGTACGCTATTTTAACCGCTTAAAAGTAGATATTATAGGTCATATTAATTACCCCTTAGATAGAGGCATCTTTCACTTAATCTTTACATTTCCCTATGCAGCGTTCTTTGCGTCCCTTCGCTCCGCTCAAGGGCAAGTCTTAGCGGTTCGTAAAAAAAATAACCGCAAAGAAATATTGGGCGCAAACAAACAGAAAAAAGTAACTTTCAGAAAGTTGTGTTTACATGGCGCTTTAAAAACGCTTCTCCTTCCGCGCGGGGGATAGGGGCGATTTCCTAAAATTACGGTCTGATTTAAAACTTTCCAAACATCCTCTCTTCCGGGAAGACTGAGTGTAAAACCTTTCCTACACCAGAACAAGCGAAGCAATCTTACGAGAAGTTGATACTACAGAAGTTAGGCAAGGGATATGTTGAGGTTAAGCAAGATAGTGAGCTTCTAGTAGAAAGTACTGAACAAGAAATAGCTGAACTGGAAAATGCAGAAGCTATTGCACCGTCCGTTAAATCTCTAGATAAGTTGGAAATTACGCGCGTTTTCAATCTGAACCCTCAAGACTTGCGTTTTTGTACTTGGCGCCCAAGGAATCCTTTACCACGTCCAGAAATCAAAGCTTTTAATCAGGAAGAAGCTATCAAGCATTTATATGGCATTAAACATCCAAATCAAGATTGGTTAGATTGGGATAAAGCGGATGTACCAGTTTTTATGAGCCATGAAGAAGCCAACATGGCAACGTGGTAGAACTGACCAAGGAGAAATACAAACCCATTATAAATATTTTCCCAAGCACAATATAACTGCTGTAGTTGGCGAATATGAAAATGCCTTTCTTGGTGGTGATATGTATGGAGATGAAGCAATTGATGCCTGCTGTTTTGTATCTGGAAGTTATGTTTCTTCCATTAATGGAATGTGGGGAATCCCTAAAGAAAGGATACTACGCCTTAGTGAGGTAGATACTGTAGTTTTTAGTGAGGTGTTAAGAGATTTACATATTGTGACAGCAAAGAGAAATAAATAGCAACCTATAACCCAGGCTTTGATAAAAGTTGATGACAGATACAAGCAGCATTTTTACACTCAATTAATAAAACACTCAAACTTTTATATGACTTTAGCACAAGAAGCAGCCAATCAAAATACTTCTCCAAACCGCTTACGTGAATTAGCTACTCTCAACCTAGAACTAGCAAGGTTAGTTGCTAATAATTCTAATGCTGATAGTGAGTTACTTAGAGATTTAATATCCACTTCTGATTATATTACCGGAAAAACGTTGCTACAAATCCAAACACGCCTCAAGAGGTTTTGATAAAGTTAGCTTGGCAGTTTCCGCAAGAAGTACTCGATAATCCTGTCTTTGAGCAGATTGTTTCAGAAAGTTCTAATTTACTAAAGTGTTTTTCGGAAAAATTACTATTGCGTTTAATACAGCAATACAGAATTACTGTAAGTTTTTTAGAATGGGTAGCAAACTGTTCTCATAAAAAAGTATTGCTAACTTTACTAATAAATTATAATATTCCTGCAACTGCTTTAGACAAATTAAGCCAAAGTCAAGAACCGGAAGTAGTTGATGCTGTAAAACTTCATGTTAACTGGCGCCAGGAATTCAGTAACATAGATGAAGTATTGAGCAAAGCAATAGCAATTACTGATTTAGAGAGAAATTGGAACGACGAATACAAATTATTAAAGCTCCGTATAATACCTGATTTTATTTTACCTGATTTTGATGACTTTACTAGATTAATAATCGCTCAAGAACCACATACTTCTGCAAAAATTCTCACTCAAATAATAAAGAATTCTGATAATAACAGCGAAACTAAAGTTAAGGTAGCAGTTGCAGAACATCCCAATACACCCAAAAATATTTTAGAAAACTTACTAGGTAATGAATCTGAACAAGTTCGTTATGCAGCAGCTAATAACCCTAATACGTCCTTAAATTTTGTACAATAATTTTAGATATTGCAGGTTATACGCGCGCTGCTGGTAGTGACTTAATTAGTCGTCAGGATTTATCTTATATATGGAAGCAGTGGTCAATAAGCTGGAGTCCTCTATATGAAGCTAGTTGTATTGAAAATGCTATTTACGGAACTACTCTAGCAGAAGCAGCAGAAGCAAAATTATTAGAACAAGCAACACGAGTAGAAAGGGATGCGGTTGCATCTGCTTTGTTATTATTAGATGCTTGTTTAATGGGTTTGCAACATCTTGCTGAACCTTTTTATCAGCAGTTACTTAATTTAATTCGTTCTGACGGTGATTTTTTCTCGCTCACTCAAGCATTAGAACACATATTATATCTGTATTGTTACAACGAAGTATTAGGAACAACAGGTCAAGATAAAATTGGTACGCTTTTAGCAGAAGCATTTACGCGCGGTTTATGGCTATTAGAAAGTCTTGGTCAAATACAAGGAAAAGACCAACAGCTACTGCAAGGAATTAAAGTATTATTTGAAACTTTCTTAAGGTGTAACATTTCTGGGGGGCGCCAGTTAAATTTAAACCGCGACGAATTTATCAATATATTACAGCGAACCAATACTGATTCTACACAAACACATTTACTACGAGGCGCCGCTTGTGGTGTTCTGTGGAGTTTAAATGCGGCACCTACCGAGCATGTATTATTAGATTTACGCTCCTGCGCTCAACCTAACATGATAGGAGATTTTCTCACTGGGTTATTTTGTTTAGCAAGGGAAGTTGTACAGCGACACCCAGACTTACTGCTAAATATCGATGAACTTATTACAAGCTTCGACGAAGAGACATTTTTAGAAGCCTTACCAGCTTTACATCTAGCATTTACTTATTTTACACCGCGCGAAAAGCATAACATAGCTTCAACTTTAACCAAAGCTTGGGGAAATGTGGAAAAAGGCGCCGTCGTTGGCGATTAATTTTGTAATCAGGTACAGAAGCTGTGTTTGGTGATTTAGATGATGTTTCTCAAGCACGCGCGCAAGCTATTACATTGATATAATTACTAACTGTGGATGGATTTTTGAAGACTATCAAGGAAATTATATTGTTTGTAATCGTCCAATAAAACTTTCTTTCGATAACCAAGATACTCTTCACGCTGAAGGAAAAGCAGCTATTGAATACGCTGATTGTTATGCGATTTGTTCATATCATGGTATACGTTTACCGGAAAAATACAACGTCTAAATTTTTTAGAGAAAGGGCTAGGTTGAAATTGGCTAAAGTTATTATTAATTTGATTACTTAACTCTTTTTCATATTCAGCTTTATATTCCGCAATTATCTCCTGTAGGGGTCTAAAAGCCCAATTTAAAAAAAGCGAAGCTGTCTCTTAGCTGTAATCTCCTTCTGTAACACCATTTCTCCATTGATAAAGCTCATAAACTTCTGAAGGAATTTTAAATGGTAAATCTTTAACTAAATTTTCTATCTCGTTTCTTGATAAACCTGGTTGTAGATAGTTAATATATGAGGACTTATGTTTAATTATCCACTTTAAGATTCGGTCTAGAGCTTCGGTTAAATCTGACATGGTTATCTTTAAATAAATACTGTTTTTTCCGGGTATGCTTTATTTGTGCTATTCTTGAATGTAGCATTAAAAAGTGTAGCTGCAAGGTAGTATTTTATGAAATCTATAAGCATTGAATTAACTTAAAACTGCCGATTATGTTGGGTTACGCTGTGCTGCACCCAACCTAAGAACTCCCCAACCTGCTACGAATTATTTAACCAATAACCCATCCGTTACATCCGCTCATCATCCGTTGCCAATATGCTACGTCAAGATTTACTTGCACTTACAACAGATGATTTGACTGTCCTCAGCAACCGAGGATTAGTTAAACGCGCGTTCAAAGAACTTGAAGAGGGAGAATTATCTTACGACATAACACAAGATGCTCAGGGTAATATTTCTATACGCTGGTCAGATGTTGAATGTGTTTTGCCTGCTACCGAAGAATTAAGCGACCGTCATTGTAATTGTTCTGCTACTACTGTTTGTCGTCATCTTATTCGTTCGATTCTAATTTACCAACGTACCCAGCTTCTTAAACCCAATTCTTCACCTCAAACCTCTTCACAATTTTGGAACCCTGGTGATATCAGCGATGCGGAATTAAGTAATTATTTTAATAAAGCTACTATTACGCGCGCTAAAAGTGAGTTTAATTCTGGTCATGTTATCGAACTTATCAAAAGTAACAAACCTGTTGCCCGTATTCATACTTTAGCTTATACGGTGAGATTCTTAGTTCCAGGTGATATTCGTTATACTTACTGTGATTGCTCTGAACCTGCTCCCTGTAAGCATGTTCTTTATAGTGTTTGGCCTTTTCGCAAACTTCAACCTGAACAAATTAGCGGTATTATTTCTACTCAACAAGAAGCGGCGCCTATTCCAGTTGATATATTAAATGATATTGAAGATAATTTAATATCATTGCTCTCAAGCGGTATTAGAGGTATTAATAAAGCTAATATTGGTCGTTTACGGCGCCTTGAACAAAATTGTCGCACTTCTTCCTTAATTTGGTTAGCGGAAATTATTGCAGAAATTATACAAGAAATAGAACGTTATGAATCTCGTGACGCGCGCTTTTCTTCCACACGTGTAGTTGAACTTGTCGGAGAACTTTGTATTCGTATTGATGCTATACGTAATGACACAGGTGCCGTGCCCCAATTATTTATTCGCGGTTCCCAAACTGATAAACTTACTGATATAGGCGCCGCACGATTAATTAGTTTAGGTTGTGGTGTACAAGTGTGTCATAAAAATGTACAGTTAACTACTTACCTTTAAGATACCGACTCTGGTAGTGTTGTTGCTATTTGCCATGATTTTCCTGACTCTCAAGATGATAACCCTGTTGACTTTTGGCAGTTAGCTCAAAATAATGCAGTAAAACAAGTCTCGTTTGCTACTTTGAGTGCTGGGCAAATGTTGGTGAAAGCAGGGAAGCGAACACCTAATTATCAATTTTTGCCGGGACGCACGCAAGTAGTAGTCAATCCTCAAACTTTTGAATGGGAATCATTACGGCCACCTTTACTGGTTGAAAATTTTAACTCACTGCGCGCGTATTTGGATTTATTACCCCCTACTTCGCTTCGTCCCAGAAGACTGACTGAGAATTTCCACGTTTTCCAAATTCATCAACTGCAAAGTGTTGATTTTTGTAACGTTGAGCAAGTAGTCAAAGCTAAACTTTTTGACCAAAATAATAATCAAGCTATCTTAAAATTTCCATATTTATATAGAAGTAGAATTGGTACAGAAGTTTTATTAGAGTATCTTACACAACCACTATTATTTGTTGCAGGTCATGCTTATTTAACTACTGAAGGTTTAGTAATTATACCTATTTCTTTGATTTTTAAGGTGGATAAGAAGCGGGTTATACTTCAACCTTGGATTTGTGGCACCGATGTTCAAAGAATTAAGTATGAGAGTAAATTATTAAATGATTCTCAGTTATAATTATTTAATAAGCATCCAATAAACTTGTTTTTAGAACAGTTACAGCAAGTTTTAAGTGATTTATTTATTTTAGGTTTGGAAAGAGTTGATGCACAAGTTATATATGAGTGGCAAAGAGTTTATAATTTTGGTCAGAAAGTAGGGTTTTGTTCTTTGCTAGAACCTATGAGTAAGTTTATAAAGTTTTTTGAACAAAAGTTGGAAGAGAAAAATGGCGCCGTGATTTCTGAAGCGGTTACGGATTTTAATTTTTCTGTAAGTCAATTGGTACTTGATATTTGTGTTTTGATTAGGTTATGTCAAGATATATAACTGTCTTTGATAGGGCAGGCAGGGATGCCTGCTCCACAAGAGATTATATTAAGATTTTATAAGGTTTTAATAATTTTTGAATAATGCATAAATATATGCTATTGCTTCTGTGATTACTGTACGTACCCCTTCACTGGAACTCCACCATCTTTTTGTATCATAACTGTGGGAAAGAGCGGCAATTACACCAATTTTTGTATTCGGTAATACTCTTTTATATAGCATCCAGCTTCGTCGTGCGTGTACGTCGTCGCTAAATAAGTTCATTGATTCAAGTTTTATTTGGGATGTTGCTAGTTTTTCTTTTAAGGCAATAGCTGATGCATATGTTCTATCTTTTCTGACATCTGGTGTTGGTATTGGTATTATTTTCTCACTGTCGGCGCCCATTGCTTTTAATGTGGAGAAAGCAAGGTTTGCAAAATCTTTATATTCAGATAAATAATATCCCCTTTGTAGGGGAATGCCTGTAGTTATTATATGAGTATATGAACCCATTTGAAATTCATTTAATGCTTGTTTTAATGCTTCGTCTGCAAGCCATCCTTCGACTACTAGTATATTCGCTTTGATAGGGGAGGTAACAGCAAGAAATGGTTGAATTTGAGTGATTATAAGTGTTATTAAAGCTAAGATAAGTATAGTTGTTACTATCCAGCCTTGTAGTGTTAGTGTCAACATTTCTTGCCGTTTTACTAATTTAATTCCAAAAGGCTTTTTCCTTTGACGAATTTTATTTCGCATTCAGTTATGTTGAAGGTTGTTCCTTTTGTTGTCCTTTCAAGTAAGCAAACACTGATTTGTCTCCAATATCCGGAGGAATTGCTTGGATTAATTTACGTATTGCAAAGACTACGAAAAATATAGCCCAAATTCCTAACAACGCGCGCTCCCATTGTAATGGTAATATTCCTAGCATGTGTCCTAGTAGTAGTGTGGGTACTAGGGGAGTTAAAATTTTTGTTTCTAGACGATTAAAACAAAATGCTTCTTTGAAGAATATACCTGTGAGCGCTGCAAATGTAAAACCTATTCCTAGTATGGCTAATGGATGGGTGTATACGGTTACTGCAAAGGGTTGGGGGTCTGTATGTGCGACAAATAAAGCTGCGATACTACCAATTGCCCAGAATGCTTGTAACGCTCGATGCAGTGCTGCCATGTATATGTGGATGCATAGTAAGCTGACACCTAGAGCTATACTAAAGCAGGTGTATAGGGGTGTTAGGAGTGGGTAGATTTCGGGGTTGTTATTGAATAATACTAACAAGGCGCCTGTTGCGAAGCATGATGCTGCTACTGCTAGACCTGCACGGTAGATTATTACTCCCCGACGGTCGTGTGAATCTACTGTGAATTCGCCAAATTGTCCTTGATATACTTCCATATTAAAATTCCTTTGCGGGTGGGTTAGGATGAGGGCGGGTTTACATATATCGTAATGGGTGATGAAGATTTTGGGTTAACCCGCCCCTACCTCTACCGTTTGCGCTAATTGTATATTTAACTGTTGTTGGGCGTTGCCTCTATTAATTGCTATTTCTACCCAACCTTCACTTCCTACTAGTGCAATTGCACTACCTACGGGCACACTATTATATGTTGCTCCTCCTTTTATCTTTAAGTTATCTACTACGATATGCCAAGTTTTACCTTCTACGTAGCTTCCGGGTATGTTGGTGATTAGATTTCCGAATATGTCTATATATTGGATGCAACCTACGGCGCCTGTGGTAATGTAACAGCATTTCGGTAAGTCAAGTTCTACCAAACTATCTATATCTATTTCCCTACCTAAATTTTCAATTTTGACACCACTGGCAAGATGTGCAGCGCAAGGGGCAAAGATGTCTCGACCGTGAAAGGTATGGCTAGGATTTGGGACTCTCCAATACTGTGGGTTTGTTAGTTCTACTGCCCGAATCGCTCGACTTTGACTTAATACCCCACTAGTTATGCCATTATCCGGCGCCACCAAAAACCCATGTGCAAATTCTACGGCAACGGCACGTCGCGTACTTCCAACACCTGGGTCAACTACTGCTATGTGTACTGTTCCATCAGGAAAATAGGGACAAGCACTCATTAAACAAAACCGCGCAGCAGCTATATTTTGCGGTGGAATTTGGTGCGTTAAGTCTATTACCCTGATTTCTGGGTTAATTCGAGCTATTACACCCTTCATTACACCGACATAAATATCACTTAAACCAAAATCGCTTAACAAGGTAAGCAGTTGTGGAGAAATCATCGTGTTATCACATAGACACTTATCTTGCTTGCTACATGATAAATAATTACATTTCTGTAACAACAGTTACCGAATTTATGCTATATTATGATTACAAGACATAGATATTTATAGATGATAGAGGCAAATTACTATGATTCGTAATAAGTTTGAGGCTGCTGAAAAAGCACGCGAAGCACACAAACAAAGCATTAAGAAGAATTTAGAGCATCGTCTAGAAGTTGCTAGAACCAAAGGTGATGAGAACTTAATTCGTCAAATTGAAGCTGAGATGCAGTATTTCAATTAACCCATCACCAATTGTTGTTGTAGAGACGTTACGTGTAACGTCTCTACACATGTTGTTTTACAAAATTATTCCCAACATCCCCAAAATCTCATTCACAGGAGCTTTGCTAATTTCTAGCTCCAGAATTATATTGAACAAATGCTTTGGTATATATGTACTTCTAGAAATTGTTTTGCTTCCCGTATTTAATTCCCAGTCATACCAAGGTTGGTCATACTGCTTTCCGTTTTTTTTAGTTACAGTTCTAAAATGAATTCTTCCCGTTCCTTTTCCTCTGCTTCTCCTTTTGGTACTACTGGTTAACTCAACTGGTAGTACTTCATCGTTTGATGGTTGCTCCGCTTCATCTGGCTTCCAAATTGGAAGGTAAACTATACCATACTGTTCAAATACTCGTTTGAATCTATACTGGTTATTTCCCCAGTAAACAAAACAGTGAGACTGTGTTGCTGGTAAATTTGGCTGTGAATTTGCGTCTAAAAATGTAATTCGTTCTTTCCAAAAACAAACTGGTTGAGTCTTTAATACTGAATTTAACCAGTCTGTGTCCGTCTGTGCTGGTAAAAGAGCAATCGCTTCACTGACTCTGCCACTTGATACTTCGGTTTGTAATTTTGCTATCCACTTGTCTGGATGAGAAGAAGGTGGGTATAGGAAAAGGCGCCCATTCCACTCATGTTCTAATCCATCATCTATTCTGGTGTAATGGGAATGTGCTGGAATATTCTTATTACCCTCTGCACAAGGGTCTAAGTCAATCTCATTTAAAACCTGTAGTACTAGGGAGATAATATTTGGTGGAGTATACCATTCATCTAAATGTTGTGTATTCGTTGAATAGTAAGCACTTGGATTCTCTTGAGTCACAACGCGCGTTGCTCCCAAGTTTTGGTACTTCAAAGAGTACCGATTGATTACGTTAACCATTTTTAACAGCCATTGTTGATTTTTCCGCAGAAATCTCTTTTTACGTGTGTTACCGTTCCCGCTTTACCACCAAAGTGTGCTATTAAAACCATGATTAATTCTGTGAATGAGCGTCAGATGGTATCGGGTTGCAGTATTAAGTTTTGTCTCTTTTGAGAGCTATAGCGTCTGAGTACTTACAAACTGTTACCTCCGCGATTATTTTGATAGTATTGAGAAGTAAGTTAATTCGCTATTATAAATTAAGCCACTACTGAATATTATAAGCTAAATTCAGTCATGGCGTAACCAAACTTATGAATTTTTCACAGGCTTTGGATAGAACCCTCGAAAAGTATGGGATTAGTGCTAAGTGGCTGTCTGAGCAAACAGGTGTTTCTCAGCAGATGATTAGTGGCTTTCGGCGGGGGCAACAGCGAATTTATTCTGATAGTCTAGAGCGACTATTAGCTGGATTACCCTCGGAAGCTAAGAATTACCTGTTATGCCAATTAGGAGAAGTTGATACAAACAAGATAGATATACGCTCGTTGGTGCTATCGGCATCACCGACCGAAAAAGCAGAAATTTTAAACACACTCGCTAATTGGGTACTTTTAAGCAAAGAAGAAATAGCACAAAACGCGGAATTAGTCAAGATTAGATAAATCCTATCAACACTCATATTGAGCGGATTTTACTAGACTGTGAGCGTTGGGCTTCAGCTTTTGGTGCCCGTATTAAAACACGCTATGTAAAAGTGACTCAATCACTGTAAATTTTTTTGAATCTATTGTTACAGTAGAATATCTATATATTAAATATTAAGCAGATTAGTATCAAATGCGATTACTTTCTGCTCCCAGATGTTTCCATAAAGCACTCCGGCAGCGTTTTGATTTAACTTTTCACAAATCTTGGCGCTGTTATTCTGGCATGGTTAAACGTGTGAAGCAGCAATGTGGTATGATAAATAAGTAAGGCCAGATAGTAAGGCCAAGGAGAAATAAACTTGGCGCGCGAAAGTAACAATTACACTTGATGAAGATATTTTGGCTTTCATAGACAAGCAAGCTGCCAACAATGGAAATGCTCCTAACCATAGTGGTTATATTAAGGACATCTTAAGTCAGCATCGTCATGCAGTTTTAAAAGCACAAATGATTGCTGCACTAATTGAAGAGACTTCAGACCCAGAGTATCTAAAAGAAATCGCACTTTGGGATTGTGTCGCCCTTGATGGAATTGATTAATACCTAAAGGTAATTTAACTTATCAACGTGGAGAAATACGTTTTTGTAAGCTTGACCCAACGTTAGGTACAGAAATAAGAAAGACACGCCCTTGTCTAATTGTTCAATACAATATAATGAATCAGTATGGTTCGTTAACTATTGTGATGCCATTTAGACCAGGAAGTAAAAATGCTCCTTATATTGTTAGTGTTATCGCATCTTCCGTAAACGGTTTAGACCAAGACCGTTATATTGATGTTGGACAAATTCGCAGTATTGATAACAGCCGAATTCTTGACGAGCGTAGGAGTATTAGAAGAAGAATGTTGGGAATAAATTCGTGTCGCATTAAATGTAGTACTTGATTTTTGACTTGAATAATCTTTCTCCTACTTGCGGCGCCTACTCTTTACCAAAGGGTTGTCCCCAATATTTCCAGTTTTCTTTGTTGAATGGAGATTTCCATTTCTTAATTAACTCTAATTCTAATCGCTGTCTTGGTCTTGTTGGTACAGGCGCATCCCACCAAAAGCCGATGTTTACTGCTGTTTCTAATTTATATTTATGATGCAGGTCTTGGTAATTTTCGATGTACTGCTTGCAGCCGTGTACTCCTTTCCAACGCTTGTTAGATTTACAAGTTTCTCCAATGTATAAAAGTAAATTTGTTGTACAGTCAATTACAAAATATAGACAAGCTTGTCCAGGACTATCTACAGGTAATCGATAAAAAGATAACCCTGATAAATGTAGCGTAAATGGGTCAATTATATTTGGGTCAACGTGCGACTTCGGCACGTCGAATAAACTTACTTCTTCTATTGGTTCTTTTGTTCTTACCTGTTGTTGATGGATGGCAATTTGTTTTTTCCATTTGGAAAGCGCTATATCATCCATCAATAACACAGGGCTTCTATTAAGTGGCGCCCTTACTATTTCAGTTGGTGAGAACAAGTCAAGTTGATTTGTCTCCAATGGCAATCCCCTATAAATGCGACGCAGGTCATGCTATCACTAGGGTGTTACATCTGTAAACAATAAACAAGTACTATTTTATACTGAGAACGTATATTTGTGGCGCCGAGCAAGCTAAATTTAGCGAACGGTACTACTTGTTTATTTAACCAGTAGTACTTCATGGCGCCGATTTAAAAGTTTATAGTTTTGTAAATACCAATGTTCAAATAGTAAGCTGAACGTAAATATTAATACTTGTTTTTTGATTAATTACGTGTTATTTTCCTCCGGAGACACTCCGTGAACGCAAACAGGAGCGCTATTTTACAGATTAATATTTATAATAGCGCGTATTTTTATACAGATTTAGCACAGAACGTCAGTGCTATTTACTTGAATTACTGGGGCTGTTTTACTGACGGCTTATTTATTATATCCCCCCAGTAAAACATTATTTGTGCCTGCACAGTACTACCTGTTTACTTAACCAGTAGTACCGTTCGGGATGCTGATTCCAAAGTTTATAGTTTTGTTAATACCAATCTTCAAACAAGAAGATTAACGTAAATATAACTACTTGTTTTTTGGATTAATTACGTGTTATTCTCCTCCGGAGACACTACGTGAACGCAAACAGGAGCGCTATTTTACAGACTTAGTTTGTATAAAGAATTTATTTTTTATACAGACACTGGGTACTATTTATTTAAATTACTGGGGCTGTTTTTACTGGTGGTTATGATTTCTCAAACAATCCCTGATTATTTCAAACAACATATCCGTTACATGCGTTTATCATCCGTTGCCAATCTTCCTGCTGGTAAAAATAATAATTAGTATGACTGCACAGGCGAGACGCCTGTGCCACAAGAGCCACAAGAGCCACAAGAATTTGTATTTACTCAGCCACAGTGGAGCTTAAGCTTCGAGTATCCCACATAACAACGTTGTGATTGCTATGTGTAACAGGCTGACTGTTAACGTGACTTAGGAGTATTGGTGATGAGGCTTGATGCAGAGCGATTAACTGTGCTAGGGTTTTCTTCATCTGGGTACGGGGAACTATTTCGTCGATAAACCCGTGCTTGAGTAAATCTTCTGCCGTTTGGAAATCTTCGGGTAGTTTTTCTCGCAGGGTTTGCTCTATCACGCGCCGACCAGCAAAGCCTATTGTTGCTTTTGGTTCCGCTATTATTATATCTCCTAACATTGCGAAGCTTGCCGTTACTCCCCCTGTTGTTGGGTTTGTTAATACGGGTATATATAATAGTCGCTCGTCTTGATGACGTTGTAATGCTCCTGATATTTTTGCCATCTGCATTAGCGATAGCATTCCTTCTTGCATTCTGGCACCACCTGATGTACACACAATTACCACGGCACAGCGTTTTTGTGTGGCGATTTCTATTAAACGAGTTAGTTTTTCTCCTACTACCGACCCCATACTGGCGCCAATAAAACGAAAGTCCATTACACCCAGTGCAACTGGTAAACCGTCTATTTCTCCTAAACCTGTTTTTACAGCATCAGTCAAACCTGTTTTTTGCTGCATTTCTCGCAAACGGTCAATATACGGTTTACGGTCGCGAAACTGTAATGGGTCTGCTGGACGCAAATGCTCATCTAATGGTTTCCATGTATTCGCGTCTATTAATTGTCGAATGCGTTCATCGCTATCTACCCGGTTGTGATATCCACACTCGGTGCAAACCATTTGATTGGCCATTAAATCTTTCGTATAGCTTAATACTCCACATTTAGAACATTTGTGCCAGAGTCCATCAGCTATTTCACGCTCTTGACGTTCTGGTGTTGTTGACCCTGATTTTCGGCGGTTTGCAAACCAATCTAATAGAGATTTTAAACCGCGTGTTTCTTCGTTGTTTGCCATTTTTTTTCTTATGCGTCGTAGGTAGTATGTCGTTATTAACAGTCATCTTGTTAGCAAGACTGACATTTTAACAGCATCTTTGGTTGCCAGCTTAACGAAAATATGTATACCAATTCAAGTATTTTGCTCGAATACCACCCTAGACTACCAATATTTGTTGGTATGCATCTTGTAAATGCTGGCAAGGCGCCTGTCTTGAAGAGGATTTAAGCCACAAAATAATATTACCAAAATATAAAGAATAGTTGAGGTAATCAAATTGACAGTTGCGGTGTGAGGAAAAATGTGGTTAGGGAAATAATCGTAAATAGCTTGATATAATCATCTCGCCTCCCAACAGGGTAATCAGCGAACCCAAGGCAAGACATGGGCCAAATGGCATTTTTTTTCCCCATTTTCTACTTGTAAGTACTACACCACTTCCACCAGCTACTACACCAACTATACAGCTAATAAAAACAGCTAGTAGCAAATGTTTCCATCCTAACCAGGCGCCCATCATCGCAGCAAGTTTGGCATCTCCTCCACCCATTGCCTCTTTCTGAAAAATTATCGAGCCAATAAAGGAAATGATGTCAAAAAGCCATATTCCCAAAACTGCACCAAATATGGCACCTATTAGATGGTTGATACCAGTAGAGCTATTAGACTGCATAAAACCCAAAACCGTTTGATACACAACCCCCAACACTAAACCAGATTTAGTTAATGGGTTTGGTAAAGTCATTGTATCGAAGTCAATTAGCGATAAAGCGAGTAACCAACTACAAAAAATCCAATATCCTATAGTTTGGGGCGAATATTGAAATACCCAAAATACCCACAGAAACAACAACCCTGTAATAGTCTCAACCACAGGGTAACGCATCGAAATTTTACTCTTACAGTAACGACAACGCCCTTTCAACCATAACCACCCCAACACAGGAACATTGTCATAAGCTTTTAACTCATTCAAACAACGTGGACACCGTGATGGTGGATAAACAACCGATAACCCAGCAGGGAGACGGTAGACCACTACATTTATAAAACTGCCAATCGATGCACCCAAAGCGAAGACAATAAGACTTGCTGGGACTAACATCAAAACATCCATATATCATTTAAGCCATTTGTCCTTTGTCATTTGTACTTTGTACAAGTGTCATTTGTCACTTGTTATTTTTCTTTACTGAATGACAAATTCAAAGAACGCACGGAACAATGACTAATACATATACGATTCAATTTGACTTATAGGTACAAAGCACTCTTCTGGTAACAATACCGGATGCTGCGTAAAAATAACTTTACCTCGGTGGTTAGAACGATTAATCGCTACACCCGAAGCATGTCCTGTAATTTCAGGATGAACTTCGCAATATATATGATATATCTGTCCAGCGGCTCTAATGAGGGCAGGGTCAATCAAAGCTGGCTGGTTTCTATTGTTCGTGTAATTATCGGGTTCTTGTTTTAAAGCGTACACTGCTTATACTAATGATTTGTGTCTAGGTTTACTTTTAGTTTATCTGAAAATTTAGGCGCCGAAACTCCCTAAATTTTCATGATTAAACCAAACTATTATTCTTCCAAGGCTTGAATTAATGCGTCGCCTATTGCACGACAGCCTAATTGCTTCATACCCGGAGACATTATATCTCCTGTACGCAACCCCCGCTGTAAAATCAGCGACACACTTTTTTCAATATGGTCAGCGGCTGTGGGTTGATTTAAGCCGTATCGTAACATCATTGCAGCACTTAAGACCTGTGCTAAAGGATTAGCTTTGTCTTGTCCTGCAATATCAGGTGCAGAACCATGAACTGGCTCAAACACTCCTGGTCCGGTTGCACCCAGACTAGCAGATGGTAGCATACCTATACTGCCTGTCAACATGGCTGCGGCATCCGACAGGATATCACCAAACAAATTACCTGTTACAATTGTGTCGAACTGTTTAGGCGCCCGTAGAAGTTGCATCGCGGCATTATCTACATAAAGATGCGAAAGTTCCACATTAGGATACTCTGCTGCGAGTTTAGTAATATTTTCGCGCCATAGCTGTGACACATCCAAAACATTCGCTTTATCTACAGAACATAATTTACCACTACGTTTTTGTGCAGCTTCAAAAGCAACTCTGCCAATACGATTTATTTCCGACTCTGTATAAACCATCGTATTCACACCACGCTTTTCACCTGTCTCTGTGGCAAAAACTCCTCTAGGTTTGCCAAAGTAAATACCTCCCGTCAACTCGCGCACCACCATAATATCAACACCTTCGACAACTTCTTTTTTCAACGTTGAGGCATCTATTAATTCAGGGATGATTTTTGCAGGTCGCAAATTAGCAAATAACTCCAAACCGGCGCGCAATGCTAACAAACCTCCTTCGGGACGTTGAGGTGGTGGTAATGAGTCCCATTTATAACCGCCAATAGCAGCAAGTAACACTGCATCACTATTACGACATTTTTCTAAACTTTCTTGTGGTAAAGGTTCCCCAGTTAGGTCAATAGCGGCGCCACCAATCGGAACTTCTTGAAAATGAAACTCAATATCAAATCTCTTTCCTACAACCTTGAGTACATCCACAGCAACGTTCATGATTTCGGGACCGATGCCATCGCCTGGTAGAAGAGTTATGCGGAATTGCTGTGTCATAAAGGTTATGGAAATATTTTTATAGTGCTAATAAATTTAATATCATACAGAGGAAGTGCATTATTTCAGATGGAATTTTTAATTTATTTGGGAACTCTGTCTTGTGGAATGGGCATCCTTGCCGTTCTAAAAATCAGGAGAGGCGGGCAAGGATGCCCACCCCACAAGATAAGTTTAAAAGTTTTTACGCACTTCGATATGCTGTGATAAATGCTTTTACGCAATCTCCACAGTCACTTAGTGTTGTGTAATTTACACTCTCTCGTTCTTTGAATTTGGCAATTAATCTAGCACCCAATAATTTGTTAATTTCTGCAAATTGATTTCTTGATACTGATTGTAAGGCTTTTTGTATGGCAGAGGGTGCCTCGGATGTTTCTAGTTGATTTGCTAGTTCTGTAACGCTGACACCTGATGCTGCTGCTAATACAAGCGGATGTGCGGTTGCACGTATTGTATCAATTCCATAAATAGTAAAAAGTGTTGACGTAAGTTTGATATGTGAGTACAGCAATGCTGCAATTTCTGATGGTATTCCTGCTGTGTTAAAAAAATCACCACAATATTGTTCATCAATATTGTTTCGCAAGGTATAAACTGCTGACTCGCTAATAGCGTGTTTAGCCATTTTAGTTTTATTACCTTTCCAAGACAGGTCATTTACGAACAGTTGCCCCCACTCCCTACCATGCTCTATTGCTAGGGCAACCGTTTGTCCAATCACGTGCAACCTGATTCCAGAGATATCGAAAAGCATAAAATATTTGGTACTGAAACGATTTTTTTAAAGCCTACAGTTCCATAGTTCCCATTTTTATTATCAAACTAACTACAGAATGTAATGCTTAAATTAATCTTTATTGTTTTCATCATAGATATATAAAGTTTCAATGAATACCGTTGCATTTTCCGTAACAGGTGTAACAAAGCCTGTAAATAGAAGCTAAGTTAGTATTTACTTACGTGGCTTTCTGGTATAGCTATGGTGACAGAATTATCAATACATACTATTGGTTTAACTAAGCAGTTTGACCGACACATTGCTGTTAACGAGGTCGAATTGGAAATAGGCGCCGGGGAAGTCTATGGTTTAATCGGCCCAAACGGTGCTGGTAAAACCACCTTAATTAGAATGTTGGCAGCAGTTGAGGAACCTACACAAGGGGAAATTTATATTGATGGAAACCGACTGACACGCGACAGAAGTAACCCAACTCTTAAGCGTCGTTTAGGATATTTACCCGATGATTACCCTTTATACGATGAACTTACTGTTTGGGATTATCTAGAATATTTCGCCAGATTATATAAACTGCGTGAACCACGTCGTACCCAACGACTACACGAGGTGCTAGAACTGATTCAATTAGGAAATAAACGTAATAGTTTAATTTCTACGTTGTCACGTGGGATGAAACAGCGCTTAAGTTTAGCACGCACTATTATTCATGAACCAATAGTGTTGCTACTTGATGAACCTGTTTCTGGACTAGACCCTATCGCAAGATTGCAGTTCCGCGAAATTATTAAAGCACTGCAAGAAGCTGGGATGACGATATTAATTTCTTCACATGTTCTTAGTGATTTAGCTGAACTTTGCACATCTGTAGGGATTATGGAGTTGGGTTGTTTGGTAGAAAGCACATCGCTTACGGAACTTTATAAACGTCTGTCTCGTCAGCAAATAGAAATTTCTACTCTTGGAAAAATTGATGATTTACTAGGGGAATTGAAAAATAACCCATTTGTACAAGAGTGGGAAGTAATGCCTACTAAAGACAAGGTACGGGTAAATTTTTCTGGTCAACAACAAGACTGCGCTAATTTGCTGCGTTCTTTAATTGATGCAAGGGTTCCTCTAACTAATTTTCATTGTACTCAAGAAGATTTGGAAACAATTTTCTTGAAAATGGGTCATAAGCAAGCTTCTTAGTCGAAGTTAGAGTCAAAATTTCTTGAATTAAATAAATATATGCTTCAATTTCTTGAGAAAATCGGTGAATGGAATCCACAATTTACTAGGGAAATAAAAGGGCGCCTTAAAATCTTTCCAATTTTAGTTACCAGTGCAATATCTTTAATCGTTCAATCTGTTGTTTTCCTAGCTCAACTAGGTCAAATACCTGGTAAAGAGTATCGGATGAATGAACAATACTGTGGTATTGGCAAGTCTTATCAAGAGCAAATTTCTGACCTGAGTCAAGTTCTAGCCAAGCTACAAAAGAATTTTTTCCATTACAGTAGAAAACAATATTTTGACGCTGAGAAACTAGAAAATATCCGAACACAATTACAAGAAGTAAAAAAGACACGCGCTAATCTACAAGATATTTTGTATAAACAGCCATGTCCGCGCAGCCAAATTGATATGGCTGAATGGTGGCGCGACCATTGGGAATACATGTTTCAGGCTTTAAGCGTGATTTTTATTTTCACGCTACTAGTTGCAGGTACTTATTTACTGATAAATAATTTAGCGCAAGAAGAACGTCGAGGTACACTCAATTTTATTCGTCTCAGTCCGCAGTCTGAAGTTAGTGTTTTAACAGGTAAAATACTAGGTGTACCAATTTTAGTTTACTTGTTTGTAGCGCTTGCGATTCCTTTTCATATTTTTTCTGGAAAAGCTGCCGACATTGCTTTCAGTCATATTTTCAGTTATTACGTTGTTTTAGTAGGCAGTTGTATTTTCTTTTATAGTGCAGCGTGTCTGTTTAGCCTAGTCACACAATTTTTAGGTGGTTTTCAACCTTGGTTAGGTGCTGGTGCAGTTTTAATGTTTTTGGCTCTTGTTTTCTCAACTGCTCAGTATAGTAATAATCTTAATAATGGCGCCGCTTGGTTTAGAATTTTTACTCCAATAGATGCAACTAGCTATCTATTTTCTAACTTCTTTAAAAATTATTCCGAGAGAAACTTTGAAAAATATAAAGAAATACAGTTTTTTTATATTCCAATTGGCGCCAATATCGCTAGCTTTATTGGAATGCATTTAGCCAACTACGGTCTTTGGAGTTATGGAATTTGGCAAGGACTTCTACGACGTTTCCGCAACCCAAACACACCAATAATAAGTAAATTGCAAAGTTACTTACTTGTCACTTTTATACAGGTGTTGTCATGGGGATTTACGCTACAAAACGTCAAAAATTTCTACCCAAATGTCGGTGGTAAGCCACAACCTTCGTACTATGACATAAATACTCAAATCTTACAAAACTTGCCAATATTCGCACTATTCAACTTTGTGCTAATGTTTGGCTTGATATTTATTCTCTCGCACGAACGCCAAACAATTCAAGATTGGGCGCGTTATCGTTATAAAGGCACTTCTACCCGTAAAGGTTGGTGGCATAATTCTCTACTTAGAGATTTAATCTTTGGCGAAAAAAGTCCAGCACTGCTTACATTTGCACTTTGCTCGCTCATCATAACTATTCCTATTACCATTTGGGTGATCCTCTCGGAACACCTTAATGTTCGTAATAACTATGCAATAGATTGGTTAATTGAAGATGTTGGCAGATTCAAAGCTATCTTGGGTATTGTCTTGTTAACTTTTTTATGGGGTATTGGCGCCACTGTTGCCCAACGAATGCTACTGTTAAAAACATCGAAACGTTATTTGTGGGCACTTGGTAGCACTAGCGCATTATTGTTTGCACCAGCAATAATTTTATCAATACTCAATAATACAATCGCTAAAAATTCTGCTCTCTGGCTTTTTTCAAGTTACCCTTGGGCTGCTTTAGCAGAAACAAGCTTACCAATTGTATTTATGGCACTACTTACTCAGGTGATGGTGTTGGGATTCTTAAATATCCGTTTGGCTAAACAAATTAAGCTAGCGGGTGAATCTGCAACCCAAGCGTTAAAATAAAATCCTTGTCAGTAGCGTTACATGTGTGACGACCCTGATTTTGACGAAAAAGTTGAAGCTGCGATTCGGCAAAAATTAGAAGCTGCTGGAAATGGCACCATTAATAACGCGAATACTCAATAACAGCACAGGCAGGATGCCTGTGCTACAGATTAATACGGATTAATGGCTCTTTTTTATGATTTTTTTAAGTAGTTCTGGTATTTGAGATGGACGTTCGGCAATTGGAATTTCAGCTTCGGTAAATGCTGCTAGTTTATTTTTTGCTGTGCCAAAGTCGGAGTCACGTCCAATAACTGCTGCTAGTGTTCCTGTTTGGCGCCAGTGTTTACCACGCGGCGCCTCTTTTCCTGCTATATAACCTATTACAGGTGTATCTATAACTTCTGTAATGTAACGGGCTGCTGCTTCTTCACTACCTCCACCAGGTTGACCAACTAGCACTATTGCTTCGGTTGCTTCGTCTTCGTCAAGAATTTGTAACCACTGCATAAACGACGAACCAACTATTGCATCGCTACCAATGCTTACACTAATAGATTGACCTATACCTGCTTGCGTTAATTCTCTCGCTATTTCATAAGTAAGAGTTGTGCTTCGACTCAATATCGCTACTGAACCTGGAGTATAAAATTCACTAGGCTGTGTACCTAAGAGAATTTTCCCTGGAACGATAATACCAGGACTATTTGGTCCAATTACTAAAGTTTCTGTGGCTTCTGCTGTACGTAATAACTGCACCATGTCCAAAGGTGGAACCCCAGGTGAAATTATCACGATTTGACGAATACCAGATGTAATTGCTTCTAATGCTGCATCCAAAACTTCGTAAGGATATACATTTAAAATCGTTGTGTCTATTATTCCATATTGCTCTGTAGCTTCTTCAACTAAATCAAATATCGGCAAATCGTGTAACGTATTGCCACCACATCCAGGATTCACCCCAGCAATTAAATTGGTGCCATACGCTTTCATCTGCGCGATTTGCATTGGCGATATGAATTCACAAAAGCCTTGAATTATAACTTTGCTATTAGGCGTTAAGTTCATAAAATACGTAGTAAATTTTCCACTCAGTATGTAGTCATAACTGAGATGTGACACTTTATAAAGTGTCCAGTTTATTTGATTGTTATTCAATTTTGTGCTTAGTTTTTACTAAACATTCACTTTTGCCGAATCATATTCTTGATATCTAGAAATTGCCTATAAAGACAATTGACCTATAAATAAATCATAAACTTTTTTCGGATTTGTTTTAAAATTGAATTAGATTTTGTCAATACCTCCCGTTACATCTGCTAGTAATATAATTTCTAGTGCAAGCTGACAACTTATTACTTTTTATACACAATCGGTTGAGCAAGGCGTACTGCTTCACTTACTGCTTCATCTAAGCTTTCTGTCATGACTATAGATATATCGCTTTCGTGTTTTAACGCTGTTAGCTCTTTTTTGGCGCCATCTAAGTCTGAACCAGCGAGTCTCACAACTAAACGTGGGAAGTTATGATCACGTTTGTGTTTGTTACCGTTACGTATACCGTTTGATTTATGCTCACTGTTATAATGATGCACAAATTCAGTTATAACTTCTGCAATTTCAATCGCTTGAGGTATACTGCCCAAAAGATTAATCAGAATCACCTGAATACTTTTGTCAGCGCTCATTATTCGCAGAGCTTTTTCTAGACGAGTTTTAAATGTCGTCGGAGAAGCATCAAGGGGAGATGCATGACGCAAGTTCAGACAATATCCAGGTTTTCCACCTGCTAAAGTAACTAAGTCCATTGTGGTTAATACTGAACCGGCGCCATTACCCATAATACCGATTTTGCCGTGCAGTTCCAATCCCTCCCATTCTTTAAAATCTTGATGTTTACCATTGCCGTTATACCGATTATGCATTTTAGTCGCCATTAAGGCAATGTCAGGATGACGCGATATTGCACGCTCGTTAACACTAATACTACCGTTCAACGCCATCGGTTCACCTTGCGAATTTATACCAAGCGGATTAATTTCAACTAAATCTAAATCTTTCTCGATTAGTAGATAGTACATTTTTTCAATAACGCTGCTAACAGTTTGCATTCGCTTTCCCTGCAATCCCATTTTCAACGCTAACCTTCGAGCATAAAACGATGAAAATTCATGCTCGACAACGACGTGCTGCATCTTATCTCCATACGAGTCCAAATCTATATCAGGTTCTTGGCAACCCAGTAAAATTGGACGACAAACGGCTGTATCAATGACAACAGCTAAATATAACTCTTGTTCAGCATCATATTTTGCTTCTGCTAGCAGCACTTCTGGTAGTTCACCCATTATTGGTAAATTAAAGATATTTTGGGCTGCTGCTATGGCGTCAATTGTTGTCTCTACAAACCTAACTCCACCAACTTTTAACCTTGCTCCCCCACTGACTTGCGACTTTAGAACAATTGGGTAAGGTATTTTTAACCTCTTTAAGTCCGTTGGATGGTCTATTCGCTGTGATGGCAGCACTGGAATGCCAATCTGCCCAAACCATTCTTTAACCTGATACTCTAGTAAATCCATACTACGCACCTTTGAAATACCACTTCACGCTTGTTGGAGTTGCCGTCAAATTTTTAAGTTGCTGCATCCCCAAAGCAAAAGTCGGCTTTTAATTAACTATAATTTCTTTGTGTGTCATTAATTCTATCGAATTCGGTTGATGCGGTAAATAACATGCGATTTTAATTTACTTACATACATCAAAATTGGCATCTAATTTCAGTAAAACCCCTTACGTAATCAATAACAGGCATTTTTTTAAACAATTCAATTAGTATTTCTACAATATATATATTTTCTAACTGCTCAAGTATTTAGATATGTAAAATTGGCATAGAGATATGTCAGGTTTAGTACAGTAAGAAACCCGCTTTCTAGTATAAGTGGAACATCATCCAAACTATACAAAAATCTTATTGTTCATATTCCAACAACATGTTTGTTACCTTTGTAACCCAATTTAGAAGTTTTTGTCATCTGCTTAACTATCTTTAGATAGATGAAATTCGTGACAAAGAGTCATAACAAGATTCTGTGATTGTAAATTTATTGGTTTATTACCGTTTTTTCTAAATCTGTGCTAGAACATTTGGCTGGTTGTATAGGAAAATAGTAACTGGTCAAACTGTGTCTTTGTTAACAAACCCCAGCCTGTCATCACCAATGAAATCAGCAGCACAGCAGGAAGACTTAGATTTTCTATCGTCCATTTTGGAAGAAAGCTTGCTCGAGATTGGTCAGCGCAATACCTTTGAAGTTAAGTGTGCTGTTAAAGACCAGCTAATGGTTTTAATACAGCACCCTAAAACTATCACCGTCGATACCGAGCATGTTTTTGCGGTCGTAGCAAAAACCCTCCAATCAGATATCGCATATCAAACGCAAGAAGTACAGATGTTTGTACGTCATACTGGAATCAAGCTCCCGTATGCTCAGAAAACGCTGTATATTGTCCCAAATATATCAATTAATAGCGAGCAAGCTTCAAATTCATCAGATTTGTCAGATTATGATGTTTTTTCAGATTTTGTTCTTCCCGAACTCAATCAGGAACCTTTACCAGAGTCATCATTATCCTCTGAAGGAATGTTTGACTCTTCTGCTTCACTATTGACTATAAATGCATCAGTTGTTGAAGAAGAGAAATTTGACCCCTTTGAGTCGGCGCCTCCCAACAGTCAAACTAAAAAAAGCCAGCGCAACTTCAAGCCGTTATTAATTGGAGCATGTGTTCTAGCTGTTGCGACAATATTCGGCGCCAGTGGTTACTTGCTAATGAGTCCCTGTATATTATCTACATGTAAAGAATTACAAACGGCAAAACAATTACAAAATTCATTTCCCCAATTAGCTAAAAACGTTAAAACCGAAGAAGATTTATCAAAGCTGCAACTTAAGCTAGATGTAACAATTGCATCACTACAAAGAATACCTGGTTGGTCGCCAAATCATCAGGATGCTGTACAAGCGGCAACTGCTTTATCAAGCGAGTCGCAACAAATTAAACTGTTGAAACAAGCTTTGCAATTAGGCGCCACAGCTTTGCGCTCTTCACAAAACTTAACAAATGATCTTAACGAGTTACAGGCACGTTCAAAATTATGGCGCCAAGCAATAGCCCCATTAGAAGCCATTCGTACAGATAGTAAATTTTACGGATTTGCCCAGTCAAAATTGTCGCTATACCGTAGCGGATTACAGTCAGTTAATGTTCAAGCATTAGCTCAAAGCAGATGGCAGAAAAAAGTAAACGATGCTCAAGCTGCCGCAAAAGTAGCAAGTGAGCGCGAAACAAACGCAAAATCACTACCAGATTTACAACGCGCACTCTCAACTTGGCAAATAGTCGTCAATGCCTTAATTGCAGTACCTCAAACCAGTCCAGCTTATGCCGAAGCACGGACACTTTTGAACGATTACCAACCAAGACTATTAACACTTCGCGACCGCGTTTCAAAACAAGAACAAGCGGCAACAAGTTTAGCCCAAGCAGTAGCTACCGCAAAACAAGCTGAACAATACGAACAGCAAAACCAGTGGCAACCAGCAACTGTTCGCTGGCAACAAGCAATAAACACAATTAAGCAAATTCCACCTGAAAGCCCATTATATAATCAAGCACAACCTTTATTACAAGCGTATGCAGTTGCATTTCAACAAGCTCAAACTAAATCACAAACAATGATGGTGACTGGTGCGACAGCTAGTACAACTTCAACTCGTGCTGATTTAGAAAAAACTTGTAAAGGCAGCGTTCAAATTTGTAATTTTACTGTCGATGAGAGATTTATAACAGTTCGCATTACCCCAGAATATGAAAAAACGTTAGAAAGCAACGCACCCCAAAATGTCAAGAGTGTTCAACAGCATCTAGAAGCTTTACAAAAAGCACTAGAAGTAATTGGTGATAATGCCAATACAGCAGTCTTGGTATTTGACGCACAAGGACAGCAAATTTTTACCCACATTCCACGACAACAAAGTTAGGAGTTAGGAGTTAACGAATTAGTTGTGCATTGGAGTTGAAAAACTGCTTTGATAGTCCTCGTGTGATTAATATTGTTGTGACTAAGTTGGCAAAAGCAATCATGAATAAAACTACAATTTGATATGAAATTGCTTCGTCAGCTTTGACACCAGCGAGTAACTGTCCTGTGAAAAAACTAGGTATTGTTACCATACCTACTAACGTCATTTGGTTGATAGTAGGTATTATTCCCGCACGTATTGCCTCTTTACGATATTCTGCCACTGCTTGAGTTGGTGTGGCACCTAAACTTAAGTGGGTTTCAATTTCTAAGTGACTCGAATCTATGGTTTTAACTAACCTTTCCCCCGCTATCGCTGCTGCATTCATGGCGCCTGCTATCACCATCAGCGCTAAAGGTATCACATAACGTGGCTCAAACCAACGTTGAGGTTGAATTATTAAATAATTTGTATAAATAATAGATACTGAAGTACTAAGAAACATTGCTCCCCACACCAACGGTAAAACAAGGGGAATTTTTTGACTGATACGATTTTTTGTAATAATTGCCGCAATCGTAATTATTACTGCTAAAATCGCCAAAACTGCAATTACATTATCAACGGCGAAGATAAAATCTAGTACATATCCCAAAACCATCAGTTGAAGGATAGTTCTACCTGTTGCCAGAAGCAACTTAATCTCAATTCCTAGTTTTTCCCAAGCTGACAACCCAATGGTTATAGCCATTAGCGCGACGGCAATACCTAAGTCTGTAAAATCTAATTTGATGATTTCTGGCATAAGCAGGAGTGGGAACTTTGATTGTAACGATTTATTCAGTATGGTTATCTATATATATATGTACATTTATCGCTAATGATAATCTAATAAATTGACCAATAAGTAAAAATGCTTAAGAAACCGGGTTTCTCCGGTTTCTCGTCCAAATTATACTTCCATAAACCTTCATACAAACTATGATACAGAGTGTAAAATCTGTTCCTGCATTTGACAATAAACAACAATACGCTGCAATTGAGGCAGAAGTTAGTGCTGCTGTCCTCGAAGTTTTATCATCAGGACGTTATATTGGTGGGCCCGTTATTGATGGGTTTGAGCAAGCGTTTGCTGCATACCACGGTGTATCTAACTGTATAGCGTGTAATTCTGGTACTGATGCTCTTTATTTAGCTTTGCGTGCGTTGGATATTGGTGCAGGTGATGAAGTAATTACCACTGCGTTTACTTTTATTGCTACTTCTGAAGTTGTTAGTGCTGTTGGCGCCAAACCTGTATTTGTCGATATAAATGCGAATACATATAATCTCAATTTACAACAAGTAGAAGCCGCAATTACTCCCAATACAAAAGCAGTTATTCCGGTACATTTGTTCGGTCAACCAGTAGATATGACTGGGTTGATGGAAATTGCTTCTTCTCATAAAATCGCAGTCATTGAAGATTGCGCTCAATCAACGGGAGCGACTTGGAACGACCAAAAAGTTGGTAGCATTGGACATATAGGCGCCTTTAGCTTCTATCCCACAAAAAATTTAGGTGGTTGTGGTGATGGAGGAGCAATAACGACGAATGACCCCGAAATTGCCCAAAGAATGCGAGTCATTAAAAATCACGGACAAACAAATCAATATTATTACAACGAAGTTGGTGTAAATAGCCGTTTGGATAGTATCCAAGCGGTTATTCTGCAAATTAAGCTCAAATATTTAGATGAGTGGAATACTAATAGAATTGCTATAGCATCTCGTTATCATCAGCTTCTTTCTAAAGTGCCCGGTATTATTATTCCCCAAGAACTGCCAGGTGGTGCCAGCGTTTGGAACCAATATACTATTCGGATTCTCGACGATCAACGTGAAATAGTGCGTAAAAAGCTACAAGACATGGGAGTAAATACAATGATTTACTATCCCATGCCTTTGCACTTACAACCTGTATATAAAGATTTAGGGTATAAAGAGGGACAATTACCCGTTTGTGAGCAACTAAGTAAGGAAGTCACATCATTACCGATGTTTCCCGAACTTTCATCTGAACAGCAAGACCAAGTAATTTACTCAATAAAAGAAGTAATGAGTTAATACTCAGGACTAAAGCTATGAGCGGAAGTGCTAGTAGTTGCTAGCGCTTCTACAATACCGCGTACAGCAGCAATCATGGCGATTTCGCTGTTAAGTTGATTAATAGCAGAACCCACACCAACACCTGCGGCGCCTGCTGCTGTAGCAAGTGGTGCGGTAACATTAGAAATACCAGAAGCACAGAGTACAGGAACAGCAACCGCGCGTGAAATTTCGTAAGCTGCGGCTAAAGTTGGAGCTGCTTTTTCGATTAAACCAACCGTACCACCATGTGCGGGCTTAGTATTGATGCCACCTTCGGTTTGAATAATATCAGCACCTGCAAGTACAAGTTCTTCTGCAAGCTGAACTTGTTTGTCGAGCGTCAAAATATGTGGAACTGTAACCGACAGAGTAACTTCAGGAAGCAACTCACGAGTTTGGTATGTTAGTGCCAATACTTCAGCAGCTTCAAATTTTCGTCCTTGAGCGTAAAACGCATCAAAGTTACCGATTTCGATTAAATCTGCACCTGCTGCTACTGCTTTTCTGAACTTTTCTGGTTCAACAGCAGATACGCAAACAGGTAATTTTGTCAATCTTTTAGCTAATTTTACCAGTTCTGGGTCAGCGGCGATGTCAACAAAAGTGGCGCCTCCGAGTTCCGCAGCTCTTACAACCGCAGCGACATTATAGTAGTCGAAATTATTCAAACCGCTAATAACTTTTAAAGCGCGGCGAATAGTGAACGCACGTTGAAGAGTAGAATGCATCGTCATGGTTCTTGTGTATAGCAATTAAGTAAAACTATTGTCACATTATAGGTAACTATTCGCTAGTGGCTTTGGGTATAATGCAATATTTCCCGTTTGGAATAAGTGTACTGCTTTTATCTACACCTAGAGGATGGTTGATATTTGAAATTCTGAATAAACCAAGTTTCTTAATTTTCGTATTGTGCTGTGCATGACATCAAACTTAGGGTAGATGTAAAATTAAGGGCGCAGCTTGAGCAAAGTTGAAAAATTGGGATAGCATTCCTCTACTTATGCCTGAAATCAGCAGTGTAGCTAGTACCATTGCCTTTTTTGGTACAATAATCGGCATTTTTGCAGCTTCGTTTCAAGTGTTAGACCAAATTGAAAAGCGACGCGATAAATGGTTTCAAAAACTACAGAATCATAGTTCAGAGTCTGATAAAGACTTACATCCGGCTCAAATCTCAAATATAGTACCAAACATCGAGTGCCGTGTCGATTGGGGCGAAGCTGTTGATGTTTCAGTTTTTTATGGACGCACGCAGCAACTCGCTACTTTAGAGGAATGGATAATTAATGATAATTGTCGTTTGATAGCGCTGTTGGGGATGGGGGGTATAGGTAAAACCCTGAAGGGGTGACAAAGGCGCCTGAAAAGCTTTATATGTATACTGTGTAACGTTT
>NZ_MRCD01000120.1 GCF_001904745.1 Calothrix sp. HK-06
GAAAATACAGTCAGGGATGCCTGTTCACAAGAGTTAAGTATTTTGAGATTAGGCAATTTGAATGTGTTGAAATTTACCGAAATGCATTAAATTATTCTTGTTGCTTTCTTCACATATACTATGACAAACGTCGAAATTAAGACTGAGCATGTTAAAGTATCTAACAATGGCTTAGAAATTAATGCTTATCTCGCTCAACCAGCTAGTACAGGAACCTACGGAGCGGTTGTAGTCATTCAAGAAATCTTTGGAGTCAACAGCCATATTCGGGATGTAACAGAAAGAATAGCTAAACAAGGGTATGTGGCAATAGCACCTGCGCTGTTTCAACGTGTTGCTCCCGGTTTTGATGTTGGGTACTCTCAAGAAGACATGCAGCTTGGTTTCCACTATACACAGCAAATCAAGGCGCCGGAGATAATGAGCGACATTAAAGCTACTATAGATTATCTTAAAACTTTACCCAATGTTAAAGCTGAAGCGATAGGCGGCATTGGTTTTTGTTTCGGTGGTCACGTTGCTTACCTAGCTGCAACATTACCCGATATTAAAGCCACTGCTTCGTTTTACGGTGGTGGAATTGCTACTTCGGGTCTTGGTGCTGAAACTGCCACAATTAACCGAACTTCGGAAATAAAGGGCGCCGTTTATGCATTTTTTGGCACGAAAGATTCACTTATTCCACAGGAGCAAAATCAGCAAATTGAGACAGAACTGAAGAAACATCATATAAATCATCGTGTTTTTCGATACGATGCAGACCACGGATTTTTCTGCGACCAGCGCGCGAGTTATAACCCTGAAGCTGCTGCCGATGCTTGGCAACATGTATTAGAACTTTTCCAAAATAATTTAAAGTAAACTATAGTGGAACGGGCATCTTTGCCCGTCTCCTAAAATACATAGAAAAATAATATTTCCAATTCTTTCATAATTTAAGAATCTAAGACCATTTCTCTATGAAGATGCGCTTAATGTTTTAAAGTAAGGTGGGCAGTGCCCACCCTACAGCTTTTTATTTAGCGCAGCTTTACAAAAAATTAGTATAAGTCTTAAGAACTAATCATTTATCTTCCTCAAGTGCGGTGACATGAAGGCGCCGCTTCAAATTAAACGTTGCATAAATAAAATTAATTTGATACCTAAGTTAGATAATAATTACCAAATTTATGAGCTAAGTTTAGTTAGTAAATAATATTAATTACTGCTTAATGTATTTATACCCAGGCTAATATTAATTAACTTACAATACAACAAAAAGTGGAAAATAATATGAAAGCAACAACTGCCTTATACGATAAACTTGGTGGACAATGCGCGGTTGAAGAAATAGTAGATGATTTTTATAACCGTGTTTTGACTGATGACACAGTAAATAAGTTTTTTGCTCACACAGATATGCAAAAGCAACGACATCATCAAGCTGCTTTTATATCTTACGCTCTTGGCGGCCCAGAACATTACACTGGTCGCTCAATGGAAAAAGCGCACACAGGACTAAATTTACAGCCAGAACATTTCAATGTAATTGTACAGCATTTAGATAAAGCACTAGCTGCACATGGCGTATCGTCAGAAGATGTTCAGGCAGTACTTAGTCGCGTTGCAACTCTTAAAGAATCTATTTTATATAAATAGAGAATATCTTTTTAAATACTGTTTAATCTATACAGACTAAAATCCTCACCCGGATAGAAGTTTAGAAGTAGAGTCAGAAATATATTTATAACTAAAAAGAGAGGTACACTTAATGGCAAGAGAAATTACAGACTCTGATAATATCACCTGGTCATGCGCTCAAGCTTATGCAGGACTATCTGACAATGAAGAAAAAAGCGATGCAGCTAAAGTTAGTGGTGAAGATGACACATACTGGGTTGTTTGCACTCCAAGTGGTGGCGCCAAGTCAGTAAGAATTAAGCTATCAGGTGATTGGGAAAATTCATATACAGATGAAGAATTGCTTGACCTAATTGGGCAAGAACTACAGCCAGCAGTTTAATATTTACAAGACTTATAGAATTGGTATATAAAAGCGTTAGGTACGTAGTGCCTTGAAAAAACTTGAACATGCCATTCGACTGTAGGGTGCGTGATAGCTATTAAAATCTACAATAAAATGAAAATTAAAAAGCTATCACGCACCTCTCTCCATCACTCCCAATTGCCACAACATTTCAATTTAGAACAATTATTAATTTTTAATTGTTTCATTAGTTTGAATAAGTTTTGGAGGATAAGAAACATAAGTTCTTTTACTTTTTTTTTCACTCTCTTTAATATCTTTATAAATAGCCCAAAAATCGTAATTAAATTTAGCAGCATGGGCTTCTCGCACTTGTCTTATTTCTTCTATAATTGGGTCTTCTTTCATTAGTTAAGCCTCCAAAAGTTCCTCTGGTGTACAAATTGCGACTGGTTCATAACCTCTTGAACGACAAAAACGTTCGACTTGTTGGCGAATAGTCACGTTTGCAATATGCTTACAATTCCATGTTAATAAATAATCCACCCCGTTTGTAACCGCAATAGCAATATGAAATGCATCATCAGTAGCTTTTTTCGGTAGTATACCAGTTTCAACCAGCTTTTGTCCTAATGATACGGCTTCTTCTGTAAATTCAAGCAATTCTATCCCAGACAAAACTTTGAGCCTTTCTTGGACTGCAATGGTATCTCCTGCACTAACTTCTCGAATAACCAGTTCCGAAGCAACAATGTTAAATGCTTCTTTACGATTTTCCCACCAGTCTCGTGTAGTCTGCTGGTGTCCTGCGATAACTACATCACGGTTAGGACGGGAAGTTAAATAACTAATCACCGAAGTTTCTACATAAACTTTGGCTTTCATAAGACAACTTACTATTTTACAATCAAATTATTATGTATTAATTAGAACATATATTTGCAAGTCGAATACAAAAAAATTTACGATAGCGTATTTTGCTTGAGTTTTTCTTTGATTCGTTTTACTTGCTTTTGGAATTCTGCTCCCTTTTCTGGGTTGACCATTGCGACAAAATCAGCAAATCCTGTAATTGCAGCAATAGTGTTGGAAGTGTTGCCCCAATGTTTGCCTTCTATACCAGATTTCTCGATTTGATATAAAGTCGCGCGGAACCTGTTTAGTGTTTTTCTACAAACGCTGGGCTTCTCGTTGACTACTACACCTGTAACTTCTTGTTGGTTGTATTTTCTTTGGATTCGAGTTTTGTCTTGGTTTATTGTAAAGCCTTCGTGAGTTACAATGGATTCTGTACGTCGGAGAATATTACAGATAGAGTTTAGGCTGTCACCAGAAGCAGAAAAGGTTAAATCATCTGCATAGCGAGTATAAGTGAAACCTAATTTTTCTGCCATTTCTGTTAAGCGACGGTCTAAACGACGACAAAGTAGGTTAGAAATGGCTGGACTGGCAGGTGAACCTTGGGGAAGGAATCTGTCACCGACTGCAACATAATAATTTTGACCGTCTAGTTCAAGTTCTTCGACTTCAGCAGCAGTACACACTAAAGCAAAAATAGTTGCTGCGGCGCCTGAATAACCAAAGGAACGGAATAGTCCTTTGACTCTTTTGTAAGATATGGAGGGGAAAAAGTCTTTTAAGTCAAAGTTTATAACTACTTCAGCACCAACATGAGGAGTTGCGTTAGAAACAATGGAACGTTCACAACGAAAACCATGTGCAGCATCATGAAGTTCTAATTTTTCAAGAATACTTGCTAGTATCCAATGCTGTGCTTGCTTTAATTGTGGCATGGGCGCTGATATGATACGTTCTCCGCCTGTTTTCTTAGGCATTTTGAAGCGAATGTAGTGGGAGACTGTAGAAGTTTTACGGTTGAATGCTAAGAAGCGTAGTTTACCGACAGTGAGCCCCATTGCTGCTGCTATTTGTTCGGCAGTATTACATACTGGTAACGAGAGTGAATTTAATCTTTCTTCATTACCTTTAGTATTGTTTAAATCACCCGAAACATCTTCACCAAGGTAAAGAATTTCTTTCTCTTTTCTTTGTCTCCAAGCTTCTGCACGTTCTTGGCGTTCTCGTTCTTGACGTTCTTTGGTTTCCTGGTGCCTGCGACGTGATTCTTCTAAGCGCTTCTTTAAAGATAGTTCACGTAGTACTTTCTCATTTTGAAGTTTCGAGCTTTGTCTTCCTAGTTCGTTTATTTCTCGTTGAATTTCCAGTTGGCGCCGAGTATCTTCTTGTGAATCTTGTGGTGGGTCACCTTGCCAAAAGCCGTAGCGTTGCATGTCTTCGAGAATAAATTTTTCTCTGCCAACTTCGCGGATGTATTGGCGCAACTCTTCTCGGTTACGGGGCTGGTCGCTCATATTATGCAGTAGAGACACTAATATTTAATGCTTTCAGCTTAACTTTGAGGTTTAATAATGTCAGGATTATTTGTATAAAAAATTACGCACATCTGCTAGTTTGTAAACCCCTTCGTAAATCACCCGAGACTAGACAGTTTTACTCAGCGGAGCCACCCACAAGCGTTATACCAAGGTTATTAGTCTCGGGTGCTGTTAGGATTTAGCCATTTAGAGTCGTCGGTTTTACAGAAACCAAACCGCGACACTGGGTGGCGGAGCGCCGTAAAGAACTGGCTAGTGAAGCATGTATAGACTCAGCGCAAGGACGATGATACATCGCCCGGATTGCAAGGTTAATACTTACGACTAGCTGCTGTGCGCGAACTTTTATTTTTTTGTATTTATAGCTTAATCGTAATTTAGTGATTTTGGGAAGAGGGTAAGCTAAAAATTTACAAAGTGAATATCTAACTCATTTAGACTGGCGCATGAATTGCATTCGTAAGGCTAGCATGTGTTCACATGGACCCTTGTAGAGTTTGTGGTGTTTATACCAACTGCAAGTGCATTCGGCTTGTGCTATACGCTCATCTTTGTCAATACTTAAAGATGGGGTGTAAATTTTACCTTTACCTCTGACACGACCTTTTAAGGTTAATATGCTATCTTGTTCGTCAACAGATGTGACTTTGACGGCGTTTGTATTTAAAAAGCGTGTAGCTTTTTCTTCTCTTTCGTTAGCAAAGCGCAAGCGCTCTATAGGTAAAGGTTCACGGCTAAGTTCTCTGACTCTATACACCTGTTTGTTTAAGTCATAAATTACTCTACCTGCTTGAGTATAAGCACTTAAAGCTCCCATTACTGTTGTACTAGTAATACCTAAGCGTTGTGAGAGACTGTCTATATTTTCTACCCAATTTTCTCGCAGTGCATTAAAAATAGTTCTTTGTGTCCATTCATCAACATCTACACGCGGCGCCATTAAGTCAAAGTTACCAGCACCCGCCCAATCATTGGCAGTCCACCCTGATAAACCTAGAGTAAAGGACATATCACCCAGGTCGGCAACATAAAATGATGGCATACCTGTACCCAGTAGATGAACAGTGAATTTGTTAGCTACAGGAATAAGGCGTTCGAGAATGTTTAAACGACGGCGCCCCCATACACGGATAGTTTGAGCATCACCAAAATAAGGCGAACGGTGACAAACAACTTCTATATTCCACGGTTCAAAGACTATCCGCACGGGTTCACCTGGTTTGAGGTGGTAGCATATACTGCGTGGCCCTTGTTTTTCTTTATGGCGCCGCAGGATAAAACACATATTATGGATATCCATTGGGTGCAAGTCGAACCGCGTTGCTGGTAGACACATTGCCGAACTTACTTGTAGAAAACCTCTGAGCCAGCTATCGGGTAAGTCTATTTTGACTTCTTTATAAGAATCTTCGTTTGTGGTTTGAACTTCAAAGCCTGAAGGGTCTACTTGTAGCAGTGTGGTTTTGTAACTGCGGATTTTTTGAAATTCGTTATATAGCGATGCTGAGTAATCTACGTTGGTTGTTCCGCAGGCAAATTCATTTATGTTTTTGAAGACTTCGTAACTGGCGCCTAAACGTCCGTAGCTTGACTCATCAACGCTAAAGCACTCAAAAAATACTTCATCGGGGTGGACGGTTATTACAGGGTCAAAGATGTACAAAATATCGCTTTTCTGTTCAAATAAGTACTTATGATAACGATTTTGAGCTTCATAGTAACTAGCCCAACGTTTATAAGTACGCTTTGCTATTTCGGCGGACTCGGCTTGTAGTTCCTTGATTCTATCCGCGATATCTTGGCGTAGTGTTGTAACTAGTTGCCAGTCTATTTGGTCTTGTTTGGCACGCCATTCTTTGTATGCGGTTTTGTCTTTTGGTTTGAAGCGTAGGTCTGATACTACGACATCGTGTAAAGCCATTATGGCTTCGCGGAAGGCTATGTTTTGCCGTAGTTCACCGATGAAGTATGTGGGTGGACGGTTTGTGTCGGGGGAAAAGGACATTTGAGTGTCGCTTCCGTTTTGTATTACTTCTGTACTTTTTTTATAGGTGTAGTTAAATTTCATATTTTTAAGAGGTTTTTTACCACGGAGACGCAGAGTCTACAAAGAGAGGAGGGAAGAAGAGATGTTATTTGCTTCTTATTTCTGTTATGTTTTTTAAGTTAAATGGTAGAGATATATGAGGAAATTTTTTACGAATCTTTAACATAATTTGTATTGTCATTGATTTATTTCCTATTGCTATAGTTGCTGATTGTCGTGACATTATCTCTACTACAATAATTGCAGCAGCTTCACTTTTTTGTACTTCTGATTCTAGAAAGGCGAAAATTCTCTTTTTTACTATACTACCACGATTTACAAGAGATAATACACGTATAAAAAATGGCATTAATTCACGTAAACGCTCTGGATTGTTTACTGCGTATTCTTCTAAAAAGTTACTAGCAAATAGCTGCATATCTGCTGATGGGTGTTCGCTAAATTTAAGAAGGTATTCTTGTCCTTGTTGGGTGTGAAAGTTTCGAGTTACTAAGTCACGCCCAAGTTGCCGTACATCTTCCCGAACGCTATCACAAATGCTTATTAAGACTTCTGGTACAATTTCTTCTGGCGCCAAATCTTGGGTAAATACTCTAAATGCAAACTCTCGTGAGTCCTCCCATTTGGATTCTAGCAAGCGTACTGCTGATAGCATATCTTGAGAATCCGCACGTAAACGGTTTAATATTTGTGATAATATTTGTGTTGCGGCTTGACGCACTGTAAAAATTTCGTGGTTGGCAAGTTTGACAATTTCGCTGGTTGCTAGCTCTGGTATTAAAGCTTGACAATTCTCATGCAGTAATATACCTCCTAGCTCTTGAGCATGTGGATACTTTGCGTGCAGAAGTTTAAAAATGGTTTCTTTACTAATACTTAATGTCCATCCTTGTAAGTCTTTTAATAGTAAGGTTTGTAAATAAATATGAACTCCTTCATATTTTTCTGGAATGAGTAAAAATTTAATTAAATCTGAAGCTAGTTGAATGCTGAAGTTTGGGTAAGTTGAAGCTAAATATCGGATAGTCGGTTTAATTGCATTACAAATTGCTAAACTAGCATTTGTTGCCATGACGACAATTAAGCTTTTGTATTCTCCAATCAGTTTTTCGTGAGGTAACGCACTAAATAACCTTAGACCGATTACTCGAACTCGTTCATGGGGAGATTCTAAGATACTGGCTATTAATTCTGGTGGTACTGAATCGGCACCTATTTCATGATTCAATAAAATGCGAGCACCTAATTCTTGAATTATTGGCAGTGGGTGTATAATTAGCTGCTGAATAGTGCTTAATGATAGACTACGTAACTGAAGTGTGAAGTTAATTAGTAAAACAGCCATCAAGTCTTTGGCTGTGTTGTGTTGATATTCAGGTATTGCTGAAGATTTAATTGAGAGTAGTTTAGCAATGATTGTTTCAATAAAGGCAAATGCTAAACTATTTGAAATAATACTGTTGTTTAATATGCTGCGTGCTAACTTACGAGTTTCTACATACTCGCTTGTAATTAATTTAGGTATAAAAGTTTTATCTTGTAAAAAACTATCTCTTCTTTTGCTAATTAGTCGTAAAGCTTGAGCGCGCGCGTTGTCATCAATACAATTTGCTAATGCTAAAATTAACTCGTTATTCGGCTCGGTGTAATTATACTTTCTTATTGTGACATCAAAAGCGAATTGTACGGTTGTGAAATAAGGCTTTTTAACTAATTTAATAATAGTACTTATATCTATATAGTCTAAGAAGTTAGGCGAAGCGCTTAAAGCTTTGACTGCAAAATTGTGGACAGGACGGCAATTACTTGTCTGAAGTAATTTAACTAGTACATTTGGATTTTGTTCCCAAAGCGTTGGGAAAGCTTCTTCTCGCTGTAGCTGTATTACTTCCCCAGATATCTTATAGGCTTCTCGACATGACCAAGCGTGTGCATTAGATTTTAATTCATAGCGTAGACTGTTCTCGTACAGAATATGATTAAAGGTTATATAGCGTGCGTATATGTCCCAAACACGCTGATACTCGATAAATTGATTATCAAAAGTTTGTTGCTCAGAAGCTAGTTTACGCTTGAAAGTAGACTCTTTGACAGGTTCTGCATCGGCATCAGAATATTGAAGTAAGATTTCGGCTGCTATTCTTACATAGTCGGGGTCGCCATCTTCACCTAGTTTTCTGAGAGTACGCCACAGGCGGCGCAAAAAGTAATCACGAGTTTTTGTACTGTAAGCAAGCTTTGAGTTGGGACGTTTTAGTTCTTCGACGACTTCATCATTAGTTACTTCCTTTGTACTTTTTGTTTGCGAGTCCCAATACAAACCAGATTTTCTCAGAAATTTATCTCCTGCCACCGCGATAGTCCTCTTTCGACTAGAAAACATTGGTGAATGTTTGTCGAAGCGGTAAGCCAACATAGCGAATACTTCAGCATCACGACGGTATTCGGCAATTTTAAAAATATGTCGTATTCGCTGGAAATAATTAGGTGCGAAAGGTGCGCTACGTAAAGTATTTAACAACGCAGGGCGCACATGCTCGTTATCTATTTGATACATGGTATCAAGAACAGCAAAATTTTGATAATCTCCCCTTTCTAAATATGTGCTTAGTGCTTCTACAAACAACTCTGAGGAACCAACGCGCGCTAAAGATGACAACTCTGGTGGTAAACTTTCTATTTTTTGAGCCTGTAAATTTGCTTTCGTGGCATCGTCTCCTAGCTTTAGTAGCGCTTCAAAAGCAATGCGTCTAACAAAATCAGGTGTTGCTGAGTTTTGATATACTTGAGTGACGAATGGTATTGCTTCACTGGCGCCACACCATCCTAATGACCATACTATGCAGTAATCTCTTAAAGGGGCGCCTGTACCAAGAAGATTGATAAGTAATGGTGTAGCTTGTTTAATTTTAAGCTCGCCCGCGCGCCATATTGCCCTTTCTAAGTTCCATTTGTAGGGCTGGGTGTCTGCTAGACGGTTAATAACTGCTTGTTTGCGCGGGTCATCTACAGTTATAGGTTGAGTTAAGTCAAATTTATTTAAGTTATTTTCCGTAACCCTATCTGTATACCGCTTTTTCCGCTTCTGTTCAATTAACTTATCAAATACTTTCTGCGCTTCTTCTAGAGGTACAGCTTGAATGGTCTTTGTACCCTCCTTTAAATTCCCACCACGCTTGCCGTGGCGAAAGTTAACCACATAACGCTGGTTTGCTATTTGACATAAGTCTACTTCGTAAACTCGATTAGATGTACCCTCTTGGTGATGCAGTGTTGTGCGTTTAACCAGCTTCATAAGGATTTTTGACTACTGATAAACCGTTATAATACTATTTTGGCTTATACAGAGAAAAATAATAAGATAGTAAATATACTGAAACAGCATATTTCATGAACAGGCAGGGATGCCTGTTCCACAAGAAAAACTTTTGTGGGATGGGCTGTCTCTTGCCCCGTCCTTACTTACCCCTACTATGCCCATGTCCACATGCCAGGGCTATCATCAAGATGGTCAGTAACTAGGCGCCCAATAGCATCAATTTGTTGTAAGTCTTGTTCCGATAATTTTACAGTTCCAGCTTTCGCATTAGCTACAGCTTGTTCAGCATTTCTGGCGCCTACTATTGCATTACTTTGAGGTTGAGCTATTAACCAAGCTATGGCAAGTTGAGCAAGTGTACAATTATGACTTTCAGCAACAGCACGTAATTTTTCTAGTGCGGAGAGCGCGCGTTCAAAGTTTTCACCTTGAAATAGTTTATTATCGGTGCGGTTATCTCCTTCTTCAAATTTATGTCCTTTCTCAAATTTTCCTGTTAATAAACCTTGTGCAAGAGGTGAGTAGGCAATAATTGAAATTTGGTTTTCAACACAATAAGGCGCCGCATCTTTTTCTACGTAGCGCCAAAATAAAGAGTATGGAGGTTGTAAACTATCAATACGTCCATACTGACTTGCTTCTTCTAGCTGCGCGCGTGAAAAGTTAGAAACACCTATTGCCCGTATTTTCCCTTGTGTCTTTAATTCATTCAACGCACGCATTGTTTCTTCAATAGGAACTATTTCGGTATTGAAGGCGCCGGAAGGCCAGTGAATTTGATACAAATCTATATAATCTGTTTTGAGGTTTTTAAGTGAATTCTCGCAAGCTTCTATGACTTGGTTGTATTTAAGATGCCTGGCGAATACTTTGGTCGCATATTCTACTTGGTCACGTATATCAGATAATGCTTCGGCAACTATTCGTTCGGAGTGCCCTTGTCCGTAAACTTCTGCTGTGTCGATGGTTGTAATACCCGCATCAACTGCCGCGCGTATCGCTTTTATTGAGTCAGCGTCTTCTATTCCTACCCATTGCTTTTTACCTGCTTGCCAAGTACCCATAAGAATGGGTGTAATATTTACATCAGATGTTCCTAAACGTCGTTTTTCCATATTTCCTCCGAATTAATTACCTAGACAGTTTTTAAGTTTATAAAGCTTAGTGTTAAATAAAAATCAGAGTTAAAGTAGATATTTATGGAATTAACTACAAATATTCACGCTTTGAAGGAATGGGCTGTAGCTATTCAAGCTTTGGAAGCCAGTGATACTGTGATGTTACTTCGCAAGGGTGGTATCCACGAAAAAGGTGGACGCTTTCAAGTTGCTCAAGAACAAGTTCTACTGTATCCCACTTATGAACACCAACAACCTTTCTTACTTAAACCAGAGTATGCTGACCGTGTTACTCCTGTAACATCTGGTTGGCATCCAGAAACGGTAAGGATTGGTAGCTTTGCTCAAATTACTCATGTTTTCCCAGTTAGTGACGCCCATATTGTTAACCAATTGTTACCTTTTCATATCTGGAACGAACATTTTTTAATTGACCGTCTCAAATGGAAACCACGTCAACCTTTATTTGTGCTACTGCTACGTGCGTATAAGTTAGCACAATTTCAAGAAATTCCTTACCGAGATTCATATGGTGGTTGTAAATCTTGGATTGATTTAGAGCGGTCAATTAGTATTAAAAACGCAATACCTGTATTATCTGAATCTACTTATCACCAAACTGTAAATGAAATTCTAGAAACCGGGTTTCCTAAATAGAAACCCGGTTTCTTTACGTTATTACAATTTTGGCACCTCTTCTTCAATAAAAAACATACATCTCTCTCCCCCAATCTGGTTTTCCCGTTTCTCTCTTGTTCCTGCTTGTATGTTTCGCAGTGCTACATAGCGTTTCATTAACATTCGCAGTTGGTCTGGTTGTAGTAATTTGGGAAATTTGTTAATTGCAAGTTCAAGGTCATCTATATAAGGTGCATTACTAGAAAATGCATTGTATTTAGCTTCCATCCATTTTGATGAGCTAGTTAGCAGGGTGTAGACTTCCTCTATGCGTCTTGCTGCATCAAGGTGTCTTACTAAATATAACAACCCATACTTATCAAATTTTTGAAAGTCCCCTTCTTCCCACATGGTATCTTGCTGATAATACTGAATAACCAAGTTATGGTATAAGCTAGCGTCACACCAGAATTCTCCACTACGTTTTTTATCTAGAAAATAATCACGTAGTGATTGGTGAAAGATGCTGTAAGTTCCGTTATCTACATATAAAAACTCATGCAATTGTTCTAAGTAATGAGATATATTATCAATACTTGTAAAATTTTTGAGATGTTCTTGTGTTAAAGGTTGCTGTGTTACTGTCAGTATACCTAATATTTGCTGATAATGTTGCTGTTCATCTACATTGATGTTGTTGAGGAAGCTATGGTAAATACCATCTATATTTTTTGGTGAAGCTTCTAGATTATCTAAAGATTGCTTTGTTGCAATATTATCTATTAATAACTTACTATATAAAAAATTACCCTTCGCCCAGTTGGCAATTTGACTGCTTAATATCCCACTTGTAACAGGCGCCTTATCGAATATATTTTGAAAATGTGGTTGCTTTAGTCGTTCTTCTACATATTGCCAGATGTCTGTCAGATTGTCTTGTGATGTATTCTCTATATAATATGGTGCAATTGTTGAGAATTCTTGCAATAATGAGTCTCTTGGACGAGATGTTAAGATAAAACGCACTCCTTGAGGTAAATCTAAGTTAGATAATTGTGCGAATAGTCTAATTATATTTTCATCTCCTGTAATTGCAGCTTCGTACAAAGAGTCTATAAGTATGACTATATTAGTCGGTTGTGGCTGTAATATTGCTAAAGGCGCCTTGATTAAAATTTCGAGTTCATTTTCAGGGTCGTTTGGCGCCAAATTATTAATGTAAAGTTTAGCTATTTGACTTTCTGTCATCGACGAGTCAATACTATTGACTTGTGTCAGTAAGTCAACTGGTTTAATTGTACTTGCCAAAGCTTGACCATAGTTCGGCACATTTCCCAACTGTATAGCTAAAGACCTTAAGATGTTGCTTGATTTTGTAGTTTTTACATCCCCAGCTTGACAAAAATGATACGCGGTTATGTAGCCGCGCTGAATTAATTGAGTTGAAATAGCGCTTATACCTACTCCAGGTTCCCCAGTCAGTATAAAAAAACGCTCAGTTGTGTTTCTTAACCAGTTGTCTATAACTTCAAAGAGCCAACTACGCCCAGTAAAATCTTTTATAGAGGTTTTCATATTAGTCGCATATAAAATAATAGTAAGCTGTCAATACCTCATAGGTATGATTGCCCCGGATGATATAAAGTTAAATTAGCATAAGTTGGTTTATAAAGTCCCTGGCTGTTAGTCAAGTAAGCCCATATAAGCAAAATAGCCTACTTTACTCAAAGGCAAAGCAGGCGAAGATTCTTTATTCTTTGTTATTAAAGAGGTATAAGTTAATGCTGGGCTATATCACTAAGGTGTTTGACCTGGTGTAGGCGCCGGATTTGATTCTGGAGTTTGAACTGGTGCAGGTGCTTGGTTTGTTTCGGGCACTGTGTTAGGTGCAGGCGCCTGGTTTGGTTGAGTTGTGGGGTTTGCTTCTTGTTGAAGTTTTGCTGCAATGGTTTTGCGTAAGCTTGATGGTAGAAGTACGCGGTTGATTGCGTGAATCACACCGTTACTTGCTTTGATGTCAGCTTGGGTAACGCTAGCATCGTTTATAATCACCTTTTGACCTGTTTTGCGAACTGCTACTGTACCACCAAGAGTTTTGACGGAACCACTTCTTAGTTTACTGGCAGTAACTCTACCTGGTACTAGATGATATGAAAGCACTTGCCGTAACAAGTCCTTGTTTTGAGGTTCGAGTAAAAGCTGTAATGCACCTTGAGGTAAGGAAGAACTAAAAGCTTGGTCGGTAGGTGCAAAGATTGTAAAATTACCCTCAGAGAGAGTGTTAGATAAACCTGCTGCTTCAACAGCTTGGGCAAGAGTTGTAAATGTACCACTCGATTGAGCTACTTGCAGTAAATTTTCATTTGCCGTATTTGTTGGAGTTTTGGCTGGTGTGGATTGATTTGTTGATGGTTCAGTGGTGTTGCTGGGAGTATCTGTATTGGTACCAGGAGATTCTTGGGTGTTTGTTGGCGCCGAAGGGTTTGGATTTGTTTGTGCTGTAACAGGTATTGCTAATGCGCTAATACCTATGATAATAGCAGCAATCTTGGTAGGATTTATAAATTTGTTAAACATCATTACACTGGTTTGTAATTAAACACGCACAATATTCAACTTCGTAATTAAACACGCACGGTAATTAACTTAGTTAAGGTTTGTAAATATTTCCTCTAGCAAAAGTAGTATTTTTTATGTTTGATATTCAATTACTCCCCCGTATAAACGCTAAAGTTTTACGTCAAGATGGTAAACAATATTACGTTGATGCTAATGGAAAAAGTTTTCCGAGTGTGACAACAATATTGAATGCTACTAAGCCACAAGAAGACCGTGATAGGTTAGCTAATTGGAAAACACGTATTGGTGTAGAAGAAGCAACTAAGATTACAACAAAAGCTAGTCGTCGTGGTACTCAAACACATAAACATATTGAACGTTATTTACTTAATCAAGACCCTGTTTGTCCAGAAGCAAGTCTTCCATACTGGGAAAGTATTAAACCTGTTTTAGATAAAATTGATACTGTTAGATTAATTGAAGCTTCGGTTTTTAACTACAACTTAAATTATTCGGGTCAAGTTGACTGCGTTGCCAGCTATGAGGGTATAAATTGTATTTGCGAGTGGAAAACTGCTGATAAACCAAAAGGTTCTGTAGAAAGACTATACGAATATCCATTGCAGTTAGCAGCATATTTAGGAGCAGTAAGCGAATCTTACCGCGAGTATGATTTTGAAGTGAAGCACGCGCTTTTAGTTGTGGCTATTCCAAATAGTCCTGCGGAAGTGTTTTGGTTTGAGACAGAAGCTATGAAACAATATTGGTTAATGTGGGAGAAGCGAGTTAGTCAATATTGGAAAAATAGGAAATATTAGAGATTATAATAAATAATAATCTAAATATTACAGAATGAATGAAAATAAAAATTCACAACAAATGGCGCCAGAAACTACACCCCCATTGTTGACAATTTTAGCACGTGGCGCCACTACTGCTTTAGCAGTACAAATTTTAAGTACTATTTGTGATTATGGGTTTCAAGTTTTTTTGGCACGGACTATTGGAGTTACAGAATATGGAGTGTATGACTATGCAACAACGCTAGCAATTTTTTTAGCTTTTCCTGCAAGCTTGGGATTTCCTACAACTGTGTTGCGCTTTATTCCTGAATACATTACTAAGCAAGATTGGGCACATTTGAGAGGGATAATTTTGGGTAGTTGGTTGCTAACATTAGCTGCTAGCTTTGTAGTCTCATGTTTGTGTACCGGAGTATTACTTTGGTTAGAAGCACATTTGCCCGTTAAAAATACTGCAACTTTGACTGTTAGTGTTTGGGGAGTCCCTTTGCTAGCGATTATAGGTTTACAGCAACAAATGGCAAGGGGTTTGCATAAAATGGTTTTGGCATTCACACCATATTTGATTGTTTATCCAATCTTGTTAATGGCGATGGTGGTGTTTTGGAGTATGTCGCATTCTTTAACAGCATATAATGTACTGTTGTTTTCGATTCTATCTTTACTCATTATTACAGTTGGGCAACTCATTTTATTACGCCAAAGTTTTCCTATACAAATTAATCATATTAGACCCAGTTATGCATTGGGTGAGTGGTGGAAAGTTGCGCTAGTATTAATATTTCTTAATGGTTCCAACATGATTTTAAACCAGGCAGATACACTAATGATTGGTAGTATGTTAGGAGTAAAAGCAGTAGGTGTTTACGGCGCCGCTTTTAAAACATCACTGTGGGTAAATTTGTTGCTAACATCCATCAATTCGATTGCGGCACCGATGTTTGCTTCATTATATGTGAAAGGTGATATGGTTGGGCTGCAAAAATTAGTATCAACCAGCGTTAAGTGGATGTTTTTTCCTGCGCTTGCAGTTAGTTTGGCAATGATTATTTTTGTCGAACCTATACTGCGTATGTTTGGTGAGGAATTTGTCAGTGCGAAGTTTGTATTAATAGCTTTGATTTTAGGGCAACTTGTAAACGTTGGTGCAGGTTCGGTGGGGTATTTGTTGCAGATGACTGGACATCAAAATCAGTGTGCGGTGGTCGTGGGTATCAGCGCACTCGTTAATATTGTACTGAATTTAATTGGTATACGCGCTTTGGGAATTTTAGGCGCCGCATTAGCAACAGCGTTTTCAATGATGCTATGGAATTTATGGTTACATCGTTTGGTAGTTAAGCATTTGGGTATTCGTGCTTCAATACTAGCAGCGATACGATAGTAAATTTATTCAAGTACTGCTAATACTGCTTTCGGCTGTAATTTGTCTTTGAACCAAACGATACGCGCGGGTACGTCGTTTAATTTTACACCTGCTTTTTCTAAGTTGAGTCTTTCTGAAATAGCCAATATTAAGTTATTACATGCTGCTCGTCGTACTTGGGAAAATTTCTTTTGTAGATATTCTGGGCGCCAGTACCCTACAATTTCTAATAAGTAATCTCTACCGTCGGGATGAACGAGACGAAAATCGGGAATCATGACGCTACCAGGAATGGGAACTAAATCAACTTCACGTTCTAGTTTCCATTCGGTTTTTAATGAATCCCATTTATCAGCAAACGATGCTTCTAACATGCTATCGTATGGTTTGCCAGGTGGGTAATGTGTGACTAAACCACAATCTGCTGAATTCAACGCAAATCTTCCGATTTTCCAAGTATCGTTATAAGTATCGCGGATTTGTAGTGTTGCTGCCAAACTCCATTTAGTGACGTGAAGTATAGCGGGAATTAATTTAGCTATAGCAAGACCGTACCGTGTACTCGGATTAAATAAACTAACTGGTCCATCAATAGTAATGGTGAACCCGTGGTCTGAGTCTCCTTCGATATAAGCCATTAATTGAAATAATTTTAAATACCGAAATAATAACTTGTACTCTCCAGGGTTGTTACGATGCGCGTTGATAACTAGCTGACTTGCTTTGTAAAATATCCCCTGCACTTGTGACAAGTTGTATCGGTGTATCAAAGCTTCAGGGTTTGGTTCTTCAAAAGCTGTTAAAATCCTGTTTTCTGATAAGTCAGCATATAATCCTGATTTTACCTGTTCGGGTAATACCTCGCGTTCAAGTTCTTTAGTTAATACATCAGCTACATATGTAAGTGTAGCCTGCGTTTGATTTCTACTAGGAACTGAGGTAGCTGCACGCGCAAATACACGTTCGCGTAACAAAAGTGGGTCAATGGGACTGACTATTTCAAAATTACAAAAGCTGCTTTTTAGAATATAAGCTAATCCTCGCTTAACTCTATAATCAGTACTTTCTCCCTCTAATTCAGATAATTGTCGTTCTAAATCACCTTGGGTTTTACCTCGCATACTGAGAAAACAATTAATTAACTCAGTCGCTAACTCTAAACTTTTCGATTCAATTTTTAAACGTTTGGGTATAATTTGTTCACCATTTTGGCGGTAGATGAGTAAATCAGTCGTTAACATGGTTGATACCGTAGGGGCGAGTTAACAAATATCCTAAAACTGTATTACCATTTCGTAAACCCGCCCCATTAAGGAATGAAAATATGCCGTTGAAGTGAGCAAGGGCGGGCATCCTTGCCCGCTCCACAAGTGTTTATGTGTACATTAGAAAAAGGGAGAAATGTACTTATTACCTTTTGTTACCTGGTGTGCGTCCTCCTTCGTCATTGCTGCCACCATGTGGACGAGAGTTACCTGGGTCACATCCTTCGGCACCGTTTCCGATACCTTGGTTACAGTGACGTTTGGGTTTTTTACCACCACCTTCATCTTCAGTTTCCGAAACGCGCGATTCAATTTCGGTTTTTCTTTCCCCAGCAACGTACTCTGAAGAAATATCGCTGACTTCACCTGTGCTAACTAATGCTTTGTATATTAATGCGCTTACTTCAGCACGAGTTGCGACTTTATTAGCATTAAGGGTTTCTATATTCGGATAGTTGACAATAATACCGCGTTCGGCAAGTGCTGCAATGGTGCCTCTAACTTCACGACGGATTGTAGTCGCATCGCTGTAAGCTGCTAATATTGCCTCGGTTGAACCTGTGACTGTGTAATTCAAACCGCGCGCTATTGCTAGCATTGCCTCTAAACGTGATAAACTTTGAGTTGGTTTAAATTGATTACCAGAACTCGTTAAAAATCCTGTTTGATAAGCTTCGCGAATTGCATTAAATGCCCAGTAACCAGAAGAGACATCGCTGAATTTAGCAAGTTTGCGAACTTTGGCTTTTTCAAATGCTTGGGCAATCATTGCTGCAAATTGGGCACGAGTTACTTGTTCTTCGGGACGGAAAGAACCATCGGGGAAACCTTCGATAACTTCCATTGCTGCTAACTCGGCAATAAAATCTTTTGCCCAGTGATTTATAGATACATCAGAGAATTTAACTTGAATACCGTTTGCAACTCCTACTTCACGATAGTCCATCATCATTTTACTAACATCGAAAGTTGAGGCGCCATCATCGCTAACTTCATTCACTTCTACCAGTTGACTAGGTGCAGCTTTTAATGCTGCTGCTAGGTTTGCACTAGAAGCACTAACAGATTGTTGAACTAGCGCATATTCACCTTGGACAAAAGATGCAGGATAAACGCTGCGACTGGCAACTGCTGACAATCCTTCAACTTGGAATTGACTGACATTTACTTGCTGCGAACTCCTTAAGAAAGTAACGCGCTGTTCGTTTACTTGGGTGAAATAATCGTAAGTTGTGCTACCTGAGTCAATGGCGCCATCAAAATTGGTATCTAAACCATAAACGGTACGAACAACTTTATATTCACTAGCATTATTTGACAAAATCAAATTAACAGCAGTGTTTGCTGATAAACATTCAAATTCGCTGTAACCGATGAAGCGATTTTGAGTATCATATAACCGCACAACAATTCTGTCACCAGCTTTCAAACCCTTAACAAATTTAGCTTTTTGTTTGATTTTGTACTTATAATCGCCCAAAAAGCGTTCTTTGAGATAACCCCTACCACGCTTACCTTTTACAGAAACGCGCGCTATCACTTCTTCAAAACTACCTGATGGTTGAAGAATAGTAAGACTGAAACCGGGTTTTTTGCTTTTGACATCAACAGTTGCAGCACTAACTCTAGTGCTACTGCTACTAACAGCATTCATATTTTCTTCATCTTCGCGACTAACCGTAGTAGTTCTTGCTGTAAGTACTTGACTACGACGTTCAACAGTTGTGCTGCGACTGCTAATTTGTTCGTTAATAGTTTGTGTTTTTAGAATTGTAGCTGTTACAGACTGACTTGATGTCTCATCAATTTTGGCTATACTACCAGATTCATCAGTACGATATACCCAAGCTTGGTTACTACCCGCAACAACAACTTGCCAACCAGGAAGCAACGCTTGTGAACAAACTTCATCGGACTTTAAACCCAAACAGCTATTAGACCAAGTAGTTTTTTCGGCTCTAAGAACACGTAATGAAGATACTTCTACATTAGCGCGTTGAGAAATATCTTTGAAAACAGAAGCTTTAATAACTTCGGGTAAATCTTCTGATTGTGCTAGTAAATTTGATTTTTGTGGATTAGTAGATTCTTCAACGCTGGTAGGCAACCCTGGTGCTGAATTTGCAGAAGCTATTGGTGAAACCATTGCTACATAAGCAACTGCAAAAATTACTTTGCTAAAAAAAGCCAAGAAACTTTGATTTTGGTTTTTCATCCTACACCATACCGAATTAATAAAACTCCAAGAAGCAATAATCGCTTCTTGTTCTAGTTATCCCGTATGGCGCCTTAAACCAAACATCAAACACAAACCCTTAAGCAATTTTTATAAATTATGTAATTATACATAATAAAAGTAAGGTGGGCAGTACCCACCTTACGTAAGTATTTTAAAAATTAGGTGTATCTCCTGAATCATTCCATAAACCTAACTGTTCAGCAGCGTGCGGAGTTTTCTTTTGCCCAGTACCATACACAACCTTTAAGTTCCTCTTCTCCTCCTCTTTCCTTTGCGTCCTTTGCGTCCTTTGTGGTTCATTCCTTCTTCTTGCCGAAGTCCCCTCCTCACTAGTATCTTCAGTCACCACCTCATATAAAATTGCTTGCTTATTAGCTTCCTGACCCTTTCTCAACACCCGTCCCAACCTTTGCGTATATTCCCGTACAGACCCCGTACCAGACAAAATAATTGCTACCCTTGCAGCAGGCACATCTACCCCTTCATTCAACACATGAGAAGCAACCAAACTCTTAAACTCACCCTCTTTAAACTTAGTCAAAATCTCATGTCGTTCCTTCACAGGAGTTTGATGAGTAATCGCAGGAATTAAAAACTCATTAGAAATTTTATACACAGTATTATTATCAGCAGTAAAAATTAATATTCTATCAGGATAATGCTCTGCTAATAAATCGGTGAGAATTCTAATTTTACCATCAGTACCCAAAGCAATCTCTTTCGCTTCACGATGGGCTAACATAGCTTTGCGTCCAGCTTGCGACCGAGCGGAAGCCATAACAAAATGTTGCCATCCTTGAATGCTGCCTAAAGATATTTTTGATTCTCTTAAAAAATCATTGCGAATTTGCATTAGTTTATTGTATTTTTCCCGCTCATGCTGCGATAATTTCACCTTAATTTGTACGATTTCGTGTTCAGCTAAAGCTTTCCCCGCTAAATCTTCCGCGCGCTTTCTATAAACCTCCTTACCAATCAAAATATTCAAATCAGCGTGTTTACCATCGGTACGTTCAGGAGTTGCCGATAAACCCAATCGATAAGGAGCAATAGCATACTCCGCAATTACTCTATTAAAGTCAGTCGGTAAATGGTGACATTCATCAAAAATAATCAGCGCGTACATACTACCGATTGTTTCCGCATGAATTGCCGCACTGTCATATGTTGCCACCAATATGGCACTTCTATCACGCGAACCTCCTCCCAACAAACCTACATCCGCATCTGGAAACGCTGCTTTGAGATGCGCGTACCACTGATGCATCAAATCTAACGTTGGCACCACTATTAATGTAGTCCGTGGTGTCGCTTCCATTGCCATTTGCGCTAAATACGTCTTTCCTGCTGCTGTCGGAAGCACTACAACACCTTGCCTACCTGCTAACTTCCACGCTGCTAACGCTTCACTTTGATGCTGGTAAGGTTCCATTTCGAGACTCGGCGCCATGTCTATAGCATAAAATGCTTTAGCATCGTCGATGAAATTGGTATTTTCAGCTTGTAACGACTCCACCAAAGCACGGTATTGAATCGCGGGAATACGGAATTTTTCTACCCGGTCATCCCATGTGGCAAAATCCATCCAACTTCTACCTTTAGGTGGTGGATGCAAAATTAATGTGCCACGATCAAAAGTTAAAGTAGGGGTGCGAGCCATTTTTTCGCGTTTCCCGTCGTTGTATCACCTAATTTACTAATAACGCAAAAAGTGCATGTTTAAACCACACGAGGCTAGCAAAACTCAAAGCAACGGATTATAAACGGATGTAACGGATGGTTTATATATGTACTTGGCGCCAATCTAAAATGGTATCAGGCATAAATTATCGTTACCCCTCTTCAATAATGAAGCTACCACTAACTCGACAAATTAATCTTGGTATAGCGTTAACGCTGTTACTGGTAATTTTTAACGCAGCGCTTTCCTATCGCAATACTTTAAAAGTGGTCGAGAATGAACGGTCGGTTGCTCATACTCATGAGGTAATTAGCGAACTTGAAAAAACTCTGTCTACCCTTAAAGACGCGGAAACTGGACAACGCGGTTATTTACTTGTAGGTGATGACCGTTATTTAGAACCTTATAAGACTGCTATTAATACAGTTAATCAACAAATTGCTGGTTTGCAGCAGCTAACGAGCGATAACCCTCAACAGCAGCAACAGATTGTTGATTTAAAAAAGTCTGTAGATATAAAGTTAACTGAGCTTGAAGATACTATTAATATTAAGCGAACTCGAGGGCAACAGGCTGCTTTACAAGTGGTGCGAACCGATAGAGGTCAGCTGATAATGGATAAAATCCGGCGCCAAATAGCTGATATGCAACTCGAAGAAAATAAACTGTTGCAGCTACGTAATGCTGAGTCTAAAGCTAATATTGATAGTACATTCTTATCCTTAGTTATAGCGAATAGCGTAAATATACTAGGAATAGGAATTATTTATTACTTATTTCGTCGTGATACAATTCTTCGCCATCAAGAGCAAACCAAGCAAAATCAACTTTTTTCTGAGTTGCAAGCAGAGCGTAATCGTTTGAAAACCATGCTGCAACAATTACCTGTAGGCGCCGCGATAGCAGATGATAAAGGAAAATTGATTCTCGGTAACAAACAAGCAGAAAATATTTTAGGACATACACTTGTTACAACAGAAAGTATTGATGATTATAGCGAGTATCGAGCAAAACATCCAGATGGACGACCCTACGAAACTCACGAATATCCAATGGTTCGCGCTTTGACGACAGGGGAATGTGTTGTAAATGAAGAATTTAGGTATCCTCAACCCGATGGTAGCGAGCGAATTGTTTATATTAGCTCTACACCTGTTCGCGAGTCAAACAAAATTATTGCTGCGGTTGCAACGTTCTATGATGTTACCCTGTTAAAAACAACCGAAGCAGAATTACGCAGCAGCGACGAGAAATTTCGCCAGCTAGCAGAAAACATTCATGAAGTTTTTTGGATTTTTGACCCACGTAACGGGCAATTAATTTATGTTAGTCCTGCATATGAGACAATTTGGGGACGCACAGTTGAAAGTCTCCAAAATAATCCTATGGGGTGGAGTGAGGCTATTCATCCAGATGATAAACAACGTCATGCAGAACAACACCGAGAAAATATACATCATGGTACGTTAAATGTAGAGTACCGGATAATTCGTCCAGATGGTCAAGTGCGTTGGATTGAAGACCGAGGTTTCCCGATTCGTAATCAAGAAGGAGAAATTTATCGAGTTGCTGGAGTTGCAGAAGATGTTACCGAACGCAAGCGCAAAGAGGCAGAAATTCAGCTACTTAACGAGACATTAGAGCAACGAGTCCAAGAGCGCACTGTACAACTACAAGAAGTAAATGCCGAAATGGAGGCTTTTGCTTATTCAATATCTCACGATTTACGGGCACCGTTACGAACAATGCAGGGTTTTGCTCAAGCTTTACAAGAAGACTACGCTGACCAACTCGATGAAATTGCACAGGAATATATTCAATATATAACTGAAGGCGCGATCCAAATGGATACTCTCATCGCCGATTTATTATCATACAGTCGTTTAACACGGGTTCAAATAGAACTACAACAAGTAGATTTGAATAGCATCGTCCAAGAAGCATTGAAACAACTTGGCGCCGAAATCAAAGAAAAACACGCCTTAATTACAATAGACACGCTACCATTAGTAATGGCGCATCGTTCTACATTAATGCAAGTGATTACAAATTTAATTAGTAATGCCATTAAATTTGTAGAACCACCAACACAGCCAAAAGTACATATTTACGCACGCGAACAGCAAAATTTAGTATATCTATGGGTTGAAGATAATGGTATAGGTATTGCACCCGAACACCAAGAACGAATTTTCCGAGTTTTTGAACGCTTACACGGTGCAGAATCTTATCCAGGTACAGGTATTGGTTTAGCTATTGTACGGAAAGCCGTAGAGCGTATGAATGGCAAAGTTGGGGTAGAATCACAAGTTAATAGTGGCAGTCGGTTTTGGATTGAATTGATCAAAAGGGTGTAGGGGCGGGTTTACCTATATCCTGGTAGATGATTGAAAATTTAGGTAAACCCGCCCGTACACGTATTAGTAGTAAAATGCTCCATGTCTTAGTTATTGATGATAATAAAGCAGACCGTGCATTGGTAATTCGAGAACTAAAGCGCAAATTTGCTCAAATTCAGATTCAAGAAATTCTTGATGAAACGGAATTAGCTGCTGCCATAACTGCAAAACAATTCAATGCTGTTATCACTGATTATGACCTGCGTTGGACTAATGGACTTGAGATTTTAAGAACTATTAAACACTTATACCCTTACTGTCCTGTAATTATGTTTACTGGTACAGGTAGTGAAGAAATTGCGGTTGAAGCAATGAAGTCTGGGTTAGATGATTATGTTCTCAAATCGCAAAGTAAATATATTAAATTACCAATATCATTACGTGTTGCGATTGAACGCTTAGAAAATCGACGCTCTTCTGAGTTATTAGAAATTCAGTTGCGTAGATTACTGAATCAGTTGCAGATAGGAACGTTTAGGGCAAACAGTAATGGAAATTACATTGAAAGCAATACAGTTTTTCTCAAATTACTAGGCATAGATAATTTAGCACAATTACAAACCAGAGATATACTGAACATTCGTGAATACTACTCAATGTTAGAAGAGCTACCAGAACCACAGCAAGAGTTAGAAATTGAATTGCAACGTCCTGACAGTACATTTATTTGGATAGCTTTAAGTATAACTTTGAATGAGATTGATAAAGAAAAGGTACTTGATGGCTTGATTGAAGATATTACTGCACGTAAACAAGTTGAAATTGAAAGACAGCAGCTAAACTCAATTTTAGAACAGCGAGTAATTGAACGTACTGCTGAACTCGAAGCTACAAATCGTGCGCTAGATGAAACAAATCAAAAGTTAATCATTGCAAACCAAGATTTAGAAACATTTAGTTACTCGGTTTCCCATGACTTGCGCTCACCACTACGTGCAATTCAGGGATTTGGTACAATACTGCAAAATCAACAACTTGAGCCAGAGCGTCAAAAAGAATATCTACAACGTATTATTATTAGCTCACAATCTGCTTCCAGACTTATTGATGATTTGTTAGCGTACAGCCGTATAAGTCGTAGCGAGTTACCATTAAGACTTATTGATTTGTCTTCTATAGTAGCAGAAGTATTAATGCAGTTAGAGTCAACAATACAGCAGAGACAAGCAACAGTACAAGTCCAAGAACCTTTACCTGAAGTTATTGGAAATTATACTATTTTAAGTCAAATTATTTCTAACTTAGTAAATAATGCGATAAAATTTGTTGCTCCCGAAGTTAAACCTGTGGTGCGAATATATGCCGAACGCGCTTTTAATAAAATACGTCTTTGGATAGAAGATAATGGTATTGGAATTGCTCAGAACTATCAAGAGCGTATATTTACTGTATTTACACGCTTACATAGCAATGACGAATATCCCGGTACTGGTATCGGTCTAGCTATCGTCCGTAAAGGCGCCGAGCGTCTGGGCGCCCATGTTGGTGTAGAATCACAGCCAGGACAAGGTAGTCGATTTTGGATCGAATTTAACTTCTAACTCTTAACTCCTAACTTCTAACTCCTAACTTTGAATAAATGAGTAGTCAAGATACTATACTATTGGTAGAAGACAATCCTAAAGACGTTTTGCTAATACAACGTGCTCTTCGTAAGGCAGAAATTGCCAACCCATTACAAGTTGTTAACGATGGTGATGCCGCAGTACTGTATTTATCAGGACAGGCGCCTTATAATGACCGTAATAGTTACCCCCTACCTGTGCTGATTTTACTCGATTTGAAACTACCACGTCGGTCGGGGGCAGAAGTCTTAATGTGGTTACGGCAACAACCCGGTATTAAACGCTTGCCTGTTGTTGTTCTAACTGCTTCTCAAGAATATATTGATATTAACAATGTTTACGATTTAGGTGTAAATGCCTATATCGTCAAACCTGTTGCTTTTAATGATTTAGTAGAAATTGTTAAAACTCTCAATTTACATTGGTTAATTATTAACGAAAAGCCGCAAATTACTATATGACTAACAACAGTCCTTTAAATATTCTTAATCTT
>NZ_MRCD01000121.1 GCF_001904745.1 Calothrix sp. HK-06
GATGTGTAAATCCTTAGTTAGATGCAAGATAGTTCTTTATTCCCTAAAGGTAGCAGAAAATAACTGTACATATTTGTACTTGCAGCAAGAGTCTAAGATTCGCTTAACGAAAGATAAAACTATGGTGCGTGCTGGATGTTAAAAATCAACGTCAAGGCGCCGAGCTATAGCAAAAACCTTAATTAAACCCACTCAGTATCGAATGCATCTTGCCCTGTTCCATAAATGAGGGCGCCGTATGATTGCCACTGTTGCACTTCTTGAGGAGATAAGCGAGGTGCATTCAAAACAGAAAGGTTTTCTTCTAGTTGAGAAATTGATTGGGGAGCGGTTAGAGCAAGGTTAACTGCTTGATTATATAAAGCATAACGATAACAGTCTGCGGCAATTGATTCCTGAATTAAACGCTAATCGTACACATTCTGCATCTGTTTGTGGATAGGCTGCTAATCCCAGAATGCTTGCATTTGTTCCTTGCTGTGTTTTTAATCTCACGTTTATTAGCCTTGTATCAATTTAAATTTAAGTGATGTTACTTTTGTAACACATAGCAAAAGTATTCAGCATCTCGATTTTTGAGGGCTTTATAAATTGGACTTTCCTGACATCCAGCAAACCAACTTAGTAGTTCTTGTAAATACTTGGAAGCATTTTGCTTAATTAATGTTAATTTTCTTTCATTATCTAAATCCATCGCTTTAACAACATTATCTGTAATTATCTCAAATTTTAAAATTTTAAAGCCAGATGACTCTAAGTAAATTTTTATATTATCAATTTCGTCTTTTGAACGAAAGTCAGCGAACAAAAAGTGACCATTGGGACGAAAAACTCTAAAAACTCCAAAAAAGAAATTTTCAATTGAAGCGTAGCAATGTGATGATTCAACGTTGACGACAGCATCAAACTAACAATCTGCAAACTCTAATGATTCTGCATCCCCTATACAAAAATTTAGTTGTGGAATAACATGATTTTTTTGACAAAATTTAATATTACGTTCAGAAAAATCTACTCCTGTCATTGTTTTGGGATGTAAGTAGCGGGTAATATATGAAGAACCACCACCACGTCCACATCCGACTTCCAGAACATCTAATCTATTTAGTGGAATAGCATTTGCAACATGTTGATAAAGTCGAGCGCAATAAACTTCTTCCTGTTTATATTCACTCAATAATGGCTTGATATCCTGTTCTAAATCTACATACCCATAATTCATAAAAGTTATTTTATTGTTTGCCACATTTGATGTAAGTAGGTTGTACCATCTTTTCCAAATAAATTTTTTCAAGGGAGAATCAACGAGGTAGATTACGAATTGCTGAAATGCATTATTCATAGTATTTCCTATGTTTAGTAATATATTTTTGTACTTAAGGTAAAATTATACAGCAGTGCGATGGTAAAATATGGTTCCAACTTGGAAGGTTGCTTTAGTATTAACTCTTGGTGTACTTGCTGTCTCTACTTCTGCTATATTTATCCGACTAGCATTTGAGTCTGCGTCCGTGTACAACGTCGGGTTTAGCTTGGTCATAGCTGCTTCTCGCTTGAGTCTTGCATCGCTAATTTTACTGCTTACAAGTTTGACACCACGTAAATCACAGGAATCACAGCAACAGGCAGATTTTAATTATACTGCTTTTTACTATGCAATAGGCGCCGGGTTTTGTCTAGCTTTGCACTTTGCGACTTGGATTACTTCATTAACTTATACTTCTATTACTGCCTCTACTACGTTAGTTACTACTAATCCTATTTGGGTAACATTTATATCTTGGCTTTGGTTGAAAGAAAAACCAACTTTCCTGACTTTATTAGGCATTGGTATTGCGCTTGCTGGGGGAATTACAATTAGTTTAAGTAGTTCAAATGTAAATACATCTAGCCAACCACTATTAGGTAACTTTCTAGCTTTAGTAGCATCATGGGCAGCGAGTTTTTACCTGTTACTTGGCAGAGAATCACAAAGACGAGGATTAAGTATAAGTAAATATGTCACAGTGGCTTATACAACTTCAGCTTTAGTACTTTTACCTGTACCCTTTTTTGTTGGCGCCAGCTATATTAATTATCCAAGCCAAGTATATTTTTACATCGTATTAATGGCATTGATTCCGCAATTAATCGGACATACAAGCTTTAACTGGGCCACACGTGTTATGTCGCCAATTATAGTAACACTTGTACTATTGTTTGAACCAATTGGCGCCAGTTTACTTGGATATCTAATATTTAAAGAAGTTCCTAAACCATTAGAATTAGTAAGCGCGGTGGTAATACTTACAGGCGTCGCATTAGCAATACTAGGAACTCGACGTGTAACATGGTAATGTAGGTTGGGTGTAGCACAGCGTAACCCAACAAAAATTAACTTTATGTCTCACATTTTGGTCGAAGACCTCAAAAAAAGTTTCTTCGTATCTGAGCACGCTTCTGGAGTTTTTGCTTCAATACGAGGATTTGTGCAGCGCAAAACTAAGGAAGTCTATGCATTAAAAGGTGTTTCCTTCTCGCTTGAGCAAGGGGAACTTGTTGGTTACATCGGTCCAAATGGCGCCGGAAAATCAACTACAATTAAAATTCTAAGTGGTATTTTAGTACCTACTAGTGGAAAATGTATAATTGGCGGTCGAATTCCTTGGAAAGATAGAATTAAACATGTTGGTCGTATTGGAGTTGTGTTTGGTCAGCGAACACAGTTATGGTGGGACTTGCCAGTAATAGAGTCTTTTGATTTGCTTCGAGATATTTATCGTGTTCCAAATTCAGAATATATAAAGACGCGCGATGAAATGATAGATTTGCTTGCGCTTGAAAGTTTTCTTAACACTCCGGTAAGACAATTAAGTCTTGGTCAAAGGATGCGGTGTGACTTTGCCGCAGCAATGCTTCACAAACCTGATATTCTTTTTCTTGATGAACCGACTATTGGACTTGATGCAGTTTCAAAGCTTGCCGTAAGAAAATTTATAAAAACTCTGAATAAAGCACATAAAGTAACTACCATCCTCACCACCCACGATATGGATGATATCGAAGCACTATGCGAACGGGTAATTATTATAGGTGGAGGTGAAATTCTTTGTGATGGTTCTCTAGCAAAACTTCGTTCTCAAGTTTCTTCACGTCGTTATTTAAAAATACATCTAGCAAACGATAATTTCTTCTTTCAGGAACAAGGAGTTAGCATTATCTCTAAAGAAGGTCGCACCGTAACACTTGCCTTCGACCCATTAAAAATATCTGCTGCATCTCTAATTGCTCATCTTACCTCAAAGCACGAAGTAGAAGACCTTTTTGTTGAAAATCCACCAATTGAGGAAATAGTTGCAGAACTATATGCAAATGGAGGAATCTAAGAAACCGGGTTTCTACGCGAAATCTTGTTTTCATTACAATTTATCCATAAAGAAATAAAGAAACCCGGTTTCTATTTTAAATGAGGGATGGAATGAAAGCTTACTGGTCACTGTTTATTGCTAGGTTTGCACTGCTACTACAATATCGTGCTGCTGCTTTGGCAGGAGTTGCCACTCAGTTTTTTTGGGGTTTTGTAAAAGTCATGGTCTTAGAAGCATTCTTTACACATGCAACTTCTGCTCAACCTATAACTTTTCGTGAAACTGTAGGATATATATGGTTGGGACAAGCATTTTTATTTGCAGTAGTTCCTTGGGGTGGTGATAAAGATATTCAAGAATTAATACGTTCCGGTGCCGTAGGATATGACTTACTTCGACCTACTGACCTTTATAACTTTTGGTTAACTCGCGCACTGGCACTTCGCACAGCGCCTATTATTCTCCGTGCTGTTCCTCTTATATGTATAACACTTTTCCTATTTCCCTTTATTGGAATTTCTCAGTGGTCACTTACCTTTCCACCATCGTTTGCTGCTTTCATTGCCTTTGTAATCTCTTTTATTGGCGCCGTTCTTCTTTCATCTGCATTAACAATGCTTTTCACAGTATCAATGATGTGGACAATTTCCGGCGATGGAGTTAATAATTTCCTTCCCCCTCTTATTATTGTTTTTTCTGGGATGATTATTCCTTTGCCACTTTTCCCTGAATGGCTAAAACCTTTACTCAATGGACTTCCCTTTTCTGGACTAGTTGATAAACCTTTTCGTCTTTTTACTGGTAATCTTCCATTTAATTCGCTACCTAGTGTATTGCTACATCAAGCTTGCTGGATTTTTGTTTTTATTATTCTTGGGCGCCTTTTAGTCAACCGTGGTGTTAAAAACCTGGTAATTCAAGGGGGATAAATATGAATACTTTTTACCTTTACGGACGATATGTTGCTATATCTTTTAAATCGCAATTGCAGTACAAAGCATCATTTTTGCTTCAACTTGTTGGACATCTACTAATAACTGCAATAGATTTTTTGGGAATATGGGCACTTTTTGCTCGTTTTAATAGTATTAGCACATGGCAATTAGCAGAAGTTGCCTTATTTTATGGAGTAATTAACATATCTTTTGCTACTGCTGATGCTCTAGGACGAGGGTTTGACTCAATGTGGCGATTTATAAAAAACGGTGATTTTGACCGTTTGCTGCTTCGTCCACGCAGCACTGTACTTCAACTTCTAGGTACTGAATTTACTTTGAAGCGAATTGGACGATTTGTCCAAGCATTTGTAGTTATGGTATGGTCACTTACAACTCTTCATGTCAAATTAAATTTACAGACAATATGGCTTTTAGGCGCCTCATTTCTTGGCTCAGTTGCATTATTTATAGGTATTGTAATTATACAAGCAACACTAACATTTTGGACTATTGAGTCTCTGGAAATTATGAACGTTCTTACTTATGGAGGTGTGGAAACTGCTCAATATCCTTTAGGAATTTATAGTAAATGGTTTCGGCAATTATTCACTTTTATTATACCACTGGGCTGCGTCAGCTATTTCCCTCTAGTTGCAGTGCTTGGGAAAGATATATCAGTACCTTTATGGTTTTGTTACCTTTCTCCAATGACAGGTATTCTGTTTCTCATTATTGCCCTAAAGCTCTGGAAAGTAGGAGAAAAATATTATTGTTCTACTGGTAGTTAATGCTCTTAGTAATTATTTTTACCACCGAGATACATGCTTAGTTCACAGAAAATAAATTTGATGCATTGCATTTCATTTATAAGGTTTCGTAGTTAGTGATAAATAATTATCATACTTTTTGTTAAGGAAAGTAATTTTAGCTAGTGCCCTTATCATTATTTACATTATAAGGCTGTAGCAAATGTTCTCCATTGAAGTGAATGAGGTGTGTTGCATCTTCAGCAACCCAAACATCTGTTCCCCAGGCAATTTCTGCTAGATATCCTACCATCGCTTTACGGCTAAGAAAAGTTGTTACCATAATAAGCGGAATACTGGCGCCGACAAAGAGTGTTTCTAACTCTTTCTTGCGCTTGGGATTAATAGGCCCGTGAGAAGTTACCGCCTCAATCAACACTAACCAATTACTAGTGATATGATGGATAATAACATCGGGCATTTTACCATGAGAATCAACCGTAATGCCCAAATCGCTCAAAGCTGCTTCGTTAAAGTGTGCGAATTTTTCGTCTGTATCGCCAACATAAATTAGTTTTCCTCCAGGGGTAAAGCTTCATCAATACGAGATTTTATAGTTGTAGAATTGGTTCCAGGCTGAAAAGTTATACAGAGTAATTCTTTTGTAACAAGTTGGTCTACTTCTTGCTGTGATGGGAAATTATCGCCTATTTTTAGTCCTAAAGACACTAATTGTTCTATTGTGGGGTAGGGTAAATTTCTTAAATCGGTTGCATTAACTTGGGTGTGACCATTAAATAACCGAAAATACGCATCGACAAGGCTAGAGTTTAAATAAGCTGCAAGTCCACGCGCGATGGTAATATCAAGTCCGCGTCCGCATTTATGGAAATAGTTGATGTGATTTTCAAAGCCAACATGGGAGTAACCAAGATGACGGTTCGCATCATACACTACAGCAACTACCCGTTTTTTTTCCTCTTTGGTGGTAAAACGCTTTGTTAAAACATAATGCTCATTATCAACTAATAAAGAAGCTGTTTCTTTTGTATATACTAAAGCTTGATGTTTCCGCGTTGCTTTGGGGTGTTCAATATACCCAAGGGAAAAATTGACTGGATAAATTAAGGGAACAGTATTTTCTTCTAGGGATAATCGCAGGTATTCTTTTGCACGAAAATCAACAACACGTCCTGTTGATACGCTCAGTCCGATATCTTTGAGGGTGCAAGGTAAATTAGCTATTTGCTGGACAACTTCTTGACTTACTGTATCCGGTATAATACGGATAAATTGTTCAGCATCATCGGGATGAACTATCTCTGTATAAGCTAAAGAATGTGTTGTGATTAAGTCATCATCGCTTCCTAAGCTGGTGCTAACAAGTACACTATTGTGTTTCTGTTTTTGTTTTATCGCGTGAAGGATAACTGTTTCCTGTAATACGGAATCATGACTAAATGCCTTGTGTCTGGATTCAAATAAATGAATTTGTCGCAATGCCATTTGTGCCAGAAACATTTTGCGAAAATCTCTAAAATATGGTCCATTACAAAAACTCCGAGGTGATATGGTGACAAGCTCCCCTCCCGGTTGCAATAGTTGCGCTGCTGCTGCCATGAAACCTGTGTAAAGATTACTGGTTTCCAATCCAAGCGCACGTAATAATTCGCGAACCTTTGAATTAGCGTTGATTTTCAAATACGGAGGATTAAGGATAGCATGTGTAAACCTTAATTCATCAGGTTTATCGAAAAGACTTGGTTGAAGAAGTTTAACAGCATCTGCGATAAAGTCCCTATCACGGATTTCGTAATCACAAGTAATACCTACACGCTGGCATTCACTAACACATAACGCCAAAGTTTTTTGTAAGTACCCAATCAAAACAGGGTCTATTTCATAGGCAACAATCTTTATATATCCTGGATATTGGCGCCAGTTACAAACATTAGCCACAAAAGCAGCCAAAAGCGAACCAACCCCCGCACCAGCATCCAGCAGCGAAATTTCTGAAAAGTTAACTTTATCGAACATCATCGCCATTAATTCAGAAACCGCAGCGTTCGTCAAAAACTGCCCTAACGTCTCTTTTTGTTGTTGCTCCTGTTTCTGACTTGCTACAACCCTCAAATGGTCTACTTCCTGCAGCAGGTTTTTGATATAACTATTGATATGACCATAAGGCAAACCGTCGAATAACGGTTTGTTAAGATTTTCTACAAACTGTTTACTGCTTGCTTGGAACATCGCAGGGCATTTGATTGGACAAAAATCAACTTTATCACGCCACTGCTCTCAAGTAGGCGCCTTAGTTAGTAAAATGTGATACTACACCTTCAAAATCTTTAAACGCTCCGCGAATTACTTTTACAAGGCTTCCAATTTGAATTTCAGTCATAAACAGCAAAACTCCTCAATTACCTGAACTTTAACTTCTTCGAGTGGAAAATTCTCAGGATAAGTTGAAAACATTAGCATAATGCCTTGAAGCGTCGAAGAAAAATAAAGTGAACGCTGTCGTGGGTTTTTTACCCCAAGCTTCTGAAACATTTCTGTCTGAACTTCAAATTGGCGAGCTTGTTCATCCATTAACATTTTACTATATTTTGCAACAACGGGGTCAAGTTTTGGTTGAGTGAATAAATTGAGGTAAAATCTAAACACTTCAGGCTGGCGCCGCACATCTTCGAGGGCGCCAAGGGCAATATACTTTATTTGTTTGCCAGGAGTCTCTTTTGCTGCGGCAGTATTCATAACTACCAATATATCGTTGAGCCGTATTTTAACTAGTGCAGCAAGAAGGTCTTCTTTTCCCTTAAAATAGTGATATAGCAATCCCTTAGAAATTTCAGCTCGCTTTGCTACATCATCAATAGACGTTGAGTGGTAGCCTTTTTCGATGAACATATCCATTGTTGCTTTTAGGATTTGCTCTGTGGTCGCGCGTCGAATGCGTTCATTTTCTTCAGGAGTGCGTGGCATGTTTGTATTTAACTTTTTTTCATTTTATCCTTTAACTCATTCAGCAGGGTATTGGCAGATTCAACCCAGTCGGAAAATTCTGGCAACATAGCATATACCCAAACGATTGCATGAAGTTTTCGCACCTGAGTGTATAGTTCCAGTAGCGTAGGGTCAGGAGTCTGTGGATAAGCTGCTCTTCCTTCTTCTTTAAGATTTATCCAATCCCAAGCAATGGGACCCTTGCAGGTGTCTTCAAAATCGTTCCATAGCCACCCTTTTGCCGTAGGAATTAAATTTAAAGCATGGGCATCTCCGTGCAGTGGCTGTAACGATGCAGTTGGATTTGATAACTGAGGTTGTAGATGATTGTAAGTTTCTTGCAAAAGTTTTAGGTCACTTTCAGAAATAATATTGCCCCTCTGCTCAAGCCGTTCTAGTCCGCACGGAATATCGTTTAATGGCGCCACTAAAAGTGGTAAATCGCCAGGATATTTACGTAAAGCAGCGTGCAGTTCAGCAAGCATTCCCCCAATCATTGCAGAATCTGGCACAATATTTGCAATAGGTTTTACGTAATGCCAAAAGGTCATTGTCATACCATCACAATGATACGGCTTGGCTGGTAAAAGGTCGCTGGGTGCAACGACTGGGGCGCCGACCGAAGCTAAAAATTGGGCAACCTGAATTTCATGTGTCAACCATGAGTCTATTGGTGAACGCAGTATAGGAGTAATTGTACTGACTCTTGCCACAATTGGCATCGGTCGCAAATGCACTCGCACCGAATACGCCGAAGCATCAGGCTCATCTACATCAATACCGTGGCTGGAGGCAACACTTATTGATGCAGCGACCGCACGAGCCGTTAATGTAAAATGGTCTGGTTTTGCAGAAAATGACATATAACAACTTTTCTTTCCCCTTCTTTGTGAGCTTTGTGACAAGCGTGGTTTTATAGTTGACACAGAGTTCCCACATTATATTTCGATTTTCATTTCATCCACCTCCAGTTTAATCAATGACTAAACATACAGTCAATAAAAATGAGAACTTGGTGTAAATTACTTTTAGTATTAACGAGATAAGTAAATCAGCGTGACTATTTATTTTTTAAGCGTTGCATAAAATAGTTAAATATTTGCCACTATTGCATTGAATGTTTACCAGCTTGCTTAAGCTCTGCTTTTGTGAAAACGGCTTTTGTTAATGCACAAGCATTTACTAAACTTTATCTATAAACTTATCAATTTTATTTTAATCACTAATTGTAGTTATATACTCACCCGACTGGGTGAATTAAATACTATATCTCTCTAAAGGTTGATTGATAAAGTTCTAAATTTTTAGAATGTATTAAATAGGAGGCACACATTATGAAAATTTTTTATGTACTTGCAATTGCAGGATTTTCATCGCTGCTAGCTCAATCTAATGCTATTGCTCAGACAGCGCCGAATATAGGTAATTTAACACCTTCTCAAATTCAGCGAATTACACCAGGTCTGTATCCTTTCAGTTCTAGAGAGTTTTTTCGTCAAGGTCAGGAGCAACTAGAACAAGAAGTACAATTTTTGCAACAGCAACGTTTACGCCGTTCTCTAAGAGATATAAAAGTTGATAAGATTGATACTCAGCGTGATTTACAAAAGTTAGAACAGTTAAAAAGTCATGTTAATAACTAGCTAGTAGCTATTCTTTCTTCAAAATTAAATGCTTGTAGAGACCGAATATATCCGGTCTCTATATTTACAGCAGATTTAAATTAAATGAAGTACAGAATAAACCTCTCCCCTACCCCTCCCCGTTGCGGGGAGGGGTCGCGTAGCGGGGGAGGAGTGTACTTCATATAAATGCAAAACGCTGTATGTGCTGTTTACAAATCCTAAACGGATTGCTACATAAATGATGAATTATGGAAAAATGTAGGGAATTTTATTTTTGTTTCAGGGCACCATTACGATATAAGTAATTAGATTTTCTGATTTTAACTAGTGCATTAGAACTATAAGGAGTGTGGATTGAGAATTATCAGACAGAAACAGTCTGGTTTTCTAGAACGTATTACTTGTAACGGTGTTGGCTGAGTGCTGGCTAGCTCATCTACGCGAGCGCTAACTTTTGTGATTCATCCACAGCCACTTTAAACTCTTCAAAGCTGCACTTGTACAAGCTTAAGAGTTTTTCCGTTTGGTAGACACTAAGAGTTGGAATAGTTCTGCCTTTCTCCCAATTGCGAACAGTTGACTCGCCAACTCCTACAACGCTGGCAACGTCTACTGTTCTAAGCTTATGCCTTTCTCTTAGCTGTTTAAGATTCATATTTACCGCTAATGTATTGACGAATATGATGAACGATTTTAACATAAAAAACAATGAACGTTGCTGACTCTCGACGAAAAGAAACACAACGTTCAGCGTTAACCTGTTAATAAGGCTAGTTACATTAATGGCTTAATTCACGGTTGATTCTCAAGTTAACGTACCATGCCTTTTAAAGGTATTGGAGTTTAGGTTAAGTCATTCTTAGTTATCTTGTAAGTAAGGTGAGAAAATGAGCCAATCACAGCCAGATAGATTAGACCGGATAGAAGCAACTTTAGAAAGAGTGTCAGAGCAGCTTGATAATCAGGTTGTTGTAAATGCTGAATTAAGGCAAAGAACTACGGATATTACAAATGCAGTAAGCTCTCTTATTAGCACAGCAAACCAATACCAAGAAAACTTTACGGTAATTTTTGCTGAGATTAGAAATATGCGGCAGGATATAGTAGAACTTCGTCAAGACACACGCAGTATACAATCTCAAGTTCTTGAGCTACAAAACGAAAACCGACGTATTCTTAACCGTTTGGATTCGCAATAGTAGATAAATGATTATTGCAGACCACGTAGAGACAAAGATTGAACCCTTGTCTCTACCAACCATTTTGATTATTATTAAATATCTAAGGAAGGGTTAAAATTTCCACTCCATCTTCTGTGACAGCTATTGTATGCTCCCATTGCGCGGAGAGTTTTCTGTCTTTGGTAATTACTGTCCAACGGTCGGGTAGAAATTTGATGTCACATTTTCCTTGATTAAGCATTGGTTCAATTGTAAATACCATTCCTGGACGTAGTTTTATACCAGTACCTCGTCTGCCGAAGTGAGGAATTTGTGGTTCTGTATGAAATTTTCTGCCTATCCCGTGTCCTACCATTTCTCGTACTACTGAGTATCCATTTGCTTCGGCATATTCTTGAATGGCGGCGCCTATATCTCCAACTCTGGCGCCGGGTTTGACTTCTGCTATACCTAGCATCATCGACTCTTTTGTAACTTCTACCAGTTTCCGTGCGGTTGGTGATGGGTTGCCGACTAAAAATGTTCTTGATGTATCACCGTGATAGCCATCTAAAATTAGTGTTACATCTATATTAATAATGTCCCCATCTTTTAATATATGTTTTGCGCTAGGAATTCCGTGACAAATTACTTCATTTACACTTGTGCAAATTGAACCTGGGAAAGGAGGATGTCCTGGAGGCGCATAGCCAAGTGGTGCGCTCTTGGCGCCGTTTTCTTGTGTCCAGCGCTCTGCTTCGTCATTTAATTCTTTAGTACTAACACCTGGTTGCACCATTGCCTCTAGGTGCTTAAGTAAATTTGCTGCTAGCTTGCCTACGCGGCGCATTTTTTCTAATTCTCTAGCAGATAGTAATACTAGTCCTTGATGGCTTTGAGTTTGCTGTGTGCCAATAGTTGATAGTACATTTTGATTATTCATAAAATTACATTTATTGTTATGATACTATTCTAAGCTAGCACAGCATGGCACAGCATAACACAAGCTGGCACATAAGTTGTATACTTGAGAAAACAATATATTAAACTATAAAGCTATAACATGGGCGGAAAAACAGATTTGGAGAGAGTGGTAGCCTATGTACCTCCTGAATTGAAAAAAGAGTTAGAGGAATGGGCGAAAGTTGAGGAACGCTCGGTTTCTTGGCTAGTCGCGAAATTAATTGATAAAGCATTGCAAGAACGATGTAGTCAAAAGAACTCATCAAAAGTTGTGAATATTCATTAGATTATGAAGACTAACGCAGTACGTGTTCTCGATGGTATGAATATACCTTACGAGTTACGAGAATACGAAGTTGATATCGAAGATTTATCTGCGGAAACTGTTGCTCAAAAAATCGGACTACCACCCGAACAGGTATTTAAGACTTTAGTGGTAAGAGGAGACCGTACAGGAATTATTTTAGCTGTTATTCCAGGGAATACTCAACTTGACCTCAAAGCGTTGGCGCCTCTCTCACTTAACCGAAAAGTGGAAACAGTTTCCCTCAAGGAGGTGCAGCCTTTGACAGGGTATATTAGAGGTGGTGTAACAGCGTTGGCTTGTAAAAAAGATTATCCAGTATTTGTAGATGAATTAATTGAAATTTTTGATGTGATTTCTGTTTCGGCTGGAAAACGTGGTTTACAAATTTTACTCGCGCCTGCCGATTATTTACAAGCAGTAAGAGCAACTCTAGGCACCATCTCCCAAGAAAAATCGTAGGCATTGACACAGCTTAATGATTATATGTACATATATGTACACAGAAAACTAAAATCGAAATTTTTATTTAATTTTATTAATAAGATTGGGTATATGTGCTTGAAAAGCTTGACAAAGCTAGATTCATTCAATAAGTAAAAAAAGATAAACACAACATTTATATCTCTTTAAAAAGAGGTAAAGTAAAACGAAGTATCGGCTGGCATAAGTATCTACTAGAACTTAAGAGCAAGATAATAACGATGTATAATTAGCGCGTCTCATTCTGAGCGCACATGTCAGAGCGCGATTATAACTGCCCTGCTTTCTATAACCTTTACCATGATAAGCGGCATATGTGGCAAAAACAAAAAAAGTATAGTCCTATAGTCTGTTTAACTTTGTTGCTGGCACTCCCCGGAACCCCGATAGCAGCAACTTTGTTTGTGTCTCAATTCGCGGTAGCTCAAACCGAAGCAACCAAAGAACCTGAGTTCCCTTTACCTACAAGTATTGCCAATAATACTATAGTTAGGGTAGATGGTTCAAGTAGCATGGCTCGAATTAATGAAAGCCTTAAGCAAAGCTTTGAGCAGAAGTTTTCAGGCGCCAAGGTCGAACTTGCAACGTCCGGAACCGATGCAGCGCTAAAATCTGTAATTGATGGCAAAATTGATTTAGCAGCTATCGGTCGCGGATTAACACCAAAAGAAGAAGCACAAGGTTTAGAGCAAAAACGCTTACTACGCGAAAAAATAGCAATTGTTGTTGGTGAAAATAATGCCTTCAAAGGCAACATTACTAATCAACAGTTTGCGAAAATGTTCCGGGGAGAAATTACCGACTGGTCGCAAGTTGGTAGCAGCAAGGGAAAAATTCGATTTATCGACCGTCCCACATCAAGCGATATTCGTGAAGCACTTCGCAACTATCCTGCATTTAAAGCTGGAAAATTCGCTACAGGTGCAAATGCCACCCAGCTCAGTGCCGATGATACCGCAGAGTTGGTCAAGCAATTAGGTAATGATGGAATTGGTTATGTAATCGCCAATCAAGTCTCGAAGGTTCCTGGTTTACGTGTACTTAAGTTACACCAAACTTTACCTGATGACCCAAGATATCCATTCTCACAACCTTTAGTTTACGCATACAAAAAAAATCCCAGCCCTGGTATCGTTGGTTTTCTTGGCTTTGCTGGTGCCGAACCTGGCACACAAGCTATAGAAGCAGCAAGAACCGCAGAAGCTGCGGCTGTAGCACAAAGTGTAGCATCTGGAGTAACTGCAACAATCGCAACAGCAAATGCGACTGTAACTCCTTTAACCGAAGCTACAACCCAAGCAAATACAGAAACAGCAGCTACTGATGCAACGGGTGCAGCTTTACAAGGAAGTGGCACAACTTCGACTTCGAGTGACCCAGCTAGTGTAGCTTCAGGTAATAATTTACAAGCCACTGCTGGGAATAACCAAACTGGTAGTTTTCCTTGGTGGTTACTGCTTCCAATTGCTGCACTTGGTGCTGGTATTTTATGGTGGTTGTTAGGCAAAGGCAATAAACGCTCTGAAGCATTAGAAGTAGCTTCTACATTACCAATAACAGGCGCCCTAGACAATAGCGTTCATTTACCACAACCGACTAACTCGTTTGCAAAACAACCAACTAATTTAGTTGATAGCACAAGTAATACAGCAACTAATTTAGCAGCTGGCGCCGAATTAGGTGGTGTCGCATTAGCAAGTGCTGGAGCAACGGGTATTGGACTATGGCCTCGCTTGGCAAATGGTAATGTTGAACAACCTTCAGAAAATATTTATGCTTATCAAACCCAAGCAAATGGCAATAATAAAATTTCTGTAGATAGAGAACCTGCCGCAGTTGTGATGCCAACACATCCAGAATCTAACCTACCACAAGTCGATTTAGAGTCAACAGCATCAGTCGAGGCGTCATTAAGAGAACCTGTTATTGATGTTGAACTTCCTAACCTTGATAGAGAATTAACTCAGGGTAACTCAAATTGGTTAGATAATTTAGACGTAGCAGGTAGTGCCGCAGCAGTAGGTGAACCTGTAAAAACAACAAATTTTCTAAGTACAGAACCTGAATTAGCTGCATCAGATGAATTAACGGAGACAGTAAATACAGCATCTGTTGAACCAACTGAATCAAATCTAGACTTATCAATCTCTACTCAGCAGCAAAACCAACAGCCATTGCCTGATGTATGGGAAGATACAGAAGAAGAACCTACACAAACTGGCTCAAATTGGCTTGACAATATTTTGCAAGCAGGCACTGGTGCCCTTGCGGGAGGCGCCGCTCTAGCAGGAGGTGCAGAAGCAGCAAGCGCCGGACTGTGGCCACAATTTGCAAACCGTAAACAGCATAATAATGATAATCAAGAGTCAGAAACTGACTTGACGTTGGCAGAAGCAACAGAAATACCACCAACTCAACCTGTAGAAACCACTTTACAAATAGATTCTTCAGAACCAGAGGTATTAGAAAGTACTGTAGATACTTCTGAAATAATTGAGATTATATCTATAGAACCAACTGCCATATCGATACAAACTCCTGAAATTCAAGAACCTGACGTATCACAAAACGATTCCCAGGAAACACAACAAACTGGCTCAAATTGGTTAGACAGTATTCGGGATGCATCGCAAAGTACTATCGCTGGTGGTGCAGCATTGGCTGGTGGTGCAGTTTTATCAGGCGCCGGATTGTGGTCGAGATTTGAAGAGGGCGATAATAATAATGAACCTGCCGACCAAACAAACGAAATAGTAGTTGATAGTGACGAACAAGATTTAGTACCACCAGTTAATGTTGATGTTCCAGAAGTACCTCAACCAATATTAGAACAACCAAGTGTGACTGAACCCTCGATAGGAGTTGAAGATGTAGCAACACCTGAAAGTGGTTCAAACTGGCTTGAAAATATTGCAGCTACAGACGCAGCAGTTGATAATAAGAACGAACCTGCCAACCAAACAAACGAAATAGTAGTTGATAGCGACGAACAGGATTTAGTACCATTAATCGATGTTCCAGAAGTACCTCAACCAACATTGGAACAACCAAGTCTGGCTGAACCCTCAATAGAAGTTGAAGATGTAGCAACACCTGAAAGTGGTTCAAACTGGCTTGGAAACATTGCAGCTACTGGTGCAGTTGCAGGAGGCGCCGCAGCACTTGGGACTGGATGGCTGGCATCGGATTCTAATGACTCGGAACCAAGCAATGAAGAAGAATTCAACGTAGCTGAGGTAGTTGATACTGATAATGCAAGCAATAACACACAACAATTTGATATCACCATTACTGATGGTACAGATAGTACAGATAACAGTGATGTAATTTTGACGGGTGATATTGATAATCGTCAATGGTGGGCGCCTAGCGACAGCGATGTAGAAACAACTCAAGCTGAAACTGTGGAAGTAGAAGATACTCAACCATCCTCGACACTAGAATTCAATATTAATCCAGGTGTTGTAGCTGGTGATGCCGCAATTGCTGGAGTTGGCGCAGCTATCGCAGGCTACAATCATGACAATAAAATAGACGTAAACGTAGTATCTCAACCACCTGTTGCTGATACAACTCCTACAGCACCAATCAACTCACCAAGTACAACGAGTCAAATAACCTTTACCGCACGTACACCAAAATGGGCATATGTAGCTTGGAACATAGAGGAACGAGACAGGCAACTTAAAAACCAAGGAGGCGGCGCGCAACTAGCATTAAGGTTGTACGATACTACAGATACCGATTTAAGTTATCAAGCTCCTCAACTAGTACAACAATACGAATGTGAGGAAACAATTGATGACCGCTTCGTAGCAATACCAGGTAGTGACCGTGACTACATGGCAGAAATTGGCTACCTAACTTCAGATAACCAGTGGTTGTCAATTGCACGGTCACAGATAGTGCGCGTATTCAGTCGTCCTCATCAAGAATTTTGGTTTGAAGCTGATGCTGAATTAATTATCCACGGTGCAACCGAACCAGGTTCATCAGTAACAATAGGTGGTCAATCCGCCAAACTTAAGCCCGATGGAACCTTCCACCTGCGTATACCTTTCACCGAAGAATTAATCGACTACGTAATGACCGCAGTCGCAAAAAACGGTGAAAAAGCAAAAACTATCCACATGCATTTTGAACAAAATAAGTAAAAAGTGCTAAGTGCTGATTACTCAGCACTTTCTACTGATTCTGAATCCACTGTAAAACTCGATTCCACGCCCACCAACGGTCAGGGTCTCCTGCTTGCTCCTGGCCTTTTTTACTGTTGAGGTAAAAAACATGACCACCATGACGCGTGAGCAATAAATCAATTACTGGATTTTGCGCGCAGGCAATTTTCAAATCTTCCACTAATGTTGGGTCGAAAAATGGGTCATCTTCTGCATAAATAATTAATGTTGGTTTACGAAGGTCAGGTAGTACCTGCAAACCACTTGTTGCATCGTAATATGCTTCGACTGAAGGAAAACCTAGTTTCTCAATGACTAACTCATTATCAAATGCCCAAATACTATCAATTCTTTTTATGGCTTCTTCATCTATAGCTTCTGGATGCAATTCGTGCAGTTCCATAGCTAACTCTTTCAACCGCACTGCTATCCCTTTTTCAATATATCTACCTGTACGGCGCCCCATTAAATAGTTCAATGAGCGGTTTGAGTCTAAAGAAGGACAAACGACTGCTACCCCTCCTATATCTGAATCTCTAATATAGTTAGTATCTGCTTTTAATACAGACGGCGCCACTTTCCCTCCCCAAAGTGCTAGTTGTCCTCCTAATGAAAACCCAACAAACCAAAACTTACCTGGACATCCTAACGCTGCTGCCTGCTCCGCAATTCTCACAAAATCTTCGCCCTCGTACAACCCGTCTGAGCTTAACGTTGGAGATAATTCCATTGATTTGCCATGCGCGCGCCAATCGAATATTACGACTCCATAAGAACATGCGTATGCCTTACGAGCAAAAATTTGTAAAGAATATTGATTTTCTAGTCTTCCTGTTACACCATAAGTTGCCACTATAGTACCGCGCGGCTTAGGAGGAATTGCGTATAAACCAAACAAAGGTACGCCTTGGGCGCCTGTAAAAATATGTTGCTGGTAAGGGGGTTCAGCATCTACAACGAAATTTTCCCAGTTCCGCATTATCCATACGCCCACGTATAGACTCATAAGGAAACCGTTGTGTAAAAACCATGACGGGTTATATGCAGGATAACGCATGATATACAAGAAAAGTTATTTGAGCCAGATTTACAAATATTTCATCTTAATCTTTATGTTAGATTTAAAAACTTTTTTATAATCAATACAGCAATCTTTGCACCACTCAAAGATTCTTATTTATCCTTAATAACCAGTAATAAGATTACCTAATGCCAAGGATTCTTGTCATCGATGACGACCCCGCAATTTCAGAACTCGTTGCCGTCAATTTAGAAATGGCTGGCTACGATGTCAGCCAAGCTGAAGACGGCATTAAGGGTCAAGCTTTAGCTCTCCAGCTACAGCCGGATTTAATTATGCTCGACTTGATGCTGCCGAGAGTTGATGGTTTTACTGTTTGTCAGCGGTTGCGTCGGGATGAACGTACTTCTGAAATTCCAGTACTAATGCTCACAGCTTTAAGCCAAACCCAAGATAAAGTCGAGGGATTCAACGCCGGCGCCGATGACTATCTGACTAAACCGTTTGAAGTCGAGGAAATGCTAGCACGAGTTCGCGCGCTGTTGCGACGTACTGACCGCATACCTCAAGCCGCAAAACACAGCGAAATTCTTAATTACGGACCTTTGACCCTAGTCCCGGAACGCTTCGAGGCGATTTGGTTTGGTGAAACAGTTAAACTTACTCATCTAGAGTTTGAGTTGCTCCATTGCTTACTACAACGTCACGGTCAAACTGTTTCTCCTAGCGAAATTCTTCGGGAGGTTTGGGGTTACGACCCTGATGATGATATCGAAACGATTCGTGTCCATATCCGTCACTTACGAACTAAACTTGAGCCAGACCCCCGTCATCCCCGTTACATCAAAACTGTATATGGTGCGGGTTATTGCTTAGAAATGCCTAGTACTGCTCCAGCAGGTGAGAACGTATCCGCAACAGGAGTAGAATAAAATACAATAGTAAATCTACTGATAATGAAGATGACGCTCAACTACGGTTTTTACGAGCGAGCATGTAAACTCCTAGTGATGACAAACCAATAACTATTCCCGGTTCGGGTACTTTTTCGGCAGGTGGAACGTAAGTTATCCTGCCGTAAATTTCTGCTGTTGTCGTGGCGCCTTCAACTACACGGAATTCAGGTACACTCGTCAAACCCCCATCTTGACTAAATCCAGTCAACTCTAAAGTATAATTGGCACCGTCATATTTAAAACTACGACTAGCTGTTGATGGTCTAATAAACAAATAATCCGCATTATCGATACTATTTATAGGTTTATTAGGGTCATTAGGTACATTTATCAAGTTAAAGTCAAAGTTAAAATTCTCTTTGATTACAGTTGGACTCTGGAATGAAATTTGTAATTCTAAAGGAACTTTCTCAACACTTGTATATAAAGGCACTGTACCATTGAAGTAAGTTAAGTCGCCTATTTTAAATAAAGAATTAAAATTACTATTAAACTCAGTACCCTGAAAAGTTAGGCTGTTGGCTTTAGTTCCAAACCTAGAATCATTAGGAAGTGACAACCCCCAAGTGAACGCGCTAGTACCAACACCCGTATAGCGTGCATCATAATTAATGCCTGGGTTAGGTTTTCCCCATAAACCGCTAGAATTACCAGAAAATATAACAGCTTTTGCCTGACTACAGACACCAAATGCGGCAATGGTAGAAATTGCAACCACAGACAAAGCTTTATTAATAAGCGAACTTAGTTTCATTGTTAGGAGCTAGGAGATTGCAATCTAAGAGTTTTTCTCTTTTAAATAACTAATTTAAAGTAGTAAATATACTGATGCATTGCCAACACGTAAGTGCCCTTTTCATTAAATCTTTATAAGAACTTTGTCAATCCTTATCAATGAAACAAATTGAAATGTTTATTCGTCAATATATGCCCAAATATATAACAAATGCTACAACTATCTTTAGACTTATTTCTATGTGCTTATATCATATTTCAGTATAAATACTTAATTACTTCATGACGAATGAAAAAATTGGTTATATATGTTTTAATAAATTAACAAATTATCAGTAAAATACTAATTTAAACAAATGTAAATAAAATTATTCGCAGTGATGCCAAGCGCGTTGTTTAAACGTGCTTGGTGCCACTACGAAATGTTTTTCAGCATTAGCTGTAATAAAAATCGCGATTCATAACTATGGAGCGAGAGCATTACCCCGAAGTAAGCTACCGATGGTCTTAGCGGTTATCTTCAGCTGAGTAATGGGGTTTGCCGGCACTACTGTTTTGTACAAGTAGCTGTCAAATGTCAGTCTTTGTACATCAAGGTCAGCACACATTTCTACAAAAGCTTCGCGAGTTGCATCAGAGCGGTAGAAAACGTTTTGTAGAATGTCGAGTACTTTGTAAGTTAATCCGTACTTTCTATCCCAGCGTTTGATGTAAACTTTTAAGTCAGCTTCGGTTGGAATAGTGGCGCCGTTATTGGATAATTCAACAATAGTTTCAGCGCACATCCGTCCAGATTTTGCGGCAAAGTAAATACCTTCACCCGATGACTTGGTAACATAACCGGCAGCATCACCAACTAATGCAACGCGACCGACAACCCGACGTGGACGGGGATGTTCGGGAATTGGGTGTGCTTCGACTTTGATAATTTTACCGCCTTCGAGCTTCCTTGCAGCGCGCGCACGAATACCAGCTTGAAGTTGCTTAATGCTGGCTTTATTAATGTGCATCGTGCCAGTACCAACAGCAACGTGGTCGTATTTGGGGAATACCCAAGCGTAGAAGTCAGTAGAAACGTCGTCACCAACGTACATTTCCGCTAAATCTTCGTAATACGCCATTTTACTGTCGGGAATACGAATTCGCTCTTGGAAGGCAATTGCGTAATTGTAATCTCCAGCATCAATTTCTTTAGCGATGCGAGAGTTGGCGCCATCTGCCCCAATTATCATATCGACTTTTAAGGTTTTGGCGATACCCTGTGCCCCGCCTTCAGTATGGTCTACATAATGAATGGTATAAGGGTCTGTATTATTTGTGGGAATATCTAATTTATGAACTGTCGCATTAATTAAATTGGCGCCAAGTTTCGCTGCACGGTCACGAAGGTAGCCATCTAGCACCTCGCGACGGCACATACCTATATACTCATCTTCTTTTATAAGATTGATATCCACCTCGCGGTTAGAGGGCGAAATCATTTTCATTTTCCGCACTTGACGGTCAATGATGTTACTAGGTAAATCAAACTCGCTAACCATGCATAAGGGAATGGCGCCTCCGCAGGGCTTCGCATTATCTAGTTTCCGCTCAAACAAATAAGTTTCGATGCCAGCTTTTGCCAAGATTTCGGCAGCAGATGAACCAGCTGGACCTGAGCCAACAACAGCAACCCGTAGTGCCAAAGGTCTTCTCCCATACTTTTTTATATCATCGAAAGCATCCTATCATGTACTTTCGCTCCATTTCTCTACGAAGCTACAATATTTGACTTATTTGCAACATTGTTTAACATTTCGCAATCAAATTTCACTCACATTCAATGCATTCTATAGATAAGCTTCAAGATTCTCTACAAACTATATTAACTTTACTAGTAATTAAGTACCAAGAAAACATCTAGCTAGAATCATTTTGGTTAGCCCCAAATTTTATGTTGTTTTCAACATCTCAAGAAAGTTGCACATGGACGCAAGCATTGAAACAAAAATTTATATTTGACTCCTTCTTTTAGTAGATGTGGAAAGAAATAGAAAATAATTACTGTTGAGCAACCAACTTATAAACAGTTAAACAACAGAATAGTTCTTTAATTACAGCATTAATACTAATTTATTACAAATTCCGAATAATTGATAAATATTTTCAAAAAGAGGATAGTATGAAAACATTATTGCTCTACCCCCTATTTCCCCAGTCCTTTTGGTCTTACGACCGCGCAATGGAAATGGCAGGACTCAAAGCAGTTATTCCACCCTTGGGAATTATTACCGTTGCGGCACTTTTACCGAAAGATTGGGAAATTAGATTTTATGACCGCAATGTCAGTTTAGAAACAGAGGCAGATTGGGAATGGTGCGACTTAGTAATTCTCTCTGCTATGCTGGTGCAGAAACCGGATTTTCATGCCCTAATTAAAAAAGCTGTACAGTTAGGCAAAAAAGTAGCAGTTGGTGGCCCCTACCCTACGTCTGTGCCACAAGATGCTCTTGACTGTGGAGCGCATTACTTGGTTCTAGATGAGGGGGAAATGACGGTTCCACAATTCATAGAAGCTATTGCCCAAGGTAAAGCCCAAGGAATTTTTCGCTCCATTGAAAAGCCAGATGTAACTACTAGCCCCATGCCGAGGTTTGACCTACTTGAGCGAGATGCTTACTTCATGATGGCAATTCAGTTTTCTCGCGGTTGTCCCTTCAATTGCGAATTTTGTGACATTATTTCTCTCTACGGTCGCAAACCGCGCACTAAAGAACCGAATCAAACTTTGGCAGAGTTACAAAATCTCTATAATTTAGGCTGGCGGGGGTCACTGTTCATTGTCGATGACAACTTTATTGGGAATCAGCGTAATGTCAAACGCTTCTTACGAGAATTGATACTTTGGATGAAGCAACATAACTATCCTTTCACCTTCATGACCGAAGCTTCTGTGAATTTAGCAGAAGATGATGAATTACTAGAGCTGATGGCAGAAGCCGGATTCTATGCTGTCTTTCTCGGCATTGAAACTCCTGACCAAGATAGCCTTGTTGTTACACGCAAAATGCAAAATACGCGCAACCCGTTAGTAGATGCCTGCCGCAAGATAAACGAAGCAGGACTACTGATTTATGCCGGGTTTATCCTTGGCTTTGATGAAGAGCGTTCTGGTGCAGGTGAACGAATTCAAGCTTTTGTTGAACAAACCAATATTCCTCAACCTATGCTGGGCATTCTCCAAGCGTTGCCTAACACAGCCCTTTGGAACCGACTTCAAACAGAGCAGCGTTTAATGTCAGGTGTCGGTACCATTGTTACGGGCGACCAGAATACTTTAATGAATTTTGTTCCTACCCGTCCTATTGCCGAAATTGCTAAAGAGTATGTCGAAGGCTTCTGGAAGTTATACGAACCTGCGAACTATTTAAAACGATGTTTTCAGCAGTGCCTTAGTATCGTTCCTCCGACAAGACGAACACAAACTATGCAACTTCCTAAAGGTAAGCAGTTGCAACTTATTGCTCAGATAATTTGGCATCAAGGTTTACGAAGACCGGATATTCGACGACAGTTTTGGCGCCAGTTATGGACGCTTTTGCTCAAAAAGCCCCAAGTTCTCAATATGTATTTAGGGCTATGCGCTACAGGAGAGCATTTTTGGGAGTACCGAGTTTTAGCCAAGGAACGGATAACTCAACAATTAGGCTACGACCCATTAACTGTAGGTACGTTAAGAAATGAACCAATGCTGGTTACAAAAATTTCAAACATTTAGAATCAACTTCGTCGTACCATTTTTGTTCAGCGAGATAATTAACAGATGCCAATAATGTATCGAGGTTAAGTGGTTTTTCTGCGTACATAAAAAACCCATCAATGCAAACCCATCAATACCTTTTATGCATTTTTCTTGTGCAATAAAACTTGTTATGGCGATAGCGGCAAGAGGTTTACGCTGTTGATATTTTTCAATTACTCTGAGTTGTCTCATTAATGAGTAACCATCCTCACCAGGCATGGCAATGGCACTAATCAAAATATCTAGTTGCCATTGCATCAAGAGGAACATAGCTTGTTGAACTGATTTTGCTATATTTACGACGACTACAAAAAATAAAGCCGGTTGTTAGTGTCATAAAACGTGTTTAAAAATAAAAAAATGTAGAAATGCGTTCACGGAGTCTGCCGCAGGGAATATATCGCATCTCTACAACGCATGAATTTTACGAATGATGCGCGAACTGCTATATTAAAACATTACAAATTGCACCACAGTGGACTTACCTCTACCTTCGTAATAGCTTTATTCACTTTGAGAGTACGACCCATCCACTCGGCGCCTAAAAGTGCCTTAATAGCAACTGCTTCCTCAGCATCTGTTTGCATATCTATAAAAGCAAATCCTCTCTTCTCACCTGTTTTTTTATCGATGGGTAATCGCACTCTTCTTACAGACCCATATTGTGAAAATATTTGCTTAAGCTCTAACTCTTTAACTTCAGAAGATAAATTGCTCACATAAACTGACATAAAAATCTCTCAAATGATTTACTTTACTTGATTATTGAATTTTTGATTGCTTTTATTCTGATATTTTCAAACTTTCGATTTTGCTTTCTAAAGCCACAAAACAAGCTTACTTCCTTACGAAACAACTATAGGGATTAAAGCAAAATTTTTAGGACAGCACGAATTAAAAAACCTGCTCACCTAAGCAATGGCAACTGTTTAAACCAACCTTATACAATAAATTTACTACACCAACTGACATATAGCACCTCTTGAACCTTATAGGTTTTGGAGATTTTATGTCCGGGAAGGCTTCTATGGCTATATGTTTATAGCGTAGTCACATAGCCGAAAATAATTTTCTCTACTTTAATAATAGCACCTAATATGTAATTATGCGTTAAAAGCGCGATATGTCAACGTAGGCAGTTACAAATCTCGCACAAAATGCTATAGAACATAAGTACGAAAATAGGATTTTTCTTGGTATAGGAATTTCTAAAAGTTTTAATTCAATCTCTAAAGTCGAAAAATATTTTTAGTATAAAATATTTCTAAATAGTAAAATTAGGAATTGCCTTTATTGTTGTGATTGTTTTGTTTATTAATGATTATGAACCCAGAACATAACAGCAACAACGATTCAATTTACGTTGGAACTGTGCGTACTACCTTCAGATTTAAAAAAATATATATACAGCATATTGCGGGTTCATGAGGTACAGTAACAACAATTAGTAAACCAATTT
>NZ_MRCD01000122.1 GCF_001904745.1 Calothrix sp. HK-06
AGCTTTTTTGGCGCCGCGACCGCGAAGCGGTCGCGTGCTTTAGTCTAAAGTCCAGTATATATAGGTTTACACAATTATCATGTAATATTAAATACTGGCAACGGATTATAACGGATGTAACGGATGGGTGATTTTAAAAAAACTATACTAAAAATGGGTTACAACTTTACTTTTAAACATGAGTGGAAATCCTGAAGATGCTACCCTACCCTACCATAAAGGAAAACTACCCTGCGGGAAAACTACGTTTACATTAACGGGATATCCTTCGGATAACGGGAAAACTACCCTGCGGGAAAGCTTCGCTTACGTTTACGTACCTCAGCATGACAAAGAGCAATAACTCATCCGTTACATCTGTTACATCCGTTGCCAAGATTATATACTGAGTAACCCGTAGCGTTTTTGTAGCTCAAGCAATTTAATCCTAGCTTCTCCGGCATTATCAGCTAAATCAGCAAATTCTATGAACCGCTTTAATTCCTTCCTCAGTAAATTACGCTCAACTTCCAACGTATTCCTATCTAAATCTGGCGGTAAAACAATCATATCGAATACCGTTGCCCTTTCTTTTCCAGGGTGTGGACGTAAAACTCGACCTCGACGCTGAATAAACTGACGAGGATTACTTGAACTTGCGAGTATTACGGCTGTTTGAATAGCAGGAATATCAACCCCTTCATCTAAACATTTTATTGCGACTAAACCTTGTAGTTCTCCACTTTCAAACTGGCGCCGTAATTTTTCTCGTTCAGATAAGGGCGTTTGTGCTGTATATGTAGTAATACGATAATTTAATTCAACGCCTAATATTTGAGTAACTGCCCTAAGTTGACTCAAGTCAGATTTCGAGTCCGCTTGAGGAGAACCATCGCCACAGTAAAATAATGTATGAGTAGTTTCTCGGCGCCGCTGCATGAGTTCGCGCAATGCGTTAAGCTTATTTTCGGCGGCACCAACAAGCCTTGCACGCCGCATTAATAGATGTGTAATATCCTCATTATTCTCAATATCCGTTAAATCCGCACCCTCTTTGTTCTTAAACAAAAGTTTACGTCCAATTTTCTGCGTAATCTTAGAATACGCAATACTTTCTGTCTCAGTTAACTCTACAAGAACTGGATAATATAAATAGTGGACTAATGCCCCTTGTTGAATTGCATCTTTTAATGTGAACTCCGGCTGAATAACTGCCCCAAAGTAGCTAAGTAAAGATTGAGTACCGTCATCATCGTAATATCTTTCGGGTGTTGCTGAAAGTCCTAACCGTAATCCCACTTGCCGAGGTAGACTTTCTTCCACTTTCGAGGCGCCTAAATTATGCGCTTCATCTCCAATAATTAAAGTACGTTCAGGTAAATATCTAAGCTGTGATTGAAAACTGTCTGTATTTAAAGTCGAGTTAGTCGTGATTATAGTTAAAAATTCTTGCGTGCCTGAATGTATATTATAAAGCTGTGTTGTTAGCTGACTTTGCCAAGTGCTTACATTTTCAAAAGCTAATATCGGCTGTAAGTTAAATTTTTCACATTCCCGCCCCCACTGCGTCACTAAATGTCGATAAGGACATACTACAAGTAATACTTGAAGTTTAATTTGTTTATAAAGTTCACAGGCTATTGATAATGCAGTAATAGTCTTACCGCTACCTGTTGCCATTTTTAATGTACCCCGACCATTACTTTTAAACCAGTTGGTAATCGCTTGAGTTTGATATGGACGTAATACCAACCATGATGGTATATGGGGGCGCCCAGGTGATGGTTTTACGTGGTAGTTATTGCTTGACTCCCTGACAAAACGAAATAATTTTTTCGTTGAAAGTTGAAATTTATTAGATAAGTTAATTTGCCCAGATGTTTCTTCTACCCTGGTTTTGGTTAGATACATATATTAGTTGATTTTATATTTGGGTTTTAATCCCCCTACGTAGGGGATCAACTTGAACTTGTTATGCAAGTTACGGTGTGACTGGGTGAATCTGAACAGCACAACTTGCACAACAAACAAGTAATCTGTCATACCTATTTGGGTAAATTTTTTTACATGCTATCGATGACCGCAGAGACGTAGCAACACCCACGTCTCTACACAATTATCCATAGCACCTTATTTTGTCAAAAAGGTACAAGTTTTGCATCGGCGCTTCGGGCGCCGATGCGGTTTACTGAATTTCAGTGCGCCATACAGCCACAAGTGAACCTTGAACTTGAACGTTTGAAGCAGTTACTTCAATTGGGTCATATTTACGGTTTGCAGGTTGTAAAGTAACCATTTCTCCTTCGCGATAAAACCGCTTCAGAGTTGTGCCATGACCTTCAACGCGCGCGGCAACAATTGTGCCATTCTTCAAATAGTCAGGCTCTAGCACAGGACGTAAGAAGACTAAATCACCATCGGCGATTAAATCCTCAATCATGCTGTCACCCGTGACGCGCAACGCATAAGTTTGTAACGGCAATGCTAAGTTCATAAAGTCAATATGCTCTACTGCATCGCTGTAAGGCTCAATCAAACCACCTGCGGCAATTGTTCCTAAAACTGGGATACCGTGTCTTGACGCACGCAATACCCTGATTGTACGAGCTTTACCCTCATTCCACTCAATGTAGCCTTTTGTGCGTAAATGCTCAAGACGACTTTGAATTGGCGCAGGCGATTTTAAGTTCATCGCCTGCATCATCTGTCTAATAGAGGGCGAATGCTGGTGCATACGGATATATTCCGTTAGCCATTCGTACAATTCTTTTTGCGCTTCCGTTAATCGTTCCATATAACCTAGATTTAAGGAGTGAAATACAAATCTCCCTTAGAACATTAGTACTACAAAAATTACAAAAGCACCATACTTTTTGAATATTTGATCAAAAAATTTATATTCGTAAGAAGAATGATGGGGCGTAGGGAGAAAAGAAATCCTGTTAATAAGTAAGTATACTCGTTTTTTACCAGAAAAAACTTAAAGTAACAAAAATTTAGTAAACATGAACCTAGTAAGCATGAACTCGAGCCAAATCGGCGCCTACATTTGAAGTTACTTGATAAGATTTTAAGATTCATTCTCATATACCTTACCTTTTTTTCGTAATTCCGCTATCGAATGCCCTTATTTTTATTCTGCCCCTAAAATGCTAGCAAGCAAAGCTTTTTGAGCGTGCATACGATTTTCAGCCTGTTCCCAGATTCGCGATTGTGAACCCTCCATTACAGCGTCGGTAATTTCTTCATCGCGATGGGCTGGTAAGCAGTGTAAAACGATTGCGGTCGGGTCGGCAAGACTTAATAATTGCTCATTAATTTGGTAAGGTTGGAAAATTGGTAGTCTATTTGAGGCTTCCTCTTCTTGCCCCATGCTTGCCCAGACATCGGTATAAAGTACATTTACTCCTTTTACAGCGGCTTCGGGATCATTAGTCAAAATAACTTCGGTTTTGTCTCGTGCAATTTTGCGGGCAGTTTCTACGACCCCAGCATTTGGCTCATACCCTTCGGGTGTGGCAATTCTTACGTTCATACCCACCAACGCACAACCTAACATTAAAGAGTTGGCGACATTATTACCATCTCCGACATAAGTCAAAGTTAGGCCATGAAAACAGCCGAAAGATTCTTGTATTGTCATCAAATCAGCCAAAACTTGACAAGGATGTTCTAAATCAGTAAGCGCATTGATAACGGGAATTTTGGCATAATTGGCGAAAGTTTCAAGTTCAAGTTGAGCAAAAGTGCGGATTGCTAAAATATCTAAATATCTATCCAACACTCGAGCTGTATCTTGTGTTGGTTCACCACGACCCACCTGAGTTACATTTGGGTTTAAATCAATTACCTGTCCACCTAATTGATACATTGCCACTGTAAAACTCACCCTAGTCCGAGTCGAAGCTTTGGAAAATAAAAGTCCTAAAACTTTATTACACTGTGGCTTCACCTGTTTTAATTTTAACTGGGTTGCTAGTTTTAGCAGAGACTCAACTTCCTCACCAGTCAAATCAGCCAAACCTAATAAGTCTCTTCCAATCAACGCTGCCATGCTTTCTCTGCCAAGAAAAATAGTACTATAATCATTTTCATACCCAGCAATGCAAACAGTGGCGCCACCGCAGCTTACTAGTGCTAGCTAGCCAGTTAAACATTTATCTAGATATTTCTTTGGTTTAACCAAGATTTAAGTTAACTGTCAACAGTTGCATTGCTACCAGTGGACACATTAACCCTTTTACAGATAAACCACATTCGCAGAATTTTATAAATCATTCTTCAGACAGAGAAATTATAGTAGTCTTGTGGAATGGGCATCCTGCCCGTTCCAAAATCCAAAACCTATATCAAAACAAATTCTCAAACTTACCTATTTACAAAAAAATCTACTATGCTATAATCAATGACTGTTGAGCAAAAAAGCAAAACACCTCGCCGGCATAGCACAGTGGTAGTGCATCCGACTTGTAATCGGAAGGTCGTTGGTTCAAATCCTACTGCCGGCTTAGACTAAAAAGCCTTAAATTAAGGGTTTTTATTTTATTAGAATTATTAACATTTGGTGCGTGACGCTATAAGTTTTATAGTTACGTTGGAATTTTTTTATAGCGTCACGCACCTACCTCTTGGTTGTGAAAATGGTTGTATACATCATTAGCATTCCACCAACAAGGATAGTTACTGCTAGTCCGGCTGTTATCAAGTCGAGTGTACTTTCGTTCATATGGTTAGTTTTTAATGGTTAATTGAAGATGTTATGAGTTCCTAAAAATCAACTCCGCGTTTGAGTTCTACACCTTGATTGGCGTAGTGTTTATGGCAGTATACTTCTGAGTGTACTGTGGCTAAGTCAAAATAGGCGGGTTGGTTTTGACAACGGCCTGTAATAATAACTTCAGTATCGCGCGGTTTGCGAAGCAGTGCTTGAACTATTGGTTCGACTGGAAGTAATTCTAAATCGACTGTGGGGTTTAGTTCATCGAGAATGATGGTTTTATATAGCCCAGAAGCTATGGCTGTTTTGGCTATTTCCCAACCGCGTTCAGCTTCTACATAATCTAATTCCTGCCGTGAGTTACGCCATACAATTGCGTCGCGTCCGCAACGCTGATGGTCTACTACTTCTGGATACGATTGCTGTAATGCTGCTATTGCCGCGTCTTCGGTGTAACCACTGCCTCCTTTGAGCCATTGCATGATTAACACGCGCGTTGAACCAGGATGATTTATACCTCGCCCAATCGCTTGTAAGGCTTTACCCAAGGCACTTGTAGATTTACCTTTTCCGGCACCAGTATATATTTCTATACCATCTATTCCTTGTAATAGTGCTGATTCGTGATGATGGGGTTTCATCTCGGAATGTAAATCAGATATATCTAAAAGCTTTTGCGGCGCCGCACGTCCTGTAGCTATTATTTCTAAGTCGTGTGGTTTGGACTTGAGAACTCGAACGACTTCATCTACATCTAGCAAACCTAAGTCAAGAACCGGATTTATTTCGTCGAGTACTACAACCGAATATAGTCCAGAAGCGATGGCGCCTTTGGCAACGTCCCAACCACGTGCTGCCTCTTGTCTGTCGAAACTGGTAACTTGTTCAGAACTAAAAAACTCTGCCCTACCAGTACGAACTTGGTCTATCAAATGCGGAAAACCACTTTGCAGAGCCGCTATGGCGCCGTCTTCATCGTAGTCACGCTCAGGACCCTTTAGAAAGCGTAGCAGTAAAACACGATTGTAATTATTAGGAGTATTTATACCTAAACCTATCGAGCGTAAAACTACACCTAAAGCGGCTTGAGATTTACCCTTACCTAAACCATCATAAACATGAATTTGTCCCGTTACCCTTTGAGAAAGCACACTAGCTGTGCGAATACCAATGCCGTTCCTTGTCATTTTACCCAGAGTTATTAGTTCGCAGTGTTATATGGTAGCGCGTTTCGACGTTCTTGCTTGCGTAATCTTTTTTGTAGACACTCTCCCAACTAAATTACTTATTACCAATAGTTTTAACTATGTGCCTTATACTATGTCTTGGTTAAATCGTATGGAAAGTTCTGTATCAAACAGTGTTAAACGGCGCATGAGAATGCGATAATTTCCCCCAACACGTATAAGACACGCTGCTACACCTTTACTCAAACACTACTATCAACACTCGTATGCTAGATTTTGTTGGTTTCCCGTTTTTTGATGTATCCCCTGTTTTCCCACTTGGTGCAATTCTGTTCAATTTTCTATTTTTTACGCTTGCGATACCGATTGAAGCGTATATACTTACTAATAGACTCAAATTTGACAAACGCACTAGTATATTTTACTCGATAGCTATCAATCTATTTTCCGGCGCCATTGGCTGGTTTGTCTTTTTTTTGGTCGAGCCAATCTTACCACCCGAAATCAGATCAGAAATAATTAGCTACTTTTTCTTTAACCGACCAGGTGGTAATACTAGTTTGTTAATTTTAATGATGACTGCTTTCATCATTTTCTTCTCGACTTTTTTAGTCAAATTTTTTCTTCTCAAAATGGCATTGATGTCACTGCGCGAACCAGGGCAAGTAAAACAAGAAGCCCAAATTATTGGTCGTAAAACTTCGCGGCGCCTGGGTCGAATGAAGCTGCAAAATACAAGTATACTAACAAGTATTCTAATCGGAAACTCGTTAAGTTATACTGCAATAACTATTATCATCTTATTAATTACTACACTCCAGAAGTAATTGAGTTAAATTATATACTCCAAAACTGACTCACAAACTATTAACCATCTATAAATTGGTAGAAAGTACTATGCAAATAACAAAAGACTTATTCGGCTTACTCGGTATTTTTGAGAGCATTTACGAGCGAATAAAAAAGATATTGATTCCACCTCGCGCTTATTCTTGGCAAACTTTGATTTATCTAAGTATATTTTCTTGGATAATGTCGTCGTTGGCTGGATACCCAATCAAAAACGTAATTGCATTTTTTGGCTGGGCATTTTTAATCGCAGGTACATCATGGTATACGACCGACCAGCCTATACTAATCCCTGGTACCAATATGCCAATTGGTGCTGTAATCACAGGATTTTTAGTTAGCGTTTTTGCTTTCGGTCATGAGGAAGATATAATCACAACAAGAACAATTGTATTGTGGCCTACCATTAGTGCGGTAATTACGGCGATTCCAGAATTTTTTGAAGGTAGTGGTATCGATTCCAAACGTCAAATACCCAAAGCTGAAGTACGCCAGAGAATTATTGTTTTAGTTGGCTGTTGTTTGATATTGAGCGCTTGGATACAACTTTATTTTACTGTTGACAAATGGGCAAGACAGTATCCGAGCTTATTATTTGACGATTTTAGTCGCAGTGCTTTTGTTATTAAAACCGAAACGCGCAGACAACTTCCTGAGAACGGCGCCAAAATCTTAAATAGAATACAGCCATTAGTTCAACAACAACTAGAAGCAACACCTTGGTCAAATGTTGAACGCTGGCTAATTGAAGCGCCAAATACTAAAAACTCTCTAGGTAGAGTAAATGCTTTAGGCAGACAAGTTATACAAGATTTAAGTCGTCAAAGCGGTAAAAAAGTTCGAGAAAATCAAGTTGAAAGCCTTGAAGAATTGAGATATTGGAATGTTGATGCGCGCGTAATTAATAGAAAAGGTGGTGGCTATCGTTTAGATTTATTAGCCTCCTGGGACGGCCCAAGGTCTGCCAACAAGAGCTATTACCTACGCAAATCTTGTCAAATTGACCCCATCTCCAAACCCGCAGATGCTTCAACAGTAAATATCAAGAAGCCAGGAGAAAGAATCACTGTTGCAGAAATTCAATGCGATCAGGCACCTAAACCCGTCCCGGAAAGCCTTCCAGTAAAGCAATAATCATTTTCGGGCTTCATGGTAAGGGGTAACGGTTAAAGGATAATTATCAACTTTATAGTGGGCAGATACCCAATCAAGCGGGTATAAAGAATTTGGTATACCCTTGGATAAACCATTTGTACCCTTTCCCTTTACCCTTACCCAATTATTCTTAACTTATGAACTTTGGTAGAATTTTAGTACTATCACAAAATGTATTTCGCGAAGTAGTGCGTGACCGCATACTGTATATTATTGGGTTCTACGCCTTGATTGTCGTTGCTTCAATGCGTCTGTTGCCTGAATTTGCCGCTTCCACTGAAAACAAAATGCTTCCAGATTTTGCTTTAGCTTTTATGAGTGGGTTAGGTGTGATAGTGGCAATATTTATTGGCACAAGTTTAGTAAACAAGGAAATAGAAAAGCGCACGATTTTGATGTTGATAGCTAAACCGATTAGTCGGAGTGAGTTTATCGCTGGTAAATTTCTAGGATTATTAGCGGTGTTAAGTGTGTTGGTATTGGCAATGACTGCTATAATGTTAGGCTGTTTACAAATTGCCAAAGTATCTTACTCGATACAAGCTATAACAATTGCGTTGATATTTTTACTGTTACAGCTTTGTTTAATTGCTGCTGTTGCAATTACCTTGGGTGTTTTTACTAGTTCGCTATTAGCTACAGCTTTGACTTTCGGTATATATATCATGGCTAGTATTACTCAAGACCTTCTCAAACTTGGTAATATCAGTCGTAACCCTGCAATTGAAAGAATAACACAAGCTATATATTTGATACTGCCCGATTTATCGCGGTTAGATTTTAAAAACGAAGCTGTTTACGGTTTACAAGCTTTACCATCATCTATGACATTGGTAGCCAATGCTGGTTACGGTATATCTTATAGCGTTATGCTATTGGGTTTAGCTATTCTTTTAATCTCTAAGCGCGAATTTTAATTGGGGGTCGAATGGTGCCCCCATTATTCGCTATTTTAATATTTAATCAAAAAACAATATATGTGGTTGGTCAACTGTCCCATCGGGCATAATTGTATCTGTTAACTTAGCATTATAGAAATTGGCACCGCTGATATTTGCTTCAAACAGATTTGCTTGAATCAAATTTGCCCAACTTAAATTGGCGTTTGTCAAATTAACCTGATTTAGATTAGCTTCAACAAAATTGGCGCCGCACAACTTGGCATTACTAAGATTAGCTTTAATCAAGTTAGCTTCGATTAACGAAGCTTCAACTAGTTGAGCATCGCGAAAGTCAGTCTTTCGTAAATCTGCACCACATAGCGAAGCTGCCCAGCAATTAGCACGCTTTAGCTTTGCACGCCATAAAAAAGCACCACATAAATTAGCTCGCGATAAATCCGCGTCCATTAGATTAGCCTCACATAGACAAGCCTCATGTAAGTAAGCTTCCTTCAAATTGACCTTTACAAGGTTTGCACTGCTTAAATTTGTGCCTGTAAGGATTGAACCACTCAGATTTGCACCGTTCAGATTCGCACCTACAAGATTAAATCCACTCATATCAATTCCAGATAAATCAATCCCAGCCAAATCACATCCACTTAAGTTCTTGTGTTGAAGCGATTTGTCCGTGGTTTGATTAAAGATTTTTCTCAGGAGCGATTTTTGTCTATCTAGTTGATTACTCATAATTTTCCTCGGACTCTTAGGGTGCAAATTTCTTTGTATTTTAGGTTACACTGACTAACCAAGTCATTTAAGTAAAGAAAAACACAAAACATAAAAATATTTAGGAGAGCATTTGTAAACAAGTAGACAACACACACTAAACCTTAAATCGGAAATTAACTAGCTGAATATATACTTTATCCAGAGTATAACTTTTTCGCTGGTAACACACAGTCATGTGTGTTCACAAGTCATTGTGTCACAGAACCTTGACACAAGTCATAAATATTTGATACATGATTTTAGCCTCTAAATCTTTAGACTTTCTTTATAGTTTTAATCAGATTTAACGTTACTAAAAATACGAATATAAATATTCACCTCTTCACGAACAATAAAATTAATTAAATAATAACTTTGACACAAATTGTTAATACAAGTTAATAAATCTATCTAAAGATAGGTTTAATGAAAATCAATTCAAATTTTTATAATACATATAAACTACCCTGACGAGAATATGTTTAAATAAGAATCATAAGTGTAAATGGCCACCTGAACCAACAAATCTATCTAAAGATAGGCTTATTATTGATTAAAAAATATTAATAGTACTAATAATCTATATTTAGAAGTATTTTGTTTTAATAGTTGCTCTATCAAAATATTAGAAATGCTAGATAAAACATGTATAACTAATCAAAAAGATTAAATATTATTAGAAATATATTTTAGTCGTAAAAAAAATAACCTTACATCTGTTCATCTTGAAACATAAATAATGTATATGGTTCAATTCTGGTTGTGGATTGGTGTCTTTAGTATGACACTAGGTAGTATTTTCTTTGGTATCGGCGCCTATAATGGCAAAAACCAGCATTGGAAAATACTATACACTTTAAACTTTTTTATATGCTTAATAGCTGCTGGATTGTATTTAGGAATGGCACTTGGTCAAGGGGTAAATATAATTAACGGGCGCCAAACTTATTGGTTAAGATTTTTTACTTGGTTTTGTTCAACACCTCTATTACTACTCGATTTAACTTTTTTAGGAAAGACAAATATTTTAACAACGAGTAGCTTACTAGGCGCCAATGCTTACATGATAATTACAGGTTTTGCGGCGACAATATCACCCAAACCAATTAGTTACATATGGTATATAGTCAGTTGCGGTGCTTACGTTGCTATTATGTACCTGCTCATAAAACCTTACCGAGAAGAAGCAGCAAGTAAACACCCTCGGTCAAAATCAGCATTTACTAAGTTAGTAACTATACACTTAGTATTGTGGACACTGTATCCCGTAGTATGGATATTAAGCCCAGAAGCATTTAACGTTTTGAACCAAGGTGGAGAAGCAATGGGATATACGTTACTTGATATTGCTTCAAAAGTTGGTTTTGGCTTCTTATCTTTAAACACTCTAAGCACAATCGAAAAAGCAAGAGAGTTGGCGCCAGAACGGCAAATGTCTTACCAATAAAGTAAGGTGGGCACTGCCCACCATAGCTAACTAAGTTAACTTACTCGCTTGTTCAAAGCGTTTATTTATTTCATCCCAGTTAACGACGTTCCACCAAGCTTCTAGATATTTGGCACGTTGATTTTGGTATTTTAAGTAGTAAGCATGTTCCCATACATCATTTCCCATGATAGGATACTTACCTGCGCTGATGGGACTATCTTGGTTTGCTGTACTGACAACTTCTAACTTGCCGTCTTTATTACGTACTAGCCATACCCAACCGCTACCAAACCGCTTACCACCTTCAGTGTTAAATTTCTTTTTAAAGTCAGCAAAGCTACCGAAATTTTCAGCAATAGCTGCTGCTAAGGCGCCAGTAGGTTCACCACCACCTTTGGGTTTCATAATTTCCCAAAACATTTTGTGGTTGACATGACCACCAGCGTTATTACGCACTACATTACGAATATCTGCTGGTACTGAGTCAAGCTTTTGTAGCATTTGCTCTACTGTTTTGCCTTTTAGCTGTGGATGTTTATCTAAAGCTGCATTTAAGTTATTTACATAAGTAGCATGATGTTTATCGTGGTGGAAGCGCATTGTCTCTGCATCGATGTGTGGCTCTAAAGCATCATACCCATATGGTAATGCTGGAAGTGCAATAGCTCCTTTAAGTGCCTCACTTTTCTCTGTTGGGGAAGGCGCCGCAGTTGAGGTATTCTCAGGTGACGGATTGTTTCGCGCTAAAGTACATCCCTCCAAAGTTAACGAGCCAACACTGGCGGCGCCGAGTAAAAATAAGAAATGACGACGGTTTAGAATCATAAAGTGATAAGACAATTAATAATCAGATATGGACTTTACCTTATTCTCTGGGATTTGAGCAATAAATCATCAGTTTTAGTAAAAAATATGACCCGATAATTTACACTGTAGTAATTAAGTATTATAAATTATATACGTTTTAAGAGTATTATGACTTATTTGATAAATATAAACTTTATTCAAAATCTAAACTGGTTAATTAATACCGTTTTAATAATTGGTTTAATTGGTGTAATATTTTGGCAAAAACAAGCGATACTTAGTATATTCGATATCTTTAATGTCTTATCTGAAGGTAAAGAATGGGCATCACGACTTAAAACACCTGAAGACGTACTTGAATACATAATTACCCATCCTAATGATATATCGCTAGTGGCGCGCGATATTGGTAATTCTGATCAGGAAATTTTTTATAATGCTGATATTCCTAGACCTTTAGCTTCGACAATAAAAATTTTAGTGCTGGCTGAATATGCGCGTCAGGTAGAAAATGGGATACTATTACCTGAAGAATTAATAAATATTGATGATATTGATTTATATTATTTGCCTCGTACCGATGGAGATGCTCATCCGAGTGCAATTACTGAATTTAGGCAAAAGCAATATATAAATTCACACAATCAAGTTGAATTGCGCCATATTCCTAGTGCAATGATTAAACATAGTGATAATGCTGCGACCGATTATTTAATCTTACGTTTAGGGCATAAAAATTTAGAAAATTTAGTTTCTGGTTTAAGTCTCAAAAATCAAGATGTCCCGGCGCCAATTATTGGTCAAATATTAACCTGGAGTAATCATACATTCACTGACACTCCAGCCGAAAGATTAAGCAAGTACTTAGCATCACAAAGCACTTACATAGAAGAAGTTTATCGCTGGACAGAAATATGGCGCCATTCAGAAGAATTTCGCGATAAACAAATTAAGCACATCACATCGCAGCAATGGCTAAAGCTTAAAGAGCAGCAAGCAATGGCACAAGCTTTGAATGGTAAAGGCACAGCCAGCGCTTATGCTCAAATCATGGAAAGAGTATATCGTGGTTTACTAATTTCTCCGGGTGCCGACAAAATTATGCGTCAATACTTGGAATGGGCAATGGAATTACCTTCTAATCAACAGGAATTAGACACATTCGGCGCCAAAAACGGTAGTTTAGCAAGTATTCTCACAGAAGCATGGTATTTAAAACCAGCCAGAACAACAAACACGCGCGTCGCAGCATTATTTTTTGAAAACATTCCAGCAGGCGCCTGGTTTAGTTTAGTACAAACTTACACTCATCAAGCCTTCTTATACCGACTAATAACAGACGAAAACTTTTTTAATATCGTCAGAGAAAAATTATTAGAACTGGCAACGGATGAAACTGATATAAGGGATAGGTTACTTTAAATAGCAAAATTTTGTTTGTAAACAACTCATACGTTACATCCGTTTATCATCCATTGCTCAACCTTTGCACCGCTTCCCCACTCAACATATTATGTGCTTCAGCTAAAACATTGGGAATTTTCTCCGCGTGGGGACTTTTAACCAAACAAGAGCGTAAGTCAACATTCTCTAACTTATCAGCTTTGGCGCCAGGAAACCAATGACCACCGTTACCAAGCAAGTTATATCGCATTTTGGCATAATCTACCATGTCGTAAGCCACAGCTAAATTTCGTAGCCATAAAATTGTTGGTATATTTATATTACCGGGTGTTTCCTCATAAGTTGGTAAATTTAAGTGCCAAGTTTTCGCCCACTCTTCACCCAAAGCTTTGATAGCTTCTTGCTCGAATCTTTCCAATATAGGTGGTAAAATTTCATCTGGAGAATCAAGTAAATCTAGTACTTTGAGGTGTTCGTCAAAATCACTTGGTCTTGCGGCGCCTAAACTGAGAGTATGTACTTGCGGATGGCTTAAACAAAATAAGTCATTAAATACCATCGGACTCAAGGGGGCACAAAGTTGTTCTAATTTCGGTGGGGGACTATATAACTTACCACCTTTGTCTGATGGGCTGATAATGAATACTCCCATATCATGACGTGTGGCAGCTTCTATTGCACGCCAGTTGTTTTGATTTATATAGTACCAATGTAAATTTACGTAATCGAAGTAATTTGTTTCTATAGCTTGAATAATAGTGTCGCAGGCGCCGTGAGTTGAAAAACCAATAAATTTAACTTTGCCTTGCGCTTGGAGTTTGCGAGCAATATCCAAACAGCCACCCGGACGAACACTTTGATTAAAGGTTTCAAAGTTATTAATACCATGAATACTCAGTAAATCTACGTAATCTAGATTTAAATATTTAAGAGACTTATTGAAGTCGCGCGCAAAATCTTTCGGGTTTGCCGTAGGCCCTACTTTGGTTTGAACAATTAACTCAGCACGCGGTAGCGTCGGTAGTATTTTACCTAACTGCATTTCAGAACTACCGTAGCCGCGTGCAGTTTCGATATGATTAATTCCAAGCTCGAAGGAGCGTTTAATCGTTGCTTCGAGATTCGCTTGATTATCAAGAGGAACTTGTGACTGTGAAACATCTTGCCATTTAAACTGGTATCGCATTCCACCACAGGAGAAAACGGGCATTTGTAACTCAGTTCTTCCAAATCTTCGGTACAGCATTATATCATTAGTGTTGAAAAACTGGGGTTGTAAGTGAATCTATTGATATCATTGTAATTTAATGATGCCAAATGATTCATGTTTCGGTTAGAATTTATAGGTGTTTCTACATCCAGATGTAATCCCCTTTTAGGTAGATTTTTCTTGTCAGGTCTTGGCTTCTGCGAATAGCTGTATATCACATATTTAGTTTCGCGCGTACAGAAATGTTACGTAAAGTTGCGTATTCAATTACTGATTGTTGCGGAATAAAATGTAGCCTGACATAAAAAATTTACAGTTACTTATCAGGAAATTAGGGAATAACCCCTGAAGTAGTTGTCTGTACACGTTGCTAGTAGATAGATAGTTAGAGGTTAAAATGCGCTCCCAGCAAATTTCACAGTCTGTCAGTCCATCGGTGCCAGTTCCAGCTAAGAGTAATTCTGAGTCGATATGTAATTACGCAGGATATTTTGTCATCGCAATTCCTGTAGTAGTATTATTAAGTATTATTGGTTACAAAAAATATAAAATCACCACACACCGTAATCGCATCGCCAAGTTAGAAAGGTTGTGGCATATAAATATTGACGAAAAAACACACTAGAACAATTCGCAATTACCTTCGGTACACTCCGTAAACGCAATTTGCAATTACCTTCGGTACACTCCGTGAACGCAATTGGAGACGCGATATATCCCTTCGGGGAAACCTCCGGTTTGCGCGTCTCTACAATTTATAATTGTCTGACAACAGGTTGGTTATCGACAACTTCGCCAACCAAGACGATATCCGCACAGTTAACAAATATTCCGTTTTCTAAAACACCAGGAATATTATTGAGTGTTTTCTCTAAGTTAACTGGGTCGGGGATGTCGTCAAATCTGACATCAATAACCATATTGCCTTGGTCAGTGATAACGGGGCCTGCTTTTTTAACACCCATACGAAGTTCAGGTTTGCCACCAAGTTTTTTGAGTGCATTCATTACAGGAGTCATTGCCATTGGTATGACTTCTACAGGAACAGCGAATATAGAACCAAGCTTATTAACCACTTTACCGCCATCGACAACGACTACAAACTGGTTTGCCAAATAGTCTACAACTTTCTCGCGCGTATGAGCGGCACCACCACCTTTGATTAAATTTTTGTGTGGGTCAACTTCGTCGGCGCCGTCAATGGCAATATCAATATGGTCAATAGCATCAAGGGTAGTTAAAGGGATACCATACTCTTTAGCCAGAACTTCAGCTTGAAACGAAGTCGGGACTCCAACAATATCCTTTAATTCACCCGACTTAAGACGCTCGCCAATATACTGAATAGCAAACGCCGTAGTTGAACCTGTACCCAATCCAACTATGGTACCAGACTTAACCAAAGCTGCGGCGGCTTTACCAACCTCTTGCTTCATCAACTTTACGGGGTCTGCTGCTGCCGTCATTCCCAAAACTCCTGATAATCTAATCTATATATAATCCTTTATCCTACCAGGTAGATGTAGGTTGGGTGGAGGAACGGAACCCAACACAATATTGTTTATCAGGAACGAAGTCGGTTTGAGTTGGTCTTACTATTTAGGTAGAATATTTTTATTTTTTCGTATTTTAAATAGCAGTAGAAAGTAAAATAACCATGCGTAAGCTTATTAGTACACTTTCGTTCGTTGCATTACTATTATCACTGCCTATCAGTGTTAATGCGGAAGTAAAAGAGACTCAAACGGCAGCGACACAGCCTACAGACCCAATTGCACAAGTAATTGCGTCTAATTTAATGAGTAACTTTTCTGATGGCAAATTTTATCCCGAACGATTGATTAGTCGGGCTGAGTTAGCATCGATAATGGTAAAAGCATTTAGGCTTAACAAGCGTATAAATTTACCAAAAGAGAGTATAACAGTCGCCGATGTACCTCCTTCGCATTGGGCTTACAATGATATTCAAACGGTTTTAAAAACCGACATCATGCGTGGATATCGAAACAACTTATTTTTTCCCAACCAAAGGGTAACACGTGCCGAAGCAATGGCAATATTTGCCCAAGCATATGGAGTATTCCAATTTCCTGACGAAACAGTAAACGAAATTTTAGCAGCATATCCAGACAAAGCCTCAATTCCGGAATGGGCAAAAAGAGCAATTGCCACCGTTATCTCCGAAGGATTTGCCAGCACCGACTCGCAAGGTAATCTCCTACCCTTAAAACCCATGACACGCGGTGAAATGGCATATTTACTCAGCCAATATCTACAGCGTCAGCAAAAACTACCCGACACACCCATTGCACCAGAGGCGCCACCCACACGTTAACTTAAATACCTTAAATGTCATGCTGAACGCAGTGAAGCATCTCATTTCAATCTATAGCGAAATTAGAGATTCTTCGCTACGTGACTAATGACAATTTATACATTTAATCATTATGAAAGTAAACTCGAAATATTCCGGCGCCGTCTAATTTGGGGAGCATCCACTTTTGGAAGAAACATAATTATTCGGCACCAGAAACCCTACCATATGCTTGGTCTAAAAAAATCTATTTGCTGAAAGTGGATGCTGTCTCTAATTTGTTGCTAGCTATTAAAAATTTCTTTTGCTTCTTCAGGTGTTAAAGAACCTAGTTTTTGTAAAAGAACAAAGCGTCCCTCTAAAGATTTGATATTTCTTGAAGTTTCTCGACTAAGTAATAAAACACAGCTTTGATGAGGAGATGACGCAACTCGTTTTAACAAATCACAGTAATCCTCATAATCTTCACTATTATCACTTGTTATCTCTTCCCACACATTTAGTACAAGTATACGTTTTCGCTGAGAATTAGATTCTGATCAATAATTTTTTATAAAAAAAATTATGCTATAATTTATTGCGATAACTGAAGATAATCAATATTTACTTAATCAAGGTATTGTTTAAAACCAAGCCAGGAATGCTAAATTGTGTGTTTTTCTTGAGTTTTTTATTCCTAGCCAGTCAGTAAAGCTTTAATATTTTTATTGAAAGTAGCATTCGTAATATGCCTTGTAATAACATTGTTTACTATCCAAACCTGACAATAAGTTATAAAAGCAGACATGGAAAAAGTAATTAAATATTTTAGGAAAAAATTTGTCTCCACTACTTCTACAAACATTTTTATAAAAGGTATATGCCAAAGATAAATCCACAAAGAATTTTGTGCTATAAATAAGACTAAACCTATTAATTTTATCTTTATTAATATATTATCGATATCCACACTATAAATCCACAAAATGGAGGATATAAAAATGGCATATGAAAAGTAATAAATCGAAGGTGGATATTTTAGGTCTTGCGTAGGAATGAATTTGCCATAAGTTATAAACAATCCAAAGCTTATTAAGATAAACAAAGTTAAATTAGCAATTGAAATTTTAATGATTTGGCTTTTAACTAATGAAGGTATTCTCAAGCCAAGCATAAATAACAATGAGTAAGCTACAGCATAGTGAATAACAAAAGATGCTATATTTCCAATACCGCTTTGAATATACGGTAATGATAAATAACGAAACAATTCATAAACACCGAAAAATATACTAAGCGAAAGAATAAATTTGGCATGTGAACCCATATTTTTATTATATAAATACAAAAAAGGATACACTATATTAAAAAAATAACTAATAAACAGCAAAAAACCTTCAGTATAAATACTTAAAATGTCTATAATAATATCCGGTGCTTAACCTGCCAATACTCCACACTCCCACCCATCTGCACACCTTATCCACCTCTCGACATTGACAGACCATGACCAAAAAATTAGCTAGGTGTTGCTTGATTAATTAAAGTTACGCTTGGCTTGACTGCAATTATTAAGGAATGAATCTATGTGATAAGAGTTGATGTTAGGTTGTCGTGTAGCAAAGCTAACTTATGGGGCTTTCAGATGCCACAGATTCTCATCTAGTCCATTTGCACGAATAATCGGTTCTTTCGTACATAGCGTCCTAAATTTTCAGTAAAATCTCTAAATATGCTTTATTTACAAAGCTTAAAGGGACTTATAGTTTCAATTTAAGTAAGTAATATCGTTTTGAAAGTAATAATGGCTGTAAGAAAAGCCCGGTAAGCATTTCAACATATTTTTCAACTAGATTTAGCACGTAAAGTACGCAAGAGCCATTTTGATTTTCATTATTGCGTTTTATATAGAACTTATGTTCTTTATTAAATTATCTTATTCGATATGATGGCGATTTTTAATTACGAAATGGGAATGATAAGAAAGTTACAATCGCACATTATTAAGTTATAAAAATTATGAATCTGTATCATTTGTCTTTTAGCAACCTTTATGTATTTGGAGACAGTTACTGCGATACAGGCAACGCTTTTCATGTAACCCAAGCAACGCTAGGAGGGGCGCCTAACGCTTTTGGTCGCTTTTGCAATGGTTCTGTTTGGGTAGAGTTTTTGGCAAAAGAACTGGGTTTATCGTTACAACCCAGCACTACTACTGTAGTTACTGAAAACCTTAATTTTGCCTTTGCTGGAGCTACTACTGGAAATGATAATCTTTTCTGTGCTGTTATTCCCAATTTGCCAAAGTTACCAGGATTACAACAGCAAATAGAGCAATTCCTCGAAGTTCTTAAGCAAAACAATCAAGTTGCTGACTCAGAAGCACTTTACATAATATCAGCTGGAGCGGCAGACTATGCACCATTTGTAAATGGTGTTCCTCAATGTACGGAACCTCAAAAGCCTATCCAAAATATTGCTAATGCGATTAAGACATTGGCTTCGGTCGGCGCCAAATCTATTTTGGTGGTGAATGTCATTGATATTGGTAGAACACCATTGGCGGCAGCAGTGGCTGAAATTACAACTGCTAAGAGCGTGAGTCAGGCAATTTCGGCGCATAATCAAGCCTTAGCATCTCTACTCCCCACTTTGCCATCTTATCTTAACTTGACTCTTTTTGATGCTAAGGCAATTTTAGATGAAATACTTGCTGAACCAACAAAATTTGGTTTTGTGAACACAACCCATGCTTGTTCAGAAGCAGAAGCTGAACCAGAGGAATATGTTTTTTGGGATATGGTGCATTTGACCCGTAAAGCTAATCAAATTCTTGCCAAAGCGGTTTTAAACGCAGTGTTTACTAATTGATTTCAGAAAAAGCCATGTTAAATATTCCAGGTTACGTCCTTACCGAAATCATCTACACAGGTACCTCGAACATTCTTTATCGGGGTATCTCAAATCAAAGTCAACAGCAGGTGATTTTAAAGACTATTCAATCTGACTATCCGACCCTAAAGCAAATCTCTCACCTCAAGCAAGAATATCGCATTATGACGGATTTAAACGTTGAGGGGGTTGTTAAGGTCTATGGTTTAGAAAATCATCACCATCATCCTGTGTTGGTACTGGAAGATTTCGGTGGACAATCACTGAAACAATGGCTGCTGCAAGAATCTTGGGATTGGAATGAGCCGGAATCTAAATATAACGCTTTGGTTGATTTATTAACTATTGCAGTCAAGCTAACTAAAACTTTAGCTGTATTACATGAGCAAAAAATTATACACAAAGATATTAAACCTGCCAATATTATCATCAATCCCTATACAAAACAAATCAAGCTAACCGACTTCAGCATTGCTTCTCGACTCGACCAAGAAACTGCCCAATTAACATCACTGTATCAGTTAGAGGGTTCGCTACCATATATGGCGCCGGAGCAAACTGGACGAATGAATCGTTGTGTGGATTGCCGTAGTGATTTTTATGCTTTCGGTGTCACATTATACGAAATGTTTACAGGTCAATTACCTTTCCAAACCAAAGATGTCCAAGAATTAGTTTATGCACATCTGGCGCAACAGCCAATTCCTGTACAACAGGTAAATCCGCAAATACCTAGTCTATTGTCTGCTGTGATAGAAAAACTCATGGCAAAAAATGCTGAAGACCGCTACCAAAGTGCAGCAGGACTACTCGCTGATTTAGAACGTTGTTTAGAGTTAAATAGGCACTTTGAAATTCCTTTTTTTGTGCCTGGTGAGTGCGATCGTCTTGGTCAACTTCGTATTCCTCAAAAGCTATACGGTCGGGAACAGGAAGTAGCGACGCTTCTTTTAGCCTTTGACCACGCTGCAAACCTTGACGCTACAAACACACGAGGCCAACTGGTTTTAGTGTCGGGTTACTCTGGAATTGGTAAAACTTCCGTTGTGAATGAAGTCCACAAATCGATAGTGCGACAACGCGGTTACTTTATCAGTGGGAAGTTTGATCAGTTTCAGCGCAATATCCCCTACGCTCCTTTTGTACAAGCATTTCGGGCATTGGTGCGGCAATTCCTACTAGAAAGTTTGTCCAACCTCCAACAGTGGAAGGATAAACTTAAGCGGGCACTTGGCGCCAATGCACAGGTGCTTATTGACGTTATGCCCGATTTAGAACTTATATTGGGGGAGCAACCACCCTTACCTGTCTTGAGTGCAGTAGCAGCACAAGCTAGATTTAATAACGCTTTTCAAGCCTTTATTCAGGTCTTTGCACAACCCGAACATCCGCTCGTTTTGTTTTTGGATGATTTACAATGGGCAGATTCGGCGACGCTCGATTTAATGCAGGTCTTGATGGCAAACCAATACTTTTTGCTAATTGGCGCCTATCGAGATAACGAAGTTAGTCCCATTCACCCATTGATAAAAACCATTAAGGAAATTGAACAAACGGGTACGAACGTCGAACAAATTGTGCTACGTCCATTAGAATTACCGCATGTTGAGGAATGGCTCAAAGAAACACTGCAAAATCAATCGTTGAAAGCAATAAGCATGTGTTTAGCTGAACTTTTATTCCACAAAACACAAGGGAATCCCTTTTGCCTGACTCAACTGCTAAAAACCCTACACCACGAAAAATTAGTTCAGTTTGATTTTACTCAAGGATGTTGGAAATGGGATATTACTCAAATTCAAGCAACGGGAGTTGCCGATAAACAAGTGGTGGAGCTAGTGGCAAGCAATATTGTCCACTTACCTTCACGTACTCAAACTCTACTCCAATTTGCTGCTTGTATTGGAGCTTATTTTAACCTAGAAGTTTTAGTAACAATTAGTAACTTGAGTGCATCTCAGGTTGCTGAAGCTCTACAACCTGCTTTACAAGTAGGTTTAGTCCTACCCCTCAGTCCAGACTATCGAGTTCCTCTGCTATTTGCAGACGAGGAGTTAAATGTTCTAAATTTCAACCATTCCCAAGTTGGCTATCGGTTTTTACACGACCGAGTACAGCAAGCTGCTTACTCTTTGATAAAAGAAGCAGACAAGCAAATAACTCATCTAAAAATTGGGCAATCACTTCTAGAAAAAACACCGAAACAAATGCTGGAGGCAAAAATTTTTGATATTGTTAATCAACTGAATGTAGGTATTAGTAGCATACAGGATATTGCAAAAAAAGATGAATTGGCACACCTTAATTTAATTGCCGGACGAAAAGCAAAAGCCGCAGCAGCCTACGAACCAGCAGTACAATATCTCCGTATAACTCATTCTCTACTCACAGAAACTCATTGGAATCGTGACTATTGTTTCATGTTAGAAAGTAGTTTGGAGTTAGCAGAAGCGTACTACCTAATCACCGACTTTGAACATTCAGAGAGCCTCGGCACCACAATATTATACTATGCTAAAAATATTCTAGATTGCGTTAAAGTATATGAACTCCAGATAGACCTAAACATTGCTAGAGGGCAACAAGTAAGGTCAGTTGAAATTGGATGTAAGGCAGTGGAACAACTGGGCATTACCTTAATTCGCTATTCTGGGCAAGTATGTGATTTGCCAACTTTGCCTGCGATATCGCATCTTGCTACAATGCCAAAAATGCATCATCCTCATCAACTAGCGAGCTTGCGAATTTTGAGTAAAATAGCGCCAGCAGCATATCAAGCTGTTCCTTTAGTCTATCCTGATATAGTGTTGACCGCCGTACAGTTATGTCTTCAGCATGGACATTCCTCAGTTGCATCTTATATTTATGGCGCTTACAGTGCCTTCCTGCAATCCATTGTCAGCGACCCAGCAGCCTCTTATCACGCAGGTCAAATAGCGTTTCAGGTATTAGAACAGTATCCTGCGAAAGAACTAGAAGTTAAAGTATATATGGTTGTGAGTACCTATGCTTCCCCTGGCAAAATTGCCGTCCGAGAAATACTTAATCCTTTAACTAAAGCTATCCATAGTGGTTTAGAAACAGGAAATTTAGCTCATGCAAGTCTAGCAATAATTGCCTACTGTACTCAACTCTTGCTCTCTGGAGAAAAGTTAGAAACGATTCAAAAACAGCAACTTGAATATATAGAACTATTAGAAAAACTCAAGCAAACTCCTTATGTTGCCTATGCAAGGCTTTTAGCACAGTGGGTTGATAACATGCAATGCTCTGAATGTCACCCTTGGCAACTCGTTGGTCAGTATGCGGATGAAGCAGAACTCACCCAATGGTTTGAGCAGAAACAAAACTATCAAGCTTTGTTCACGACCTATGTTCAAAAAGGCATAGCAGCTTATTTATTTGGGCAATACAACCAAGCGATAAGCTACTTTGAGCGAGTTGCTGCATGGCATAAAGCCGCTTTAGGCTTACCATTAAAAGCTGCCTACTACTTTTACTATTCCTTAGCACTTCTAGCTTCAGAGCAGAATGAGCATTATTTAGAAGAACAGGTTCAGCATAACCAAGCTTGTTTGCAGCACTGGGCAACCCAGGCGCCGATGAACTATCAACATAAATATGATTTAGTTGCGGCTGAACTAGCGCGGTTGCAAGGACAACTAGAAGCGATTGAATACTACGACCGAGCGATTGCTGGAGCAAAGGAAAACGGTTATCTTCCTGAAGTTGCACTTAGCAATGAGCTAGCAGCCAAATTTTACCTCAACTGGGGCAAAGAAAAAGTTGCCGCAGGCTATATGCAAGAAGCTTATTACTGCTATGCTAGTTGGGGAGCGATAGCTAAAACCGATGATATGGAAAAACGCTATCCTGATTTACTTCGTCCAATTTTACAAAAAACAGTACAAACCATAAATCCTTTTGAGACATTAACAACAATTGCCATCCCAAATATTACCGTTGATTACTTAACAAAAACAAACAATTCTTCTAGTAAAAGTATTAATACTGCTTTAGATTTTGCAGCTATACTCAAAGCTTCGCAAGCATTATCCAGTACCATCCAACTTGAGAAGCTACTGTATGAACTCACTCAGATTATTCTACAAAATTCTGGTGCCGATCGCTGTGCGTTAATCCTACCCAATGAAGATAAAGAATGGTATGTTGAAGCAATTGCTACACAGGAAAAAATAGAACTTTGTTCAGAACCACTAGAAAATAATCCTAATTTACCAACCGAACTAATACGTTATGTTAAAAATACTCAAGAAATAGTAGTAATTGATGATTTAAAAACAGATTTACCAGTAATAAGTGAATATTTAGTTCAACAGCAACCCAAAAGTATTTTATGTTTACCACTTCTCAACCAAGGAAATTTGCAGGGTATTTTGTACCTAAAAAATCATTTAATCAGTGGTGTATTTACAAGTGACCGTATTCTCATACTCAATTTCCTTTGTACTCAAGCTGCCATTTCCTTAAAAAACGCCCGTTTATATGCTCAACAACAACAAACACAGTTACAAATGGTGCAAAATGAAAAAATGGCATCCCTTGGTAACTTAGTAGCAGGAGTTGCACACGAAATTAATAATCCCATTGGTTTCCTCAACGGTAGTATTAACAACGTCAAAGAATACGTGGAAGATTTAATTGGACATCTAAAACTTTATCAAAAACATTATTCCCCTGTAGAAGCAATTCAAAAAAACGCCCTTGATATCGATTTGGAATTTTTAGCCGAAGATTTACCCACATTGCTAGACACAATGACAGGAGCAACGAACCGTATTAAATCTATCAGTACCAGTCTGCGTACATTTTCCCGTGCTGACACCGGCTACAAAGAAACTGCGAACATTCATGAAGGAATTGATAGTACCTTATTGATTTTAAAATACCGCCTTAAAGCTAACGAAAACCGACCTGCAATTAATATTCATAAAGAATACGGCGAAATACCTCAAATAGAATGTTTCCCCGGTCAATTAAACCAGGTATTTATGAATCTTCTGGCAAATGGCATTGATACAGCATATTGCGGGTTCATGAGGTACAGTAACAACAATTAGTAAACCAATTT
>NZ_MRCD01000123.1 GCF_001904745.1 Calothrix sp. HK-06
TTTGGACTTTGGATAAAAAGATATGTTTGTACTTCTCATGACTCAATAGTCTTGATGCAAGATTAAGGACTTTTACCTGGAATAATTTCTCGAAATTGACACAACATCTCAAAGCTTTCGCAAACTCTAGACCGCATTGCCAATAAACAGGGAGCTTTCTCTTTTCTTGATTCCGTTTTCAATCCCGTGTTTGACTACACGCGCCAAATGTGCTTAAGTTTAGCAAAACCTGTATTTGTATACGGGTTTTAAAGTTTACCATTTGATAGCAGCAGTGATATCGCCTTTACCTTTGTTGTGGTACTGTCCAAGCTCGTATTTTTGGTTGTGGTCATTGATGGCGGTTGCAAATTCTTTCATCCAATCACCTACCATTAGACCGTTTGTACCGGAAAGCTGACGTAAGCCTTGATTATTAATTGCCCAGCGGGTTGCGTTACTAGGTTGAGCGTCATTGTGATTACAAATTGCCATAAAAGAACGCCGTATTTTTTCCCGTGCAGCGGCAGGGGACTTAATTTTTACAAGTTCATCACGGCTCAAACCTTCGTAATCAATATCAGCCCTTTGTCTTTTAGTTCTGGTTACAGGTGTTGTAACTGGTTCATTTTCGACTGTCTCTGTGGTAGAGGGAAGAGTCAGTAAATCACAAAGTTTTTTCTAAGGCTTACACTCATTCAATTACTAAGTATAATATGTATCTTTAAATATCCTTTTTATAGGTTTTGTTTATATTAAAAAAAGAATAATGAGTACAGTTTTTAGGAATTATATTTTAGAGTTTTTATCACAGTCTGGTATTAAAAATAATAATTTTTATTAAATGAAAATATTTATTTTGAATGAAAAATTAATATTTAGATACAATTTTAAGCTTTTTTGTCTGTATCAATAGCTACAAAATTAGATGCGTTTACCCTGGTAACATATAATCCAGCTATACTAGCCATACCTTAAAAAACAGCAAAAAACAGCAAATTTCAAGAAATTCAGGGAAATGATGTGTCAAAAATTTCTTTTAGATCAATACTTTTGGCTAATATTGCGACTGCATTAGCTTTCATTTTTCCATCCTCTTTTTATACAGAAGCAGCAACAGCGCAATCCACACAGACTATTTGTGGATTTAATGTTCCTACTGGTTATGTACCTGTTCGCTTTACCTATGTTTCTGGATGCAGGGTAGAAGGGACAAGTAGTAATAATGCAACAGTCATCCAAACTCCCTATTCTGGGCTAACTATGTGTGGATTTAATATTCCTACTGGTTATGTACCTGTTCGCTATACCTTTGTCTCTGAATGCAGGGATGGAGGGACAATTAGTAGTAATAACGCAACAGTCATCCAAACTCCCTATTCTGGGCTAACTATGTGTGGATTTAATATTCCTACTGGTTATGTACCTGTTCGCTATACCTTTGTCTCTGAATGCAGGGATGGAGGGACAATTAATAGTAATAATGCAACCGTTATTGAATCTAGTCCATCTACACCTAACCTGACACCTACACCTAGCTCCACACCTATCAATAATTTGCCAGACAATACTGTAGTTGGAGATTTTAATGGTGATGGAAAAAAAGATGTTTATTTCCAGTGGAAAGCTTCTGGTACCAACCGATTGTATTTGAGCAACGGTAATGGCACTTTTACACAGTATTTAAACCCGATTCCAGCATCTGCTATTAATGGTTCTCCAGACAACACTCTAGTTGGAGATTTTAATGGTGATGGGAAACAAGATGCTTATTTCCAGTGGAAAGCTTCTGGTACCAACCGATTGTATTTGAGCAACGGTAATGGCACTTTTACACAGTATTTAAACCCGATTCCAGCATCTGCTATTAATGGTTCTCCAGACAACACTCTAGTTGGAGATTTTAATGGTGATGGGAAACAAGATGCTTATTTCCAGTGGAAAGCTTCTGGTACCAACCGATTGTATTTGAGCAATGGTAATGGCACTTTTACGCAGTATTTAGACCCAATTCCAGCATCTGCTATTAATGGTTCTCCAGACAACACTCTAGTTGGAGATTTTAATGGTGATGGGAAACAAGATGTTTATTTCCAGTGGAAAGCTTCTGGTACCAACCGATTGTATTTGAGCAATGGTAATAGCACTTTTACGCAGTATTTAAACCCGATTGCAGCATCTGCTATTAATGGTTCTCCAGACAATGCTCTAGTTGGAGATTTTAATGGTGATGGGAAACAAGACCTTTATTTACACTGGAAAACTTCTGGTAGCAACCGATTGTATTTCAGCAATGGTAATGGCACTTTTACACAGTATTTAGACCCGATTGCAGCATCTGCTATTAATGGTTCTCCAGACAATGCTCTAGTTGGAGATTTTAATGGTGATGGGAAACAAGACCTTTATTTTTACTGGAAACCTTCTGGTACCAACCGATTGTATTTCAGCAATGGTAATGGCAATTTTACACAGTATTTAGACCCGATTAGGAATTGAGTCAATATCTTTGTAATTTCCTGCAAGATAATCTGAAAAAGCTTATCCTGTTTATCTTTGAAAATTTGCTACATCAGAACTAAAAAAGCCTCTGTTTACAGCAAAGAATCAAGCCTTTTCAGTCCCGAAGTGCAGGTTTGAGAGGGTCGATGGGGACATTACTGTTCCACCCCTCTCTTCCGAAACCGTGCTTGCGATTTTTAATACCAAGTTAGCTTGGTAAATCAAATCTACGAATCTATAAGTAGAGAAAATACAAAGATTATGGTGCAACTTCCAATAGGAGGAGGTAAAACAGTAATTATTAGTAAGATATTACCGATTTTTTGAAATAAGAAAGTACTGGATGAGCCTGGAATAAATACAAATAATTTTCTGAGCTGGCTTATCAATAAATTCAAGATTGCACAGTGCTAGCTTATTTTTATATTAATAAGGTAGCATTGTATAGGAAGAATTAAAAACTAATCGAGAGCTTAAAATCCCTGTATTGGGTCAAGCGGATTAATGACCCATTGCCGAATTTGCTCATACCTCTCACGGCTTAGTGATTTTGAAGCACGTTTAAAAGTTCTGGCTGGAATGTTCGATGCTCGTAGTTCTGCCAATGCTTCAGCATTTTCACAGTCTTCAAGCAGCAATTTTACATATTCAATTGCTTCTTGCTTTTCCCATTCGTCAGTATTTTCTGTATCCTTTTCAAGCTGAGTTTCTTTTAATTGCTTTTCAAGTATCCTTTTATTGAGTTCGGCTTGGTGTCTTTGTTCCCATTCTTGCTGTTGGCGTAAAGCTTGCTCTCCCTTATTTGCTGCCTGTGTGAGAGATATTTCAGCAGCAGATGCAATTGTGCTTTCTGCTCTACGATTTAAGCAATTGCTTATTTCCAGTAAGAAGTCATCAAATTCCTCTGGGGTAGTTGCTTTATAATATCTTTTATCTTTAGTTTTGTGCATTAATTTTGTTTCTAGTCCAAAATATTCAAGAAACTTATTTATCAAATCCTTGACGTATTTAAGATTTTTAGGAGTGCCATCAGTATTTAATGTTCGTTTTGGCTTGGAAATGCCTATTAATTGGAACCATTCAGGATTATCGTAGTACTCGTCAATTATTTCTCTTATCCAATCGTCTTGGCCGCTAAATACATCAGCATCAATAATTTTATCTACTCCTAATCGCTTAAGTGCATCAATTTTAGTACTAGGATTTTTCCATATATCCTGAGCTACAAAGCCATATTCAAAATTGTATTGTTTACTAGTCTTGAAGACTGCATGAAGTAATTCTTTGTTTTGAAGTTGCTTTAACCGCCAACGGGAATCAATGAATTTAGAATTTTCGACATCAAACAAGTAGATAAAATCGGCACTCCAGCTAGGAGTTTCCTCAATTCCAGGTAATTTATGTTTGATAGTGGCTTTACGAATTTTACATTTATCATCATAGTTTACATCCTTAGCGCTTAAGTCTTGTGCTTCTTTCCAGCTAATGTCATCACTGTTAAAAACTTTGTCAGCTTCACGCCTCTTTACAACTTTTTTTGCATCCTGACATTCTTGATATACACTTTCATCCGAATCTTCGACTAAATCTATAATACGGTTTCCAGCTTGCGCCAAAGCAGTTTTAAGCATTAGTTTTAAATTCTGATGCTCATATTTTAACTGTTTGCTATCCTTTAGAGATTCAATAAACCAAGGGTCATTTGAGAACTGTTTACCCATGTCTTTAAACATGTCAGTTACAAATTGACTGTCTATCAACTCCTTGTCAACCTCTATTGCCTGAGCTAGTGTCTTTTCAATTCTTTTGTTAATTACTTCTTCTACCTGCTTGATTGGGTAAGGGCAAAGGTCGTGTGTTATGTTTACAAACTCAGGACAGGCAACGTAAATTGGTACTTTTGTGTCGCGTAATCGTGCTGATAGCTGAGTTAAGGTATTTACACCAACTGTTCCGCGAATATCGAAGCAAACTGCATCAAAATAATCGAAAAGGTCAATACTTAATCCGCTTTCGCCGCTAGGAGAAATCGAAAGAGAATCAAGTTCCTCAGTCAAGATAAACTTTTTAGGAGCTAATTGCAACAGCTTGGATAACTCATCATGGCTTGTTTTGCTATCTAGCCTATAGTGCTTATGTCCAAGATTGGTAAGTATTTCATTAGCTACCTCACAACTACGTTGACTATCAGAAATCCATAATACCTTATTTGCATCTTTAGCTTTGTCAACTAATCTTGAAGGAAGATATCTCGGATTTATGCTAAAGTCAGTATCAGGATTGGTAGTTTCTAGAAAATAGAAATTTCTAGGATTTGTGTCATAAAGACTATCCAATACCTTAATTCGCTTTCCTGGAAACAGTTGACGAATAAAATCAACATCTTTATCACAAAGATTCGCGTCCATAAAAATAGCAAACCCAGAATTTTGGATGGTTTTAACAACCCATTCAATAGCTTGCTTTTGTCTACCTTTAAGCGTTCCACCTCCCTTTAAATGACCTAATACAGAACAGATTTCATCATGGATTAAGTAGTAATCAGGATTGCTTTGAATAATACTATCAAATTTAAAATAGCTATCAGCGCATCCAGCCCAAAGCTTCGTATCTGCATGATTTCTCTTAAGCCCTTCTAAAGTCTCTGCTCCTTCCTTAACATGTTGAGCATTTAAACCCATTTCTCTGGCTCTACCTATCGTGTTATTCAGTAGAGAATTGCGATAACCAACCAACAAAGTAACTATATCTATTGGTTTAAGAAAGTTGATTAAAGCCTGAGTTTTACCTCCTCCAAGAGCTTTACGAACCAATAAAATGTCACATTTTTCTTGGATATTTGGAGGGATAGTCAACCATTTCTCACGTTGGACAATATCCGCAGTTAACGTAATTCTTTCCTCTGCCCAATTTTGGTAGCGTTTTGATAAAAAAGTTTGACCATCTTTATCTTTTTGCTCTTGAAATACTTCCTTATACTTTTTCAAGAAAGAGTCAGCATTTAGTGTTCTGATTATTGATAAATCAATTTCATCAATATCACCTTGGCTTTTGTGTATTTGATTCCAATCAAGAACACAAATATCAGTTTGATTAAAATTCGTTTTAAGCCATTTTAAAAGCTCGTGTGTATTGTTTCTAACTTGAGCATTTAAAGCGAACCCAGCATCAGGGATATGAACTATAGGTAGGTCGGCACCGTATTTTTCTCTGGCTTGCTTGATATACTTCTCCAACAGTTTGGGACTACCAAGCCATTGACCCCCAGCGGCACCGATTGTGAGGAAACCTAAACGTTGACTAACAAAATACGGTTTCGGGCCAGTTCCCTCAATAATTGCAATCCCCTTGCAGTCGCCGATGGGGTGGAACACTGCTAAAGGATTCTCATCCTCTGGCTGTAACTTCAAGGTTGCTCTATCAGGAGTCGATAACCATCTATAGCGGTTTCCGTCTTCTGGATTGTGTAACCGCAGTTGGAACGCGGTAATATTGCCATCAAAATCGCGTACTGGGCAAAGATAACCATCGGCGGCGACAACCAAACTCTTACCATCTTTACTGACACCGGGTAAGCGGGTGTCAAAAACTTTATCTAACTTCTGGTATTTGTGAACTGACTTAAAGCCACTATTTTTAATTTCTTCCTCGCAGAAACCACGGCACCGTAGGTCGGTGACTGTAGCAGCGTCAAGGGATAATTGGTTATGAATTTCTGAATAACCTTGGTGTCTCTCCTCAATTGATAACGCACGTCCTTGTCGTTCCCTGTCGTCAAGTTCCTGCTTTTGCTTGCGTAACTGTTGCTCTTGTAATTGTCTTGTTTGGAACTCTCGTTTTGCTTCCTCAGTCCAGTTCTCAGTGCAGAGCTTGAAGCTGGCTGTATGTCCGGTTGCTTCCTTAACACAAACATAATCGCCTACTCTCTCACCTTTTCGAGCGTCTACATAGGTCTTGCAAAAAATAAAATTGTAGTCAGTTGAGCTTCTACGACAAGCACCGTCGTCTTTACCACAGACCGGACAACCACCATTACGTTTGTTGAGAGATACAAGTTTACTCATGCTGCACCTCCTTGAATCGGGAGACTAGCGGAGTAAATATTCCGGATTGTTAAATTATCTAAACTTCGTGTTTTCACTCTGTTTCGCCTTTTTTGTGTAGCGGCAAGGCAAAATAACAGAACCCTCGAAACCATAGCCAAAATTAGGAAACTCAGCTATGATATGAGAAGTCCGGTTAACAAGTTAGTATCAGCCGTTAGGGGTTAGTATTTTGCCCCAACAGGCTAGCACTTTGCCTTTGTGCCTAGCTCAGTTGCCCTCTAGAGACTTCGCTGGAAAATAAGAAAGATGCCTTTAAGTTTCCTAGGCTCGTCGGACATCTTAATTATTTTGAAGCTCTTGAGTTTTACCCAAGCTTGTATATATTGAGATTGCATCCTTAGATGGAGCGCAACTAAATTCATTTGTAGCATTTTATTGGAATTGTAGCAATAATTCCTAGAATTTTTGTTGTGCAATTTTTTATACGATTTCACAAAATGTTTAATTTCTCCTAAAAAAATCCTGTTTTAGATATTTTTCTTCGCTCAAAACTTTTATTGGGAATGTCATAATAAAACCCTGCTTTGCAGACATGTCAATACTTTCAGCGAATTGTGGATACATTTTCTATATCAATATGATGATGTACATCAAATTCTAATTATCGCTAATTGTGATATCATTTTTTTTTAAGAAGCCCACCCTTTTTTTTTAGAAGCCCACCCTTTTTTTTTAGAAGCCCACCCTTTTTTTTAGAGGCCCACCCTTTTTTTAGAGGCTCACCCTTTTTTTTAGAGGACCACCTTTGCAACCAATTTAGTTATAAAACATACATAACTGCACGGAATTAGCACAAATTTCTGCTAAAACTTTTACTAACTTGTAACAAGGAGGCTGTCATTAAGTGCTATTGAATATGATTTCACGTATGTAGGAAAACTAATCCAACCTATCAAGAATACGCCGAATGTCCGCTCGGATATCTCGAATCTCAGCCACTAGCACCATGAAGTTTTCTTGATGTTGGTTAACAATTCGTAATATTGACTCAGATGTGGAGGTTAGCTCGCGAACGGATGTTCTTAACACTTCGCTTGAGGTGCGTAACTCGGCAATGACCTGTACTTGGTTTTTTAGTACAGATTCAACACGGACTAGGCGGTCGTCGGGGGTTGGGGATTGTGTCATTTGCTGTTTTCTCGCGTTCAAAATTGCTAGCGCTTTTTAGTTTTGGTCTACCCCTTTTCTTAGTCGGCATAGCGATAATCTTTGCCAGCGCGCGCAATTCAAGCGAAATCAGCTTTGGAAGCATCTGCTTACTAAAAATACTTTTCTCGTTTTCAAGTAAACTGCAAGCTGCTTCATAATTTCCCAAATACTCGACAACTCTCTGTCTTGGATTACCGTTCTCATCTCGGAAAGAATCAATGAAATAGTAAAAAGTTTTGCGTCCGCGAATTACCTGTTTTAAAAACATTTTTTGTTAGATAAATTATGTATGACTACATCAATTATATCGTAGTGATACATAATTATTAATGTAGTCATACATAATTTTTATTACCTAAAAACAGGGACAGTAATGCTTTTGACTATTTGTCACCACTCTTAGTACCGTTTATCAGTTCTCCTAACTTGTAAATTTCATCAGCACTGTATATTTGGGGATTAGGGTTAGCATCTAATTTATCCATTAATGCATGGAATGCTTCAGTATTACCCTGATTGTGCTTTAAAAAAGCTTTTAGTTCGGCAATACTCATGTTTTGAAAATCAGTAGTCATGGCTCAAACCTCCAACTTCCGTCTGTAAGTACACTTATAGCTAAATCTTCACCAGCAAGAATAAAAATACTATTTGTACGTTCGTCTAATCTAATCATGTGTACGGTTAACTGGTAGAAGCAAGTAATATTTTGCATTAACCCCACACAGGCTTTAGTTTGTTTGCATGTAAAATAATTATCCCAGTTTGAATCAAAATCGAACATTAGCATCTACTCCCTGTTTCGTGCGGCGCCTTTACGTTTTAGGCTATGCACTTTCTCTATCACTTTTCTCATCTCCTTTTTTTCTGCGATTAGCTACGGCTTTAAGAATAATGGCTCTACATAGTTGTGTAACTGGTATAAATTCAGACTTAGCCCAATCCTCCAGGTAGCCAAAATCCTCCTCATCAAATCTAATTTGCACTCTAGGTTTTTCAGACGGCATAAATAATAAGTTACTTCTAGTAACTCATTATCAGCCTAGAAAATCCTTTTTTGTATTTTAGAGTCTCTTGGTTGACAAGTGACTCACTTGCAGTCTAGCATACCACTTAAAGCAAGTTATGCAACACTTGCGCGAAAACTTTAGCAGGAACGATGTGATGACGCAAACCATTGACTTGACCGAGTTTGAGATATTGGAGGAAACTGAACAGCAACCGTTGCAGGAAGAGTTGGGGAGCAGTTGCTCAACTCCAAGCCAGTTACGTCCAATGCAATCAAGCCAGATAGAAGCAGAGTTAGGAATAACTAAGAGGATGATTCAGCTTTGGTTCCCGTTGGTGCAACAAGCTTACCCTTGGATGCCTGAGAGTGAGTTAAAAATCGGACGTGGCAAGTATTTGAAGTACTCAACTTTCTGTATCGAGCAGTTTTTAGCGATTCAAAAAGCCAAAACAGAGGGTAAAACAAATGAAGAGTGGTTAAATTCTGTAAAGATTTATGAACAAAAGCAATTTTCTAAAAATGAACCAGTATCGGCGCCAATGTCGGCAATTATCCCCCAAGCCCGTAGAGATGCAGTTTTGGCTAACGAGAAATTGGAATCATCAGCCGAAGTTTTAGCAGACACCCGTCAAACGCTTCAAGATGCATATCAACAGCAACCGACTTTAGCCAAGAACTTAGCAAAACTTTTCGCAGCTCGATTTAAAGAAGAATTTGCTAATGAGTATGCTTCAGAAGTTAAACAAGCAGTTGGAGAAGTCTTACAAACTACGGAATTTGAGCGATAAAGAACTATGAAATTCACTGAACCAATCAACGACGGATTAAACGCAATTGCCAAACAGCTAGAAATTAATCGAGAAAACAGGGAATATGACCAATTACGCGGTTATATGTCTGATTCTGAGAAAATTAGATTAATGAAGTATGAATTGTACTCATCTACAAACGCGCGTGGCGATGAGAATCATCTACAACAGCTACGCCAAACTATCATGCTACTGAGTAATGAAGTTGAACGAGAACGTAAGTACCAAAACTCATTACGTAATCAGTTACATGAACTGTCCCAACTTGTAATCGGGTTGATACTACTTAGCGCCATTGGTAGTTATGTCGTTTCTGGCTCTGGATACTGCAACAACAAAAATTCTAAGTTCTGCCGTGATGCTCGAATTATTCCCAGTGCCATTGAGGGATATTTTCACAATGAACTACCACTACCCAGCAACGAGAACATTAACATCGACCAATCAAATTAATTTAAATCAGGTGCAGCAACTTTGACGAGAACCTGCACCTGATACCCCAAACTTCAAATAAGAGGCAATTTAAATTATGGCACGAGCAAAGAAAAGCTTTCCAATCACTGACCCGACAGGTGAGAAAGCAGCAGCCAAGGCAGAGGCAGAAGCACAGGCTAGAAAGGAGCAAGACGAACTAGTACAAGCGCGAGTAAAAGCAAGAATGGACGCAATGAGGGGAGTAGGCGCCAAAGCTGCCGAAGTCGCCAATACAGTAGGAACTGTTTTACAGCCAGTAAGTAATGTAATCAATAAAGGTATTGACGCTACTGTTAACACTGGTAATAGCTTAATTAGCGGTAATTATTCCACCATACAAACTAATAGCTCTTATACCCAAATAGAATCTATTACAGATGTATATAGCGGCATAGCTATACCACAAGTAAATTTTGATGGACTAATACCAACAGATTTACTCAATCCTTCTGGCTTACCTCAGTGTACAGAACAGAAGTTACAGGATGGTTTAAAACAGTATGCTTCTGCCACGAATGCACAAAAGCTCTATCAAGCTGGATTCAAGTATATCTCTGAAGTTGGTAAAACTAAACAGGAATACCATAAAGCGCAACAAAGCATAATCAAAGCATCAACTGAAGAGGTAAAAGTACAGCGTGAGGTTACTAAATTTGATACTCAAAATGTAGAATTAGTTTCTGATAGAGAGAAGTTGTACCAAGCGGATGAACGACTAAAACAGCAACAAATTATTACTCAGGCTACACGCACGGAAACATCACAACTTATAGCCAAAGTAGAGGCAACAGAGCAAAAGAGGAATGCAGAAATAGAGGCACTAAAGGCACAAACTAACGAGATAGTTAGTAAATATTTGACTAAAGCTATCTAACACTGTTTACCTGCATATACAAGCTAGGTACTGATGATATCTAGCTTTTATTCTCCGAATAAAACGTCAACCTGGAGTAAAAATAATGACTATTGTTGACACTGCAAAAAATAGATTGTTTATTGCTAGCTTTACTTTGGGTCTAGCATCAAGTATTGCAATATTTACACCACACAATAACGATTATTTTAAGAATATTTCAAGGGTATTCTTAGGTTTATCGATTGGTGGACTCATTGCAGGTGAGTATATTACCAGTGTTGCTGTTACTCAAGCCAAAACTAGTAAGGATAAGCACGAATCTTTACTTAAAGAGAAAGATTTAGAGTTGAGTAGCTTTGAAAAGAAAGTTACATCATTACAAAGTAAGTTAAAGCAGCTACAAGATAAAAGTAATACGCTTGATAAAGCATTGTCAGAAGCTTTATCCATACTCAACAACAGGACAGTAGAGCTAGAACGATGTAAAACTACCAACAGTGAGCTAAGTAACAAATTAAAAACTATTGGTAGATTCAATACTCAAGAAGCATATAACATAGTCCGGTCAACTTACACCACTGCTTTTAAAAAGTTAGATGGACACATCGAAGCTTTAAAGCGTAACTATCCTGAAATACAAAATAAATACGAACAGTTGCACATAGAAATAGATAGTTTTAAGAACCGTTACGTCAGGAAATTAGAGGAATACCAACAAATAGAATCTTTCAATGAACTTTTAGATATAGGTATGGATATCCAAGAAAAGGTCATTAACGGATGTATTGAACTGCGAGTAAAAGCACAGACAATTCTTATACGTTATCTTGATAGTTTGTTAGAGAATGCTGTTAGCTTGGAGGAATATGAGTCAAGTATTCAAGCACTAGAGTCACATGTGGGAGTAACGGTAGAGAATTTAAAACTAGAACATCAAGCAAACGTTAGAGCTATAGCACAAGAATGGGTAATAGCGAATAACTCACATGTCGAGCGTTACCAAACTAGCTTTGATGATGTTTTACAAACAGCAAAGTATGCTTCTGAGAAATTACAGGAGAGAGATATACAAATCAATGATTTATTGACTCGATTACAAGAATTAGAACTTCCATTTTTATTACCAGGTGAGGCGGAACAAGCAAATGTCAGTAATTCCATAGCTAACTACTATCTTTCTATGGGTTACAGGTTAGATTGTCTTGACTGGCTACAGACGGATACAGGCTATAAGCTTTTATTTTCAACTAGCCGTAATGGTCAGAGATTTATTAGTAGCGACATGTTGAATGATAAAGAGCTAGCGTTACCAGAGAAGCTAAAAGAATTATCCAACGCACTTAATACGCCAAAGTTTGAGCGCTCCGAACGCGGTGGACACTGGTATGTAGATATTCAAAAGTGGTATCCGGTTAAAAATAAGCCAATAGAGAAAGATATTTCTAAGCTTTGGATTACTGCGGATAAGTTCGAGAAAACTGTTCAAAATTGGACGCGCGTTAGAATCACTGGCGGCTCTGAGTCCGGTAAATCCCCAACTGCGGAGAATTTGGCTGTTGCAATCTTGAAGCATCGCCCCGGCGCCGCAAAGCTATTCAATCCCCAGCACGATAGCGTTAAGAACTACTGGACTTTACCTGTAGTCGGTATAAGCCATCAAGACAGTGAAAAAGGTATTGCTGAATTAGCCAAACTGGTAGATGCGCGCTCGAACGGGCAAGAGTCACGCGAACAATTCGAGTTATGGGTGTTTGATGAAATTGACTCAACCATGTCACACACTAAGGGTAAAAAATCGGTTATTGGTGGTAATGTAAATTTTATTATCAAGCAAGCCTCACATCAAAATTTAGGCGCTTTATTTATCGGACAGAATGCAAATGTTAGTGAATATCCTGGGATGGATAGGTCAGATTGGAATAGCGCTATAAATCTACATATCGGCACTAACTGTTATGACGCTATCACCAATTCAAATTTGTTTACAACTGAACAACAAGCTAAGTTAAAAGTTATTGCGGATAAATTAACGGAATATTGTGAAGCTAAAAATGATGAATTAGGACTTGAAAAAACAGACCCCAATGCTTACCGATTTGCTTTTGTAATCGAGCCAAATAAAAAACCATACTTCATGGAGTTACCTGAATTCGGTAAGTATACATATACAGAAATTACACAAATTAACTCAGAAAGTATCCTTAGCAGCGAAGATGGCAGCAAGCAGCCAGCAAGCAGCCAGCAAGCAGCAATTAAAGTGCCAAACACTGATTATACCGTTGCAGCAAAGATGGCAGCAAGTGGGTATATAGGGGTTACGTGTCCTAAGTGCAATATTGGAGTATTGGGTAATCCCAAGAAAAGTAGAGGTGTTAATTATTACCCTTGTAATCACTGTGGTAAAACCACTTCAGAAAATATTTTAAAGGGCAATAAGTAGGTTTTTACTAACAAAGCATCAAAAGTCTAAATTATTAGGAGAGAATCAAATGGCTATATATTATGGGTTAGATATCATCAATAAAGACTTTATCAAGGCTGTAATCAATACTGTAATTGAAGATGACCTTGAGCATGAAGCTTTTAAATGTACCATCATAACATCCGTAAGGGTAGAATTTAAAATCTGTCCAAGAGTAGGAGAGCTTATTGTATACCCCAAACATAAATTACTTCATGAATCTCTTAAAAACTGGTTAAGTCAAAATATTATCTTAGAAGTTGTACAAGTTATGCACCATCCTGAAAGCTTAGACCAACTTTATATAAAACCAGATAATGAATTTGACATTACTTTAAAAGTTAAAGCTATCTTGAAAACAAGATATGAGGAGAATTAACTATGCTATTAAATGAATTTCAATAATCTTTTGCAGAGCATACCTAGCAAGAATTTCGTAAAAACCGGGATGTGTATAGATATATATCTATACACGAGTGCATAACTTCCAAAAAAACTCTCACTGCTGTAACCTAAAAATTAAAAGTTAACACGGGGTGTAGTGGTGAGAAGTGAAGATAAATCGGCACGGGCGCGCTAAGGTTATCAATCAGCAAGAGATACAGCAAATTTTCACTACTGGGCTACGCAATGACCGGGATAGAGCGTTGTTTGCGGTTTGTCTTTTTAGCGCCTGTCGTATTCGAGAAGCTGTCACCCTACTTTCCACGGATATTTATACCCAAAACGGCAAAGTTAGACCGCAGTTAATCTTCCGCAAGTCCAACACCAAGGGTAAACTAGCAACCCGCACCATACCCGTAATAGAAGATTTACGCCAAATACTGAGCAATTACTACCCACAAGCGGGGGAAGTTTACTTGTTTCCCGGTCGCAGTGACGGACATATAAGCCATGACTCAGCCGCAAGAATTTTACGTATGGCGTGTAAACAAGTAGGCATATTAGGCGTAAGTACCCACAGCTTTAGACGTACCGCATTAACCCAGATGAGTAACGCGGGTATTCCATTGCGCGTGATTCAGGAAATTAGCGGGCATCGAAACCTGGAGCAGTTGCAGAAATATCTAGAAGTCAGTGAAGAACAGGTTTTAGGTGCGGCTGCTTCTTTGGCTATGTTGTCGCCTGTGGGGGGAGATGTCGGGAAATATAGTTTAGACGACATTTCTGATAACCAACCACAAACCAATCAATCTGAAACCCGAAACTAGGCTTTAGGTAGTGGCGACATTTGGCGACATTTAAAACAAACTAGCTACATACTCATCAAGGTCACTACGCTTAACTCGCCAACCCCGACCTATCATCTTGGCTTTTAGCGTTCCGTCGTTAATGGCATCACGTAGAAATTCCCTAGAAAGTCCTGTTAATGCTTGTGCTTCTGGAAGTGTCAGCAGTAACTTATCGGCTATCGGTACGCTTGGTTGATTCTCGGTTCTACTCAACAATCCCTCAATAATCGATGCCAGTTTATCTATAACGCTAATCTCGCCAAATTCCGCAATCTCGCCAGTGTAAAGCACGGGTTTATCTGTTTCTAGCTCTAGGTCTGTCGTTATTTGGCGAGATTCGATATTTGACGGGGTTTGTCGGGGTTCGATAGCTGGTTTGTAATTAGGCTGGTTCAATTCTGCTTTGAATGCTTCTAACTCCACAGGGTCAAAATTAGCGGTAGGTCGGGTTTTGCCTTTTTCGTACTTAACGCTAATTCGTTGCTGTTGCACGTAACGTTCTAGGGCACGGACGCTAACGCCTAAAAAATCAGCCGCTTCCTGTTTGTTCATTATTTAACCTCGCCAAATATCGCCAAATATCGAATCTCGCCAAATCCTATCAAATCATTGGCGAGTTTTGGCGGACTATATTATGACGTACCTCGCAATCCTGGCTAATTACTTCTTTTCTAGCAAATACAACCACCAAAAGTCAAAGCGACAAAACCATACTATTACCGAAAGCAATGGTCTGGGTAGACGTGGGGATTTAGTCAAAGGTTTAGTTGGCTATACCGTCTATAAAGTTTTTTGCTTGCTTAATTGCATTTTCTCTTGTGAACAAAATTTCTGTACCACCACCAACATGTTTACCATTTTGGTCAAAGCAAGCGTAACAGAAACTCCTAGCTGCTCGCTGATACACCTTAATTGTATGGCTTCTATGGCTCAATGAATCAACCAAATCTCCCAAATGTCCTATATCTTCGGTACTCATAACATAAAAAGAATAATATTGCAGGTATTATAAGTCATTTGGTGAGATTTGACAGGTTGGCGAGTTTTAGTGGAGTAAATATCTTCTAGGAGCGGCACGACACGCGAAGATTCTCGGTGCCTGCTGGAATCGATACCGTTTTAAGTCAACCAAGAAAATTAAATTCTTTAAATCTAACCAGTTATGACAAAATGTAACCAGTAGCAATAATTAACTGGTTTATTTTATGGCTGTAATGACCCCAGAACAATACTTGAAAAAAATACGCTCGTTGCGGACTCCAGAAGCGATACAGGCAGTTTGTGAGGAATTGACAAGTAAGCTTTTCAACCCTACCGACAAGCCGAAGACGCGAATCAACAAGCTGACACCTTATAACAAGGTAATCCAAACAATTCCACCAGAAGAACTGGTTGTTGGGGAGAATGCATATGAGCAAACCAGAAAAAACGGTCAAATCTGGATTAGGCACCTGCATTACCGCTATACAGGTATAGAATCGACTAATTTTAACCAAGAAGGAGGAATAAATCGCAGTACAAGCAAAATTGAACGGTTAAAAACTCAGAAAAAGATTGATGTAGCCAGTTACTTGAAAACGACTCTTAGGCTTTTGACGAGTGATAACGTTCACGAACTAGCCGTAGGATTGATTGCAGCTAGTGGGCGGCGTTCCGTTGAAGTCCTAGCACGAGGTAAATTTAGTCAGATTAAAAACGCACCTGAACACTTAAACCCCCATTATTCCGTCACTTTTCGAGGACAAGCTAAAAAGCGGGATTATGGGCTTGAGGAAGAAGAACGAGCTAAATACCCGATTGGGGTCTTAGTGCCAGCAGAAATATTTCTAGATGCATTTAAACGCTATTCTCAAAGACCAGAAGCACAAAAACTAAAAGATTTGATTGCCAAAAACCCGAATGCAGATGCTGAAGCTATCAACAAAAGGATTGAAGATACTAGAGGTAATTCTCTTCGTCGTGTATGCCAGCAATACTTCAGCTTCTTACCATTAAGGGAAAATGAAACTAATCCCAGCCCAAAAGTACTACGTGCAATTTATTCTGTTTTAGTCACTGAGCGTGATTGTCCAGAGCATTACAACAAACTTTTTTGGGCATCTCAGCAGCTGGGACACTTCATTGATAAAGAGGAAGTTGACGATGCCGATTTACAAAGCTTAGTAACCACAGTCGGTTACATGGATTACTTTGTTGAGGAACGTGTACCTTTTCTTGGGCGAGGAGTTCAACCAGTTAAAGAAGCTAATCAGGAAGTTCAAACGTTAAAAGCAGAGGAAGTTAAAGAACATGAACCAGTTAAAGCAAAGCAACCTGAAACTGTACAAGCAGAAGAAACCGAACCAGTTAGGTCTGAAAAAACTGAACCAGTTAAGCCAGAAAAAATAAAACCTGAACCTCTTGGCTCCGTCAGGCTTACTAAGTCTTGCGTTGAAAAATTGACGGCTATCAAGCAGGAGAGCAAGTTTACAAACCAAACACAATCGGTTCTGTACCTAATTGAAAAAGCCGAAAAAGCAACTGTTTTGGAAGAAGAGAATAACCAGTTAAGAGCCAGGATTAAAGAACTTGAATCCCAAAATAAAAAGCTAGCTGCGGAAGCTCAAAGCCTTGATATTGATAAGTTGGTTGAAAGAAAAATTCAACAGCAACTACAAAAGCTCTTACCTCAACTGCAATCTGGTAGCCTTTCTGTTAGCACAGAGAAATCCGAAAATGAACCAGTTATATCGCCTGTAACCCGAACCAAAAAACAAAGAACTGATATTGATTACGAAGGTTTGAGCCGTGATGAACTTCTCAAAATCAAGTCACCTACTGCTGCACGGGAAAAAATACGACGTTCGTTTTTGGCAATTTGCGCTCACAACGATACTCAACCTAGTAATGCAACCCGTTGGGCAATTAATAATCAAGGCTTACGGCAGCTTTCCGGTACAAACGGGTTAATGGTAGGTGATTGGATGAAACAACACGAAACTGCTATCAATGACCACAACCAAAAATATGGGCTTGGACAGTACCACAATAAAGGTAAAGGTAATATCAATAGCGCTATCAAATGGGAGTGAGAGTGCCGTTTTTAAGGTTATGCTCAGTAATATTCCTAGGGCATAACCTGTCATGAATACCAGTTTATTCCCCAATCACCCAACTGCGCTTGACCGAACCGTTAGGGTAATTGCACCTGCCAATTCACCCCAGCCACCCCGTGCTAACTACCCAAAAAAAAAGCAAATTAATTAATATTATCAAAATCGCACTATAACAGGATACCTAATCGGTTTTACACTATTGTCCGCAGAATTAACCTTATCAAACCTCACTACAATAGGATACCTAATAGGTCTTACACTTGTGGAACCACCTAAGACATCACTTGCTTCACTATCAGTTATGTCTATGGATGCATCTAAGTCACGAATATTAATAGTAGCCATTATCTTTTCCCCTTTAAGAAGAAATGTATTATAAATGTAACATCTTCATTAGCCAAGATTGTTTAGAGTACATTTAACTTTAATAAAAAGTAATTTTTCCACACTATGCCTTCGCTTATCGGTCAATACCTTAGCTTGCGTGTTTGAGGTTATGCTTAGTAATATTGTATTATAGCATAATTTTTTATCTCAATATGGAAACCATAGACGTTCAAAAAATACACGAAAAGTTAGCGTATTTAACCCTTGTACGCAAAGAATTACTGACAAAGGAACTCTCGCCAGAAGGTGCTTGGCTACATCAATATACAGTTCGTCGTACTTACCCCAGTGGGTATACCGGAGTTTACAAGTACGTTAAATGGCAAGCAAATCATGCAATTTTCAAACGTAATCCCAAGAAACGGGCATTACCGTTAAAACCTGGGAAAAACGCTCGATTTACTACTCATCAGCATATTGGGTGTACAGATAGTGATGAAGCCAGAGAAGCTTACGAAACTTGGAATAATCGCTTGAAATTAGAAGCTATTGAACGAGCTTTGTCAGAAATTGAGGCGATTTTGTCAACTTTTTAGTTTTTTACTCGATTATGACTTTACCCATTTAATATAGTATTTTTTTACCACAAAAATCGATGATTGGTACTTGTAAACCCTATAGTCACGTTCACTGCTATAGAAGCACTACTCCAAATTTACCCATTCATTATGGTAAACGTTAAAAGGTTATGCTGTAATAAGAATTTACGGCATAATCCAAAAACTCACTTGTTACAGTACGAACTGGTAATTTGGGTTATTAGCTAAAATAGCTATAATCAATATCACTATCTTAGTTCAATACTTACTGATGACTGAGAAAGAATTGCTACAGGTAATTGAGCAAGCCGCAGCAGAGGGTGTGACTGAATTAGACCTCTCTGGTAATGAGTTGACTGCTTTACCACCTGAGATTGGTAAGCTGACTCAACTTAAAAAGCTGATTTTAGGTAAGTATAAGTATGACAATAAGGGAAATGTTATTAATATTGTCGGCAACCATTTGAGCAATTTACCGACAGAAATCGGATTGCTCAATCAACTTCAAGAACTTTATCTAACTGGGAATATACTAAGTATTTTACCAAAAGAAATAGGACAATTAGTTAACTTGAGACTACTCAATCTAAGTAACAATCAACTAAGTAGTTTAACAGCAGAAATAGGACAATTAATTTACTTGCAATTCCTCGACCTAAGTAAGAATAAACTAAATAGTTTACCATTAGAAATAACGCAATTAATTAACTTAGAAATCCTCTATCTTAGTGATAATGAACTAAGTAGTTTACCATTAGAAGTAGAACAATTCGTTAATTCGCTATTACTCAACTTGAGTATGAATCAACTGAGAAGTTTACCAGATGAGATAGCCCAACTAGTCGAATTTAAATCAATCAAAAGCTTCAGTGGAGTTAATCTCAGTGGAGTTAATCTCAGTGGAGTTAATCTCAGTGGAGTTAATCTCAGTGGAGTTAATCTCAGTGGAGTTAATCTCAGTGGAGTTAATCTCAGTGGAGTTAATCTCAGTAGGGCTAATCTCTGTGGGGCTAATCTCCAAGGAGCTATCTTAGATAATATTAATTTATATAAGGCTAACCTAAGTAAAACTAACCTAAGTAAAACTTACCTAAATAATATTCACTTAAGTGAGGCTGATTTAAATGAGGTTAATTTAAGTGGGGCTTCTCTAAGATATGTTGACCTGACTAACGCTAACCTAAGAAATGCTAACCTTAGCTCGGCTTATTTAAGGGATATTACACTTAATTCGGCTATCCTAAGAGGTGCTAATCTAAAGAGAGTTAAGCTAAATAATGTTAGTTTAATTAATGCAGACCTAAGTAGAGTTGACTTAAATGAAGCTTACCTAAGAAATACTTACCTTCAGGAAGCTAACTTAAGTGAAGCCAACTTGAATGGTGTTAACCTGGATGGAGCTTACCTAGAAAACACTCATTTAAATAAGGCTAACTTAAGTGGGTCAGACCTAAAAAAGTTTAAGCTAAGTGGATTTAAGCTAAGGGGGGTTAACTTAAATAGGTCTGACCTAAATGGAGCTGACCTAAATGAAGCTGACCTAAGTGATACAGACCTAAGTGGTGCTAACCTTAGTAAAGTTCAAGCTTTAGGAACTAATTTCAAAGCAGCAAAATTTACAGGTGCTTGCTTGGAAGGTTGGAATATTAACAGCAATACATGTTTTGATAATGTAATTTGTGACTATATATATCTTAAAGAGAATCAGCAAGAACGCCGTCCTCATAGCGGTAATTTTACACCAGGGGAATTTACTAAATATATCAAAAAAGCTTTAGAAATAGTTGATTTAATATTTATAGATGGTATTGACTGGAAAGCTTTTTTATCATCATTACAGGAGTTAAAAGCTGAGTTTGGTGAGGATAATCTATCAGTCCAAGCTATTGAAAAGAAGAGTGGCGGTGCATTTGTAATCCGTCTTGAGGTTTCATCAGAAGTTGATAAAGCAGTAATAGAGAGTCAGGCAAAGCATTTATATGAGATAGAGCGCAGTAAGCTTGAAGCAATATATCATGTAAAGCTAGAAGCAAAGGATGAGCTGATACAGACTTACCGTCATCAAAATGCTACCTTGGAAAGCGTTATTAATATATTAGCCAATAGACCTATTCAAAATATTATAGATGTTAAAGCTACATCAGAGAGTAAATCTATGTCAGAATCATATCAATCCAAGTATGACCAAAGAAATGCGAATAATCAGTTTGTTGACATTGCTCAATCAGGTAGTAATGTAACCTTTAATCAACAAAACTACACACCTGAGCAAAGGCAAAACCTTGCAGAAGCAGCATTAGAAATTCAACAACTTCTTAACCAATTAGCACAAACTAACCCTACATCTATAGAAGGGCAAACAGTAATTTATCAAGAAATCCAACGTAACTCAACCCTTAAGAGAAAGTTGCAAGGTGCGTTTAAAGCTGGAGGGTTAGAAGCGTTAAAAGCAATCTTTAATCATCCACTTTTTAGTATTCCAGCAGAAACAGTTAAAGGCTGGTTAGAAGCTGAGTAAGTTCCGCACTTCCAACCATCCCAACACCGCACCCCCCGCACCAGATGTGGGGTTTGTTTTTGCCATGATACAATCACGGGACAATCACGGTGTCACGTTAGGGTGTGGGAGCGCAGACACCAAGCCGAAGTTAGCAAGCACGTGGCAGAAACTCAAACTCAATAAGCAACCGTAAATCAAAACAGCAAATCAACTAACAATCCTGGCAGTGAATTCATTTTTATATATAAACCAAATGAATCAATGCCAGGATACTATACACAAAATATACATTTTAATACTGGGGAGTGGGAAGCTCCTGAGACGATTTGTGATGTAGCGTCAATGCTTGAAGCCTGCGATAATGCTGAAATGCTGGCACTTGCTTACGGCAGCTTTCCGGTACAAACGGGTTAATGGTAGGTGATTGGATGAAACAACACGAAACTGCTATCAATGACCACAACCAAAAATATGGGCTTGGACAGTACCACAATAAAGGTAAAGGCGATATCACTGCCGCTATCAAATGGGAATGATGCAAGTGCCGTTTTTAAGGTTATGCTCAATAGCGTATCTAAGGCATAACCTATTTTCTTCATGGATACCAACTTTGACGTTCAAGAAATCTGTAATAAAATAATACTTTTGAACCAGACAAGGGAGCGATTAATGAATATAAAAAGATACATAGATGTGAGATAAAAGAGTATTTAATATATATAGTTTTATATGTAGTTTTATAGATGCTTATATTAGGGTATTAAAATACCCTCTATAATTAGAGAGTATTTATAAATAATTATTTAACTTTCATATTTATCTTTTAATTCTCTTTCAATAGTCTCCAATTGCTTATAAAAATCAAAACCGTCAACATTTTCTTTTACTACTTCTCTTATATGAGAAATTGCTAACCAAGCTTCAAAATTATAAAAAGGATTTAAACCAATAACATTACCTTCATTGATATCAATTGGTTCCGGCGAATTTAAAATATAAATAAAATTTTCAACAGCTATACTAACATCCCATTCAGATATGTATAACAATAATGCTGAAAATGCTAAAAATATATCTGAATTAACCCATTTATCAGATTTTGAAAAGGCAGAAACTATAATTTTAGTAAGCTCAATAGTGTTTTTGTAAGGAATGTATAAGTCCTTTACATCAAAAACAAGTTTATTTTCTGTGCTTTTAATAATTTCGTATATTTGTTGACGAACTTTAATATTAATAAAACTTAAAAATGATGTTTTTTCTATTATTTTTTCATTATTTTTTTTAAAAATATACTGTGCAAATTCATTCCAATCAAAGGTAGGAAGGTCTATGTAAATAGGTTTGAAGTGATTATAGATAAAACTAAAATGCTTATAATTTAAACTTTTTAAATAAAAAAACCAATCTAACTTTGTTTTAGACACATCCATTAAAAATTGAGAATCTTCTTTAGATTTATAAAAATATATTCTCATTTCATCAATATCTTTTTGAGAAAAAAATCCTTGTTCTACACCCTTAGCAACTAATTTTCTAACAATTTGTGTTTGTGCGGTTCTATCTTTACCACGAAATTTACTAAAATCTATATCTCTAGAAGTTTTAAGTTCTTTTAAAATGGATTTATTATAATCACAAAAATATTTATGATTACTAAATCTAAAATGTGCTTGTTTTAATTTTGTCTTCTTTACTATTATTGAACCTTGAGAACGACATATAGGGCAAAGAACATCCTGATTAATTTTACTTAATTCGATTTTAGATAATTTATTAATTTTTATATTTATATCAACTTTTTCTGTATATCCTTTTAAAATAAGAAATTGTTCTATATCAAATTCACCATTCAAACTTTGTGAAAAAATTGTAATAGACATAATTAAACACTTAAATATATTTGCTCAAAATGACATTATTTTATACATACTAATAAACTTATAATAAATAAAATGTAATAAAAAGAGTACTTATTAATAAATTTACTTAGTGTTTATTAAAACTTTATTATCTAGTATACTCAGTAAATAAGGTTAGAAATACTTCAAGCACAGTCGAATAAAGCAAAGTGTACTACTTTAAAATCATCTAACATCCACAACGCTCACTAGGTATGCCTTATAGGTGTACTAGTTGCGTTTTTTCGATTTATTGCACATCTGACAACTTTAGCGGTTGTCACATTTTAACTATATTAGTAGGGGTTAGGGCAAAACTCGCAAAACTCGCATCACGCGGTTATCTCGACCTGAAAACAAGCGAAAAAGCACCAATAATAGTATTTATTAACTATTTTTAAATCGAGTGTAAGCGCGCTCGACCGAATCATTGGGGTTATCGTACTAGCCCTGTCAAGGCCGAAGGGGGTCACGAGCTTAAATTTTATTAGTAAATAAGATTAAATATCCAAAACATTTAATTTTTTTCATAATTCATTTAGGATTGCTATATATTAGTTCAATAATGATTTCTGATTTAACTGAATTTGCTAAAAAACAGCTATGATGCGCTTCATGATGCATCGTTTCTAATTGCTCCTGAGTTGGGATTTCAAGTGAAAAAGTCACCTGGGGACGAAGATAGACTTTTGTGATAGCAAGGTGTCCATTTTCGTTCTTCTCCATTATCCCAACTGCTTTATCGATATAATCCTCAACAACAAACTTTCTTTTTGCCGCGATTGAGAGGAACCAAAGCATGTGACAGCTTGACAAAGAAGCTACAAAAGCTTCTTCTGGGTCAATGCAAGCAGGATTAGAATATGGGACGGGAACAACATGTGGTGAAGCTGATGCGGCAATCTCAACTCCATCAAATTTCCAAGTATGTTCTCGACTATATTTGTTGTCGATAAACTTTGCTTGATTGCGCTTCCACTCAATTATTACAATATGTTCAGACATTTTTAACCTATCCCTTTCACCCGAAAAATATAATTATGCTTAACAATGTTTAATAATCGCTGTTGTGTCTTTAAAATTGATAAGCAGGATTATCTGCTAAAACCCATACCAGCATTGAATGAACATTTGCCTGACTCAGTTTCTCTACTACGGTCTTAACTAAAAGGCGACCAATTCCCTTTCTCTGACTATTTTCTAAATGAGGTGGCTAAAATACTCCTTTGCCCCCTTCCACGCGGGGGGTTAGGGGTAGGGTGTTGATTTTGTTATAATTCAGATAGAAATCGCTCATCAAAATGTTGTGTTCAGTCGTAAAGCTCAAAACCCTGATTAAACAAGCTTTTTAAACTAGCGCCACGTGACACAAAAACTGCATGAACTTCTTTCTAAGCCTTATATACAAAGTAAACACCCTACTGCATCTAAAAGCTCAAGTTTTGGGTACAGTGCTGAGAAATTGAGCTTGCGACCAA
>NZ_MRCD01000124.1 GCF_001904745.1 Calothrix sp. HK-06
AGTTGTTGTTTTTTTTCTAAATTGTAGAAGATAAAATTGTTGTTGTTATAAGGTGGACCGCCTATAATAATGTCAGGGTTGAGGCTAAGAAAAAAATTATAATTATCTACATCGCCAAGGTCACAACTATAAATCTTATGCGAAAAGTTCTTTTTATAAACTTGTACTGCTGGTTCCCATTTATCAAATGCTGCTACGATGGTCATACCAGCATTTTGAAAGCCTAAAGATAATCCACCGCAGCCAGCAAAAAAGTCAATAATTCTTAAATTTGTATGTTTGGTTTGCTTGTTTATTAATGCCATACAAATTCCCAAAAAGACCTATGGCAAATTGTCAACTATAGTTCCTTTGTTCGTCAACTATGCTTATGTTTATTTTTGTGTAGTACGTTTGTTGGCTACTTATCTGTCCACACACCCCATTTTTGAATTGCGCTCTTTAAGGCACCATCTGGTAAACTATCTAAATTCAAAGATTCGCCTTTGTTCACACATTCGAGAGCTTCAAAAAATGCTTTGACACCACTACCTGCGCCATCAGGGTGATCCATAATGCCTGTACCAGCATTGAGAATTACATCTTGCCCATAGTCAGATATTGCTTTACCTACTACACCTGGGTGAATACCTGCTGATGGTACTGGCATGACATTTTTAGCTTTTAAAATATCGCGAATTTGAGCTTCAGTATTGGCATCGAATGGTAAATTACCATAATGGGCTGGATATAAAACAGCATCGGCGCCTGCATAAGTCATTAATGTTCCTAAAGAAACCGAATAATCAAACCCATAATCAGGAGCAGCAGAAAGGGCGCCTGCACCCGCAGGATGGGTAAAAATAGGCACATTTACTTCTGGGTCAACAGCTAAAGCTTCTAAAACAGAAAAACCGTAGGAAAAGACATTTAATAGTAAAGCATTGGCGCCATTACTTACTAAATCCCTAGCACGTTGTAATAATTGTGCAGCATTTCCTGTAACATTAACAGCATAAAGTACAGTGCGTCCAGTTTGTTGCTTGACTGTATCAAGTACTTCGCGGCAAGCTTTTAAGCGTTCTAAAGTGGGAGCAGAAGGAAGATTGCCTAAAATCTCATCATCTTTGATAATATCTAAACCCGCAAGAGCAACTTCCTTCAAAATAGCAGCATGGTCTGCGGCAGAAAGTCCTAAAGCTGGTTTGAAAATTGCCATTATCAAAGGACGTTCAGGCACGTTCAATAATTCACGTATACCCGATATACCATATTTAGGACGCAACCCGTAATTTTCGGGTAGTCTTAGTGCAACAACTTTCGCGGCGCCTGCCATTGAGTACTTACCGAATATCATAGTAAGTAAACTACTCACATCATTTTCTACATTCGATAAAGGAAAGCGTACCGTCGCAATGCTGTAATTATCAGGTTGTTTGACAACAGATACAACCTCACCCAAATGCGATGTTAAACTCGCTTCACGATGGGCAAAGCGCGCATCCCAAGTTCCAACAGTTTGCCCTATCGCAATAATTCGAGCTTGCTTCTGGGCATTTACATCCGGTGGGAAACGATAATCTACTTCGATAGCCATTTCAAAAAGCTTCCGCAAAATACCAAAATCCAGTATCTCAGAAATCCTAACCCTTAAAACAATTAACTCCCTAAAACTCCTGTTGACATTTTATAGATATCTTGTGGAACGGCTGTCCCCAGCCGTCAAATCATGCTTAAGTATAAAAAATAATAAGTTATTACAGCTTTAAAATTTCATTTAGTGAAACCAGCCATTGATAACAAGGTTCATCAATTGGTGCCAAATCTCGACGTAGTTGTGCTAAAGACTCAGCATAAGCTCTCAACCATCGTGCCGCAAGTTCTTGTTCAACACTAAGCTCTTCTGTCGATGAGCGATTAAATTGTACCTCAACCCACTCTTCAAACGTTAATATTTCAAGCGATATCTCAAATGTTTCCTCAATTTCTCTACATCTAAGTTCTAGTTCCTCAAGTCGTTCGGGTTTAAGATTTGTAACAAAGCCAGTTCTTCTAACTTCGGAATGTACCTCCAGTTTTTCTAATAACTCTTCAATCTCATCTCTTAAGTATGGCTTACCATATTTAGCATCCCAAGCTTCTACAATTTGCCTATCCTCTAAAAGTTCGATGTCACCAATATTTCCATGTTTTTTATTGGCTGAACGCATTTGTGAAAGGGGTTTTAGTAAATAAGTAGAAAAAATATTGAGTTCTTGCATTGCTTGCATTAAGCTGTGCATTGCTATTTCCATTAATCGAGCAGCATAATCTGAAGTATTAATGTGTTGTAATATGAGACTAAATGCAATATTTTTATTGATTATCGTAGTTTCCAGATATGAAACTAGCTTTTCAGTAATTTGTACAGCCAATTTTCTAAAGTTATCTGCTTGGTTTAATAATTGTAATAGAAGATAGCGCAATGCTAGCTCTGGTACTATCTCATTTTCTTCTACTGCTTCTACAATATTTAACCATTCAGAACGGGCGCCTCTCATATTAGCTTTATATACAGATGAGTATGGATAGTTTTCTGCTAAACTACGCGTCATCATAAAACCATCTGCGTTTAGCCTAAGTAACTCATATTTTCGCAGTATCGGTGTAATATACTGTTTGTCCAACGAACGCATTGAAATACCATCACGCCAAGAAAAATCTCTTGAACTTGCGCTACCTTTATGTAATCTAATATTTTGTTCTGGTTCAATAGACTTTACACATAGTTGTAAAATTGTTAAACCAACTAATGCTCTACCAACTTCGCTAGTTACTGAATTAACCAGTGTACCTAAAAGAAGCTTATGCTCTTGAGATAGTTGTGAAAAATCAAGATTTGATAATGAATTACGACACAATAAAATTTGTCTTTCTAAATACCCATTAGAGAGTTCTGTTGCTATTTTTTTATATCGTATTTTTGCAGATTGGTTCATCCCTCCTTCAATAAATGATTCAACTGTACCATCCGGCAATACCAATTCACTTCTGTTGTTGTATACTTTTAAGTGTAATTCATCCATTTTTTATTTATAAAGTTTTACGAAGTTGTACGCTTTTGGGGTTTAATGTTGGAAAGGTATAAGGAATTAAATATTTATCTTTAGGAATTTGAGAGTTGGTATTATGGTTTCTCACTTCATAGCCTATACTTCGTAAAAATTTAAGGTAAGAAAATATATCTTCTGCTTTAACACCCCATTTATCAGCAAGTTCTGCTGTTGAAAGTTGAGAAGCAGTACCAATATACCTTGTTATACATTGAATAACATGCCAAAGCTGATTAACTTCTAATTTTGGCTGAAAGGTCATTATGCCAAGAATTTTTGGATTGTATTGATAATATCCTGATAGCTGTACTAAATCAGCTTTACCTGTAATTTGAGTTAACTTTTCTTCAAAACATTTCCAAAGAGATGTAAGTATTTGTAAATCTAAATCTTGAGCGCAAAGCTTAACTAATTTTGTGCCTATAACCCATTCTTCATTACCGTAAGATGGATTAATTTCTATAGCAAACTTTTCATCGTCATTCCAATTTGGATTTAGACCTGCTTTGATTAACCAGCGTGCGTCATCAAAATCATAATTTATGTAAATTTTTCTAGCTCCAGGACTTGCTTCTTTCTTCCAAGCAAAATCAGGAGACAGAAATCTAATGATTTCTCCTTTGTCTCCAGATTTGATACTAGGAATATGTAAAATTTTACCTTTTTCTTTTAAATCTGTTAGAGCCGCTTTAGCTTTTTGTAAATAAATATCTGTTAATTCTCTTTTGCGTTGTCGAAAGCTTAATTTTTTATTGTGTTGTAAATAACTTATTGAATTAGGTAATTGAACTTTCATGACTTGTTCTAAAATACTCAACGCTAATATCCTTCCCAATTGAGGAGGTACTGAGTTACCAATTTGTTCTATTGCAACTTGTCGGTTTCCAACTATTTCATACTCATCAGGAATAGTCTGTAGACGTTTTAACTCAGAAATAGAAAACTTTCGATTTTCCCAGCTAAAAGGACCAGTGTATTGTCCACCTTGTGCTTTGATAGTTCTTACTGGGGTTCCGGGATCTGCTTTATATAAAAAATCTGAAAATTTTGACCTCCAGCTAAATACTGGATTGGGATAACCCATTTCTTTTGTATAAAAGCTATAATTCAGTCCGGGTGGTATATGTTCAAGTAAATGTCCATATTTACCGTTTATTCCTATTTCAATATTTGAATGGTCGGCGCCTTCTACCGCTTGTGCTGCATAGTAATATGGATTTTGATTAAGTGAGTCTAGACCGTGAGTAGGATATGGAAATAAATATTCACCTTCTTTTAACCCAATAATAAATAAACGCTCTCGATGCTGAGGTACTCCATAGTCTGCCGCATCTAAAATACGATAGTAAATTTTGTACCCAACTTCTCTAAAAGCTTCTTGAATTTCTTGCCAAGCTTCACCTTTATTTGCGCCAGTAATTCCATAAACGTTTTCAAATAAAAAGGCTTTTGGTTGAAGTGTTTTAAGAATACGAACATATTCCTGAAACAGTGTACCTCTAGCATCTGTAATTCCAGATACCCCTGCTGCTCTACGTCCAGCAGCAGAAAAGCTTTGGCAAGGTGGCCCTCCAATAATGAAATCGATTTTAAAGTTAAATGTAGGTGAATACTCTCTAATATCTATACATATAGGTTTGGCGCCTGACAACCATTTTCCTTGTGACGAATTACGCTCTAAAGTTTGGACGTATTTAGCTTCAAGCTCTACCATTTGAATTATTTCAAAACCAGCATCGTGAAATGCAATGTCTAATCCACCACCACCAGAAAATAAACTTAGTGTTTTAACTGGAGTGTATCCTTGCTGGAGAAGCCAGTTTCGGAGCGATTTGCCAAAGTTATCTGGCCATGCTGGTTCTTGTTTGACTTTAAGAGTTGTTAGTATTTCCTGAAACCAAGCTTTATTAACTGGTTCACAACCAGGCAAATCAAGTGGAAGAGACAGTTGTTGCATTGCTAGGTTTTATATATCATGTGAAGTGATTATACTATAGTGCGCGCGTATTAAATAATAAATAATCTAACACCAAGTTTGTATAACTTTACCTTTTAATTGTTGTCCATACCAAGGTGTGTTTGCTGAAAGTGTATGTAAGTTTGTTTGTTTGACTGTCCAAGTTTGTTGAGGGTCAAATAGTACTAGTTCGCAAGGTTCATTTGGTTCTATTTTACTAGTTTTTTGTTTTAGGCATTGTGCTGGACTGCTGCTTAATGGGCGCCATAATTGTAAGGGTGTGAATTCTCCGGTCTCTACTAAGTTTTGCCATAGTAAAGATAGTGCTAATTCATAGCCAATTGCTCCTGGTGGTGCGTCGGCAAATGCTACGGTTTTTTCTTCGTATGTATAAGCAGTATGGTCGATAGCAATTGCGTCTATAATGCCTTCTATAACTCCTTTTCGTAGAGCTATCATGTCGCTCTTGTTACCTAAAGGTGGGTCAAGTCGTAAACTTGGGTTATAGCTTTTTAGGGCAATTGTATCGAGTAATAAGTGCATCCAGGTTGTGCTGCCTGTTACGGGTAATCCTCGTGATTTTGCGGCTGCTATTAATTCAATACTTCTTGCTGTGGAAACGCGCATGATATGCACGGGTGTTTCTGTTGCTGCTACTAATTCTAAAAGTGCGGCAATAGCTGATGTTTCCGCACTTTCGGGAATAAAGGGTAGTCCTAGTCTCAGTGCGTCTGCTCCTTCACGCGCGATACCGTTGCCTCGCAGTTGAGTGTTACAGCCCCAGACAGCTACAGTTTTATTGAATGGCTGAAGATATTCGAGTACACGTTTCACCATTGCTAAGTTATCTAAAGGTCTGGCATCTGTGAAACCAACTACTTCTGTGGCAAAATCTGCAAATTCGTTCAATTGCTGTGCTGCAAAGTCTTGGCTTATGGCGCCCCATATGTTGAGATTAGGAATGGGGAATGAGGAATCAAATATGGGTGTGTTTTGGGCAATTTTTTGTAGTTGTGCGACTACAGCAGCGTTATCTATTGCTGGGTTTGTATCGGGTAATATGTTGACGCGAGTGAAACCACCATGTGCTGCTGCTTGTAATAATGAATTTATGGTTTCGCGTTCTTCATATCCTGGTTCTCCTGAGTGGCTGTATAAATCAATTAATCCGGTTCCTAAAATTAATCCTTGGCAGTTGCGAATTTGTGTATCAGGTGGAAATTCTGAAATGCTGGCTGCAACTTTGATAATTTCGCTGTTTTGAATTAGCACGTCTGCTAATTGGTCGGTTTCTGAAATGGGGTCTATTATCCTTACTTGTTTTAGTAGTTCAGCCATTAATTTGTCCACTCCTCTGTTTTTTGTCTTTGGTCATGTGAGTTTAACAACTAATGACCAAAGAAATTGCTGAAGCAATTAATACTACAAGGCTCCTGCTGCGGTTGTGTCTAGTACACCGGAACCTAGATGTGTGGTGATGTTCATCGCTTGCAATACTGGATGTCCATCTAAGCCAGAGGGATAATCTATAACGCTGACGGCGCCATTACCTTGACGAAAATTCCAGAAGCTTTCTGATGATAATCCTAGAATATGACAAAGTAGGGTCTTATTTGTTGCGTCGTGGGCAACAATTAAACCTATAGTTCGTTTTTCATCTAAAGCTTGTTGTATAATTAGTTGCCATGCTGCTGTGCTTCGCTCACAAACTTGCTGTAGATTTTCACCTTCTGGCATTTGAACTTCAGCGGGTATTGTGCGCCACCTTTCTAGTTCTCCAGGATATTCTTGCTCGATTTCTCGCTCAAATTTTCCTTCCCATAGTCCGTGGCTAATTTCACGTAAGTCAGCGTTATATTTTAACTCGATGTTTGGATGGGATTGTAAAATAAGTTCGGCTGTTTCTTTAGGGCGTGCCATTGGACTTGATACGGCAAAATCGATTTTGACTTCTTTTAAAAATTCCCCAGCTTTTTTCGCTTGTAGTCTGCCATTATCATTTAGGGGAACATCGATTTGACCTTGAAATCTACCTTGACGATTCCACTCAGTTTCACCATGACGCACAAGTAGCAACCTGACTCCTTGATGTCCTGGACGTACCGAAGGTATTGTCTCACCCATGTGCTGCGTCTGGTTCATTGATTCGAGTTGGACATTTTCTCCCAAACCACCAGAAAAATTCAAGACGCTAATTCCGCAATTTGATTGTTGAAGCGAATGATATCGAGCCGGAGAAATTGATAAAGCAGTACTAATTAATGCGCGGTTAATACCGTTATGTCCAACAACTAGTATTGTTTCACCTTTATGGCGCTGTAAAATCTCTTCCCAAAATTGCTTCGCTTGTTCGTATAAAGACAAAACTGGGAAGTGTTCAAAAGTCCCTTTGGGTGTGGGAAGAAGCATCATAAACTTGTCAGGGCAGGAATGCCAAGCTGTATACTCTTCGGGAAATTTTTCTTTAACCTCAGTAGTTGTCATCCCAACCCACAAGGGTAAGTCAATCTCCATTAGTTTATCGCTGGTTTGAAGTACTGTAGATTGACTGGAATCGCTACAAATAATATCTGCCGTCAACTTTGCACGCTGCAATGGGCTTGAGTAAATAGCGTTAAATGATATATTGCTGAGAGCTTTTGCGACTTTACTTGCATCCGAGCGACCTTTTTGTGTTAACTGTGACGCATCGGAACGTCCCTGAATTCGCCTCTCAGTATTGTATGTACTTTGACCGTGGCGCACAATGATGACACGAGTCATCTTTAAACCCTCCTCTATCTAAAGGTATAATCTTACTTTAAAGTGCGCGACTTCGTGACACAAGCAAATATGTGAAATATTGTAAATTTTTTCTTTTTAAAACTTTAAATACTGCATAACTTCCCAATTTTATCTTCTACTAATTTTAAGACCTGCATTAATTCAATGCATGGAACATCATATATTTTACTAGGTACTTAGTACTAGGAGGAAAAAATGTCAGAGCGAAGAAGAGACTTTCACCATTTGAACGACTTAAATCTGTCCAGCTTCTGGTGGCATGGTACAGAATGGACTTCTATAATCAAAGATGAAATTACTCTAGATAAAAACGACGTAGTAGAATCGCAATTAGTACCGCACAAACCAATAATATATAGTGCTGTCGCCATTTTAGTGTTGTTAGGCACCGCAATTATCACACGCACGGGCGAAATATCACAGAGACTCGAAACAGCGCAAAATCAACCACAAAAAATAATTTTCAGCAAAAAATAATACATTAAGCCAATGTAGAGACGTTACATATAACGTCTCTACATCATATATATATACATGTGTCGAAAGATACGCTTACTACTTTTTCGCTGGTCTATCTAAACCAGTTAAATCAACCTGTACTTGTACTCCATCGTTACCACCCCCAATTGTTTGCTGTGCGGGTTGTAAAAATACAGGAGTATCAGGAAGCGTTAGAGTTTGGTTAAACTGAACAGGTGAGGCTGAATTAGGTTTCGCCGCACTTGGTTGAGTGTTTTCAGGATTAATTGCACCGAAGAAGTTAGCAAAATCATTTTGTGCGCTTCTATTGTCGATTCCGACTAACGAAGTTCCAGATAATGAAGATGCTTCTCCTTGTGGGCTTGACGTTCTTGATGATTGTGCAGTAGCGGGCATTCCAAAGCTGACAATAGTCGCCGCTACTATTAAGGCGCCATAAGTTATAGCTTTCATTGTTTTGACCCAGATTAAACATGCTATTTGATATCTATTATACTTACCATCTAATTTTTGGCGAGGATGAGTTAGGTACGTAGCCGCGTCTTTACTTTTTGTATTTGGCTTGCGGCGCCTGCATTTCGTGGAATAGCTGAATAGCTGTGTCAAAATTTCTTGATATTTTTACATATCACCTTTTTGATCAAAAGTCAATCATAACTGGTAGTGAGCTTCGGCTAAATCTGATTTGGCTCCGATTTCAGATAGCATTTGGATTGCAACATAGTGAAGAGAAGTTGCAGCATCAAAATTCATTGATGTCGTTTCTTTAGTGTGCTGTCTGTAGCTAGCAACCTAACTAACTATTTTTGTAGAGTGCAAACGGTTTTTGTAGGTAGTTTACACTCTACTAGGGAAATTTTATGTCAGACAAACATTGCGATTGCGGTCGTTGTCATTACTGTAATGGATATGTACAAGATGCAAATAATCCAAGTCGATATGTTAATTTAGAGACGGGGAAAGAGCGTAACTTAGATAATAAAAAATGGAAATTAGATTGGCTAATTTTATGGTTTTTGATTGCTTTGTTTTTTACACATTATGGTCAAATTAACCCAGTCAAAAATCCTGTTCAGCTTCAACAAAGTTCTCGCGGTTTAGTTAATTAAAGTTTTATATGGTTGGGTTAACACCCAACCAACGATAAAAGATTTCAAATTTATTTTGATATTTTAAACTTATATACTTTAAGCTAATCGATATCATAAATAAATATTAGTTAAAGTTAATTTACCATAGTTTACAATTTATGATACATATACACTTAAACAAATATGGCTGACATTGTAGATATTGCTGTTGGTGCAGGTTCATTCTCGACTCTTGTTACAGCTGTTCAAGCAGCGGGTTTAGTAGAAACACTTAAGAGTCCTGGCCCATTCACTGTATTTGCACCTAATGATGATGCTTTTGCCAAGCTACCACCAGGGACTATAACGACTTTAGTACAAAATATTCCTCAGTTAACACGTATTCTCAAGTATCACGTTGTACCAGGCAAGTTGACAAAAGCGGACTTAGCGAAACTGGGAACCGTTACTTCTGTAGAAGGTTCAACAATCAATATTAATTGCGCTGACGGATTTGAGGTAAAGAATGCGACTGTGTTAGCAGCAGATATAGATGCTGATAATGGTGTAATTCATGTTATAGATACAGTCATTCTCATGGGTTAATAAAGATTTATGAAGAGGAGGGTAGTAATACTCTCCTCATTGTTTATATTGCGTTATAAAATGTGGAAGGCGTGGTAATTTGCGTTGAAAGCATGTAAATTAAAATTTTAGATAAACTTAAGTAAATTTTAATTATTACTAGTCTTTATTTGCATTGCTTTTGAACAAAACAACCAAAAACTTATAGTAATTTTAAACTAACGCAACAATTAATGCTTGACTTAAACACGTTAGCTGAATTTTCCCGCGCGAATTGTATAAGTATTTGCGCGTTTCTAGTCCCAGCAAATCTGATTGCAACATCGCTGACAATGATTCTTGTTTTCATACATCGTCAACGTTTATCACAGCAAGTAGGACAAGCATGTGGAATTGCTAGCTTTTTTGCTGTAACCATGATACTACATGTATACACCTGGTTTGAAGTTGGTATAGTCAGACCGCAAACTTTTATACTGCTATTACTAGCTATTAGTTGTTTACTAACAAACATCGTCGCAGTTTGGTTACATCATCGCTTGGTGAAACTAGTGCTGAGTGCTGAGTGCTAAGTGCTGAGTTTTTAGTGTTGGGAACATTGATAGTTAGTAAGTGCAGGTTGTGGAGTAGATACAGTATTAAAGGCAATTAATGCAATTCCACCGTCTGCATCTACACCAAATCCTTGAGCTTCGATAAGTTCATGCGAATTTTGAGAAAAATTTCGATAATTTTGAGTGTAAATTTGATTTTGGCTATTTGACCTCGGTGACTTGATATAGGCCGCATGTCATTCCAAGTGGTTTCGCTTCGGAGAGAACTGCTAGGGTTTGCAGGTATTCCACCACGTCCACTAACTATAAAACGATTTTGTAATGATGATGCTGTACAAGCAAAAGCTATTGGTTGAAATGTCAAGGTACATTATCTGGTAAATCTGCTAATGCTTGTTCTCGGTCAAAATCAGGACTTGGTAAACATTAGGTGAAATGCTATTACTACTTATACCCCTAGTTAAAATACCAGGGGTTTTCATATTTACCGAAACAACCTTATTCTCTCTGTGGAATCGGTGCAGGTTGGACGGGAGTCGGTTGAATAGGTGTAGTCTCGAAAGTGCGATTAAATTGATTTGGTTGACTCGAATTTGGTACTGGTGTATTTATTGGAGTACGATTCCCTGGTAAAAATGAAGGTAAAAGCCCACCGAGTCTATCGCTAGCATCAATACAATTGTCCATTGCTTGAACTGCTGAGTAATCAATTTCACGACGTATGCCAACTACGCAAGATGCAAACCTAACTGGTAGTAAGCTACGACTACAATAATTGAAAACTGATGGGTCAAAAGAATCTCTCTTGCTCGTGCTAATGTTAACAACGCAAGTTGCTAAATCTTCAGGACGACGTGCAGAGCGACAAGAAGGAAGAATATCAACAGCAGCAACCTGAGTTTGTCGCTGAATTCGAGTCACACAATTAGAAAAGTCTCTTGGACGGAGTACCACAGCGCAATTTTGTGAAGCAGCTTCGGGAGTAATACCCAGTCTCAGCAGTCTTCCTGCACAAGCACGGTAATCACTACCAAAAGTACTTGATTGTATTTGACCCATAACGGGCAAAGTTAAGGCAAGTGAAAACCATCCAGTGATTGCTAGCACGTTTGCTCCCCTGGTGGTATATTTACCTTTCTTCAATAATCTAAACATTTTAATAAATCCCCAAACACCCAACTTATGGTACCGCATTTAGAGGAAGGGGGAAGGGTTTAAGGGTTAATTCGTAATTTCCTATTCCCTATTTCCAATTTCCATTTATAATTAAATGTCTGAGTAAAATTTAAACAGGATTACAGTCAAGAACCATGTCCCGATATAGAGGACCTCGTTTAAGAGTCACCCGCCGTTTAGGCGAATTACCAGGATTAAGTCGTAAAAGTGCCCGTCGTGCTTATCCACCTGGTCAGCACGGTCAGAACCGCAAGAAGCGTTCTGAGTATGCTGTGCGTTTGGAAGAAAAGCAGAAGCTTCGTTTTAACTACGGTGTTACCGAAAAACAGTTGTTGCGTTACGTGCGTAAAGCAAGACGTGTAACCGGTTCAACCGGACAAGTGCTACTGCAATTACTTGAAATGCGCTTGGATAATACAATATTCCGTTTAGGTATGGCGCCTACCATTCCTGCAGCTCGACAATTAGTTAATCACGGTCATGTATTAATCAATGGACGTGAAGTTAACATTGCCAGTTACCAGTGCCGTCCCGGTGAGGTTATTAGTGTCCGTAATAACGACCGCTCAAAGAAACTTGTGGAAGCTAATTTGCAATACCCAGGTTTGGCAAACCTGCCTAGCCATTTGGAGTTTGACAAAAACAAACTCGAAGGCAAGGTCAATGGTGTTGTCGAGCGCGAATGGGTCGCATTACAAATTAATGAACTGCTGGTCGTTGAGTACTACTCACGTCAAGCCTAATCAAAAGTTAGTAGAGACCGAATTAATTCAGTCTCTACGGAGTGAGGAATTAAGAGTTAAGACTTTTCAACTCATAACTCATAACTCACAACTAAAATTATCCTCCTATTTGCGACATGGTGCGGCTGTAATTGCCTGTCGCAGTTCCGGAATAACGTTGTTTAAAGTTTATTTCAGATTTTACCGTCAATAATTCTTGTAGCTGCTCCCGCAATTTGGTAATGCTGATACCGCTGCGGAGAGCAGTTTTTAAATCGATTTGACCTGTTTCGTTTAGTAAACAAGGACGTAACCAACCGTCAGCAGAAAGTCTAACTCGGTTACATTTATCGCAAAAGCATTCTGACATTTGGCTAATAAATCCTAATGTACCTTTAGCGCCGGGTATTTGAAAGACATCCGCAGGACCTGAACCACAAACTTGACTTTCGGTCAGTCCCCAACGTGCGCGAATTTGTTGACGTAATTCCTCAGAAGCTACCCAACCTTTATTACCAAATAAATCACCATTACCAACTGGCATAAATTCAATAAATCTGACATGCCATTGTTTATCAATTGTTAACGCTGCTAAATCTAAAACTTCATGGTCATTAACACCAGGTATCACCACTACATTTAACTTCAACGGGTCAAAGCCTACATTATACGCAGCTTGGATACCATCCCATACATGGCGCCACTTCGAGCGTCCACGATTACCAATAATGGAGTTAAATGTATCTTCTTCTAAAGAATCTAAGCTAATATTAATCCTTCTTAAACCAGCATTGTAAAGGTCTTGAGCTATTGGCGCCAGTAAAAAACCATTAGTCGTCATAGATAAATCTTGCGTCTCTGGAAATGAGGCAATTTTTTCTACAAGCTCAACAACGCGCGGACGCAATAATGGTTCACCACCAGTTAAACGAAAGCGGGTAAACCCAACTGGAATAAAAACTTCTTTAATCAGAATTAGTAACTCTTCATTAGTCAATAAATTTTGTTTAAGTATATAATCTAACTCTGCTCCCTCCGGCATACAGTACTGACACCGAAAATTGCAACGGTCAACCAAACTAATTCGCAAATAATCTACTTGATTCATCTTTAACATTTTGCTTATACTCTTTACATACACTTTATACTTATTTTGTCAAGATATTAAACACTTATTTTTTGAGTCTCTATATTAATACTCTTTTAAGTTAGCGTGGAATTATCTAAAATCTCTCTTCAAAAAAGCATACATAGTGCAAATTAACTTCTGGGTAAGCAAAAATATTATGAAGCAAAATTACCTACGATATTTTTTACGGTTGTTAATGCGCTCTCTACGTTGTGGGCTAAATGAACTGGCGCCATTTTTTGGAAAAACGTTTGGCTCTCGCTGTCGGTTAATAATATTACTGGCTTTTTATTTTTAAGTGCTAATGCGACTTCTGAAGCTGTGCCTAGTCCCATTCCGCAAGCTATTACTACATCGGATGATAGAACGTTGATATTATTACGTGCGTTGTGCATGTCTGTAAAAATCGCAATATCTACAGCTTCTGAAATTCCTTTGCTATTATTTCCTGGAAGTATACCTATCGTTAAACCGTTGTTTTGTTTTGCTCCTTGACTTGCTGCTTCCATTACACCAACATTTCTTCCACCCGTAAGTAATACCCATCCTTGTTCAGCAATGCTTTTTCCTAGCTGGTAAGCATTTTCAATATCTGTCGGTGTAGCATTTTCACCTGGTCCCATGACTCCAATGATGATTTTTCGCATATGTTTGGTAGATGTTTATGTGTATAGAAGCAAATATATAAGTATACATAAATTAAACTAGTAATAAATTTATCCACGATACTTAAAGTAAAAATTGTTGCGGTTGTTACTGATTTAATAAGTTTTTATTTTTTAATTTTTAATTGATTTATAGCCACTATTATTGTGGACAGATTGTGGGATAATAAGCCGATTGCATACCCTAACTAGACAGAACCATCGTGGAATATACCGAATCGATGAACGACCTGGCGGATGCATTACAACAGCCAGTAGATTTTAACTTTGATCTTCCTGACCCTGAAGATGAGGCGATTTCAGAGTCGGAATTTCTTATTCAGGTAGATATTGCTTGGCAGGTATGCGACCGTTTTGACTTACAAACCGATATTTGGCGAGGACGAATCCTGCGCGCGGTTCGGGATAGAGAAAAAATTGGTGGGGATGGTCGTGGTACTGGGTTCCTACACTGGCTCAAAGAACGCGAAATCAGCAAGAGTCAGGGCTATAACTGGATTCAACTGGCAAATAGTGCTGATACACTTCTTGCAGAAGGTAAACTCGAAGAAAAATGTATTAAGAACTTTAGCAAGCGCGCGTTTATTGAAACTGCCAAAGCTGTACCGGAAGTGCAGCAGATGGTGACTGAAGCCGCGCAGAAGGGTGATAAAATTACTCGCCGTGAGGTAAAGCAGCTTACCGAAGAGTGGACAGCTATGACCAGCGACTTGTTACCCCAACCTGTTAAGGAAAAAGCTGCTGATAATTCGCTTCCTCCTCGCTATATTGCTCCTTTAGTTCGGGAAATGGAAAAGCTGCCAGAAGTGCATCAACTTGTAATTCAAAAAGAAATTGCCGCAAACCCTGATTTAGATACAGTAAAAGCCGCGACTACTGAAGCGCGCAATTTAGCTAAGTATCTCAAAGCTAGTGCCCAAGTTCAAGCATTGACTCAGCAAGATGTGGATATTGAGACAGCTTTGTTAGAAGCGCAGCGTGTGGGATGTTTAAATACTGCTGCTGACTTAGTTAACCAAGCATCTCAGCTTGAACAAATCATCGGTAAACTTTACATGACTTGGAAGCGAGTTGGTAATTTGGCTGACCGTTTGTATGTTGACACAGGCGCCAGTACTCCGCAATTACGCGGTTTGTTGGAATGCATAGAACCGCTTGGAAGTCAACTCATGACCATTCAAATTGGTAGTCCGAACGAACGGACTGTCAGGTTACAAATACAGGAAGAGGAAAATTAGCAACGGATGTAACGGATGTAACGGATAATTTTTTGTGGCAAACAAGTTTTATCTCTGTGTACTCTGCACCTCTGTGGTAATTATTTTTATCAGAGGGGTGTAAATTACATAGTGGCGCCAACCTTCAAAAATAAACTTCAAATGAGAGAAAGCTGGGAAAGAAGTATACCTTGGTTGAATCTAAATATTGATTCTTTAACTGAACTTATACAACCAATTTTTAAAGGTCGTCATGTTATTTCTGCCCAACCAACTCAAGGTAGATTTTTGAATCGAGATTTAAGTAGTACAGTTATTAGTTCAGCGGAACAGGTATTAATAAATACCATGACTTATCGGATATATTGTAGGTTGGGTTCCGCAAAGCCTCCACCCAACCTACAATATATCCGTTACATCCGTTGTATCCGTTGCTAATTTTTGATTCCTGTTGCGGCGATTCCTCTGATAAATTGGCGTTGACCAATTAGAAATAGAATCATTACTGGTATGGTAGCAATTGTGACAGCTGCCATCATTAGTGACCAGTTGTTGGTAAATTGCTCTTGAAATTCAGCGAGCGCTAGTTGGACGGTTCTTAGTTCGGGTCGAGTGGTAAATACTAATGGTTTGAATAAGTCATTCCATTCACCGATGAAGGTAAATAAGAATAAAGTTACTAAAGCCGGACGCGCAAGTGGTAACATTACTTGCCATAAGATTTGTAGTCGGTTGGCGCCATCTAGTGCGGCAGCTTCTTCGAGTTCGACTGGAATAGTCAGGAAAAATTGACGCAGTAGAAATATTCCAAACCCGTTTACTGCTGTTGGCAATATTAGGGCGGCGTAGGTATTGATTAAATTTCCTGTTTTTAATACCAAAAATATTGGTATTACAAGCAATTGGAATGGTATGACCAATGTAGCAAGTACTATTAATAACAGGGCTTGCTTACCGCGAAATTTTAATCTCGCCAGAGCATAACCAGCTAAAGCGGAGGTAATAATTTGAAATGCAGTGACGGATAAAGCTACTAGTGTTGAATTCCAAAATGCTAAAAGAAACTTACCTCGCTGCCATGCGTCACCATAGTATATAAGTGACCAACTTTGCTTAAAGGCGTTTCCTGGAGCTGACCCACCTGAAGCAAACGAGGTAATGAAAACAATGATTAGCGGTAGTAAGACGATAAGTGCTAGAAGTAGAAGTACGCAATAACTAAAAATATCGTGGTATTTAGGATTCAAGCTTGGCTTTGGCATTATTCTATAATCTCCCAAGCATTTATTCTAGTGTCACCTGCTAAAAATAGTTCCCAGCAGAAGCTAATCTATAACATAGTGACTTTGTTAAGTTAAATTAAATCACAGTGAACATAAAAGCTATCAGCTCCGCGCTATCAACTATTAGCCGGATTGTATCAAATAAATCACATCACAGGAGTGAGCATACTATGTCACAGGTGGCAGAATTAGGACTTGATTTCAGCAGTGAAGTCTATAAAGACGCTTACAGCCGCATTAATGCGATTGTAATTGAAGGCGAACAAGAAGCACACGAAAACTATATAAAATTAGCCGAAATGCTTCCTGAGCATAAGGATGACTTGGTTCGCTTATCGAAGATGGAAAGCCGTCACAAGAAGGGTTTTGAAGCTTGTGGTAAAAACCTGCAAGTTACACCTGATTTAGAATTCGCAAAGTTGTTTTTTGCTGGTTTACACCGCAACTTCCAAGAAGCAGCAGCAGAAGGTAAGGTTGTTACTTGCTTGCTAATTCAATCGTTAATTATCGAATGTTTTGCAATTGCAGCTTACAACATATATATTCCTGTTGCTGATGATTTTGCCCGTAAAATCACTGAAGGTGTTGTTAAAGACGAATACTCACACTTAAATTTTGGCGAAGTTTGGCTTAAAGAAAACTTTGAAGCATCTAAAGCTGAACTTGAAGAAGCAAACCGCCAAAACCTACCTTTAGTGTGGAAAATGCTTAACCAAGTCGAAAACGATGCCGAAAATATGGCAATGGAGAAAGACGCTTTGGTTGAAGATTTTATGATTCAATATGGCGAAGCACTGAGTAACATCGGTTTCAACACCCGCGATATCATGCGCTTGTCCGCTTACGGTCTCCGCGCTGCATAAAAAGTGCTAACTAGAAAGTGCTGAGTGCTGAGTAAAATAAAACTCAATACTCAGCACTCAGCACTCAGCACTCATCACTTATTAATTTATTTACCCACGCCCAGTATCACAGTACATGTTTGGTCTAATCGGACACTTGACTAGTTTAGAACACGCTCAATCGGTAGCCCTCGAGTTAGGCTATCCTGAATATGCCGACCAAGGCTTAGATTTTTGGTGTAGCGCGCCACCTCAAATAGTTGATAATATTACTGTCACTAGTATTACTGGACAAAAAATTGAGGGAAGATACGTAGAATCTTGCTTTTTGCCGGAAATGCTTGCTACACGTAGGATTAAAGCGGCTACTCGTAAAATATTGAATGCAATGGCTCATGCCCAGAAGCATGGCATTGATATTACTGCTTTGGGTGGGTTTTCTTCAATCATTTTTGAAAACTTTAACTTAGAGCAGCTTCGTCAAGTCCGAAATACAACGCTTGAATTTACACGGTTCACTACTGGTAATACTCATACTGCTTATATTATTTGTCAGCAGGTTGAACAAGCGTCCAAACAAGTCGGTATTAATTTATCGGAAGCTACGGTTGCTGTTTGCGGCGCCACTGGTGACATTGGTAGTGCTGTTTGCCGCTGGCTTGACGCAAAAACGGATGTTAAGGAGCTTTTACTTATCGCACGTAACCAAGAGCGTTTGGAACACTTGCAAGCTGAGTTGGGACGCGGAAAAATCATGGGGTTAGAACAAGCGTTACCCGAAGCTGATATTATAGTTTGGGTCGCGAGTATGCCCAAAGGGGTAGAAATTGACCCAGCAACCCTTAAGCAGCCTTGCTTACTCATTGATGGTGGCTATCCAAAAAATATGGCTACAAAGATTCAGCAGTCTGGTGTATATGTCCTGAATGGTGGAATCGTCGAACATTCCTTGGATATTGACTGGAAAATCATGAAAATTGTCAACATGGAAATTCCAGGGCGCCAATTGTTTGCTTGTTTCGCTGAGTCTATGCTTCTAGAGTTCGAGAAGTTGCATACTAACTTTTCTTGGGGACGCAATCAGATTACTGTAGAAAAAATGAGTCGCATCGGTCAGCTTTCGCTTAAACATGGGTTTAGACCGCTTTTAGTTTCATAAGTTAAGAGTTAGGAGTTAGGAGGCGCAGAGGCGCGGAGTTAATAATTCAAGACAATTACTCTTGTAACTCTAGAACTATCTTTTCTAACTCATAACTCATAACTCACAACTCATAACTTTCAACTTGTAACTATTGATTTTTAAAGATGGCAACTACTGAGCGTAAACCACTACTGCTAGATTTTGAGAAGCCGTTGGCAGAATTGGCAACCCGAATAGATCAAATTCGGCAACTTGCTGAAGAAAATGGCGTGGATGTTTCTGGTCAAATTCGGCAGCTAGAAGCTCGCGCTACCCAACTGCGAGAAGAAATTTTCAGTAGTTTATCTCCATCACAGCGATTACAGGTTGCACGTCATCCACGTCGCCCTAGTACTTTAGATTACATCCAGGCAATTAGTGATGAATGGATGGAGTTACATGGTGATAGAGGTGGTTTTGATGACCCCGCTATGGTTGGTGGTGTTGGCAGGTTAGATGGGCGCCCTGTGGTAATGTTGGGGCAACAAAAAGGACGGGATACTAAAGACAATATTGCCCGTAACTTTGGAATGCCTTACCCTAGTGGTTATCGTAAGGCGTTGCGGTTAATGGAACACGCTAACAAGTTTGGGATGCCAATTATAACTTTTATTGATACTCCTGGCGCCTGGTCTGGTGTCGAAGCTGAACATCAAGGTCAAGGTGAAGCTATCGCTTATAACTTACGTGAAATGTTTAGCTTTGATGTACCGATTATTTGTACTGTTATTGGTGAAGGTGGTTCCGGTGGTGCTTTAGGTATTGGTGTTGGTGATAGACTTTTAATGTTTGAGCATTCGGTTTACACTGTTGCAACTCCCGAAGCTTGTGCCGCCATTCTATGGAAAGATGCCGCTAAATCTCCTCAAGCTGCTGTTGCACTCAAAATTGTTTCTCATGACCTCAAAGGTTTGGGTATCGTTGACCAAATTTTACCTGAGCCAACTGGTGGTGCCCATTCCGACCCCCTCAAAGCCGCAACTACTCTTAAAACCGCTCTAGTTGATAATTTAGATGAACTTTCTACCTTAACTTCAGCACAACGACGCCAGTTACGCTACGAAAAATTCCGCAAAATTGGCGTTTTTACTGAAGTTGAACATTGAACATACTAGAATAAAGTTTTTTTTGTTATAATTGCCTATGGAAAGTTACTTTTCTTAACGAATCTTAACCTTCCATAGGCATCTTAGTACATTAATTCGATTTGATTGTTTACTTTGCTCAACTGTCTTCGAGAATTAGTGAGTAAGTAATGTAGCGTCAATGGGAATGAAAACCAAACGGTAACCACCAACGGGCTTTTAGTGATATGGATTGCAAAATTTATCAAGAAACTGTATTTGATTGCTTACACTTAGAATGTATTAATTTGAAAGGATAGCATCTGTTTAGAGGTTATTCAGGAAATTTTTAGAATTGCTTAATCTATATAACCAACCGCGATACACACATTAGACCTCAAAATCTAAAGTTCTGACTATCTATTTAGAGAGAAAGAGCTGGTGGCAAGAAGTCTGTTTAATGGCGATGCGTTTGGGTGGCCAAACAACTGGAGACAACATGATTGTCGAGCATAAACGACGCGCCCTTATAACCGGAGCAAGTAGCGGAATTGGAAAAGCAACAGCTTTAGCCTTTGCAAAAGCGGGTATAGATGTTGCTCTACTTAGCCGTTCTCTCCCAAGACTCACAGCAGTAGCTGAAGCTGTGCAACATACAGGAGTAGAGGCAAAAGCATATGCAGTGGACTTAAGCTCCGTTGGCGAAGTCCAAGAAAAAATGCAGCATATTGCACAAGATTTTGGTAATATTGACATTCTTGTAAATAATGCTGGGATGGCATATACAGCTGACTTGAGCGAAACACCTTTATCTGACTGGCAACGGGTAATTGATTTAAATTTAACCAGCGTGTTTGAATGCATCAAGGGAATTTTACCCACAATGCGTGTTCGCGGCACAGGTACAATTATTAACGTCGTTTCAATCGCGGGTAAACAAGCTTTTCCAAACTGGGGCGCCTACTGCGTTAGTAAAGCTGGTTTGTTAGCGCTGTCACAAACATTAGCACAAGAAGAGCGTAAGTACGGTATCCGCGTCACAGCACTTTGCCCAGGTTCAGTAAATACAGAACTTTGGGACACCGAAACCGTTCACGCGGACTTTGACCGTTCCAACATGCTCACCCCAGAAATTGTTGCTCAATCAATTCTTTACACTGCACTACTGCCTTCTGGTGCAGTTGTTAATGAATTAACTCTCATGCCAAGTGCTGGAGTTCTTTAAGTACTTCCACAGATACATCACATAACACTTACATCATGACTATAGCTCGTTCCAACGGCTCTCAATCTCCGCTAATTCCTGATTTAACTGATATCAGTATTAGACCCGACCGTAATACCCATAACGGTAAGACACCTGAGTTGCATCCACCTACCCCAGAGCATATGGAGCAAATGCAGGACGCGGTACGAAATATACTTATAGGTGTTGGCGAAGACCCGGAACGTGAAGGACTGCTCAAAACTCCAAAACGTGTAGCAGAAGCTATGCGCTTCTTGACGAGTGGTTATAGCCAGTCGCTTGAAGACCTAGTTAATAATGCCATTTTCGATGAAGGGCACAACGAAATGGTATTAGTTCGTGATATTGACTTTTTTAGTTTATGCGAACACCACATGCTCCCGTTTATGGGTAGAGCGCATGTTGCTTATATCCCTAACCAAAAAGTTGTTGGACTTAGTAAACTTGCTCGCATCGTCGAAATGTACTCGCGTCGTTTGCAGGTGCAAGAACGTCTTACCCGTCAAATTGCTGAAGCTGTTCAAACAATTTTAGAACCCCAAGGCGTTGCTGTAGTTATGGAAGGCGCCCATATGTGCATGGCTATGCGTGGAGTTCAAAAACCCGGTTCTTGGACTGTTACAAGTGCCATGCTTGGTGTATTCCAAGACGAACAAAAAACGCGCGAAGAGTTCTTCAACTTAATTCGTCACCAACCATCATTCTTTTAATAATTAGGAGTTAGGAGTTATAAGTTAATAAGAATTCCTAACTCCTAACTGTTCAAATAATTTTGCGACTTTATCTAAATCTTTATCTGCTGGCGCCTTTTCGACACCGCTCGATAAGTCAATTCCGTTTGGTTTGACTTTATTTAGTGCTGAGGTAATATTGTCTGGTGTTAATCCTCCTGCTAGAAACCAAGGACAACCTGGCTTAAATTCTTCAAGGATGTTCCAATCTAGAGTTTGACCAGTTCCACCTAACTGCTGAGGATGATAAGCATCTAATAGCAGGGTATCAACATAATCAGTAAAAGTTGCGGTATTATCTAAATCTTCTACATTACGTATTCTTAACGCTTTAATTATTTCGATTCCTGGCAAAATTTCACGTACTTGTTTGCAAAATTCTGGAGATTCATTACCGTGTAATTGCACTCCTGTCAATGACGAATTATTAGTTATAAATGCTATTTCTGTTGGTTGTGCATTGGCAAAAACTCCAATTTTATCTACATAAGGCGGTATTAAAGTTACAACCGATTTAATTTGTTCAACGTTAACGTAACGTGGGGAAGATTCGACGCAAATAAATCCTAAAGCAGTGGCGCCCGAAGCCGCAATAGCTTGACCTTGTAGTGGGTCACGAATTCCACAAATTTTAATTCGCATATAAATTTTAAGAATTTAAGAAACGTAGTTAACTTTACTGTAATTCTAAATAAATAAAAAATATTGCCTTTACTTACTATAAACTTTTATAATCTTTCTGATTATGATAAGTTTTCGTTCTGAGGAGAAAACCGCGCTTATGCATCCAGTTTTAGTAGCAGTTGCAGCTAATGTTCCCGCAACACCTGCTTGGAATCCAACAATTGGATTGATTATCAGCATATGCTCGTTTGTTGCACTGTTGCTCACCTTAAAGATTGAAAGACCAATGGTTGGTCCAAAAATGCCGTTACTGCCTATGAGCATTCCTGCCTTTGTAGCTGCAATGTGCTTTGGTCATGTTGTCGGTATTGGTATCGTTTTAGGACTGACTAACATTGGCACATTGTAAAATGCAGCACATTTTACGGCATTTGTAATTCTAACTAAAGGGGGAGGTCATTTCCTCCCCTTAGATGGAAGATTCAAGTCTTTATCCGAACGAGCATTAAGAACAAGGTTAAGTTCGTGTAGGAGAAAGAAGCATGTTTTCCACATTCATATCTACTTTGTCATTTAACTTAGTATCGCTTTTGGCGGCTGTTCAACCAACTGTTCCTAACAGTGCTGTTGAATGGAACTGGACTGGCACTATCATTATTGTTGGTGCCAGCTTATTAGCTCTTTTAATTATTCCCAGAACAATCGAAGAACCTCATGTAGGCAATAAAATGCCATTACCTTTCCCTTCAGTATTCAATAATCCCAGTGTTGGTACATTTCTTGCAGCAATGGCTACTGGTCATATAGTTGGCATAGGCGCCGTTTTAGGTTTAACAAACCTTGGTGTTCTTTAGTTAATTTTGAATCAAAAATTTTATGTTGTTGGTAGAGACGTTACATGTAACGTCTCTACATACATTTTTATTGTACATTTTTATATATCATTGAACTAGCTCTAGCGCAATTTTCACAACTTCATTTAAATTTATTGATTTAGCAATGTGTTTGTTAAAACCTGCCTTTATTGCCTGCTGCTCGTTCAGTTGCCCAGCATAAGCAGTTACAGCTATAGCTGCAATAGATTTGGTTCAATTCCTTCTGGAGTTGGATAAACGCGATTTTCAAACCAACGATTCCAGGTAGTATAATAATACTCAAATTGAATAAGCGTAAAATTTGTTCACGTTTATACGCAGTTCTGCGGAGATTGGCTAACTTTAAATTAGCTTCAATACGAGCTAGCAATTCTCGTGCTGAGAACGATTTGATTAAATAATCATCGGCGCCAGCTTCGAGTCCTTCAATACAAGCTTCTTCACCCGCCCGTGCTGATAATAATATAATGCTAATATCTTGAGTCTTGGGGTCACTTCGTAGCGACCCTAATAATGCAAAGCCATCAAGTCCTGGCATCATCACATCAGTCAATACCAAATCTAGTGGATTTTTACGTATTGATTCATTTTACTAATTCCTACACAAGTGCTAAACGAATGCCTGAACTTTCACTTAATAGGTTATTACCCTGATTCCAAAATAACTGCTCTACTTTTGGTAAATATTTTTCTTACTTCGATTTTTCATTATTCCAAAAGTGATATATTTAAAAAATTTTAATTTTTATTAAAGTTGCTTCTATATCTCAACATATCTACGTTTATAGATATGCATTTTGGCTACAATATAATTGAAATACTATCAGTATTTTATGGGTGCAAGCGCTTCCAATTGCAAAAACCTACCTTTCGATGTAGCCCATTATGCATATTGTTCTGATTGATTTTATCAAAATCTAATCATTTTTACTTGCAACAATATTGGTAATTAAACTCAATATCCAAAGAGCTACAATTGTTTATG
>NZ_MRCD01000125.1 GCF_001904745.1 Calothrix sp. HK-06
CATGAAATACAAAAACTAATGGCATGGAACGGTTTGATTTATATGATGAGGGAATATATATATAATAGCTGCGTGATAAATTTTGGTCTGTTAATTTTTGAGAACTGGCGCCTAAAGTAAGTTTAAAAGATGAAGTAGATTTAACAGGCGAAGTTAATTGTTGTGCTTGAATTGGTTCACAAGCGGTAATTACACCTATAGAAATTAAAGTAATTAGCAATCGCTTAAACGACCAAAAACTATAATTTAGATTATTCATCGTAGGTATATTTAATTTTTACATAGTTTAATTTTAGTAAAAGTAGAGACGCGGTGATTATCGCAACGTCCCTACAAACGGTATCGACTGACATCTTATGTGTAGCCAACACTCTGACACGGGCAGTTGGCTTAAAAAATGGAGATGCTCCTAATCTTCAGCAAAGCTTTTCTTTAACGACGATAAACCCAACGACCGTTAACCCAAACTCTTCTATCGTTTTCACGACGAGCTTCCGCACGACGACGAGCTTGTTCGCGACGAATTTCCGCAAGACGACGAGCTTCTTCACGACGAATTTCTGCACGCTTCGTAGCTCCTTCACGCCGAATTTCACGGCGTTCTTGCCGATAAGTTTCTGCTGCTGCTGGTTTTGCGGCAAATGCTAGTGTAGTAAGTGGAAGTGCAAGAAGAACTGCTGCAATTACACGTTTCATAAACTAAATTACCTCATTAATAAATTTAAACCTTTAAAACAGCAATATTTACTTATGCAAATCAGATATATGGTTTATGCATTTGATAACACAATAAAATTAAATATACGGTCTTAGAGTATTACACTGCATCTGATTGTTAACTTTAGTAAACCCAGAAGCCTTATTCAAGCTTACAGGAAGCATGTTTCTCTCAGGCACTTTTACTGTAAAACATTGAATCTATAAATACCATGAATAAAAAGTCACGATTTAAGTATGACTAAAGTAATGGGTAAAAACAGAATCACCCAATGTACATACTCCTTAAGTATAGTCTCTTGAAAATTTTAATTAAAATATAATAAGAACATGGACAATTAATAGCAAGCAGTAGCAAAGATAATTAAATCAAGCTTTGGAAACTAATTAAATCATATCAACAACATTTTGATTACTCTTGTGGAATGGGCATCCCTGCCCGTTCCATATAATTAATTAATAGCAATTTCTCTAAAAGAGTGTAATATACTATAAAACTTATCAAAATCAAAACTTACGGGGTCAATTCTTTGTCCCGAACGGTCAACCGCACGGTGGGTAGTAATGCGTTCATCAGGGACATCGCTTTGCGCTACTAACCAAGCTAACGAATTATACTGCTCATCTGTATAACCACTATGACTAGACACATTTTTATCCCATGCATCGGGTGGTGTCTCTAACGAAACATGATAAGCAAAGTTATTGACAGAAGGTTTTAAAGTTGGGTTAGTTTGTACTGTTTCGGGACCATTAAGACCATCGAATACCGAGTTGCCGGCGCCGAACGCACGTTTATCTGGTGGAACGAGATAAACAACTAACCCATTACGTGCGATTAAAGTATGGTAGCTAACTTGTCTGTTTTCGTCCTGTGAATTATTGCTTCTAAACGTATTAACAGCGCTTTGTGCAGAATTTGAGGTTTCGTGGAGAACTATAATTGGTGGGTTGCTAACAGAAGTACCATAAACATCAGTAGCGAACCTATCCCCATAATTACTTGGGTCTGCCCAAGCAACTACATATTTAGGTGTGTAACTTTTAAATGCATAAGTAGTAGTGAACGTGCGTTTAAGTGGCGGTTTGCTAGCTGAGGTCTTTTTTGGCGCAGTCTGTGCAGGAGTTGTTGCTACAGGAGTCGTTGGTGCAGGAGTTGTTGGTGTAGGAGTTGTTAGTACAGGCGCCACTTTAGCTTGTGCAGCTTGATTATTTACGGGTTTATTCGGTGAAAGCGCGGCAGGTGGTTTAAGATCAGATTGATACTGCACCTTGGCTGGACTCCAAGCTGACTGTTCCGAACTAGAATCAGAATTACCTAGCTTATCTGAACTAGATACGTCTTTGCTGCCGATAAAAAACACAATCACACCCAAGACTACTAAAGAAATAGCCAGCATTCTAGTTATCCAAGCGCTATCTCGCATTTCTAATAATTACCCATGCTACTCTATGTAATTTTAGTATCAAGCCTTAGTTATAAATAGGCAACTTATATACAAGCAAATAAATTAGTTAAGTTATCTATGGGTTGGGTTAGGTTACGTTCCTCTACCCAACCTACAATAAAATGTAGCATATAATACTTTTTTCGTAATATCAGTATTTAGACGGATAGATATGATTGTTGGGCAAGCAAAATCTTTAAACATTTCAGTAGAAATTCAGTTACTCAAAAACCCTAAAAATTTAGGAGAATATTAAATAAAGTGGAACAAAACCACAATAACTCAATTTAGTTTGAAAGTATGCCTAATTCCTTTCTCGAACACTTACATAGTCCCAACCGTCCGGTCATAGTGTTTGACGGTGCGATGGGTACGAACTTACAATCACAAAACCTCACTGCTGATGACTTTGGTGGCGCCGAGTACGAGGGTTGTAACGAGTACCTTGTCCATACGAACCCCGAAGCGGTGGCAAAAGTTCACCGTGACTTTTTAGCAGCAGGCGCCGATGTTATCGAAACAGATACTTTTGGTGGTACATCTACTGTACTTGCTGAGTATAACCTGCAAGATAAAGTTTATTACCTTAACAAAACGGCGGCAGAACTGGCGAAACGTTGTGCTGAGGAATACTCTACACCAGAAAAACCTCGTTTCGTTGCTGGTTCGATTGGTCCAGGTACGAAGTTACCAACATTGGGACATATCGACTACGATACGATGAAAGATGCTTTTGCTCAACAAGCTTCGGCGCTTTGGGATGGTGGTGTAGATTTATTTATTATCGAGACATGCCAAGACGTGCTGCAAATTAAAGCTGCACTCAACGCTGTTGAAGAAGTGTTCGCCAAAAAAGGTGACAGGCGCCCGATAATGGTTTCTGTAACGATGGAAACAATGGGGACAATGCTAGTAGGAACGGAAATTAACGCCGTTGTCACTATTTTGGAACCATATAAAATAGATATTCTCGGTTTGAACTGCGCTACAGGTCCCGACTTGATGAAACCACACATCAAGTATTTATCGGAGCATTCGCCATTTATAGTTTCCTGTGTGCCAAACGCGGGTTTACCCGAAAACGTTGGTGGACAAGCGCATTATAAGCTTACGCCGATGGAACTGCGGATGTCATTAATGCATTTTGTTGAAGACCTGGGTGTCCAAGTGATAGGGGGTTGCTGTGGGACAAGACCGGCGCATATTCAACAACTTGCAGAAATTGCTAGTGAGCTTAAACCTGCTGAACGTCATCCACAATTAGAACCTGCGGCAGCGTCTATATACAGCACACAAAATTACACTCAAGATAATTCTTTCTTAATTGTAGGAGAGAGACTCAACGCCAGCGGCTCTAAGAAATGCCGCGAAATGCTTAATGCAGAAGACTGGGACGGACTTGTGTCGATGGCACGCGCGCAAGTTAAAGAAGGCGCCCACATCCTTGATGTTAACGTAGACTATGTAGGACGCGACGGTGTGCGCGACATGCACGAGTTAGTATCCCGCATTGTTAATAATGTTAACTTGCCTTTAATGCTTGACTCTACCGAATGGGAAAAAATGGAGTCAGGTCTTAAAGTTGCGGGTGGTAAGTGCATTCTCAACTCTACCAACTACGAAGACGGCGAAGAAAGATTCTTTAAAGTGTTGGAACTTGCTAAGAAATACGGCGCCGGAGTAGTTATTGGTACAATTGACGAAGAAGGAATGGCGCGCACCGCTGACAAGAAATTTGAAATAGCCCAACGTGCGTATCGTGCAGTGATTGAATATGGTATACCTGCACATGAAATATTCTTTGATACCTTAGCTTTACCTGTTTCTACTGGTATTGAAGAAGATAGAGAAAACGGAAAAGCAACAATAGAAGCAATTAAGAGAATTCGCGAGAATTTACCTGGTTGTCACTTTATGCTAGGTGTATCAAATATATCCTTCGGTTTAAACCCAGCCGCGCGGATAGTATTAAACTCAATGTTCCTGCATGAAGCAATGCAAGTAGGAATGGATGGAGCAATTGTCAGTCCTAATAAAATATTACCGCTTGCGAAGATTGAGGAGAAGCATCAAGAAGTTTGCCGCGATTTAATTTATGATAATCGCAAGTTTGAGAATGACATCTGTGTTTATGACCCTCTTACAATACTCACAACATTATTTGAAGGGGTAACAACCAAACGCGAAAAAGGTGTTGACGAAAATCTCCCCGTTGAAGAACGTCTCAAACGTCATATTATTGACGGTGAGCGCATAGGTTTAGAAGATGCGCTCAAACAGGCATTAGAAAAACACCCAGCTTTGGATATTATTAATATTTTCTTGCTTGACGGCATGAAAGTAGTAGGTGAGTTGTTCGGTTCCGGACAAATGCAGCTACCATTTGTACTACAATCCGCCGAAACGATGAAGTCAGCGGTAGCTTTCTTAGAACCGTTCATGGAGAAAAGCGAAACTGAGGATGCAAACAGTGGCAAAGGAACGTTTATTATTGCCACAGTTAAAGGAGACGTTCACGACATCGGCAAAAACCTAGTAGATATTATCTTGTCGAACAACGGTTACAGGGTAATTAACCTGGGTATTAAACAACCTGTAGAGAATATCATCGAAGCATACAACAAATACAAAGCCGATTGTATCGCGATGAGCGGCTTACTCGTTAAGTCCACAGCGTTCATGAAAGAAAACTTGGAAATATTCAACGAAAAAGGCATCACCGTACCTGTAATATTAGGAGGCGCCGCCTTAACACCCAAGTTTGTTTACGAAGACTGTCAAAAAGCCTATAAAGGCAGAGTCGTATACGGCAAAGACGCATTCTCTGACTTGCACTTCATGGACAAACTCATGCCCGCCAAAGCATCTACACAATGGGATGATATTAGTGGCTTCTTAGGAGAATATGCCAGCGAGAACGAAGTAGGCAGAAATGCGCTTAAGGAAGAAGAAGATGCCAAGAAAAAACCCGAAGAATCAAAAGAAAAAGACACCCGTCGTTCCGAAGCAGTCGATATAAACATCGAACGTCCCACACCACCTTTCTGGGGAACAAAATTACTACAAAACGGTGATATACCTTGGGATGAAATATTCTGGCATTTAGATTTGCAAGCACTTGTAGCAGGACAATGGCAGTTCCGCAAACCTAAAGAACAAACAAAAGAAGAATATACTGCTTTCCTAGAAGAGAAAGTTTATCCTATCCTTGAAAAATGGAAAGCGCGCGTTATCGAAGAGAACTTGCTGCACCCACAAGTTTTATATGGATATTTTCCTTGTAATGCTGAGGGGAATACATTATACATATACGACCCAGATAATCATGGACAACAGGTTGCCGAATTTGAATTTCCTCGTCAACGTTCTGGGCGCCGTTTATGTATAGCCGATTTCTTTGCACCTAAAGAAACAGGTATCATTGACGTATTCCCAATGCAAGCTGTGACAGTTGGAGAAATAGCAACAGAATTTGCACAGAAGCTCTATAAAGATAATCAATACACAGATTATCTTTATTTCCACGGTATGGCAGTACAAATAGCGGAAGCTTTAGCTGAATGGTCACACGCTAGAATACGTCGAGAATTAGGGTTTGGCGTGCAAGAACCTGATAATATTCGCGATATGCTTGCACAAAGATATCAAGGTTCACGGTATAGCTTTGGATATCCAGCTTGCCCTAATATTCAAGACCAATATAATCAGCTTGAATTGTTAGGCGCCGAACGTATCAAGATGCACATGGATGAAAGTGAGCAATTGTACCCAGAACAAAGTACGACAGCAATTATCACCTATCACCCAGTAGCCAAATACTTCAGCGCCTAGATTTTTCTACTATATAACGGTACCTTAAGAGATTTTTGATTAATTATTCTCTAAAGGCAAAATCGAATCGTTGATTTAGGTTTATAATAGTAGGCGAAGGGGCCTATTCCGAAACACCTTCCGTTTGGGAAGGTTAAGCTGAGAAGCTAGGGGTAGGCTCTTTCATCATTTGGCTTCCATTCCCACCTTTTAAACCTGGATTTGCACCGTTTCATAGATGCGAGGCTAACGAATTCCCGATAGACTGCTTCTTTTCGTGGTAAAGGCTGATTAGTTGCTTTCAACTGAAAACCTGGATAGCCGTGTTCGTAACCGTAACGTAACAATCCCAAATACAGGTCACTTCACTGAATTAATTCGCTGTTTTTTGAATCTAACTCTTCAACAGCTTTGATACTTCCAGGTTTAACTAAATTTACCTGTTGCTTCAAATAATCAACACCATTGTCCCTTTTGTCTCTAGACTTAGAGTCTAAGTAAAGCACAGCACCTAATTTAGGTTTAACAAAATTTTTAACCATGATGCAAGTAAAGAAATTTAGCATCAAATAATCTGGGGAAGCAAAAAACTTTGAATTAACAAGAGAGCGCTTGACAATAATTACTCTATAGTCAACCTGCTTCAAAGTATTATGAATCAAGGCTTTGTATACTAATTCACGTTTATAAGAAAACTTAGTAAAGTGAATTTCGTTCCAGAAATCAAATTCTTGACGCACTTGAGCAATAGATGACAACAAAGAACGACGCTGACCACTATTTGTCTTTAGCATCCCAATTGCAAAATATTGAGATTCATGGTCAATACCACTTTCATCGCAGAAATACTGCATTTTATTGCTGACATTATGTAGGGCAGCTTCCACAATTTACTCCATTCAAAATTTACATTTTTACTAGTTAAAACGTTCAGAAAAGTATTGATATGCTTTCGATTTTTATATCAATAGATGACAAAATGAATAGCATTTACAATAAGCAATTAGTAATACTTATAAATAAGCAAACTTTAAAAGCATTACAAAGAGATTGAATATTACAATTCAGTAATACTCAAATACTTCCCAAGTTTATTAATATATACTTATTTCAATGCATTAATAAGTAGCTATTAACGTCAAGAGGAATATGTTATTTTGCTGTTATATTTTAAGAATTGTCTGATATCAAATTCGATATTAAATCTTTTGCTTCTTGACCTCCAATCGCAAATAGTTCTGCTTTTAGTTCTTCCGTTTGCCGAAGTAAAATCACTAATTTATTAACCTTGGCTATAATTTCTTTAGCGTGCTGATGGTCATTTAATTGAAAAGATTTTTTTTTCATATCATCTTAGCCCTTATCTCTTGACTGTTTGAAGTATTTTCTAATGGTTTCTTTTCCTTAATCGATTGGTCAGGATTTTCTATTTCTTCCAAAGTTTTAAAAGCTGCTTCAAGTAATTCTGGAGTTATTCCATGAGCCAACTGGTATACATACTCGCTTCTAGACTCTCCATCACGCGATACTGACTCACGAGTCAACCAATCCAATTTTACAAGCAGCCTTAGTCTTTTATGAATAGTTGTTGTATCCAATTTTGCTTGAATCGCAGCCTCAGTCGCGCTTATACCATTGGCAGGCAAAAGTTTTAAGGTATTTTGTAATGGTGGTGGTAGTGATAATAAACATTCCTTGAGCGAGTCAATGCGTTCTTGGTAATTACAATCAGCACTATTTAACCCAAGAGAATTTTCAGGAGGAAGTATTATTGAGCTTGCAACATTTATAACACCATCTGCTTCTTCCTTGAGTTTAATGGCTAATTCAATAATTTCTGAAGTGATACCAGACGTAATATAGTACTTGTGTGCAGGACGGATGTTCTTATTGAAAAGAATTTCTGTACAAGTTAATACCTTTTTCTCGACAAGCTTTCTAGCCTGCTTGTGAGCGGCAGACCTAGATAAGTTCAATTTTTCTGCAAGCTCTTTTGAAGAAACGCCCTCTTCGCTGGCAACGGCTTTTACCAGTTTTAGTTCTTCCAAAGAGATGATGCTCGCTAAATCGATAGCCCTTCTGTGTGTTAAAGACGGCATAATCACGCTTAAAGGCTTATATTGACTTGTTAAAGCTAAGTCTTCTACACTTAAAGAAGCGGAATTAGACATGTAATTACCTCCTACGCGAGGATTATTCTAAGCTCCGACTCTGAATGAGATAAGTGTAGTAGATCGGCTAAATTTACATTACTTCCTCATTTAGAGTGGAACTCAATTTAAGTTCTATGTAGAAGGCTCTGCTTGTTGCTAAGTAGAGCCTCTTTAATTAATACCACACAAAAATATCAGAAGGATCGCAAAAACTTTAGAAAGATCAAAATAATCGCCATTTAGTACATAATAACTATTAAGATAACAACATCGTTTGGGGCGAAGGCGCCGTCTCTTAAAATATAGTAGTCGGTGCCGTGCGGACACTCACTTTCAGTAACGCATTTACTAGTAGTTGGTACAATTGGATAAAGCACGCAATGCTTGTATAAGGAGAGAAATGATATGACTCTGGCGCCTAGCGAACAGAAGATGTTGAAAAAATTACCTTCAAATAACCCCGGATGAAAGTAACATTTTTAAAGAGCAACTCTATAGAGAAATATATCCTAACTTATTAATCGATGCGGCTGATAAGTTAAATTGGCGTGTAGACGCGGTTATTATAGATGAAGGACAAGATATTTATGAAGATTGGTGGTTAGCTCTAAAATGTTTGCTTCATGACCCTGATAACGGCATTTTTTACTTTTTCTACGACAATAATCAAAACATATATGATTCTAACTGGAAACCACCTTTAGAAGAAGCTCCTTTTTCCTTAAATAAAAATTGTCGCAATACTCAAAAAATACACGAATATGTTTTAAAGTTCCATCCAGAACCAAATTCAACAGCATCTCTGTGCCCATTAGGGCAGGATGTAGAATTTCATAACTACAATGGCGATGCTCAATTAAGAAAAATACTTGGACAAGTACTTCACAGTCTAGTTATTAATGAAGGTTTTGCAGCTAAAGATATTATTATTCTAACAACGACACGAAAACAATTACTTCAAAACCAGATTGTAGGACAATTTCGTATCAAAGCAGAACCCGACATCACTAGAAAAGAGATTCTTTGTAATACAATTTATCACTTTAAATTTATCACTTTAAAGGACTTGAAAGCAAAGTTGTTATTTTAGTTGAAACCGAGTCAAAAAATCCAAATTATTAGCAATTACTTTATGTCGGAGCATCACGCGCGCGTCATCACTTGATTATTCTTCAGCCCATGTTTTAAATTCAACACGGTTGCTGGGTAATTATGCGAAGTTAATTAGAGTAGAAAACAATTAATATATTAAAGCTCAAAAAATTATTAACTTAAAAGAGTTGAAGTCAATTCATACTTACTCAGTATCTTCTAAAATAGTTCCTTCAACATTGGCTCCATCAAAACTATTAATTCTGATCTGAGCGTCTTTCAACTCAGCACAAAACAAACAGGCATCCTCAAAGAAAACCCCCTCACCATAAGCCTGACTAAAGTTAGCAAAACTCAGATCAGACCGAGAGAAATTGACGTAACTTAGATTAGCATCTCGAAAAATAGCATTTTTCAAAATGGCATATCTTATTTTGGTATGTCCACGGTGGCGACCTCTACCATAACCGCCACTCAGATCGGCGCCAGTAAAGTTAACTCCATTCAGATCAGCTCGATCTAAGTTAATTTCTTTTAATACAGCGTTACTAAGATCGACCCCATGAAGATCGACTCCAGCAAAATCGCGCTCTCCAGCAGCGTAATGCTTTAACAACTCCTCAGCAGTCATCTTCCAAGCCATAATTTTACCTCTGATTAACTGTCTAATTTTATACTAATCAGTAACCTGGTTGCAGTTTAGAAGCAACTTCAGGTTTGTACTCAAGAAGCTTCTCTCGGATTCTTTCTAATGCTTCTATTAAAACAGACATAATTACTTGTTATTGTTTATAAATTCATCTAGCTATCAACCTGAATAAGATTTTAGGTTTATAGTGTCTCTGCTTGTAATAGCTCACTGCAATTTAGTACTTAAGTATTAAATCAGATAACTTGATATATGACAGCTACTTAAGTTAACCTTAAGCTGTATTTTAGGGCACTTGAAACCCCAAATCTATTTTACTGTATAAAAATAAAAATCATATGCCAGCAATCGCGAATACTCAAAGCATTAAAGTATCTCTACAGCAAATATTACAAAATACAAAGGAAGGAAAAACTCAACTGCCAGACTTTCAGCGTAGCTGGGTTTGGAATGATGAGCAAATATGCTCTTTACTAGCTAGTGTTTCTTTATTTTATCCAATTGGAGCAGTGATGATGCTTGAAACTGGTAATCCTGCCGTCAAATTTAAGCATCGTGTGCTTGAAGGTGTTTCACTTAGCACAATACCAAAGCCAGAATATTTAATTTTAGATGGACAACAGCGTATTACTTCACTGTTTCAAGTGCTTTTTTCTTCTAACTCAGTAAAAACCAAAGATACACGTGGCAGACACATTGAGCGTTGGTATTATGTGGATATTGGTAAAGCACTTTCAGCAAATATTGACCGAGAAGAAGCAATTATTAGTGTACCCAGCGATCAGATTTTAAAAAATTTCCGGGGTGAAGTTATTGCTGATTACTCGTCTACTCAAAAAGAATGTAGCTCAGAAATTTTTCCGCTAAATCTTGTATTTGATACTTTAGGGCAACATAAGTGGATGCAAGAATATTTGCAACTCGACCCTAGTAATATGTCAAAGCGTCTTACGCGCTGGACTAATTTTTGCCAAGAAGTTATTCATCCTTACCAGCAATATCAAGTACCCATTATTCAACTGTCGAGAGAAACACCTAGGGAAGCAGTTTGTCAGGTTTTTGAGAAGGTAAATACAGGAGGTGTTTTTCTTACTGTTTTTGAACTATTAACAGCCACTTATGCCGCCGATGAATTTAATTTGCGGGAGGATTGGGATAAACACGAAAATAAACTTAAACAATTCAAAGTCTTGGGAAATCTTCAAAACACAGATTTTTTACAAGCTGTGAGTTTGGTTGTTACAAAAGAACGTTTGCCTCATGGCACCGTAAGCTGTACCCGTAAAGATATCTTAAAATTAAACCTCAATGAGTACAAAAATTGGAATGAAGCAGTTACAAGAGGTTTTGAAAAAGCTGCAAAGTTACTCCACACCCTAAAAATATTTACAGCAAGAGATTTGCCATATCGACCTCAACTTACTGCACTGGCTGCTATTTTCGCACTATTAGGGAAGCAAGCAGACAACGCAGGAGTAAGCACAAAATTAGCACGTTGGTACTGGTGTGGCGTTTTTGGAGAACTATATAGCGGCGCCATAGAAACGCGGCTTGCTAAAGATTTACAGGAAGTTTTAACATGGGTCAATGACGGTTCTGAGCCAGATACTATTACAAGTGCTAATTTTGCACCAGGTCGTCTTTTAACTTTACGTACACGTAATAGTGCAGCTTATAAAGGTTTGTTTGCTTTACTACTCCATAATGGCAGTGTTGATTTTCGTACAGGCTGCCCAATAGATACTGAAATATATTTTGATGATAAGATAGATATTCATCATATATTTCCGCAGCATTGGTGTAAAGAGCAAAGAATTGACGCTAAACTTTGGGATTGCATTTTAAATAAAACTCCTATTTCAGCAAGAACTAACCGTATGATTGGAGGTAAAGCTCCAAGTATTTATTTACTGAAAGTTCAAAACGAAGCTGGGGTTACACAAGCTCATCTTGATGAGTTTTTACAAACACATCTTATTGAATCCAAGCTTTTGCGCCAAGATGATTTTTATAATTTTTTGTATTCTCGACAAAAGTTAATTTTGGAAACAATTGAAAACGCTATGGGTAAATCTTCTCTATCTAATATTAATATAGAACAAGAGACTGAACCTGATGAGATTGAATCGGTAGAATATGAAGATAACTTAGATGATTACGAAAAATATTAGGTATGACCTCTATAAACACCGTAACTAAAAAATATCATGTTAGGAAAGATGGTATTTTATATCTAAATATTCCTATCGGATTATCTAATGTTGAATTAAAAGTAACTGTTACGTTCTGCGAATGACTCAATGTATGATGAAGCTATGAAGCTAGGACGTGAATATCGCGAATCCCTACGCTCAGATTCTACCGTGTACATAAATTTGTCAATTATATAAAAAATTGGTTGTAATTACCAAATGAAAGAAATACACAGATTTGGAATCATTAAGTAATATTAAGTAGCACTATAACTAGGCTACATCATGGCAAATATTCTACATGTTGATACAAGTCCTCGTGGAGAGCGTTCAATTTCTCGTAGTTTGACCAAGGAATTTGTCAGTACTTGGTTACAAGCTCATCCTGGTGATACGGTAACTTACAGAGATATTGGGCATAGTCCTATTCCTCATGTTGATGAAGCTTGGATAGCAGGCGCCTTTAGTCCTCCTGACCAGCGCACTCCTGCATTAGAAGCTGCTTTGAAGATTTCTGATGAACTAATTGATGAGTTAGTTGCAGCGGATATTTATGTATTCGGCGCCCCAATGTATAATTTTGGCATTTCCTCAGTTTTCAAAGCGTATGTTGACCAAGTTGCACGGGTAGGAAGAACTTTTACCATTAGCCAAAATGGATTTGAAGGTTTACTCAAAAATAAGAAAGCTTTGGTCATTACTGCACGAGGAGGTAGCTTTGCTCAGGGTACACCACTGGCACAATACGATTTTCAAGAACCTTACCTGCGGACGTTATTTGGGTTTTTAGGTGTGACAGATGTTTCCTTTATTCATGCCGAAAATTTATCTGGTGATGGAACACGAGAAAAATCTCTAATAGCTGCGAGGGAGGCAATAGAAAAACTAGTTACTACTCGGTAATTTTAAATTATTTGGTGGGTAGGCTGGCAACGGATGTTGGAACGGATGTAACGGATAGTTGATGCGTTTAAGAAAGGCGCCGAAAGTTTGAAATTTTGTTTATATCAAATAAATCATCCGTTACATCCGTTGTATCCGTTGCTAACCAACTACTCTCTGTTTACTCTGCGTCTCTGTGGTAAATAGTATAAAATCCCCCCTAGCCCCCCTGAATAAGGGGGGAATCAGAGTGCTTAAAGCCCCCCTTATTAAAGGGGGTTGGGGGGATCAAACGTTGGCTTGTTGGCGTTGATAAAGTGACCAATATAGTCCTTTGTCCCGTAGTAGTCCTTCATGTGTTCCACGTTCGGCTATTACTCCACGTTCCATTACTAAGATTTGGTCAGCACGCTTCAATGGGGCGAAACGGTGAGCGATAATAAATACGGTGCGGTTTTGTGAGACTTTTTGGAGGTTTTGCAGTACTTGTTGTTCGGTTTCTGCGTCGAGTGCGCTTGTTGCTTCGTCTAGTATTAATATCGGCGCCTGTGATAAAAATAGTCTTGCTAAAGCTATACGCTGACGTTGACCTCCTGATAATGCAGTTCCTCTTTCACCTGCGTTTGTTTCGTAACCGTGGGGTAGTTGACTGATAAAGTCGTGAGCGACGGCAAGACGTGCTGCTTCCACTACTTGTTCGGCTGAAATATCTGGGTTTCCTAAAGTGATGTTTTCCAAGATGGAAGCATTAAATAAAAAGTCTTCTTGGAGAACAACAGCTATTTGCTGCCGCAGTGACGCTAGGTCTACGCTCTTTATATCAAACCCATCGATTAAAATACGACCCGATTCGATTGTATATAGTCGTTGCAATAGTTTGGAAAGCGTACTTTTCCCAGAACCGCTTCGCCCTACTATACCGATAAATTGCCCTGGTTCTACGTCGAATGATATTCCCCGTAGTACTGGTTCGGTTCCTTCTTTGTAGCGGAAAAATACTTGCTCGAATGTGACCTCACCTTTTAATGGTGGTAATACTAACCCTGTTCCTGGTTCTGCTTCCGGCGCCACATTCAGTATATCGCCGATGCGGTCTACTGATAGTAGTACTTGTTGGAGGTTTTGCCAAAGTTGTACTAAACGCAGTAAGGGGCCTGTTACACGTCCAGATAACATTTGAAACGCTACAAGTTGACCGATGGTTAATTTCTGCTCGATAACTAATTTGGCGCCGAACCACAAAATTAGTAAGCTAGATAGGTTCGTTAAAAAGTCACCGATGTTGCTACTTATATTTTGAGTGGTGGAAGCTTTAAAACCTGTGCGAATAAACCTGGCAAATAATCCTTCCCAACGGTCGCGTGCTACTGGTTCAGCAGCATGTGCTTTGACGGAGTGAATACCTGTAACCGTTTCTACTAAGAATGATTGGCTGTCTGCACTGCGGTTAAAGGTTTCGTTGAGCCAGTTACGTAATATTGGTGTAGCAACTAGCGTCAGTGTCGCGAATAATGGTAGTACCGCTAACCCTGCGAAGGTTAAAGGAACACTGTAATAGAACATTAACGCCAAATATACAACAGCAAAAATACTATCTAGTACAACAGTTAATGCTGTACCTGTTAAAAATTGACGAATTTGTTCGAGTTCTTGTACACGTGCTACGGTATCTCCAACCCGACGTGATTCAAAATACGCTAGAGGTAGCCGCATTAAGTGCCGGAACAACTGCGCTGATAAACTTAAATCGAGGCGCCGTGCGGTATGGGTAAAGATAAATAGACGAAGTACACCAAGTAATGCTTCAAATAATGCTACAGACAATAAAGCTATGGCCATAACGTCAAGAGTTGGTAGACTCTCTTGCACCATTACCTTGTCAATAACGACTTGGGTAATTAATGGTGTTGTTAAGCCCAATAACTGTAATGTAAATGAAGCTAGCAATACCTCAGTTAATAAACCTCGATACCGCATTACCGCTGGCAAAAACCAACTGAGGTTAAATTTCTCTTGCTTTTGAACTACTTCAGTTTGCCAAAGATTACCATCCCAAGCTTCGACGACCATTTGTTGCGGCAAACTTTCAGTTTTACCCTCTTGATTAAGAGGGTTAGCAACAATGAGTCTATCCCCCTTCATTGCATAAGCAACAACCCAGGTAGCTTCTTTTGTTTGACCTGTGTTCAAACGCATTAAAGCAGGGAAAGATAATTGTCTCAGGTCTGCCCAAGTTATCTGTACTCGTCGTAAAATAAACCCAAGTTTTTCTGCCGCTTCAACCAAATTTTTCGGTCGCTGTCCTCGAAGCTGACGCTGTACCCATTCAAGCTGCACCGGATTCTTTAGCTGAATAGCTGCCATCGTCAAACATGCTGCTCCTGTATTGTGACTTGCCACAAATGGGTAGCCAGACGATGAGTGAGATGATGCAGTTGCAAGCAGTTCGCGTTGAAATTGAGACTGTTGTGTTCTTACTGATGGAGCAGAATCTTCTCGCTGTGTATCTAACCTGTCTTCTAGTGAGGATTGCGGGTTATATTCAACTTGCTCAAATCTATTTTCATCTTGGCGAGGTGGTGAATAAGTAGTGGTACTACGATTACCATTACCCTTACCCTCCTCAGATATTGAATCAGATGTTGAACCTTCCCAAAAAGCATTAATTTCTGGGTTAGATAACTTCTGCCAAACTTCAACACCCCAGCAAACTACTATTACTTCTTTGCTAGCAGCTACAGCTTTACAGTCAACCGCACACAGTAATAAGTCCCCAAACCAATCACCAACTTCCATTGTTGCCAGTGGTTTGCTTGTTTCTTCCTCGCGCAGCCTAACTTTACCTGCAACAATAAAATAATGTAAGCCAGGGTTCGTTCTAGACCATATTTTCTCACCTAACCCATAGCGCGATACTTCAGCACTATTTTTTAATACATTTTTATTATCAGGTGTTAACCAGCAAAACGGTGCTTCCTGCCAAGGTAAAGATGCTAGCACTTCGGAGTGCAAGTCTTTATCCGTGGTACTTAGCCCACTTGCAGTCTGACTGTAAGCTTTTGAATTTTCTCTGCTAGCCATTTCTCAAACAACTCGTTTTGTAGTGTCTGCTTTAGTTGAGTATCATCTAGGGATGCTGTTAAGAATTGTTCCACGCGAAACAAACCAAAGCGTCCTTCTAATTCCATAGGTCCAATTACTGTACCTGTAGAAGCAACATCGACTGCTGCTCTTAGTATATCTGGTAACGTTCCCCGGCTTACTGGTCCCATCATGCCGTTGACAACCTTGTCATCTGCGAGGGAATATTCACGCGCAATTTGCTCAAAACTGGCGCCTTCTTCAACTTGTGCGTGCAGTTCCTCTGCGAGTTCGTGATTATCAACGATAATTCGGGATAACACTACTCTATCGAGAAAAATCTTACGTTCAATAAAATATTCTTGAAGTTTAGGGTCGGCAATTGCAGCTTTAAGTTTCTCTAATTTAAAACTAGATGCAACTGACGAGTGAAAAGTCTCGTAATTAGTGCCGTTACTTTTCAACCAGTCGTTGAAACGCTGCGAGTCTGTAAGCTGGTTTTTTAAACGAAAATCGATTATTGCTTGCTCTGTTAATGCTGGACTAATGACGACATCAGCGCGGGTGGCTATTTCGTCGTCAATCACGTATTGACGAAGAATATCACCTATGAACTGCCCCAATTTCCCTGACGCTTGCAGGTATTTCACTGCCTGTGCCACAGAAATTGATTGTTCATCGACGGTTATAAATGATAGAGATTCCATTGACATAAATACGTATTAATTTATACTTTCAAAAATTATACTATTGTTTTTGAGCAGAAATAGGAGTTAACGGAAGCGCGTGAAGCTACAACCTTAGCCCGTTCTATACTTTAAACGCTCTGTTATAAAAACAGCGCACTTTAATCGTAAGCAAGAATCGTCTAAATCAGCAACTGCACGCTTGCTCAAAGTCAAGCCAACTGCTGGCTGTGTAAGTAATATCTACATCGTATATTAGTCAAGAAATTGCAAAAAAATTAACTTGATTTTTCCGATATAGTACTAAAGAACTGTATACTAGTGTGTGAAATATAGCCACAACACCGACAACAGCATTGCAGCGGCGGCGCCTATCAATGTATTTAAAATATTTACCAATTCATTTGTCAGCCATGTGTACCTCGATTGCAATGTTGCCCCAATTACACTTTCAATATTAGTGGCAATAAAGGCAGCGACAACACACCACAATACATCAAAACCATTAATCAATCCAACAGCTAGCCCTATCAACGCTTGTGCCAAAGAAGCAACTGCTCCAGCAACAGTACCTTCTAAACTGACGGCGCCTTCTGTTCCCCGTGCTACAGGTTGTAGCGTTGTAATTAAAAATGTTCGCTGTCCATACGCTTTACCTATTTCGCTAGCACAGGTGTCTGAAAGCTTAGTGCTGAAACTCGCGACGTAACCTAACACAAACAGCGGGTGAAGATTATGGAATTGTGAATTTAATGTTTGTGAATTTAATGTGAATACGGCGCCGAGCGCGCATAATGTAGCAGTCAATGCTGAACCCCAAACGTTTTCTGGACCTCTTGCACCCGAACGTTTTTCTGCAATACCCTCCGCTTCCTTCTGCGCTATACCAACTTTTGTAACAAACGAACCAACTAAGAAATAGAACATTACTACTACATAACCTGAGAAGCCTAGAGTTCCCCAAATTAAGACACCTAGTAACCAAGCGTTAAGGTATCCAGCAACAGTCAGCAGTTTTTTTGGCAAAAGCCACGCGACAGCAAGTAAAGCTGTATTGAGTCCGATAGCTACAACCCAAGGATTGAAATGATTAATTAAAGATAGCATCTGATTCGGTGAGTTCGGAATATTCAAATTTTAATGAAGAAAGCCGATTTATAGATAATTTTTTTTCTAAGTAATAGCACTGAGAATGTTGTTTAGCCAACAAAATTTAAAATGCTGGATTTAAACTATACGTGAAGGATCAGTAAAAATATGATGTTTTTTTTGTAAATTTAATCACTATTAAATTTTTTTGCCGCCAAAGCAAGCGAATATCGATTTTGATAGTATTTGTATCTCTCCTGAAAATAAACTAACATATGCCTGCTGACGTTCCCGGTACTTTGTTAAGTACAGCACTAGATATAAAAATTTCTAGCAATGTACAAGTATTCACTGATACAATTAATTCATCGCAATCAAGCGATTTCTACAAATTTGGGTTACAGGGACGTAGTAGTTTTTACTTATCGCTCAATCGCTTTCGGGGTGACTTAGATGTTGAACTAGTAAAAGACACCAATAATAATGGGTTGGTAGAATCAAGCGAAGTAATTGCTTTTTCACGTTCACCTGCCCGTAGAAGAGAGTTTATTGATGCAAACCTTGATAGTGGCATTTATTACATTCGAGTTTATAGTAACGGTGATACCGACAGCTTTTACAACTTGTCAGTGTCAGCAACTCCTGAAAGTGATGCTTTACCACCAATATCATCTCAGATAAATAATGTTCCTTTATCAAGTAGTGTAAATACCACTGTTAATAGTGCAAATACACTATTGACTGTACAAAGTGTGGCGCCTGCAACTCCTACTACTTCTTGGAAAGTAGGAAAATTGAATGCAGAGACTTTCACTTATAACGGAAGCAGTCAAATTACATACGTGTCTGGAAACGGTAATATTGACTTTGGATTGGGTAAGCGCGACACACTCGACTTTAAAACTGCTGGCATTAGTTCGGGGCAAGTTAGTTATAACTGGGCAACTTCAACAGCAGGTGGTGTAGTTGGAAATCCTGGTAATGGTAATCGTCTTTTTGATGCCATTACAATTAATGCAGGTGCCTACACAGGTTATCAAATTTTGTTTGAGGGTATCGAACAACTTGAATTTAGCGACCAAACCTTTGACCTGGCTTCTGTAGTTCCTGGTGCTGCTGCTGGCTTTAAAGGTAGTATTGTAACTAATGACCCAAAGTTTAACGAGCAAACTGGCTTGTTCGCAAGCGGAATTGCTAATGCTTGGCGGTTTACGACAGGCAATAACAGCGTACTAATTGGGATTGAGGATTCAGGGTTGGGTGTAGATGCCAGTGGTAATATTCATCCAGATTTGAGAAGCACAATTTTTTCAGGCACTAACTACATAGATGAGTCAGGTACTGATTCCCACGGTACTAAAGCACAAAGTGTAATTGCAGGCGCCGCGAATAACGGTATAGGTATAGCAGGAATAAATTGGTTTTCTGATGTCGTACATGTTGACGTGTTAGGTGGAAATACCGATGACAAAGATTTGGCAACTGCTACGCAAATAATCATCGACCAAGCAAAGCTGAAAAATCAGAAAGTAGTTATTAACTTAAGTTTATCCGGTGGAGATACCCAAGCGTTTATAAATTTAGTTGCTCAAAACTCAAATAATGTATTGTTTGTTGCGGCTGCTGGCAATGACAATATTAGCACTATCTCAAACCCTGGTGGATTAGCAGCAACAGATTCCAACATGATAAGTGTTGGTGCAGTGTGGGGTGCTAAAGATTGGTATAACAATCTAAAAATACCTGGGCAGCGGGTTGATTATAGTCAACACAATCCAGAACTAACCGCCCAAGGTCAACCACAATTCCCTTATCAAGAATGGTGGGGTACTAATTACGTGGACAATACAACTTTCAACGCTGGTAAAAAGCCACTTACTTTAATGGCACTAACTGAATATCCAGCAGCTAGCGCAGATAAAAATTCAAACGGTACATTTACCTTTGGCTATAACGACAAATTTAATGGTACTTCCGCATCTACACCAATTGTTACGGGTGTAGCAACGCTAGTGTGGGCTGCGAATCCAATTCTGACTGCTGGACAAGTTAAAGATATTCTTGCACAAACAGCCGTCGATTTAGGCGCCGCAGGTTATGACCAATATTACGGTTACGGTTTTGTTAACGCTGATGCTGCTGTGCGTGCTGCTTTAGCAATGGCACGAGCATGAGCCACCCTACCCTATAGAGGGCACCCCACCCGTCGTTAGGATGGAAAATTCCGCAAACTTGTTAAAGAAGCATCACAAATTAATAAGTATTTTTCTGCTCCCCTAACTTGTAAAGAGCTTATGAAGGGGAGCTTTTATTTAAGTATAAAATATTTTTAAATGACCAGATTTCCTCCTGATAATTACATAGTATATTAGTAAATTTTATCACGTATATTTAGCGTCGCTGTTTGATAGCTTTAAGCAGCAATATAGAAATTCAACAATTTCATAAAGATAGTGTGGCTGACTAGCAAGTCCCTTTTATTACAAGGGTAATAGGGTGCTTTGTGCTTAATTCATATAATTTATAAAGCAAGAGTAGTTATGTCGGTTAATTTATTTGAACAGAATGTAAGTATTCAAAATTTGAGTATTAATCAAAGTACACAAATTGTGACAAATTCTATATCAGCAGCAAATACAGAAGACTATTATCGATTCAATTTCAGTGGTCGTAGCAGTCTAAATCTTGCAGTCAACGGTTTATATTCAAATGCCAACCTACAAGTATTGAACAGCGATGGTCAAGAATTAGCTGGTTCTTACAACCGACGTAACCGAGATGAATCTGTAAATATAACGTTGGAAGCAGGTAATTATTACATCAAAGTCTTTCGATTCAAAAACGCGACTACCACATACAATCTCCAATATAGTACTAACTTGATTCTAGGGATAGCGCTACCAACTCCAAGCATTACTAACTTGATTCCAGAAGTACCATTACCGACTCCAAGCAGTACTAACTTGATTCCAGAAGTACCATTACCTACTCAAAGCAGTAGCTCTTGGTTGGATACGGTATTTCAAGATGCACAAATGCGTGCGGATATAAAATCATTTTCTATCGATGGCACCATTGACCGTAGCGAAGTAATTAGAATATTGCGTACATCTGAAGATAATGGTGTAGTTGATACCACTGAATTTAAAGACTTACAGAACTTGGTTAGTAATGCATCAAGACTAGGGATACCAGAATACGTGCAAGTATTAACGAATAAAGTAGTCAACGGTGATGTTGCAAATCAGAGATATCAGAATAATCCATTAGGTAATCTAACTGCCGATAGTAATAGTACTCTAATGGACAATCTTGTGAATAAGTGGTTTCTAGGACGTGACTATCCTACAAGTGCATATACTTATCAGCAAGCAAGCGGTGTACTATTTCAGAATGGTGTAAATTATCAAGATATTAAACAAGGTGTAATAAATGACTGTTTCTTTCTAGTCGGACTTGCAGCAACAGCTATTCAATCACCAACTACGATTGAGAACATGTTTATTGATAACGGTGACAACACTTACACCGTTAAATTCTTCCGTAATCAAGTCGCAGACTACGTTACAGTCGATAAATATTTGCCGACAGACTTAGCTGGAAAATTCGTTTATGCTTCTAAAGGTAGCAGCTATAACAATCCTGCAAATGAACTCTGGGTGGCACTAGCAGAGAAAGCATACGCACAACTGAACGAATCTGGATGGATTTATCAAGATAATACTAATTCTTATTCGGGTATCGGTAAGGGTGGCTATATCAGTGATGCTTTTTCACACATTACAGGTCAAACAGTCTCAATGAGTAATGTTTTAAGCCTAGAATCACTTACAAACGCAATTAGTATGGGTAAATCAATTGGCTTTGGGTCTAAGTCAAGTGGAGTGGCGCCAGATATTGTTGCAAGTCACGCATATGCATTAGTAAATTATGATGCTTCGACACAAACATTCACCCTATTCAACCCGTGGGGAATAGAATCATCATCCAAACCCAGCATCTTACAACTCAACTGGAATCAAATTTTAGCCAATTTCAGCTATTGGGATGGCGCCTTCTTTAACACATAAGTCAGAAACCAGGCTTCTAAAGAAGCCCGGTTTCTTTTGTACAAGGTTAATAACTTGATATTTACCATTAACAATAAAATTTTTTAAAAAACTTATTTCATACAACTGTTTTTGTAAAACTAGCTGCAAATTTAATATAAAATTTCTAGTTATTATTTACTAGGAAAATATTAGCTCTTATTTTAAATATATTGCCAAAATAAACTCTCCACACCGTCGTATAAACGTAGAAATCGGGTTGCTTCGCGTAAGTCGTATAAATATTTAATGTCGCCACAGGAAGTCATTTTTGAGGATAAATACTTATGTTCATTAATAATAAGAATAATGATTTAGCATTACAAAATAGTCTAAATCTAACTTCGAGTTCTTCATTTGATAGCTTAACTACTGATACGTACACAGATTTAAGGCGCCGCAGTCGTTCTTATAATAATTTCAATGGCAATAATAATACACCTTCGTCTCAGTCATACAGTTCTAGTAATGGTTATGGGTTAGTGAATGCCGGAGCTGCTGTTGCGTCATCTATCGGCCAACAACCTTTTGCGGATGTGCCTGATATAGGTGGTAATGATTGGGGCGCCGATATGTTGAAGGCTCCTGAATCTTGGGCAAAAGGGTACACAGGCAAAGGTGTTGTCGTTGCTGTTTTAGATACAGGAGTTGATATTAATCACGTAGATTTAAAAGATAATATTTGGACTAATCCCAAGGATGATGCAAAAGATGGCTATGCAGGAGACATTCACGGTTGGAACTTTGTAGATAACAACTCAGATGTAATGGACAGAGACGGACATGGAACTCACGTTTCTGGAACTATAGCAGGTGAAAAGAATGACTATGGTGTAACGGGAATTGCTTACGATGCCAAAATTATGCCAGTCAAAGTACTTGATGATAATGGTTCTGGTTCGTATGATTCAATAACCAAAGGTATTTACTATGCAGTAGACCACGGCGCCAATGTTATCAATTTAAGTCTTGGTGGTGGTGGTGCTAATCAAACTATGCAAGATGCCCTTAATTATGCCAGTGGAAAAGGTGTCATAGTTGTCATGGCAGCAGGGAATAGTGGTGGAGCATCACCTATTTATCCCGCACGCTATGCCGAAAAGACAGGTATAGCAATTGGTGCAGTCGATAAAGATGGTAATTTAGCAAGCTTTTCTAACCGTGCCGGAAATCAACAGCTTAGTTATGTAACGGCGCCGGGAGTCAGCATTTATTCAACAGTTCCAAATAATAGCTATGAAAGTTACAGTGGAACCAGCATGGCAACCCCTCACGTTGCAGGCGTTGTTGCACTGATGCTAAGTGCAAACCGCAGTCTTAACGATAGTCAAGTTCGACAAATTCTTGCCGAAACGTCTAAAAACTCTGGACAAAGCAACAATACTATTCCAAGCTTCAATTTTGGTGATATATTCTCTGGCTTTAATCCATTCTCTAACAGTCTCGAATCTACCAATCACAGCAGCAACATTTATAATTACACTAGTGGAATAGATACAGCAGAAAACAACATCGTTGTTGACGGCGCCACTAAAAACAGCAGCGTTAATAGCACTTCAACAATCTACCAATACAGCACAGAAAATACAATTTACAAATCTGACGACTACTCAAGTATGGCTACCACAGACCCACAAGACCCGCAAAATATCTTTGAGCGCTATGGAAAAATATTTATGGCGCCTTACGAACCATACCTACGTTTATTACCTTCATCGTAGCTTACACGGGCAGTTGTAAGTGAGGCATAGCCCTACCTACGTTAGAATGTCACTATTTCACGCATTTGGAAGCGCCAACGCGCATTGGGTAGGGTGCGTGAAAGCTATTACTATCAATCAATGTAACGCATTCGTACAGTGCTTTCACGCACCATTAATACGTTAAGTAAGCGCCATTCCACCCTACGGTAGGCATCAACCTACTAGAATGATTATTATAGCTCCTTTACTAACTGGAGTTTAGACTAAGCAGCACAAAATAGCCCAGTAGCA
>NZ_MRCD01000126.1 GCF_001904745.1 Calothrix sp. HK-06
AAATTGGTTTACTAATTGTTGTTACTGTACCTCATGAACCCGCAATATGCTGTATTTCTTTGGTCTAATAATCCCAGAGTGCAAGCTTTTCTGTCTTTTTCAGCAAACCCTAATTAAAGCGGCTAATAGATGGGAAAAGATAATGGATAAAAATAATATTAGTTCGGAACATAAAAAGCCGCAAGAGCCATCCGAAAGATTGCTTTTGGTTTGGTTGAGTATATTTATTGTTTCTGTTATATTACTAAAAGTTATGTTTTTTAGATAAAAATTTCAACAGAGGTAAATCAACAAAGTCATCATCATTATCAAGATTAGAGACAGAAATACCTAGTAGTCGGATAGTTTGCTCGTTTAAGTCAACACTTTCTAATAATTCTATAGCTTTGGCGCCAATTGTTTCTAAGTCGTTAATAGGGGCAAGTAAAGTTTTGCTACGAGTGATTTGTCGATAGTTAGAGAACTTGATTTTTAAAGTGATGGTACGACCAGAAGCTTGGTGTTTATCTATACGTTGTTTAAGTATTATTGCAATTTCTTGAAGTTCTGATAGAATAGATTGTTTATCGCTTAAATCTTGAGTAAATGAAGTTTCGGCGCCGATAGATTTACGTACACGGTTAGCTTCCACAGAGCGGTCATCTTGTGCCCTAGCTATTTTGTAATAGTATTCTCCAGCTTTGCCAAAACAATCTGTTAACTCTTTTTGCGAACGCAGCTTTAAATCGGCGCCGTTTTTAATTCCTAGTGAATGCATCTTAGCGGCAGTGACTTTACCAATACCATGAAACTTCTCAATCGGTAAAGCTTCCACAAAAGCCTCAGCATTTTCTGGTAAAATAACAGTCATCCCATTTGGCTTGTTCATACCCGAAGCCATTTTGGCTAAAAACTTGTTCATCGATACACCCGCAGATGCAGTTAAACCAGTCTGTTTAAAAATATCTGCCCGTATTAACTTAGCAATAGTAGAAGCATATTTAATATTTTGCTTATTTTGGGTAACATCTAAATAAGCTTCATCAAGGGCAACAGGTTCAACCGAATAAGTGTAAGACGCAAAAATGTCATGAATTTGCTCTGAGACTTCCCGGTACACATCAAACCGAGGATGCACAAAAATCAAACTTGGACACTTCTTTATAGCAATACGCGAAGACATCGCAGAATGAATACCAAACTTACGCGCTTCGTAACTAGCAGCAGCAACTACTCCCCGTTGAGTTGGAGAACCACCTACAACTAAAGGTTTTCCTCGGTAACTTGGGTTATCCCGCTGTTCCACCGAAGCATAAAAAGCATCCATATCTATATGAATAATTTTTCTAGTCATAATCAATTAGAAACCAGGTTTCTACGCATTCATTGTCGCAGACAAATTTTCTTTTTATTACAGAAACCCGGTTTCTTCGATTGTAACGAATTGTTAAAAATACTGTGAAAATTCCGGGTAGATAACATAGAACGGAATAACGGCTAAAGAAAAGAGCCTTTGTTTCATAAATAATCAATACATTTTACAGGGATTGCATTTACTCAACGTCGTGTCTTGCTTTACATTAATTCTAAAGCAAGGCGCCACAAATAGAGCGTTCAATTATAATGTCGCTCATTTATAAAAATTTGTCTTTTATTCTTTGCGTGTAGAAAAATCTACATCAACCGCATTACTCCCATCATATAAACAAGGAATTTTTCATATGTCTAATCGTTCTTTAATGGCGCCATTTGACCTTCAAGATGGTTACTCGGTTGCATTTAATGATACCAATAAAAATCAAAATCATGTTCATGAAAATAATTTTACACAGGAGAGTAACCTCCGCTCCGCGACTCAAAGCTTTTTGGAAGAAAAACAGCGACTGGCTCAAGCTCAAAGAGAAGAAAATTCTCAAAACTGGTTATGGTATCAAATGTCAAAAATCGAAACGAGCATGGGTGACTATAATGGTTCAGTATCGGTGGAAGCAATTCAGGAACTTGCTATAATTAAGGCGCCTGTTATAGAACAGTTGTTATCAGAACGGAGTGAAGCAGTAGAACGTGCATCACAATTTGTATTAAAGGTAGCGCTAAAAGCATTAGAGCAAGATGGAAGAGAAGTAATACCGGGTGTGATGACAGTAATAGTCATGGGTTACACAATAATTTACAACTCGGTAACACATGACTTATCAATTGACAAAGTAAGTCAAGCTTATATGCGTCATGATACAGGAAAAATCGAGAGAAGTTACCGTCCAGATGGTATTTTGAAAGCACAAGGTCAAAAAATCAGCTTAAACAGGCTATTAACAAAAGATTTGGCAAATTTTGACTATATAGAGTGTAGACAACTAACAAAAGAATGTTTACCCTTGCTGCGTGACATAGTTGAGAGGTATGCAAAAGAAGATAAAGTCTCGATTGAAATTTGGGCAAGAGGCAAAAGTGAAGAAGCCAAAATCGAGAAAGCGTTAGGCAAAATCTTTGTTTCCTTCAAAGCGGGTATGCAAATCATCGAATCTGGTAAGCACTTACAGGTTAGAGACTTAGAAGGTAAATTAATGGTGAAAGCATATGGAGACAAAGTAGAAAAACCCATGACACGAGCAATATGTTCAGACTTTAAAGCACGCTACGCACTTATTCAAAAAAATTAAAAACACCCAAATGTAGAGACGTGACATGTCGCGTCTCTACATACGACAGATGTAACGTATGAATCGCTAACGAATCAAATTTGTCAGAAAAGATTAAGAAAATAAACAAATTAATATAACAGGAGTTACGAAATATTAAGCAACTCCAACCGTAAGCCACTTTATATCCTAAAATAAAGAAAATATGGGCAAATTCTAGGGAAAGCTCTGTTTTACGCTTCATTTACTCAATTTAGGTATGTTGAGTTTGATTAATTAATTTAAATAAGATAGATAATATAAATAAACACTAAATGTAAATGTAAGCTTATATTAGGAGTTGCGACATGAGTATGCCGCTACGTGTTTTAATTGTAGAAGACTCAGACGATGATGAGTTGATGGTTGTACGTACATTACAGTCGAATGGTTATGATGTTACTTATACAAGGGTAGAAACAGCCGTAGAAATGGATGCGGCACTAGACTTAAATATATGGGACTTAGTTCTTTGTGATTATTGTCTGCCAGATTTTGATGGTTTGGAAGCATTAAAAATAATGCAAAATAAAGGTATAGACTTACCTTTTATTATAGTTTCCGGCGCCATAAATGAGGAAATAGCAGTAAGTGCAATGAAAGCGGGAGCTTCGGATTTTGTCACAAAAACCCGTTTAATGCGACTCGTTCCAGCAATTCGACGCGAACTAAAAGAAGCAGAAAACCGACGAGCGCGATTCAAGAGCGAACAAGCGTTGCAAGATGCCCAAGAGCAATTGCGATTTGTTTTGGAAGCAAACCGAATGGGAACTTGGGAATGGAACATTACCACAAATAAAATTACCTGTTCAACTAGTTGCGAATATTTATTTGATATTACTCCGGGAACTGGAGGTCAATTAGATATATTTGTAGACCGTATCCACCCTCAAGACCGTGACGGAATGTTAGAAGCACTTAGAACTGCTCAACAGTCACATCAAAGTTATCAACATGAATACCGAGTTATTTGGCAGGATGGTAGTATTCACTGGATTCAGACCATAGCCGATTTTTATCAGCCAGCCTACACAAAAGATAATTTATCATTCAAGAATGATAATAGAATGTTGGGGATAATGATAGATGTCACCAAGCAAAAGTTAGCAGAGCAAAAAATCTACGAACAAGCTGCATTATTAGACGTTGCCACAAACGCGATTTTATTACGACAGTTAAATGGTATAATTACTTATTGGAATAAAGGCGCCGAACGTCTTTATGGTTGGACAACAGAAGAAATTATAGGTAAAAATGTTTATGACATTTTGTATAGTGATTATTTGCCACCAGAAACAGCTTTAGAAAGCGTTATTAAATATGGAGAATGGCAAGGTGAGTTAAATAGAGTCACAAAAGACGAGCAAGATATAATTGTTGATAGTCATTGGACTTTGGTGCGGGGTGAAGATAATCAACCGAAATATATTTTAACAGTTGATACGGATATAACAGCAAAAAAACAATTAGAATTGAGATTCATGCGTACCCAGAGGCTAGAAAATATCGGAATTTTAGCAGGAGGTATAGCTCACGACTTAAATAATATTTTAACTCCAATTTTAGCAGTAGCTCAACTTTTACCTTTAACACTTCCCAATTTAAACAAGCGAAATCAAGATATGCTTCATATTTTAGAAGCAAGTGCAAAAAGAGGCGCAGATTTAGTCAAGCAAATTTTAAGTTTTGCGCGTGGAAATAATGACGAAAAACGTTTAATATTACAAGTTAAGCATTTATTATTAGATATTGAGCAAATCATTCAAGGTACATTCCCAAAGTCTATCGAAATTAAAAAACATATTCATGATGACTTATGGACGGTAAGCGCAGATTCTACGCAGTTGCATCAAGTATTTATGAATTTAGCTATTAACGCACGTGATGCAATGCCAGAAGGAGGAACTTTAACAATTACAGCAGAAAATCAGGTCATCGATACTAATTATACTAAAATGAATATCGATGCTCATGAGGGGAATTATATTTTAATAACTTTTCAAGACACAGGTATTGGTATTCGTAAAGATATTATAGACAAAATATTTGACCCATTTTTCACAACTAAAGAAGTAGGAAAGGGAACAGGACTAGGTTTATCAACAGTATTCAACATTATCAAAAATCATAATGGTTTTATTGAAGTTGATAGTAGTAGTAAAGGCTCAACTTTTAAAATATTTATACCAGCAAGTATACAAATAGATACTATAGTAACAAAAGATGCAAGTATACCAAGTGGAAATGGCGAGTTAATATTATTTGTAGATGATGAAATAGCTATTTCAGAAGTTAGTAAAACCACGTTAGAAACTCATAAATATCAAGTATTAGTGGCAAACAATGGAATTGAAGCAATCGCAATATTTGTTCAAAATAAGCTAACAATCAAAGCAGTAATTATAGATTTAATGATGCCAAGCTTAGATGGTGTTACAACTATTCGAGCATTGCAAAAAATAATGCCCAATATCAAAATTATTGCAATGAGCGGTTCAAATGATAGTCAAGAAAAAACGAAAGCTATAGAGTGCGGTGTTCAAGAGTTTGTGCCCAAACCTTTTACCGCAAATCTCTTGTTAAATACATTACATCGCGTACTGAATTAAACAAACAAGTTGTAGTTCAAAACACAATTAATATGGTGCTTAAACATTATGTAATTATTTTGACATAATGTTTTTTATATTACTTAAAAAGACGGAATAAAAATATATACTCGTTATAGTTAGAAACCAGGTTTCTGGTTTAATCATTTGCATCAATAATCAGCGTCCAAACAGTGGTGAGTTTGACGAGTAAAAAACTATAAAAAGTGGGTATCTGGGCGCAGCACATTAATTTATACATTCCTTAATCATGATTAAACAAATATTCACACTGCTATCTCATAGAGGTAGCGGCAGGTTTCGTATGTAATTTTTTGGATTTCAGGCGCCTTGCTTGAGTTATGATGTAGTGGCACAGGTGGAAACATCTGTGTCACAAATATCAAATGAGTATCAATGGCTGCAAAAATACCTGTTACTGTTATTACTGGATTTCTAGGTAGTGGAAAAACTACCCTAATTCGTCACTTATTGCAAAATAACCAAGGACACCGTATTGCTGTACTAGTAAACGAGTTTGGGGAGTTGGGTATCGATGGAGAATTACTCAAATCTTGTCAAGTTTGTCCTGAAGATGAAAATGAAAACATTAGTAATATATATGAGTTAACGAACGGATGTTTATGTTGTACAGTTACTGAAGAGTTTTTGCCGACAATGCAGGAGTTATTAAAACGGCGCTCTGAGATTGATTGTATTTTAATAGAAACTTCTGGTTTAGCGCTACCCAAACCATTAATAAAAGCATTTCGTTGGCAAGAAATAAAAGCAGGCGCCACAGTTGACGCAGTTATTACTGTGGTAGATTGTTCAGCAGTGGCAAATGGAACTTTCGCTTCTAACCCAGAATTGGTAGAAGCGCAGCGTCAAGCTGATGATAGTTTAGAACATGAGACTCCCTTGCAAGAACTATTTGAAGACCAAATCGCTTGTGCTGACTTAGTGATTTTGAACAAAACTGATTTAATAAACGAGACTGAGAAATCACAAGTTGAGGAAATAGTCAAGCAAGAATTATCTAGAAACGTTAAAATAGTTTCCTCCACAAACGGCGCCCTCGACTCTTCTATATTATTAGGGTGGAATGCCGCTGTTGAAGATAATTTAGATGGGCGCCCAAGTCATCATGACACAGAAGAAGACCATAACCATGACGAGGAGATTACTTCAACCCACATAATATTTAACCAAAGTTTTGACCCTAAAGTATTGCAAACTCGATTAGAATCGTTAGTGGAACACTCTGATATATATCGCATCAAAGGTTTTGTATCGGTACCAGACAAAGCCATGCGTTTAGTAATGCAAGGAGTAGGGACAAGATTTGACCAATTTTATGACCGTCCTTGGTATGCTTCAGAAGAAAGACAAACCAAATTAGTTTTTATCGGTCGTGATTTGGATGCATCTAAAATTAAGGCAGCGATAACCGAGAATTAAAGATTATGGATGCGAAGAACGTTTTAGGTGAGAAGCTACAAATCTGTTGCACTTCCCCAATGACAGGTTTTAGAAGAGATGGAATGTGTGACACCGATGGAACGGATATGGGTGTACACGTAGTTTGTGCGCGTGTGACAGAGGAATTTTTGAGTTACACCAAATCGCGCGGTAACGATTTAACGACACCCGCACCGCACTATAATTTTCCTGGGTTAAAACCAGGTGATTGTTGGTGTTTATGTGCCTCACGTTGGAAAGAAGCTCTTAATGCTGGGGTGGCGCCATCGGTTGTGTTAGCATCAACGCATGAGAAGGCTTTGGAGTATGTAGCGCTAGAAGTGTTACAAGAATATGCTGTAGAAAATTAATCTTGTGGGGTGGGCTTTAATTGCCCGTCCATCCCCACATAATTACATAAATTCCATCTTTAGATAGAAGAAGAAGTAATAAAAGTATGTATTTAAAGTTTTAAATTACTGAAAATAGCGGCTTAATTGGTGATAGATGGATGATTTGGTTTGAATAGAGCAAAAAAATCGTAAATAAAAAAGTAAAAAAGATTTTTTGTAAGCAATTGCCTGTAATATTTTACTGGTAATTCACCGTGTGAAAAATTCATGAAGTTATCGGGGTGTTGATTTGTTTATATTTAAAGGAATCGGCGCCTGTAGATAGAAGAGTGGGTTTTTTGCAATATCACTCAAATTAAAATATCAGAAAACCATGAATGCAACTTGGCAACATATCAACCAAGTAATGGACTTTGGTTTTTGGATAAGCGCGCAGCAACAATTAGCACAAGCGTCGCCGAGTCTAGCAGCAAATCAAACAGTTGATTACTTACAAGGGATAGCCCAACAGGTAGTAGCGTTTTTGCCGCGATTATTAGGCGCCGTTTTGATACTGCTGGTTGGTTGGCTAATAGCTGCTGTCGCTGCTGCCATTGTACGAGGAGTTCTTAACCGCACAAAGATAGATAACCGTATTGCAGCAAGCGTTACAGGTAGAGATGCACCTCAAGTTGAGGGATTTATCTCTAGTCTAGTGTTTTGGGGCGTTTTATTACTAACAATAGTAGCTGTTCTTGACACGTTAGACTTACGTGTAGCATCGCAACCTCTCAACACTTTCCTGCAACAAATTGGTATTTTTCTACCAAAACTTGTTGGCGCCGGAATACTCTTGGCTATTGCTTGGGCAGTTGCAACTATCGTCAAGCTAATAACTGTACGTGGGTTAGATGCAGCACGTATTGACGAACGTATAAATTCGCCAAGTGACGAAAGAACAGGTATAAACCAGTTATCGCTTTCAGAAACGATAGGTAATGCGCTTTACTGGTTTATATTTTTAATGTTTTTGGTTCCAGTCCTCGATACGTTGGGACTGCAACAGGCGTTAGTACCAGTGCAGTCGTTAATTACTCAAATTATATCGATTCTGCCAAATATTCTTGCCGCAACTTTAATTGCAGCAGTAGGTTGGTTTCTTGCCAATGTTGTGCGACGAATCGTTACAAATTTGTTAGCAACAACAGGTATAGACCACATTGGCAGTCGTTTCGGTTTGAGTAATGCATCTGGAGCGCAGACGCTATCGAGTATCATCGGCACAATTGTTTATGTGTTGATTTTGATACCTGTAGCAATTTCTGCATTGACTGCGTTACAAATTCAGGCTATTTCAGTACCTGCCATTGCAATGCTGCAACAGGTGCTAGGGGCAGTACCATTAATTTTCACCGCTGCAACGATTTTGATTGTCGCTTACTTCGTAGGACGCTTTGTATCTGAATTAGTTACAAGTATTCTTACTAGTATTGGATTTAACAACATCTTCAGCATTATTGGTTTACCGTCATTAAATCGCCCTGTTGTTACATCTGTAAGCACTACACCAAGGGCACCAGCGAAAACACCATCGGAAATTGCGGGCATAGTAGTGCTGGTGGGTATAATGTTATTCGCCACCGTTGCAGCAGTAAATGTTTTAAATATTCCAGCCTTAACAGTATTAGTGACTGGAATTTTGGTAATTCTAGGAAGAATTTTAGCAGGGTTGATAATATTTGCGATTGGTTTGTTCTTTGCGAATTTAGCGTTTAGCATTATTGCGAGTACAGGTAATGCTCAAGCGCGAATTCTCGGACAAGTAGCGCGAATTTCGATAATTACCTTAGTATCGGCAATGGCTTTACAACAAATAGGTGTAGCTCCCGATATCGTCAACCTTGCATTTGGATTACTCTTAGGAGCTATAGCTATAGCTATCTCGCTTGCCTTTGGTTTAGGTGGACGCGATATCGCACGCTCTCAAGTTCAAGAATGGCTCGACTCTTATAAGAGTAAAAGTTAAATAATATTAAGTTAGAGTTCAGATTTTCAGTTCAGTTTAGAAACCCGACTTCTTACATAAGAGGTTGGGTTTTTAGTTTTTATTTGATACGCTCTAAATCTAGATTCTTCGCTGCGCTCAGAATGACATACATATTTATACGCTATCCGTTACATCCGTTGTATCCGTTGCCATTACCTTTGTCGTTTAAGTTTAATTTTGGATTGTAGTTCTTCTTTAATCCTATTTAAAATTGATTCTTCGTCTAAGTTGTCTAATATCTTACTAATTACAAATTTTGGCCCATCCGAACCCCATGTGGCGCCATTAGCTAAATAAGTTTTGGTAACATGTCCAATAGCATACGTAGAAAATCCAGCTACACCAGCTTGCGTAATTGCCACAGTAGCATAGGCGCCTAACGATAAACCACCTGTAGCAGGTGCTGATATTCCTAGTAAGGTTTTTAATGAGCTTAAACCAAAATTAGCTAGTAGTTCACTTGCGGAAATGCCACCCATAGAAAGAGCAATTTTTTGCAGCAACTTAACGGCGCCTGCTTCGCTCATTGGAATACCATATAATTTAGATAAACCAATAATTAAGACTATATCTATAACGGCGCCGCTTAATATATCTACTACAGTGATAGGGTTAAGGGCAATTGCAACAGCTTTTGTCATTGTCGCACGCCATATAAACGTGTTTGCAGCAGCTTCGCGAATTGCTAATTTACGCTGCACTAACTGTTCGTTCACAACGTCAGCATATATCATTGAGTTTAAAGCAACCAGCGCTTTACCCTCACGGTGCAATATCTCTAAAATCTTTAACTTTAAATCTTCTACCCGTGCTGTTCCCGTTCGTAACTGTACCCTTCGTGTACCATCAGGATTTTGTATTAGTGCGCGTACTACTGGAGAAGCTGCTGACATGACTATTTCATCGGGAGATACTAGTGAGCGTACCCTTTCATCACGAATTTTTTCATAAATTGCCATGCGGTCAGCTTCAGGATATTGGTCTATTTTATTAAAGACTAATAATATGGGTTTACCTGCATCACGCAACTGCGATAGTGCTTCATGCTCAACTGAAGTCATGTCACCCGATATTAAAAATAAAATTAAATCAGCTTGCTTTGCGATATTCTGGGCTAAAGCTGCACGTGTTTCTCCATCAACTTCATCTAACCCAGGTGTGTCAATTAATTCTACCTGCGACTGACCACCGCTTTTTAACCGCACTCGCAACGCTCTTTCGTTGACGCCGAATGTTTCTTCTGTTATACTCCAGTTTACACTTTGAGCAGAACGAGTCACACCATGTAATGGACCCGTCTCAAAGACATTTTGACCAACCAACGCATTTAATAAAGACGACTTACCACGTCCAACCATTCCAAACGCTGCTATTTGCACTACCATACGGTCAAGCTTTGACAGCATGTTTTCTAAATCATTAATTTCGCTCTCTAAACCCTGCTGTTCAGTTGGTGTTAAGTCAAGCTTAGTCACCATGTTACGTAGAGCAGTTTGTGCTTGACGGTAGTTTAACTCGGTTTGTATCTCGTCAAAACTAAATATAGCTTTATCCATTTCCTCTTCCCATACCTGGGAAGTATCATTTGTATGGTTAGAGTCTGGAGGCGTAGTCGAAGTCATAACGATTTTACATTTTTATATAACTATTATCTTTAATCCTAATAATTTTTAAGGACGCATAACCGTAATTCTTCCTTTGTGTCTTTTGTAGTTTATCTTCTTACAGTATATTAAATAGTATATTTATTTACCACAGAGACACAGAGTTTACAGAGAGAAGAGGTTAATTAATTAACTGTCTTTCTGTAATTCCCTTTGCTCTGTTGTAGTTGATTTTAAATCCAAAGCTTAAATTAAACAGAAAAATTTGCGCTTGAAGGAGGGAAGGTAAGCAAGAAGGTATTTCCGAGGATATACTCAAACAGAAACTAGAGACAATTCCTATTCTAATGAAGTTAGGGTTAACCACTGAGCAAATAACAGAACCCTTGAAGCTGGATGTGGAAACCGTTCGAGAGAATCTCAAAAGTAGGTTTTGCACTACATAACCCAGGAGCGCTTTGCAACGGCGCCTAGAATTTTTAGTCATGCTTTTTGTGCTTCGGTCAGTCCTTTTATCTTGGTGATATTCATTCTCTAAAATAAGTCAAACGACGGCCAATTAGTAACTTTGGTTTTAATGTTCCACATGAGTTGGTCGAGGTCGCTACCGAAGCTTGAGTTTTGACTACGAGTATTAACTAGCACTGCCCATGAGAAAGCATCGCTAGTGTTAACTAGAAATGCCTGTTCTCCTGGTAAACTGCCATTGTGCCAACGGTTATTGGCGCCTACATTTATAGACCACCCTTTAGCGTAACTAGGTTCAACACTTGAGCCTTGATACATAATAGAGATTGTACTAGCACTAAGAATGTCTGGTTTGTTATTGAAACCATCTACCTGCACTGCCAACTTTACTAAATCAATTGGTTTCGCAATCCAACCGCCATGAGCATCCATGCGCGCGACTTTCATATTATAGGGATCTTCACCATCTTGACCATAATAGGTAACTTCATTGGCTTTTTTCTCAGCTAGGGTATCACCGCCAATTTGCATATTGGTGACACCAGATGGTAAGAGGATATTACTTGTCACATAATTTTCGTAGGTCTGCCCTGTCACCTGTTCGATTACCCGTCCCAAAACACAGAAACCAAAATTTGAGTAAGCGTATTTAGTCCCCGGTGTATTATCTAAAGGACGGTTATCTAATACCCAACTAATTAATTGTGTATGATTCATTGAGGGATTGGAAAACATCGGGTCATTATTATCCTTAGACCAACCACCGCCTAAATGGCTGAGTAAATGTTCTACAGTGATGTTTTCAACATTAATTTTATAGGGAGTTGTGCCGTAGGTGGTGCCTAGAATACCACCTTGACCGAAAATGCGATCGCTTAATTTTAGCTTGCCTTGTTCCACCAATTTCATAATCGCGATAGCGGTAATTGGTTTTGATACGCTGGCAATGCGGAAGCGATGACGCGGTGCAACTCTTTCACCCGTTGATTTGTCAGCAAAACCATAAGTTTTGGCTAACACCAAGCGCTCATCTTTCGCAATGGCGAAGGAAAGACCGGGAACATCATAACTTTGCATAAAGTTAGCAACAATTTGATCGATGGCTTGCAGTTCCGAAGACTTATAACCGTCTTGACTTTCCCAGATAGCAGTATATCTGTCTTGACCATTAACAGTGTAACCATTTACCCATATAGGTCTATAGCCTTGATAAAAATAGCGTTCAAATTCGTCTTGGTATTCTTGGGAACTCATGGAGTGACGCGCGACCCAAGCGCCACTACTAGATTTTTCCCAGATAGCAGCATATCTATCTTCACCATTGAGACTATAGCCACTGATTTTCACTAAGCGGTATTTTTCTGCTGTTAACTTGTCGAATTCACTTTGATATTGTGCGGAGGTCATTCCATGACGTGCTACCCATGCAGGTGCATTGGCTGTTTTTTCAAAAATAACAGCATAAAAATCTTGATTCACGACAGTGTAAGCGCTCAGGTCTACAGGTCGAAAACCTAGGGCTGTGAACTTGTCGAATTCACTTTGATATTGCGCCGAAGTCAACCTATGACGTGCCACCCAAGCTGGTGCATTCGTTGTTTTTTCAAAAATAACAGTATAAAAATCTTGGTAACCTACCGCATAACCACTCACCTGCACTGGACGATATCCTAGGGCTGTGTATTTATTAAATTCATTTTGATATTGTGCTGATGTCAACCCATGACGTGCAACCCAAACTGGTGCATTCGTTGTTTTTTCAAAGATAACAGCATAAAAGTCTTGATTATCCACAGCATAACCACTCAGATGCACTGGGCGATAACCAAGGGAAGTAAAGTTGTCAAATTCACTTTGATATTGTGCCGAAGTTAACCGATGACGAGCTACCCATGCAGATGTAGCTGCTAGTGCTACGGAGTGTTGATTGGGGAAGAAATCACCAAGTACCACTGCGGCTGAACTCATCGCTACTAGCTGCATAAATTGCCGACGGCTTTTTAAAGACCAATTCATATTAAGTCTTGTCCCTATCTTGCGGTTCTTTTCTATTGCTTTTTACGATTGCTTTTTCGATTTATGCAAGCTCGTCACTTTAATATTTTTGAACTATAAGTTAGGGGTATCGGCTCAATAAATCTAGTCATTACAGTCACAAATTTGTCGTGAAGCCTTGTCTACCCTGACATTATTCTTGAGATAATCCTTCAACCAATTGCAACCCCGAATAATCATCTGTTGTCCAGTTTCCGGCGCCGAAGCAGTCAAGATTTCGACTTTGGCATCATCGCTGACAGAAACAAAGGTTTTGCCATCCAGGTTAAAGCTGACATTCCAAAATGCATAACCCTGTCCTGTGATTGTTTGGATTTCTTGTCCTGTTTCGATGCTCCACTGGTTATAGGAAGCAGCAAATTTATAATTCTTCATACTTAGACTCTGTATTACCCCTTAAACTAAACTTATAAACATATACATAAAGCTTATTTACTCGTCTGTTAGTAGGAGGGTTATCTATGCCTTCATATTGGCTGGTGTTACTGTCAAGAATTTGGATGACAGGTATCATATTGGTACTCTCTAATACTAAAGCGTTGGCGCAAAACATCACCCTAGATGGTTCGTTGGGAACAAAAGAAACCTTAAAGGGACCTGAATACACAATTCCACAATCATTAGGGCGAACTGTTGGTAATAATTTATTTCATAGTTTTGATAAGTTTAATCTTGATAGTAATGAAGGGGCAATTTTTCAAAGTAATGCGAATATTCAAAATATTCTCTCTCGTGTGACGGGTGGTAATCAATCTGTAATTGATGGTTTGATTCGTACACAAAGTGGAGTTAATCTTTTTTTCTTAAATCCGAATGGGATTATTTTTGGAAAAAACGCGCGCTTGGATGTAGGTGGTTCATTTGTAGTGAGTACAGCAAATGCCCTGCAATTTGGAAAGCTGGGATATTTTAGTGCAACCGAGAAAAATGTCCCTTCATCTTTGCTGACAATAAATCCTTCGGCTTTATTATTTAATCAAATTAATCAAAATGCAGCAATTCAAAATATGAGCGTGGCGCCAGCAGGAAAAAACCCTGTAGATTCCGATGCTTTTGGCTTACGAGTACCCGATGGTAAGAGTTTGTTGGTAGTGGGTGGTAACGTCAGTATGGATGGAGGTCAATTAAATGCTTTTGGTGGAAGAGTGGAGTTAGGAGGATTGACAGAACCTGCCCAGGTAAATCTTTTGTTTGATGCTAATAATTTGAGATTGGGATTTCCTGAAAATGTAACTCGTGGTTCGGTATCGCTGACGAATCAAGCAGGGGTGCTTGTGCAAGCTGCGGGTGGGGGTGATATTGCAGTTAATGCTGGAAATTTAGAGATACTGGGAGGAAGTCGCCTTCTTGCTGGTATTGCACGAGGTTTGGGGACACCTGAAACTGTTGCAGGGGATATTACCTTGAATGCAACTGGAGAAATTACAGTAGCTGATTCTGGGAGCGCAATTGCTAATTTCGTGCGATCTGATTCAAAAGGTAACGGAGGAAATATTACCATCAATGCAGGTTCCTTCAAGTTACGCAATGGCGTTCAACTTGCTGCTTCAACTTTTGGACAAGGAAATGCGGGGAGTGTAACAGTGAATGCAAAAGATGCTGTCCAAGTTGCAAATGCTAATATCTATAGCACAGTGGAAGCAGGAGGTGTGGGAAAAGGTGGCGATATCAATATCAATGCTGCAACATTATCACTACAAGATGTTGCTCAACTACAAACCATTACTCGTGGTGCTTCTCTAGCTCAACCAGCAGGTAAGGGTGATGCAGGGAATGTGAATGTGAAAGTTTCTGGAACTGTTGATATTGCTGGTGCGAGAGATTCATTTTACAGTGGGATTTTAAGCTTGGTGGCTCCAGGAACAGAAGGGAATGGTGGTAATATTACTATTGATGCAGGTTCCTTCAAGTTGCGAGATGGCGCCCAACTTTCTACGACAACTTTTGGACAAGGTTCGGCAGGGAGTGTGACAGTAAATGCAAAAGATGCTGTACAAGTTGTAGGTGCTTACATCATCAGTGCAGTAGAAGCAGGAGGTGTGGGAAAAGGTGGCAATATCAATATCAATGCTGCAACACTATCACTACAAGATGGCGCTGAATTGCTAACTAGTGTTCGTAGTGCATTTCTAGCTCAATCGGCAGGTCGGGGTGATGCAGGGAATGTAAATGTAAAAGTTTCTGGGACTGTTGATATTTATGGCGAAAAAGAGTTCCCCAGTGGTATTTCCAGCGGAGTGGATACAGGGACAGTAGGTAATGGAGGTAATATTATCATTGATGCAGATTCCTTCAAGTTACATGATGGTGCCCAACTTTCTAGCACAACTTTTGGGCAGGGGAATGCGGGAAATGTGAGGGTGACTGCAAAAAATGCTGTACAAGTTGCAAATGCTAGTATCTTTAGCACAATTGAAGCAGGAGGTATGGGAAAAGGTGGTGATATCGATATCAATGCTGCAACCCTATCTCTACAAGATGGTGCCCAACTACTAACTAGTGTTCGTAGTGCATCTCTAACTCAATTGGCAGGTAGGGGTGATGCAGGAAATGTAAATGTGAAAGTTTCTGGGACTGTTGATATTACTGGCAAAAAATATACATTTCCCAGTGCCATTTCCAGTGGAGTGGATACAGGAACAGTAGGTAATGGAGGTAATATTATCATTGATGCAGGTTCCTTCAAGTTAGGCGATGGCGCTCAGATTGATACCTCAACTAGTGGACAGGGTTGGGCAGGAAATGTGACAGTGAATGCTTTATATGATATTTCCTTTGCTGATAATGCTGCTATCCTCAGTACAATAGAAGCGGGAGGTATAGGTAAAGGTGGCAACATTAATATCAATGCAGAAACTCTAACACTACGAGATGGTGCCCAGCTACTAACTATTACTCGTGGAGCTTCCGATACTCAGCCACCAGGTAGGGGTAATGCAGGAAATGTAAATGTAAAAGTTTCTGGGACTGTTGATATTGCTGGTGTAAAAAATGAACTTTCTAGTGGGATTTTAAGCAGTGTATTTACAAAAACAGAAGGTCGAGGGGGTAACATTACTGTTGATGCTAGTTCTTTTAAACTACGAGACGGCGCCTTATTAGACGCGCGCACTTCTAATAACGAGAAGGGTGGCGATATTACTGTAAATACAAATGTCTTTGAAGCACTCATCGGTGGGCAAATTACCACTACTACTTCGAGTAATGGACGCGCGGGTAAAATAACAGTTAACGCTAAAGACAAAGTAATTATTAGCACCAAAGACCCCAATTATAATGATCGAGTTGCTAATTTTCCTAACAACACAGGGAATATCGGCGCTTTCCCTGGCTTATTCGTTAATTCCACTGGACTTGGAACTACAGGCGATATCGAAATTAACTCACCGAGAATCACCCTAGATAACCAAGGCAAACTCAACGCCAACTCAGCATCGGGTAACGGCGGTAACATCAACCTTAACAGTGATTCACTCTTACTCCGTCGTGGTAGCAAAATCTCCACCAACGCAGGTACAGACCAAAAAGGCGGTGATGGTGGTAACATCAATATCAATTCAACATTTACCGTTGCTGTTCCCTTTGAAGACAGTGATATTACTGCTAACGCTTTTGATGATAGAGGTGGTAACGTCACAATTACAAAGAGAAACCAAGGCATTTTTGGTATTGAAGCACGTTCTAAAGAATCCCCCAGTACCAGCGATATCACAGCTAGTTCTGAAAACGGAGCGCAGGGAAAAATTTCCATTGCTCAACCCAATACCGACCCCAATCGTGGTTTAATCGAATTACCTACCAACCTAGTTGATGCATCCCAACAAATAGCTCAAGGTTGTACCCCTCGAAACAGAGGAACTGCCAGTAGATTTATTTCTACTGGAAGGGGAGGAATACCAGAAAATCCTTACGAACCATTACGCAAGCGCGCGGTTATAAATCACTGGGTGACACTCCCAAATAATGAAAATCAACAAACAACGGAAATTAAAGAAGAAGTGCCGACCCCGAAACAAATTGTGGAAGCGCAAGGTTGGGTACTCAATTCCCGTGGAGAAGTTGAGTTAGTTGCTCAAGCTCCTGAAGGTAATTTTAATACTTCTTCACAGCAAGCAGCATTTAGCTGTAATGCTGGGACATCTAGATAAGTTTCAATTTATTTCCTGGTAAATCGCAGCTTCTCTACAAAAATAAAGTCCGTAAGCACACAAATTTTTAGGTAAGTGCGCTCGAATTAAGGTCGGAGAGTAGTAGGAAATTAAAGATAACATGAGATAATCAAATAATGACTGCGAGCCTAATAAACTTCATAAAAATATTTATAAGCACACTTAATTTATACAACAATTGGAAGCATAAATGCGGCAAACAGCAATATTCTCAATTAATCAGCAGCAACATAGTTTCAACCAAGCACCCAGTTTCTATCTCCGATACCATTCATACTGCCATACTTAGCATGAAAGCGGAGTTCTTATATTTTTCTAGCGCTAGTACTCTTGTTGTGTTAAATTTATGAACATTATATTTAATCCTATAAGTATTTGCCACTGACTTAAAGTATGATTTATCATTTTGTATTTTTTGCTAAGATTGCCTATTTTACTTCAATAATAAGCAAATTAATATATATAAAAATCGCATTGTTTCGTTTATATGCAGAATTCGGCGCCTTTGTAATAGGGGTATTAGGATTTTTCGCGACTATACGAGCAAGTTCGATACTAGAAGCTGTCAGTTATAGTAAATAAGAATGAGTGTTTATGTATGCTGGTTGTTAGATTAGAGAATTTGACATAAATTCTAGGTAGGTCACGCGAGATTCCCTAATCGTCTCTATCGAATCAAACCGTATAGCTAGCGATTTTCTGTGATGCTAACCATACATTGGTAACAGTATACTTCGTAAACACCGAATCTTTGGTGGCGCCGCATGAACCTTTGAGTTCAACAGTCTTTTTAACGTCTTTAAACAATTGCGCCTGATGACAGTATATAGAGCCATCTGGTTTTTCAAAAGTCAATTCGGCAATAATATTACTATTGTCTTCGCTTGAATCAACAATTCTACCAGCAACTTTATAACTGAACCAGTCCCAACCGTAACGCAGTATCAGGTCTCGTTCCAAAACTTGAATTTCTGGTGGTAAAATTGAACTACCCCGATATACCTGATTTAAACATTCAACATTACCAGTGCGGGTGAGTATGGCTTTAAAAATATCTGGTTCCAAGGCGCCATAATATCTACCATCGGGTAAGTCTATCGCAGTTGGTGCAAATCGATGTCCGCCAAAATGCGTAGTCTTCCACATCCGCACAGTATCGGGATATAAATTAGATACTAATTCGGAAGCGTAAAAATGAAAAGGGGCACCGTATCTAGCACAACAACGGTCATGACTACCGTGGGCACATACTAGAATATCTCTAGTAACACTTGTTTCAACTTCATGCTCAACAACATTACCGAGCAACCACTTTTTCACCAAACCAGCAACTTGTTCAATATTCGGCAAACTATATTCTTGTTTACGATATCCACTTCCTAAACCGTCCTTACGTTGATATATCAAAAGCGTTGTACGATTCGATTTATGAGATAGATTATTGGCTATCAACAAGAACTTTATTGGTAGTCGCGCACGTTTGACTTCTTCTACTAAGTTTTTTAAGTTACTTGGAACCCACTTAGAATCAAACGCTTCAGATGCCCAAGGTGGAGGACACTCTACTAATATATAAGTTTGATGATTGGCTGCGCTGCCAATGATGTCTTCTCTTAAAGAACGTGAATTATCAGAACAAAAGAAATTACTCATTTACCTGTACTACACTTTTTTATATACGGACAAAAAATTTTAAGGAATATTTACACAGAGTTTGTTAAAAAGGCGCCCTTATTCAAATGATAAACTCGCATCTATCATCTACCATTCGAGCGATATCAACTAGGGTTTAATTATGATTCTCTAACATTTTGCGATATCAAGCCATCTTTCTTCAGAAACATATTGATAACTTTTATCAACAATCTAAAAACAATATAAATATAAAGCAATATATCTGCTCATCGTTAGTTTTATTACTTAAGGTTGATTGACAAAAAGGTATGTTTGCTGGCTAATAGCATCACATTTTAGAAATGTCCAGTTTTAAGACTTATTTATGTTTTTGTGCGGAATTTAAAGTTAACCTCCTGAAGACTTAACTGTATTTGGCTTTCTAAGCTTATGCCTCGACTCTAACTCAAGTCAGAAAAATTTGCAAGTAGTTGCAACTCTTTCTCTTTTATTTTTACAGTTCCAGGCGCCTATGAACAGATTAAACGTTGATTAAATGTGATTTATGAACAAACTATAAAGTTCATAGACAATAATCTATGTCTAAAATAAGATAAAAAACTTTCGCAATAAAATAATACAATTGGCAGTAAAGTTAGGATAGTAAGATTCGTAGAAAAAATGAGCGTATTATGGCAGTTGCTTATTTCAGCTTTTATGCAGAGCTAAATGATTTTTTACCCCGACATAAAAGAGAGGTGAGCATCAGTCATAACTTTACAGAACGGGCATCTATCAAGGATGTGATAGAATCCTTTGGGATACCGCATCCGGAAGTGCATAGTATAGAAGTAAACTCAAAATTTGTTGATTTTACTTATATAGTGAAGGGTGAAGACAATATAAACGTCTATCCTATCTCACTTGGTGCAAGAGTCAAGGCAAGTATATCAGTTCAACCGCAACCAGAGACTTATAACTTTGTCTTGGATATCCATTTAGGAAAACTTGCAAATTCTTTACGGTTGTTGGGGTTTGACACGTTATACCGTAATGATTACGAAGACAAGGAACTTGCACGAGTTTCCAGTAGTGAGAATCGAATTTTGCTAACGCGCGACAAAGGATTATTGATGCGGGGTATAGTAGTGTACGGTTACTACGTTCGACAAACTGACCCGAACAAGCAAATAGTAGAATTGATTCAAAGATTTAACTTATTAAAACACGTGGCGCCGTTTCGTCGATGCATTCGTTGTAACGGATTGTTAAGCCAAGTAAACAAAGAGTTGGTAATATCACAGATACCAGAAACCGTCAAAAAGCTCAACAATGAATTCCACCGTTGTCAAAATTGCCATCAGGTTTATTGGAAAGGTTCGCACTACGACCAGTTACACTCATTCATCGATGAAATATTAAATCAATCATTGTAGGGTGCGTAACGATATAACAATATTTCAACGAAGCGCATAATTTCGTAGCGTAACGCACTATGAATCCTAGCTTGATTTTTAGGCTCTCTGCATCATCATCACTGAGTTTATCACCTTCAAGTGGCGGCGCCTCTGGGTCATCACGGTTAATAGTGCGTGGTGGTTCCTTCTATATATACCCTCAATCTTCATTATGTCAAAGACTGAATTCCTTTATAATACATAAACACTATATAATAGGTACCAGATTGGCAACGGATATAAAAGATATAGTGTAAAAAAACAAGATTTTATTCATAACCAATAACCTATCCGTTACATCCGTTGATTATCCGTTGCCAATCTGGTTGTTTTGGGTGAGATGTGCAACAATAAGATAAAAATAGACAGTCTGCGATACATTTGTGAACAAAGAGAATTTATAGAATGTTGAAATTAAGGCAGAATTTTAATACTGCACCTCAAACATCGATAAATAAAGCAGATGAAGCATTAGACATCTCCAAAAAAGCAAGACGCAACCGTTATCATATAGTATATGAATGAAATTGTGAGTTATAAACGAATTAATTTATAATCCAAAAGTAATGATAAGGCACCGCTTCATCTTCCGTTTTATAATTACACTACTGATACTTGGTATACTATCAGTAATGTATATTATTTTAATGCCTTTGCATGATATAGATTGTGACGCAGAACCATTTATGTCATCCAAAGTCGAAAAATTCCAAGTAAGTGCAACAAAAGTGGTAGCTCAACCTTGGTTAGGGGAACACATGGTATACGGTATTTTTACAGTCCCCGACGAATATAAAGAAACCCCATTTTTTATATTAACAGTCAAAGGCGCCGGAAGTTTTTGCGAAAAACCATTTGGAAACAAACAAAAAGTAGACGATATAATTGCTCAACCCGGTACGCACTTAATAAAAGACTATATTAGAACCAGATTAGCATTGAAATTAATTTTACAAGGTTTATACAGTAGTATTAATAGCAAAGATAACTGGACGTTAACATATCCTAGCAAAAAGGTTATAATTATAACAACCAAATGACCAGGCCTAAAAAAGGAATAAAACGTAACCAACGCTTATTACTTTCTACAGGTTCAATACTTCCAAGCAAAATAAATTGAATGAGTGCAAAAAGTATTAAATCAACACAAAAAGCAATAGTTAAACGTTCAGGTAATATATGTTGTATAAAATATTGTATTCTTTGATTAATATCACCAAATTCAGTACGAATAAAACACCAGATTATGGCAACGGCGCCAACAATCAAACCAATCCAACCAAATACACGCTTTATTAAGCTAATATTTATTTTATTACTATCTTGGTCTTTTATTGTAGTGTGGGTTTCCCGTAAAGCCATATAAGGAATTAAAAAAGTATTAGTGAGGAACATTGCCAAACTCCAAATTAAAACTTTTGGAAGTCCGCACGATTTTTTATCTTCAAGAATTACTGGTAAAAACATAAACATCCAGACTTCAGCAAAGTTAAATAATGCCTGTTGCCAAGGATGAACGACAGGTGCCTGTATATAGTGGAAGCCAAGTAAGTTTAAAATGGGTAGAATAAAGAAAAAATTGATTGACTCGTTGAGAATTTCTTGTATTGTTTCTGGTTTAATTGCCCAAACTGGTTCACCAGGCAGTAACTGTCCAGATGGGGAGAGTAAAAGCACATAAACATATATTAAAGCAAGTACCCACAGTAAGATGGATACTAAATTTGTACGTTGTTCTTGGTTTGGCTGTAACATGTTTATATTACGGGAAAGAGCGTAAGAAGCGATAATTAAGGAGTAACTGTGACTACGTACAACAGTTTGCCAACCAACGAGCATGATGTCAACTTAGAACAGGCGCCACAAGAAACAGTATTTCAATGGACAAAACAGTGGTATCCAGTTGCTGTTGTTGATTTTTTAGACTCCGGGCGTCCTCATGCCATGCAATTACTTGGAAAAAATATTGTATTGTGGAAAGATGCTTCTGGGAAATGGCGATGTTTTGAAGATGCTTGTCCTCATCGACTGGCGCCTTTTTCAGAAGGACGGGTAGAAGCAGATGGTACACTAATGTGTGCTTACCACGCTTGGCGTTTTGATGGTGAAGGTAATTGTGTTAGCATTCCCCAAGCTAAAGACCAACAAACGGAGTCGCAACATTGCTCAAATTCTAAATCATGTGCAGTTTTTTATCCAACTCAAGAACAACAAGGATTATTGTGGGTATGGGCAGAGTCAGGAGTAGAAGCACAACTTGAAAGTCAGTCATTTCAACCGCTAATTACCCCAGAGTTGGAAAATAATTCAGATAAAGTAATAAAGCTATCTTGGTATTTTCGTGACTTGCCGTATGGATGGGACTTTTTCATGGAGAATATTTCTGACCCAGCGCATGTTCCGGTTTCTCATCATGGAATAGTCGGCAACCGATACAAAGATGCTAAATATTATGACATGATTCGCGTGAGTGAGACATCAAGTCAATCTGCGTTTGCTTATGAAATTACACCAACTGCCCCAAACCTAAAACAAGCTATTCATGATTTTCAACCACCTTGTTTAATGCGGATTGTTTCAAAATTAAAAGATGGTGGTCAAGTTATTCTAGTTTTATATGCTACTCCGACTCGTCCAGGGTGGTGTCGTAATATTGGGTGCCAGGTATTAGTTAAAAATGAAGAAAATAAAACACCACCAGGTTTAGGATTTTTTGGATTAAAAATGCCAACTTGGTTAGGTCACGTGCTTGCTTCGTTATTCTTGCACCAGGACATGGTATTTCTTCATTATCAAGAAAAGAATATAGCTCAAAAAAAAGGTAGATGGCTAGACAAAGTTTTTACTCCTAACCCCCAAGATAAGATGATAATCGCGTTTCGCAATTGGTTAGAAAATAAAGCCGGTGGTGGCATTCCTTCGGCGCCGGAATGTAACCCACAACTACCTTCTCCAGAACGAGATAAACAAAAGCTATTTGATGTTTGGACAACACACACTCAACACTGTAGCGTTTGTCGAAATGCGTTAAAAAATATAAATATGCTGACTGTTTTTACTTTTGCGACATCTATAATACTTACATATTTTAGTGTAATTATTAATGCACGCACTGTTGAATCTTTTCCTCCTGCTAGTTTTTGGCTAACTCTTTTAGGCGCCGTTACGTTTGCTAGCACAGGTTATCTACTCCTAAAATTGCGCCGCTTGTTTTACGTATATGAGTTTGAACACGCACGTAATAACTAAAAATAGGACATAATTACTATTAAGGAATTTGACAACAAATGGTTGTCAAACTCTAAGACCTTATTCTTTCCTAACTAGCAGCAACATACTCAAATAAACTATTACTCAACTAATTGAGCAAAGTTGATGTTTTATA
>NZ_MRCD01000127.1 GCF_001904745.1 Calothrix sp. HK-06
TTAAGTATTGTCTTAATTGGTTTCTCTCAAATTATTTACCAATTACTTACATTTGTTCATTAAAAAATGATATCTAAAGGTTAATTACTATGCAACACAATAAAGATTTTATCAAGTTAAATATAGCAATAGCTATTGCATCTGTTATTTTAGGAATCGGATTTTGGAGTTTGAAAAATATAACACAATCTCCTACGAGTACATCAAATGCAGGTAGTTCGTCAGACAGTACTGCTAATTCAGATGTACAGATGAGTATTGGTGATAAAATTTTATTAAAACGGGAAATAGCTATTGATAATACTGCTTTCCAAAGTGCGAAAGAGAATGGTGTTAGAGCAATGGCTAATAAAAATTATCCTGAAGCTGTGAAATTTTTTGAAGAAGCTTTGATTATACAGCGAAATGCACCAGAAACAAGAATTTATTTAAATAATGCTAAAATTGGCGCCGAGTCAGCATATACAATTGCAGTGGCAGTCCCTGCTATTCCTCAAAATAACTTTAACAGAGGTGGCGCCAATAGACACCCTGCAAATGCGTTAGAGATGTTACGCGGGTTTGCACAAGCACAAGAAGAAATTAATCAACCTGATAAAAGAATCAACGGCAAGCGCATTAAATTATTAATTGTAGATGATAATGATAATAGAGAGAATGCTGCAAACGTTGCAAGACAACTAATAAGTAATAAAAATATTATTGGTGTCATCGGTCATCGTTTAACCCCAGTTAGTAAAATTGCGGCGCCGCTATATGCTAAAGAAAAGGTTGTATTTATTGCCCCAACTGGCATATATTCTGACCTGAATAGAAGCGATTATGCATTGAATCCAGATAATCGCAAACGCTATGTATTCCGTACTGATACAGATTCAGAAATCGCCCAAAAGCAATTAGCTGATTATCTAGAACGTCAAAATATTAAAAAGGTTGCAATCTTCTATGACTCTTCTAAAGAAATTACCTATAGCCAAGAGCTAAGAAGAGATTTTATGAAGTTTTTTGAAAACAAATCGCAAGGCAGAGAAGTTATTGACAGCATCGATATAGCGACATTAGACGATAAATTCTTCGATAAAGGAAAAGTTGATGGAGTTATTCAAAAAGGCGCCGAAGCAATCTTAATACTACCTAACTTCAACTCCAGAGAAAGCGCTTTAAATATAATATCCGCAATGCCTCCAAAAAGTTCAGGTAAATCTGTACAATTAATCGGCGATGTTAGTAACTTATATAGAAGCATCACTCTATCTCAAGGAGAAAAAGCTGAAGGAATGGTTATGGCTGTAGCTACACAGCTTACTGAACAAAACAAATTTTATCAAGATGCCTTATCACTGTGGGGTGGAAAAATAGACTTAGCTTGGCAAACAGCTACTTCTTATGACGCTGCACAAATTTTTATTCAAGCACTCAAAGGTATACAAGCCCAAAATCGTAACGTTGACCGTGAAGCTATCCAAGAAGAAATCTGTAAAAAAGATTTCAAAGCTACCGCAGCTTCTGGTGAAACCCTTCAATTTGATTGTGACATCAGCAGCACACCCAAAGATAGAGTAAAATTAATCCAAGTAACGGCGCCTGACCCTTCTAAACCTAATTCTGGATATTACTTCAAACTAGTACAAGATAAGTAAACTCTTGTGGAGCAGGCATCCCTGCCTGCCCCTAACATTGCATCCAATATGTTTGTAACTATTTGTTGAGTATTCAAATCAACAGACTTTAACATCTCTTGATATAAAAGGCGCGTTGGTTCATCATTAAATATTCGGTAATGTATAACCTCTGTCCATTCCGGAGCAGAAATAACAAGCTTCTCAATAACATTAAGAAGCGCTTGAAGCTGCTCTCTTGCATCAAAAGACTCTAGTATATGAAGAAGACCCCACATTACTTCTTGCTGCAAGCAGTTATCATCTAAAATCAAATGAAGCTCTTCTAAATCTACACCATGAGTATTTTTAGCCAATTTATTTAAAGCATCATCAAAAGCTAAAACTTCTTCTGTTGAACGCATTAATTTGTTGGCTGTTAAAGTAGATATTAAATTACTATTGTTCATATTTAAATTTTATGTTTATTTGACTGCACAGGCAAGATGCCTGTGCTACGTGTGTTACAAAATGTAAATTTATATTAATAAATGTCAAATTATGAAATTTATGGTGAGTTTGTAACGTCTTAAGTATTGTTCTGAATTATCTTTATCTATAGATATTTCAGTAGGAGCAATATATAGTTACACGCCATGAAAGCTTCTGGAGGATAGTTTGGATATTTGTTGCACTCGTCCTAGCTGCCCGAAACCGATAAATTCTTTTGCTGAATTAGATGCTTCTGTCCTTAAGAATATTTCTCAACAGTACTGCATTAGTTGCGGGATGCCGTTAATTCTAGATGGTCGCTATATACCAATAAAGAAGTTAAGGCAAGGTGGGTTCGGCGCTGCTTTTTTAAGTTATGACCGTCGAACACCGGGAATGCGCGAGTGTATAGTTAAGCAATTGCAGCCATCACCTAGCTTAAAACTTGAACAGATTAGAAAAGTTACACAGCTATTTCATCGTGAAGCTGAAGCTTTAGAGAAATTAGGCACCCATCCCCAGATTCCCGATTTGTATGCGTTTTTTGCCATAAATCCTAGTCGTTTTAAATTACAAGTAGAAGAACCTATTGAGTTATTTTACTTAGTACAACAATATATTGATGGCGAAAACCTAGAGCAAGAATTGTCTCGTAAAGCTAAATTTTCTGAGTCAGAGGTTTTCGCAGTCCTAGAAGCTATTTTACATATATTAGATTTTGCCCACAATAATAACTCTATTCATCGTGATATTAAACCATCTAATATCATGCGTGCGCGCAATGGTCGATTATATCTTGTAGATTTTGGCGCCGTTAAACAGGTTGTTGCAACGGGTAAACAGCAAGATGCTAACTCAACGCTTGATGTGTCTTCGGTATCTATAACCAATGTTTACACACCGGGTTTTGCACCACCCGAACAACTTGATGGACGAGCGATTTTTCCTTCATCTGATTTATATGCTCTTGCCGCAACTTGCTTGTTGTTACTAACTGGCAAACCACCTACAAGCTTTATTGATGCTTACACTGGTATTTGGAACTGGCGCTCTTCAGTTAATATCAGCGAAAGAAACGCCAGAATATTAGAACGGATGCTTAAGGAAAAACCAATTGACAGATTCCAGTCGGCAAAAGATGTTCTTGACGCTTTAAAACAAAAAACACCAGTTAGCCAACAAGATTTTTCTACTTTAGATTGGTTGGTTGCACCATTTGTAACAGGTTTTGAAACTGGTTTATTCGCAGTATTTTTTAACAACTTACTAGGCAAAATTGGCATAGTATTCGCGATAATAATTTTAGGCGCTTTATTTTACGCTCAATATAAGCAAATTATTTTTGAAAAACATTTATTTATAATTGTTGGGGTAACATTTGCGCTCGTACTATTGTTACTACCAATTTTGCCGTCGGTGCCAATTTTAGGATTCAACTTAGCAAATAATCATTTATTAGTCACTTTTTTTGCTTTGTTATCAGGTATTTTTGGAGTTGTATTAGTAGGCTTATCTCAATTGATTTATCAATTATTATCATTTATAAAATAACTCTTGTGAAGCAAAATCTTGTCGAGCGGGCATCCGTACCCGCCCTTGTTATCACACAGGTGCTTTAACTAATTTAGCAATACTCTCATAACATTCTCCGTAAGGAACAGCTAGGAAGTCATGACCTACAGTTTGATTAGCATCATCAGGATTAAAACGCTCTAAATGCATTCGGAAAAGACATCGCGGAATCGAGAAAAATTTATATCCAAAATCACGTAGAATTTTAATGACAGGTTGCTCGCTAACTGCTCCTTTTATTTCATTTAATTCAAAAAGAATCGCTTCAGGACGGATAGATTCTAATACTTCTTGTCCACCCTGAAATACCTCAGCTTCAAAACCTTCAACATCTATTTTAATTAGTCGTATCGATTGAATTCCCTCTTCTGCCACTATTGTAGATAAGGAGCGTACTGGAACGGAAACTATATCACAATTACTCAAATCCTTATTACGAACAAGTGATGCTGCTCCTGCATTAATTTTAGGAATTCGTAATTCGAGTTTACCTTCTTCTGAACCTAAAGCTACTCGGTGTAAGCGGACATTAGATAATTGGTTGCGCTCAAAGGTTTGTTCCAGAATTTTTAACAACTCAGGGTTTGGTTCAAATGCATGAACTTTACCGTTTTCACCAACTAGTTTGGATAACCAAAGTGTAACCGTACCAATGTTGGCGCCAATATCTAATACTGTATCTCCTGGTCTAACTATTTGATTACATATCCATGTAATTTTGCGGTCAAGGTCACCAACGTAAAACGCTGCACGTCCAATATAGTCATTGAGAGGAGCTAGAACTTCACCTCCAGGAACCTGACACCACGCACGTTCATTATTTGTTCCAGCGATTTTCTCAATAAATGGCTCGTTCGCAAATCTAGCACATCCACTATAAAATGGATAAAGCCTAGTAATATTTGCTACTAACGATTGTCTAATTACAGGCATTTTTATTTACCCAGAAAATATTCAATAGTTTTGTGTCGCTCCTGCTATAGCTAGTGTTCACGAGAAATAAACAGGAAACTCGCGCACTTCTGTTCGTAAAAATTGTATCGTAATTTTTTATTTTAATCTCTTAAAGCTGTATCGCCATTAGGGAATTTTTCAACTCTTGTGGCGACGCTATATACTCATCTAGAAATTATTGTAAGTGAGTTATAGAGCTTTGACATAGAAACATGCTAGGGCGCCGTTTTATATGTTGCAGTACTTGAAATAAATATTCTGAATCTTCTTCCAGTTTATTAGGATAAGGACGGGCAAGGATGCCCATCCCACAAGAATATTAACTTAAACTAGCTTTCAATTCACTCTTAGCTTTTTCTAAAGCTTCAGGTAATTTACTAGCATCACGTCCACCTGCTTGAGCGAGGTTTGGTCTTCCACCTCCTCCTCCACCGCAAATTTTTGCGATATTACCAATAAATTTACCTGCTTGGGTGCCTTTCTTATTAACATCACTACCAAAAGCAGCGACCAAAGTAACTTTACCTTCTTCGGGTACCGAACCTAATACTACAGCAGCACTGGCGCCTAGTTTTTGCTGTAGTCTTTCACCTGCGGTCTGTAACGAAGCTGCATCTACGTCATCAATACGTGCAACTAGTAACTTAAAGTCACCAACAGTTTCGACTCCCGTTAGCAAACTATCAGATTTTGCTATTGCTAATTGTCCTTTTAAAGTACCAAGTTCTTTTTGTGCTGCTTTGATTTCGTTTTGTAATGTAGTAACACGGTCCGGTACTTCTTCGGGTTTTACTTTGAATCTGTCGCTTAGGTCTTTGACTACTTTGTCGCGCACGTTTAAGTAATCTAATATTGCTGCACCAGATACTGCTTCGATACGACGTACACCTGTTGAAATACCTGTTTCTGAAATGATTTTAAATACACCTATTTCAGCAGTATTACTTACGTGTGTACCACCGCATAATTCCATCGAAACCCCTGTGAAGTCTATAACTCGAACTTCTTCGCCATATTTTTCCCCAAACATTGCTGTGGCGCCTTTTGCTTTTGCTTCTGCTAAGGGTAATATTTCAATCTTGGCAGGGTGTGCTTCAGATATCCAGTTATTTACTTGTTCTTCGACTTGTTGCACTTCGTCGGGTGTTAATGCACGTGGACAATTAAAGTCAAAGCGTAATCTATCGAAAGATACTAGCGAACCTGCTTGAGATATGGTGTCATCAACTATTTTTTTCAATGCAGCTTGGAGTAAGTGTGTTGCTGTATGATTTGCTTGGGCGCGGCGCCGACATGCACGGTCGATTTGAGCGGTGACTGTATCAGCTACTCGAATAGTACCGCGTTCAACACGTCCAATATGAACGAAAAAGTCTGATTCTTTTTTTACGTCTTCTACACGAACAACAATACCATCACCTGTAATATAACCTCGGTCGCCTATTTGTCCACCTGATTCAGCATAAAATGGGGTTTTGCTAAGAAGAATTTGTACTTCGGTGCCTGCTTCTGCTTCTTCAGTTGCAATACCATCTATTAATATTGCTTCGATTTTTGCTGTTGTTACAGGTTCGGTGTAACCAACAAAATCTGTTACGTTAATACTCTCTGCTAACTTGTCGATGGTACCTTGTACAGTTAAATCGATGGTTTCGTGTGCTTCACGTCCACGTTTTTTCTGTTCCTCCATTTCATAAAGGAACCCTTCCTCATCAACTGTAAGGTTGTTTTCTGCTGCTATTTCTTGGGTAAGTTCAAGTGGAAACCCGTGGGTGTCGTACAAGTCAAAGGCATTTTTACCACTGATGACGGCGCCCTGAAGTTGCTTGAGGTCAGCAATAATTTTATCAAGAAGTTTTTCGCCGTTGCCTAGTGTTTTCAGAAATTGTGATTCTTCGCGCTGTAACTCAGCTTTTATAGCATCTTCGCGCTTGCGTAGACTTGGGTAAGCTGACTCAGAAAGTGCAATTGCTGTTTCTGCTACTTGGGTTGTAAATTCTCCAGATATATCTATTAATCTACCGTGACGCACTACACGACGGATTAGGCGCCGTAATATATACCCACGTCCAGTATTTGAAGCGCGGATTTCGTCGGCTATCATATGTACGACCGCACGTACATGGTCGCCAATAACTTTTAGTGAGACTTTGGTTTTTTCGTCGGCAGTACCATAATCTATTCCTGCAATGTCTGCCGCAGTTTTAATAATTGGGAAAATTAAATCGGTTTCGTAGTTGTTGGGTACTTGTTGGAGAATTTGCGCCATTCTCTCTAAACCCATCCCTGTATCTATATTCTTATTCGCTAGCGGTGTTAAATTATCTTCGGCATCGCGGTTGTATTGCATGAACACCAAGTTATAGAACTCGATAAACCGGGTGTCATCTTCTAAATCGATATTGTCGTCACCACGTTCTGGATGAAAATCATAGTAAATTTCTGAACATGGCCCACATGGCCCAGTTGGCCCCGAATTCCAAAAGTTATCGTCGGCACCCATCCGTATAATCCGTTTAGGGGTAACACCTATTTGGTCACGCCAAATTGCAAACGCTTCATCATCTTCCTCAAATACACTGACAACCAAGTGTTCGGGAGATAAACCGAATACTTTTGTAGAGATTTCCCAACCCCATGCAATTGCTTGCTCTTTGAAATAATCACCAAAGCTGAAATTACCCAACATTTCAAAGAACGTATGGTGACGTTTGGTAACACCTACGTTTTCTATATCGTTGGTGCGAATACATTTTTGCGAAGTTGTTGCACGCTTAAATTCAGGAGTACGCTGCCCTAAAAATATTGGTTTAAATGGAAGCATCCCCGCGATAGTCAGCAGTACCGTGGGGTCTTCTGGCACGAGCGAGGCACTAGCAAGAATAGTGTGTCCTCTATTTGCGTAGAAGTCTAGAAACTTGGTGCGAATGTCGCTACCACTTAGGTACTGAGGTTTAAAAGACATGATTTACGGGCTTCGTTTAAACTGGGACTTAATTCTTATATTTTGCCTTAAAGTTATGGGTTGTAACTATATATAAACCCGGTTTCTTTCTGGCACCCCCCATTGTGCAACTATTCCTTACTGTCACAAGAACATTACTTTAGCCAGATTGTTAGGTTAACCTTACATTATTAAGATGGTGTGAAGGCAGTCGTGATATAGGCGCCGAAGCGCGAAAAGCGATAAAAATCAACGTTCAACCGCAAACCACCAAGCAAAGAGGAAGGCAAATGGCACTCAAATTAAACGTCCCTGATATTTCTTGTAATGATTGTGCCCAAGTTATTTCTGAGTCAGTTCATGTTGTGGAACCCGACGCGAAAGTAGATGTTAATGTCGATGCAAAAACCGTTACTATAGAATCTTCGGCATCAGAAGAATCTATTAAACAAGCAATAGTTGCTGCTGGATATACAATTGAAGGCTATCAATAATAGAAACCAGGTTTCTAAAAGAAACCTGGTTTCTGTAGGAGTTGATTATTCGTAGTTGCTTATTTAGCTATACTCACAGCTAATAATTGTGCTGTAATAAATACTTCATCCACAAAAACTGCTATTGAAAGTTTGCAAAATTTTTATTGCAGCATCGATTATTTTATGGTTACACGCCAAATTTATATACGTATGCGCCATTCCATAAACTATAAATAGATAAATCAAATGGGATGTAACAAGGAAAATTGATGTTGTGGAGTAGTTTGTCTAGCAACTAATTAAGATATTATTCGTAATGAATAATTTAATATCTACTCTCACTACTATATATAGATGTAAACATTCGCACGATTAGCGAAAAGACAAGAGTTACACTCATAACTAAGCCATAGCATAATAGAATAATATGAGCAAAAACTATCTGCCCTTACGTATATTCTGGAAAATACAGTAATACTTATATACTTATGTAGATTATTCAGTATTTTTACTGTTTAAAAAAAATAAGTAAAAGCCGACAGTAGTTAGCATAAGATTCAAGCCTATATTTGAGTATGTTTACTAGTAAAGGAGTGATTTGATTTGAAAAAGGTTGTACTACCCACTATCAAAGCATGGAATACAGGGTAATCCCCATCGTTAAAAATACTGCCTAGCAAGGATTATTTTTAAGGAGTCTAGGTAAGTTTTGCAGGATACACCCAGTATTAAATTAAATAGGGCATAAAGCAAAGTAATGAATATATCCATTCTGGTCTTTGGAAGTGAAATATTTCTCGAAACGCTTCCGGATCAGATCCGTGATACACCCGCTTTTAGCATCGAAGCTATCGCCAACTTAAATCAAGCGGTGTCGAAAATACAAATTGCACCGCCAGATGTAATTTTGGTACAAGCTAGTTCCGATGGCAGTATGGAATTGTGCTGTTGGCTAAAGGAGCAAACCAAGTTATCGTGGATCTACTGTATTTTACTGGAAGACCGTTCGCATATTCTTTCCGATAAAGCTAATTGTGACGATTTATGGGAATCACAAATGATGTCAGCGGCATTGCGTCAAGGCGCCGATGCTTACATTTGGTGGCTTTCAGAAAACAGTTTTAAAGATAACTTCGTTAAATCTCCAGCTAAAGAACACTTGCTGATAGCTCAACTAACAGTTGGTTTGCGAAAAGCCCAAAAGTACCGCGATCTGATTCGCACGAATGACTTACTCAGTGCGATTGCACTGTCAGATGCGTTGACTGAGTTAAACAACCGTCGTGCATTAGAATGGGACTTACCGAAACAAATACACAAAGCGCGTTCGCTTTCTTTGCCGCTTAGTTTGATTATTCTTGACGTAGACTATTTCAAGAAGGTCAACGATACATATGGGCATTTAGTAGGTGACCGATTATTACAGTTGTTATGCACGCGGATAAAACACAACTTGCGGTTTCAAGACGTACCCTTTCGATATGGTGGTGAGGAATTCGTAATTATATTAGGCAATACGACTTGTGAGGAAGCGCTCGTAGTGGCACAACGCTTAAACCGTATAGTTAGCGACCAGCCATTTGCGATTAATAATACTTTATCTATCAACGTTACTATAAGCCTTGGAACCGCTTGTTTGCGTGCAGAAGATGACGCGAAAGGAATTAGTTTACTACATCGCGCTGACCAATATCTTTTAGAAGCCAAAGCATCTGGACGTAACCAAGTTATTGGTCGTGATTATGTTTCGAGAACAACCCATCTGCACGCAGTCTCTTCTTAAAGTTAGGAGTTAGGAGTTAGGAGTTGGGTGGGCAGTGCCCACCTTACGGGTCATAACTCAGCACTCATAACTTTTATACATTCTTCTACAGATGCGCGTTGTTTCATCGCGTTTACTAGCGCTTCATACGCTGACCAGTTTTCTTGGAGCAGAGTTTTCGCTTGCAACATGCAAAACCTTTGCTTCTGGTTGAATGTCGATTCTGAAAAACCTAAGCTTTTTAATAGTGCCACTAACTTTGTCTTGTCATCGGCGCCACCGAGAGCATTATTGTAAACCAAAGTTTCTGCCGCGATTCCAGCCATCCATACTGTACAGTAGCGGTCTAACGTTTGAGCAGAAATTTGACGTTGACCCAGTTCAGATTCTAAATTCGCATCGTTAAAACTTACACCTCCAAGTCCTGCTTGTCCCTGCTTTAAAGCGGACCAAGCACTCAGAGTATAACTAACAACTGGAATGCCTAACTTAGTTGCCACTAGAAAATGCCCAGCTTCATGATGTGCGATACGTTCACGATGTGCTGGAGAAAAACTAGCAATCCAATCTAAAAAAACGTTTCCACCTTTTCCTTGCAGCGCAAAGCTATCGAGTGTGGCTATACCAAGAATTGTAATTGTAGCAACCGCAGGTACCGCAGGCGATAAATGTACCAGTGGGCCCAGTAAACTCGATACCGTCATTATGAAAATTGATGTGGCAACTAAATTTAAAGCTGTTTGGCTCATCTTTATCAAGGTTTAAGTTATTTTTCTATAATTTACATTTCTTAATCTTATTTTAATATACATGACTCCTCGGCACATTTACAAACATAAATTAAGTAGGTGCCACCCATCAAAGCAGTCTGATGCTACGTAAGATTACAGTATAATTAGATTAAATAAATTTTATCTACGTAAGTTTACTTAAGCAATCCCACTTAATTAAACATTAAAAAACTAAATGTATAAGTTATTGTACGAATAATTGCTGACAAGCTGAAATAAAAATTTTGCTATACTCAGTAATAGCAACTAAGTATTTGAGCCATTTTTATTAATAATGCTTACTTATAAATATTTTTAAAAAATTATTTTTCTTTTTTAAGAGGTAACTATTGCTACTATTTATTCATCCAATTTACGAAATTTAACTGAATATCTTCTTGCCAATTACGGAGATAAACCTTTCTGTAGTGTAGGCGCCTGCTATATTGGAAAAAGGCGTTTACAATTGAATATGTATTTTGTCATTCTGTAATTGAGGCGATTGAATGCTAGTATAATCAAAGACCTAGGGTTAAGTCAGTAAAAAGTACGTATAAGTTCAGTTAGTTAAACCCTAAAGTATTTCAGCCCAATGTCAAAATAAAAACTAGTGCTGTATCTACCGAGCGCCAAGTTACAACAGCTTTTTCTAATCATGCTTTATTTGTTATTAGTATTTTATATATTGCTTGCAGGGTTATTTTTTGTACGCTGGCTCGACTTCTTTGTAGAAGACGAAGAAATGAGTCAGCAAATGCGCTTGCTTTCAACCTTTGTTTTGGTGTTAGCTACTATTTTGTGGCCAATTACAGTACCTTTCGCCTATTTAGAACTATTAAAATTTCACAAGAAAAACAAACAACTAATAAATTTGTTATTAGATTTGTCGAATTTCAAAGAACTTGATGATGTAAATTATAAAAAGAAGTTGACAGATTCTCTGTCATTTTCAATTTCTAATTCCTCTAAGTTTCAAAAAGATGATAATTAACCTGTAGAGACGCTCACATGTGAGCGTCTTGACTCAATTTTTGGGAGCGGGAGATGATGTATTAAAAGTTGGTAATGGTAATGGAGACGATTGTTCAGGATTATTTCCAGCTTGCTTCCACTCTGATATATCACGGTTTACAGCGTTTTGAAAGTCTTTTGAAACTAGTAGTACACTAGTTTTGATATCTATTTTAGGACTAGGGTCTATTTGAGCATATAAAAAATTATTACTAAAATCAAGTTTACCCAAAATTAACTTATGAGTTTGTTGATTTTTGAGTTTGATTTCTATAGTCGCTTGTGGTTGGTCTAGACTAAATTCGTTCAATTGGCTGGTTTGACTTGATATTGTTCGATTTATTTGTCCTTGTACAAGTAAATCTGTTAAATAGGATACTGATGCATCGGATGCTGGTGAAGTTAGAGGCGCCTTGAGTAACCATTTTTGAGGTGACTGAGTACCACTGCGTTCTAAAACGATATTGTCGCTACCTTTTTTAATTGTTAGCGATTGTATATCATCGGCAGTAAAATTAAAAATTCGCTTTTTACTTTCACTTACCTCCCTTCGCTGGGTGGCGCCTCTAATTTCATAATAGTAGACAAAAGCACCTAAACCAAAAGCCAGCAATATCAAAACTAAAGTCGTTCGTTGTAATTTCATAACCATTACATCAACGTCGTTGCCACCAAAGTAAACCTGCTCCTATAAAGCCAACAAAAGGAAGTATAAACAGCGCTGACCACCGCAAAAGAAGTGTTTGAGCTACAGAAAGATTAATTCGACGGTTTTTTTGTTCTTTTGGTCGTATTGAAAGAGCTTGCTGGTCTTGCTGACTCAACCAACTAACAGAGTTTAAGAAAACATCTCCATTAAGTTGCTGCTGAAATAAACCATCGGTAGTAAAATCTGAGTTTCCAATTACAACTAAACGTGACTCTCCTGATGTGGTTGTTGGTGTAGAGACTTTTTTGGTTAAAGCAACACCTAAAGTAAGAGGCCCTTTACGGTCTTTACCTTCGTTAAATTCCAATTTTTCACTTTTTTGGTCGCTTTCTGCCCATGTACTTGGGTAAGGTCTAGTTAATAATAATGGTGTTGCTTGAATATTATTGACAGGGGTTGTGTCAACAGGACGAGCTAGTCTATAAAACGAGATACCGTTACCAAAGTCTTTTGTAATTGGATGTTTTCCATATTCGGTGACAATGGGAACTGCTGGACCAAGTGCTTCGCTGCCTGCTACGTCAACAGCTAAACGAGTGTCTAGCTTGACTCCCCATTCGTTAAGTAAAGGGTCAAGTTTAGGGTCGGTGTCTGGGTCTATCATTAATAAAGCATTACCACCACGGTTAAGGTAGTTTTGCAGTGCTTTGACTTCTGTATCAAACAGCGCACGTTTTGGTCCTGCGACAACTATAACGTTTGCGTCTGTTGGTACTTCAGAAGTTTGGGCAAGGTTTAAGGGTTCTGTAGTAAAACTTTTATCATTTAAAGCTTTGGCTGCTTGTGATATCGAATTTTCACCTGCTGTGAGTTGAGACTCTCCATGTCCTTGTATAAAGTATGCTTTGACTGAAGTGCCAGAAGTAATTTGTTGTAAACGGTTGGTCAAACGAATTTCACTGAGACGTTCCTGAACGTTGACTACTTGTACTAATTTACGTTGTTGATTTGTTTCTAAATAGACTTCACCTGCTTCTTTAACGCCAAATTGTTTCGCTAACCCTGGTTTTGCCTGTGGGTCTACGTACTCAAACTCAAATTTACTACTTTGGCGCCGATAGTTTTCGAGAAGGTCACGGTCTACAGGGTTTTGGTTAACATCAAATATCCATATTTTTACAGGTTGTTTTAAATTGCGTACTAATGAGCGCGATTGAGGTGCCAAACTAAATAATTGTGTTTCTGTTAAATCTGTCCGTAGATGGTAGCGGGCGCCGATAAAATTGATTAAGCCAAGCAGTGCCAAAACAGCAAGCGTAGCGAATAAAGCATTTGTACCCGCTTGTGTCGAACGTTGCGCTAACCAATTATTTCGAGAACCCTCAATTATTATCCAAGCTGCAACAAGCGTAACTCCTGGGATGAGCAGCACCAATGGTACAACTCCCCTGAAACCAGAAATTAACCCAACCGTTAAACCTGCAGTGACAAGGAACGGACCCAGCCAAAATATAAATTTCCAGAGCTTTCTAGTAGCAATAGTTTTCATAGTTGTTACTGTCTTTGAAAGCGAAGTGCGTCAATTGACTGAGCTGTTAGAAAAACACCTAAAATCATATAACTAGCAAATAATATAATTGCACTAGTGTCAAACACACCTTGAATGAAACTGTTGTAGTGCTTGAGTAGCGATAAATGACCAAGAGCTTCACCAAAAGTTCCACCGATGTTTTTGGCGATTAAATCAACAAACAATAGCAGTAAAATGACAGCGAACGTTAGGACGGCAGACAAAATAGTACTATCAGTCAACGAAGAAATAAACATCCCTACAGATAAAATAGACCCTGCCAATAAAATTAAGCCTAAATGACCTGATAGTAGAATCAAAGGTGGCATTGCTGGACTCGCAGCACCAATAACAATGGCTTCAAATATAAGCAAAGGTATAACCATCGTAGTAAAAAACGTTAGTACTCCTAGTAATTTACCAACGGCAACTGCCCAGTTAGTAACAGGAGATGTGGCAAGTAGCTCTAAAGTGCCGCGTTTCCGTTCTTCTGCATATAACCCCATCGATAAAATTGGAAGTATGAATAATAGCATCCACCCCATACGGTCGAGGAAAGCACTGATAAATTGATAGGGGATATCGAATGGTGGTACAGGGACTTGAAACTGTTGTCCCTGAATATCTAAGCCTGCTACATACTGAAGAATATCTTGTAAAATCAGTATAAAAAAGAGTCCAGATAAAAACCAAAAAATACCCGCTATGGCATAAGCTAGAGGCGAAACAAAATAGCTTTGCAGTTCACGGCGATAAATAGCAATAATGTTACTTAATATAATGCCCATTATTTATGTAGCTCCGATAATTCATCAACTGATTCGGTAGGCTGTATTTTTTCTTCAGTAGTCAATTTTAAGAACACATCTTCGAGGGTAGCGCTAACCCGACGCATTTCGTATAAATCAAATCCAGCACGCAGTAATGTCTGTGCGATTTCGCTTCCTGGCTCGGTCCCTGGTTGCGTTACAACTCGCAAGTAAGCACGTTCTGGTAAAATGATGCCATGCGTTGCCGTCGTAGGAATTGATTCTACCAAAATCACGGCTGTAACGTTTTGCAATACTTGTTTAGCTAAAGACGCTTCACCCCGAATTTCCAACTCATAACCCGAACCACCTGTCAACTGTGTCATCAGATTCTCTGGGGTGTTTGTTGCTACAATTTTTCCTTGATTAATAATTGCAACGCGGCTACAGGTCATACTGACTTCGGGCAAAATATGTGTGGAGAGAATTATTGTGTGGTCTCCTGCCAAACTTTTGATTAAGTTTCGCACATCAATTATTTGCCGAGGGTCTAAACCAACTGTTGGTTCATCAAGAATTATTGCTGGTGGGTCATGAACGATTGCTTGTGCGATGCCAACACGTTGTTTGTACCCCTTAGAAAGCTTGCGAATAATTGTATGGCGCCTGTCTGTAAGGTTACACTTAGACAGTGCTGTCTCAACTTTTTCCTTCCTCCGCGAAGCACTTACTCCTTTAATGCGCGCAACAAAATATAAAAACCCTTCCACCGTCATTTCTGGGTATAATGGCGGATTTTCTGGTAAATAGCCAATTTGGCGCCGAACTGAAAGAGAATTTTCGTGTACATCAAGTCCAGCAATACGTGCTGTACCCTTAGTAGCTGGTAAATATCCAGCTAAAATCCGCATAGTAGTAGTTTTTCCGGCGCCATTGGGACCAAGGAATCCCAGTATTTCACCTTTATCGACGTTAAACGTCACATCAGAAATAGCTCTAGTAGAGCCATATACCTTACTCAGATGTTCAACTTCAATCATTTTACTTTTCGGCAATCTCCAGAAATAATTAAAGCACTAATTATAAAGGCTAAAGGTAAAGGGGAAAGTATTTGACATTGGGGTTTAAGTATAAACTGAATGTTTTTGCTGTTTATAATTTATTCTTTTCTCGGTATTCTTTATTTACCCCTTAACGCCTCCAAATTATGGTAAACTCTACCCTTGTTGTAGCAACACTCTACGTCAACCCCGTGACTGGAAATGATGCCAATGCGGGGTCACGCCAATCTCCCTATAGAAGTATCACTCGTGCATTGCAAGTGGCAAAATCTGCCGTAATTCGACTTGCTGTTGGTACTTACAACGATAAAGCAGGTGAGAAGTTTCCGTTGGTCATACCGAAAGGGGTTATCGTCATTGGGAATGAAGCTACTCTCGGTCAAGGTATCGTTATAACCGGAAGCGGTGAATACAACAGTCCTAGTTTCGGCGCCCAGAATATTACGTTGCTACTACTTGATGACGCGACTCTATTAGGAGTTACGGTAACTAATAATACCAGTAAAGGTACTGGAATTTGGATTGAGTCGAGTACGCCTAGTATAACGAACTGTACATTTAACAACTGTGGTAGAGAGGGAATCTTTGTTAGTGGTACAGCTAAACCTTTGATTTCAGGTAGTAAGTTTATACAAAATAATGCTGGCGGCTTAGTAATAGCACGTAATAGTAAAGGCGAGATACTGCGAAATACTTTTCAAAAAAACGGTTTGGGTTTAGCGATTAGTGATTTTTCGGCGCCAATAGTAGCAGGTAATAAATTTATAGATAATAAAACTGGCATTGCATTGTCTCGCGAAGCACGTCCAGTACTGCGAAGCAATTTGGTAGAGAACAACTCGCAGGGTGGATTATTGGTCAATGGTAACGCGATTCCTGATTTAGGTAGCTCACAAGACCAAGCAGCAAATATTTTTCGTGGAAATGGTGAGTTTGATATTCAAAATGCCACTTATAATACAATTAATAGCGCTGGCAACCAAGTCAACCCCGTGCAAGTAAAGGGACTAGTAGAGTTTGTCGCAGTAGTTAGTGATGATGTTAATACTGGAGACAATAGCCTTTTTCCTGATATTGGTGGACATTGGGCGGCGCCTTTTATAGAGTTATTAGTTACAAAGGGTTTAATAAGTGGTTTACCTAATGGTAACTTTGAACCGAATGCACCAATCAACCGCGCTCAATACGCAGCATTAGTAGCAAAAGCCTTTAATATTCAATCAAAAAACCAAATTCCCAATTTTACAGATATTAAACGAGATTTTTGGGCAGCTCCAGCAATTGCTGCTGCTGCAAATATGGGGTTTATTAGCGGTTTTCCAGACGCAACATTTCGACCCACACAAAATTTAACTAAAGTTCAAGCACTAGTATCAATGGTCAACGGGTTAAAGTTGAGCGGTGGTAATTCTAACTTACTAATGGCATATAGTGACCGTGCCCAAATTCCTAGTTACGCCACTTCTGCCGTTGCAATCGCCACACAAAATTTACTTGTAGTAAATTATCCGACTCTTGATGAACTCCAACCAATGCGCGATATCACCCGTGCAGAAGTTGCCGCATTAATTTGTCAAGGTTTGGTGACACAAGGGAATTTAAAACCGATTGAATCAGCTTATATTGTGGCGCCAGTGACGGATGTAGCTTCATTTAGTGATTTAACGGGACATTGGGCAGAAGACTTTATTCGTCCTTTGGTAAGTATGAACTTAACAAAGGGATTTGCAGATGGTACATATCAACCAGATAAACCGATAACGCGCGCTCAGTATGCAGCACTTGTAGCTGCTGCATTTAATCCAGTTGCGAAAAGATCTGCACCGGAATTTTCGGATGTTCCAAAAGAATTTTGGGGTTATAGTGCAATAAAGGTGGCTGCAAGTGGGGGATTTGTGAGTGGGTTGAGCGATGGAAGCTTTCGACCCAACCAAAATGTTCTTAGGTTACAAGTAATTGTTTCCTTGGTGAGCGGAATTGGGACTTTTGGCGCCAGTCGTGATAATTTAGGGTTATATAGCGATATAAATACAATTCCTTCAAGTGCGCGCGCTGCGGTTGCAACGGCTACAGCGAATAATATTGTCGTTAACTATCCAAGTATCAAACAAATCGAGCCAAACCGGGAGGCAACACGAGGCGAAGTAGCAGCTTTTGTTTACCAAGCGCTAGTGGCCTTAAATCGGGTACCGAAAATAAATTCACCGTATATCGTTTCTTAATTTCATTGTTACAGGTAGAATTAAGAACACTTCTTTTACATAAAAGAACTACTTAGAAATACTTAACTGTAGCTAAAAGCACAACCAGCTATATGCGACGGGATACCAATCTCTGCTTAATACCCAAAGCTGAAAGTCAGATGTCCGCTTCCATACCGGACAACTATGACAGCTACGAGAACTATTATGGAAACTACACAAACCTAGCAATAAGCTTATTAACTCATTACAGTTTTGACCTAGGTGGCTACAAAGCGAACGAGTTAATTGCGCGCTGGCAGGTGCAATTTCCATTGCATTGGCTACACCTAGCAGTGGTAGAAGCCTTATATCAAGGTCGATACAAAGCCATTTCAGTCGAGCAAATCCTTAATATTTGGTTGCGACGTGGGCAAGCATCGTTCCATTTCAACATGGAATTTGAGCGTTTAATTTGCAGCAAATTTCCTCAAAGTCTAACAACACCCCCATCAACATCGCAACTGCCAGTACTACCACTTGTTCCCCAAACAAACAACCATCAAAATACATATATCCAAAATCAAAATCAAAATATTAGTATTCCAAATTCTCGAACCGAAAACAACTTGGGTGTTGAGTTAGATAAAAAAGATACTAATAATCAATTTAATAAAAATAGTACTGATAGTGGTAATTCGTATCAAGACGAAAAAAATAATACAATACCAGACTGGGCAGTTGTTCGCCGACCACCAATACCAAATATCGAACTAATCGAACATAAATCTCAGTCGCATGTAGCAACACAGCTAGTAAAAATGTTGCCACCAGCAACTCATCACCCTGCTATTGAACAATTCACTCCCGAAAAAAGCAAAGTCTCTGAATCTTTCGCATCAAAACTAAAATCAATCGTTAAAGTGGAAAGTTATGAGTTATGAGTGTCTACTTCCATGTCATGCTGAACGTAGTGAAGCATCTCTATAACTTATCAAAATCTTAAAGATTCTTCGCTGCGCTCAGAATGACACTTTATACTCTTCCTAATAGCTAACAGCTAACTTTTTAATTTAGCGGTTCAATCATTCCTTTTAAGCCGTTATTGTTAAGAACTCTTAACATTTGTTCGGCGTTGAAAGTGTTGCTGAATACTCCCACTTGAACAACTCCTTGTCCACGTACAGTAGTGCGGAAAGCTCCAGGAGCAAGGAAACGAATTACATCTTCGTCTCGTTCGCTTGATGTGGGTACTAGGACTCTGTATCTTATGCCTGTAGATGCAGTGGCAATTTGTGACGACTGGTTATTAGGCATCGGCGCCATTCTAGATGTTGGCATTTGGATTATATTGTTGGTGTTAGGAGTGTCTAGCTGATTTACGCTTTCTAAGGATGTTGCATTGCTTCTTCTTGTTTGAATGGGTTGTAATGGTTGAGGTGCTGATAGCTGGGTTGGTGCGGAAGCAGGCGCCGTAAATTCTATAGTTTCTGGGTTAATGCGGACATAATTAATTTGGGGTGTATCATTGGTAGCTGGTTGAGGCGCCCTAACTGTACCGAGTTGTGAGTTTATTGGTCGCAACGGCATTAACTGACTGTTTAATATTTGTCTAGAGGTGCGATTGCTAATAAGATTATTATTGCGGGCAATGTTAGTAGTTGGGTCGGGTGCAGTAAACGTAATCTCGTTACTAGATTTTGTTGGAGTTGAAACAGATTGGGCAGTGGATACAGGGGTTGTATTACCACTAATATCAACTCTACCCGCAATACGGTTACTTGCTATAGAATTTCCAACGGCAGAAAATAACTGCTTTGATGCATTCGCGTTGATATCATAACGTCCGTTGTTGCGGAACTCGTTACCACCTGGTTCTGTTGCACTACCCAAGTCAGGTACTGCTTGAGCAATTACGACTAACCCATCTTCACGGTTACTTTGAATTGAATTATTACGTAATTTCGGACGTGAGGATGCTTGGACAACGACTCCTGCTCGATTGTATTGTATTTGATTACCAATAATTAATGGCTCTGCGCTTTGGGCAATATTAATACCAAACCCTGTTTGCTGAAAAATATTTTCTCTAATTTCAGGACGAGCATTTCCAGAAACTGTCAGTCCGTTTGCTTTATTTTGATAAAAATAATTTTTGCTTATAACTGGTGTGGCATTACCTGTAATAGAAATTCCGTCCTGGGTACTGCCAGCAAAGGTATTCTCACTAATTGTAGGGTTGGTTGATTCAATCAAAATCCCGTATCCACGTGGTTTAGGATTCATTACTGTGATACCAGTAATAGAAGCTTGATTGGCACCAACGATTGCAGCGTTCTGTTTACCAAAGGTACGGCTAAGATAATCATCGCCACCTTGAATTACAATACCGCGTCCTTTAGTACTAGCATCGCCTTGAATAGAAACTCCTGGTTTGAGTATCAAAGGAAAGACTTCACCTGTTTGCTCGGTGTATGTACCAGGAGCAAGCATAATCGTGCTTTGTGGCGCTGCAACATGCAAAGCTTGGGTAATAGTCTTAAATGGAGTACGTTCACCCCCATTTCCGGTTTTGTCATCTCCAGCACTTGGGTTGACAAACAGGACATTAACCTGAGAGATTGTTTGTTCACCCTGAACTGTTCGTTGTTGCGACGATTGAGTTTGAGCAACGGCAGTACTATAAAAAGCGCTTGACAATATAGTCGATGCGACAGTAATGGTTAAGCCAAGTAATAGTACTGACGAACGAAAAACCGAAGTAATCTCGTTAATTTTGAGGAACCAATATGAAGGATGATGACAAAATGCCAAACTATTTGGTAAATTGCCCGACCGAGACGATTTAGGGAAAGAGTAAGAGTTAATCAATTTTTTGCACTCCTTTAACCAACAAGACTTTTTTATACTTTTATTGTCAATATGTCGATGATGTTTATGACATAATTTTTAAAACTCTTTACTGTTGACTACGTAAAGCTACGGAGTCAAGTAAACCAGAGGACATATTGACCAATTGGCTATTTTTGATACAAAGTAGGAAAGTAAGCACTTTGCTTATATCTTTGGGTTTCGCCAACCTGCGTTTATTAACTTGAAGACGATAACAAACCTTTACACAAATGCGAAACACGTTGCCAATATGAAACAGGCTGGCTATTACGATGAAAGCACTAATGGGGTTGTTGTAATGGTCGAGCCATACAGCCAGAAACAGCAGATACAGCAAGTTGTTTACCGCATTTTAGATGCTAACTTAGACCGTGCGCGCGAAGGGTTGCGAGTTCTAGAAGAATGGTGTCGTTTTGGGTTGAACAACGTCCAAATGACTTCTGAATGCAAACAACTACGGCAAGAAGTCGCTAGTTGGCATACTGCTGAGTTACGTGCAGCACGAGATACAGAAGGTGATACAGGGACAGAAATTAGTCACCCACAAGAAGAAACACGTTCTGGTATCAGGGCACTTTTGCAAGCTAACTTTTGTCGGGTTCAAGAAGCTCTGCGAGTTTTAGAAGAGTATGGCAAGCTAGTAAATTCCAATATGGGAATTGCTTTTAAGCAGATGCGTTATCGAGTTTATACCCTAGAAACAAATTTAATGGGTTATGAGCGGCATCAAATGCTTTTGCGTGCGCGTCTTTATCTTGTAACCTCCCCGTCAGAAAATCTAATTGGAACTGTCGAAGCCGCACTTAAAGGTGGATTGACTTTAATACAGTACCGTGACAAAATTGCCGACGATACGCTACGTCTTGATTTAGCTGTATCACTACGAGATTTATGTCGCAATTACGGCGCCCTATTTATAGTCAATGACCGCGTTGATTTAGCGTTAGCGGTAGATGCAGATGGAGTACATTTAGGGCAACAAGATATGCCCACTTCAGTCGCACGTCAGCTACTTGGACCACAGCGCTTGATAGGTCGTTCTACCACAAATCCGCAAGAAATGCAACAGGCAATTGCAGATGGCGCCGATTATATCGGTGTTGGACCAGTATATGAAACGCCCACTAAACAAGGGAAAGCCGCAGCTGGCTTAGAGTATGTACAATATGCAGCCCAGCATAGCACAATACCCTGGTTCGCGATTGGTGGTATCGATACTAGTAATATTAATGATGTTATCGACGCAGGCGCCAGTCGAGTCGCAGTAGTGCGAAGCTTAATGCAAGCAGAACAACCAACCTTAGTAACACAATATTTACTATCGCAGTTGAACCGCATTCAACCCGAACGCAAGTAATATGTCAAACCAAATAACACTTCAGGTAAACGGCGAACCTCGTACATGTACAGAGCAAACCCCTTTACCTGACTTACTTCAACAACTAGGCTTTAACCCCCGTCTCGTTGCCGTCGAATACAACGGCGAAATCTTACACAGACAATACTGGCAAACAACACAAATCAAAGCCAACGACAACCTAGAAATAGTAACAATCGTCGGAGGAGGCTAACTCTACCGCAAATCTATACTTTTGTCATGAGTCGCGAACGAAGGGCGCAGTTTTCCCCCAGGATAGCATCCTTAATATAAAATCAATTAAAACATCTATGCCAACCAAAATTAAACTAATGGCAGACTACGGATGTTAACCTTTATGGTGAGCATCGGGAGACCTAGTTGGTAATATCGGCCCTGCAAAACTCCCTTTGAGTCAAGAAACTATAAACAGATTGTATAAATGGGCAGCAGTTTACAACACAACATTAAACTGGGATGACCCCATAAACTCACCCGGCTTTTCTAGCCCAGAAGTAGAAGCAGATTTTGATGAAGAGGCAATTAAACTTTGGAAGCAACTGCAAATAGAACTGGCACCTAATTACGAAGTTGTTTATTTTAGGAATATATTGGGGAAAATCGTAACACATGAAAGTGAAGAGTGAAGTTTACATGCACCCTCAGTGACAACTCCAAACATCTAAGTTCTGCTGTCAATTCAAAGAAATTTGAATTATAAATTCCGTTCCCTGAGATGGCGCCGAATTTACATCAATACTTCCACCATGCTTTTCAACTATACAAATCTAGAAAAATGTGAAAGCCTCCCTCAGTGAAGAGAGAGGCTTTATTAAGTTTTATGACCAAAATCATTGTTGATACAGTTATTTAAAACATGCTCATAATCGTAATAACGCTGACGCTGGTCAACATTACAGCAACACCCATAGCGATTGAAACACCCAATGGACCTGGATTTGATGAGTTCATATTTCTAGTACCGTGAATTTTTGACTATGTATCTACCTTACCAACCTCCGTATTCTTACATATTAAAAAGACTTAATTCTTAAATAACCTTTACTTAACTTCATAAATGTAGCTGTATCTACTCTAATGAAATTCTGTCAATCTTCATAAAGACATACAAGTAGAATGAAATTGTGAAATGGAATTGTGGAATGGGCGCCTATATTGTCTGTTCCAGTATAAAGGGCAGGGCAAGGATGCCCACTCTCCACAAGAGAGTTTTGAGGCGCCTACATACCAAAATACTGTTTACAAATAGCTTTGAGAACTTGTAGCAACTCAACAGATGCATCTGGACGAGTTATATTTAATTTCGGCAATAATTGATAAAGGGGTGGATTTGCTTGCTGAATATAAACAAATTGATAATCCATCCCATTTGTACACAACCCCCAAACCGATGATTGCTCTTTGATAGCGTCATATGCGTAGGTAAGTAATTGAGGTAATCCTTCCGATGCATTGACACTACTATTCTTGGTTTCGATAACCAAAATCCAGAATGGTGTTATTTCAATTTCTTCTTCAATCTCTCTATTTACTGCTAATATATCCGCCACAAGTGCATGTTGCTCTAATGAAACACTGGTATGAACTTTCTGGTACGGAGGTCGTAGGTATTAGTAATGATGTCGTGGAGATGCAAGTTAAGAACCCTCCCAGAAATATGTCAGAATCTTTTCATTTAGCAAAAGAGCAATATATCTATTGTTATGATATTTT
>NZ_MRCD01000128.1 GCF_001904745.1 Calothrix sp. HK-06
TGGGTACAGGTACAGGAACTGGTACAGGAAGTGGCTCATTGGGTACAGGTACAGGAACTGGTACAGGAAGTGGCTCATTGGGTACAGGTACAGGTACAAGTGGTACGGGGACTGGTTCATCAACTTATAGTACAGGTACAGGTACAACAAGTACAGGTTCAGGCGCCGCAGGTACAACAGGTACAGGTTCAGGTTCAGGTACAGGTTCAGGCGCCGCAGGTACAACAGGTACAGATTCAACATTAGGTACAGGTTCAGGCGCCGCAGGTACAACAGGTACAGGTTCAGGCGCCGCAGGTACAGCAGGTACAGATTCAACATTAGGTACAGGTTCAGGCGCCGCAGGTACAGCAGACACCACAACTGGTACTACTACGAATGAAACAACTACAACAGGTGGTGCTACAACAGGCACTACTACCGATGGAACTACCACTGGTACAGGTACAACAACCGATACTACTAATTCTCAACGCACAACGGGAGTCCAAGAAGAGCGTGGTACCAGTTGGGGATGGCTTGGTTGGTTAGGATTACTTGGTTTAGCTGGTCTTCTCAAACGTGATGAAAAACCTCATGCTTATCGTGACCCCAATGAAGTAAGCACAAGATATTAAGCTTTTGTAATTTCAAGAAAGCATTTAATCTAATTCTTGTGTAATCTAGTTCTTGTGGGATGGGCATCCTTGCCCGTCCCTTATAAAATCACCATTAAGGCGCCGGATTAGAATTTGAGTTATCTGTATTTTTTCCTACCAATGCTTGAAAGATATTAACAAACAGCGAAGATATTACTGAAAAGAATAATACAAGTAATAAGCCAGAGAATGCTGCAAACGGCGAGAAAATTAAAAGTAACACAAATAAGCTGATTACAATTGATAATATAGTTTTATTCATTGTTTTGATTTGACCTTATTTATACTATTTCTATTTAAATAAACAATTAAATTATTTGTTTTACTACATCCCTAAGAAGGATTATAGGTTAGGTGCAGGCTTTGCGTAACCCAGCCTACATTCAAGTTTTATTTTAATTGAATATTTCGTAGAGAAAAATGTTTCCATTGAGATAGTATTTGGGTAATTCTACGTTTGTTTCTTTCTTTTTTTAATGCTTCTAGGGGTGTGCGAACTAATGATACTGCTTGCTGTCTAAATTCTAGGTTTGGTCTTGCAGCTACTTTTAAGCCTTTTTCTAGGTGTAATATCAGTGTGTCTAAGTCTTTTGTTGATACTTTGTTTACTGTTTCTTGTGCGTTTGTAGCTATACTTCCTAAAGCATATGCGGCACTATGTCGTACTGATATGTCTTTATCTTCCATATTTGTGACTAAAGCAGGTAGTGATGATAGCGCACGTACTCCAATATTACCTAATGCTGTCGCTGCTGTTAATCTTACCCAAGCTTCTTTGTCTTGTAGTGTTTCTGTTAATGTTGGCACTGCACTTTCCGCATAATTACCAAGTCGTGTTAATCCGTGTGCTGCGTTATAACGTACAGAAGCATTTTCATGTTTTAAATTAGCTACTAAGTAGGGTATCATGGCTCGTTTGCCGATACTGCCAAATGCTTCTACTGCGGCAGAGCGAACTTTTGGGTCTTTGTCTTGTAATGCTCTTGATAATGCTGGTAAAGCTGGCGCCGCATCATTGCCTATTTGAGCTAATGCAGTAGCAGCAGCAGCACGGACTTCAGGGTTTTGATGCTGTTGTAGTGCCGTAATTAAAGCTTGAACTGCGGGTTTACCTATATTTACTAATGATTTTAGGGCTTGTTGATTTTGATTCGTATTGCTTAGTTGCTGGATGTATGAGTTGATTTGTGAGGGGTTTATTGATTGTGCTAAAGCTGAGTGCGAAAATAACGGTGTGATAAATAAGGGTGATATAGCAATTAATATTGAGGCTTTACGTGACGCGCGGGAAATAGTTTTCATATATCTTAGTAAATACTAGCTACTGTTTGAAGCATCTAAAGATAATAACGAACTTTGCTGTAATTTGTTTCTGGAATTATTTTTCACCACAGAGAAAATAAAAAGCCTCCCTAATCTAAAGATGGGAGGCTGGTATTGAGATTAAGGGGGAGATAAGGGGTTATATCAGTAAAGCTGTGGCTGCAACGGCGCCTGCAATTGCTGAGAAAATAGCGGAGACAACTGCTGTTAGGAATAACCACCAAGCGGCATTTGCTGCGGCTTTACGGGTTTCTTCGGCTTGACGCTGCGCTTGTTGTTTAACGTCTTCTAGGCGCCGTTGTGCTTCATGTTGAATACGTTCTGCACGTTGTAATACGTTGTTACGTGCGCGCTCTACTTGGTCAATAACTCGGTTGGCATCATCTTGAGAGATGTCATCACGAGAACTCATTATTGCAACCAAGGTTTCACGGTTGAACGATTGCAAGCGGTCTTTTAATGCATCGAATCCTGCTTGTGGGTCATCGAATAATTTACGAACGTCGCGCTTGATGCCATCGTAGTTTAATTCTGGACGGTCAAGCGAATTTAGGTAGTTACGAATTTTTCCGAATACTCCATCGATTGCGTCTTGAATGCGTCGTTGTATTCCTCGTACTTGCTCGACAAATTGGTCGCGTACCGAGAAGATGTTATCTGCGATTTGTTCAGCTTCGGTATCTGTAATATCTTCACGAATTTTGAGCAGCGCTACTATTGTGTCGCGGTCAAAGTGTGAAAGACGGTCGGATATACTTTCTACTCCGACTCGTGGGTCGTGTAGTAGTAAATTTAAGTCGCGTTTGATACCTTCTGGGTTAAGTTCTTCTTTACCTGTTTGGCGTAAATACTCTTGCAGGTAAGCTTGGAAGGTTTCTACTCGTTGCTGTGTACGGGTGGCAATTCGACGTGGGGCGCCTATAAGGTCACGAATCGAAGTTTGTACCGAATCGATAACTTGATTAACTTGCTCTTCGCTTAAATCGCGTCGCTGTGACAGTAATTGTACGAGGGTATCTCTGTCAACTTTAGACAAGCGATTACGTAAAGCAATTACACCTTCTTGGGGGTTTTGGAACAGTTTGTTTAAGTCGCGCTGAATACCTTCGGGGTTTAATTCATCTTTGCCTGTTTTCCGTAGGTAATCTGTTAGCGTAGCTGTTACGTTGTCATATTGTTCTTTGGCTTTGTCCGCTATTGCTGATGGCGCCTTTTGAACACTATGCCACGACTCTGAAACTGTATTGAGAATTTGATTCGCTTCACTTTCTGTTATATCTTGACGTTGCGCGAGTAATTTAACGAGAGTATCACGGTCAAATCGAGATAAACGCGCTTGAATTGCCGAAAGTCCAGCTTGCGGGTCATCAAGTAATTTTTTCAGGTCTGCTTTAATAGCATCAGGGTTTAGTTCTGATTTACCAGTATTTCGCAGGTACGATTCTAAATTTAACCATAAGGTTTCTGCTTGATACTTAGCTTGCTCTGCTAGTCCTTTCGACTCAATTAAAGCTTGGTCACGCTGTTTTTCTAACAGCTCGACAACATAGGTAGCTTCGCGAGGTTGAATATCATTCCGTTCGAGTAAAATATCAAGCATTTGCTGACGGTCAAGTATTGATAACCGTCGTGATAACGTTTCGTAGTCGGCGTTTTTGTCTTCGAGTATGGGTTTAAAGTCTCTCTCAATAGCTTCGGGTGTAAAGTTGTCTTTGGGAGTAACGAGCAAATAACTTTCGATTCGACGCTGCAAGTCAAGCACTATTTCCCGCTCTTCTGCTGCTGTGACGCTAATCAATACTTCTTGACGAACTGCTTCGAGTTTGTCGGCAATGCGTTGAATTTCGGTTTGTGTTAACAACCCACGTTGCTGAAGAATATTTATAAAGTCGTTACGTCCGAGACTCTCTACTTCTTGACGGACTCTTGCTGGGTCAGCAGCAGGGTCATATATAACGTCGCGGAATTCTTGAGCAATTTTTTCATTACTTAACTGCCATGCGTAGGTGTTAAGTAAATAGTTTTCTACGTCCGCACGAATTGCGCTAAAAGGTTTCGTTGGTGTTGATATACCTAGTTTATCTGCTTGGTCGGTAACTTTCTCTTTGGCTTGACTCAAGGCGCCTATAATTTTCTCAACATCAAAATCAGATAAATCTGTACGTCCTAGTACAATACCCGATAACGTTGAAAATCCTTGTTGTAATGTTCTTTGCAGTGGTCCAGGAGTTGCTTCTTTGGCAGCTTTATCATCAGCTTGTTTTGCCGAACGTGTTTCTGCTATTAAAGCTTCTAACTTAGCGTTCAGTTCATCTGTTTTACTTTGTCCTGGTGGTAAAGACTTGAGGTAATCAACTAACTCACCCAAACGGTCTTTTTGTTGAGGTTGTTGATTAACTACTTGCTGCCATACTCCATATAATGTATCCGCAATACGATTAGCATCGCGTTTGGAAATATCAGTACGTTCGCTAACTAAATCAATAAACTTATCTTTATTAATATGGCGAAGGTCACTACCAGCAATGTCTTTCAACCGGGGGTCATTGAGTAAATTTTCAAACTCGCTTCTAATTCGACCCAAATCTAATTCAGGCGGACGAAGCATTTCCAGATAATCTTCAATATTATCTCGGATGTGACCTGGGTCAATGGCGCCACCAAATTCTCTGCGTACTGCTGCTGCTGCTGCTTCTGCTGTTGAAACAACTTGATTATTAACTGCTTTGGCGCCTAATGCGGCAGTAGCAGTACCCATAATCGCTTGTAGTCCGGATGTTGCGGTATTGACGACGTTACCAATTAAAGAACCTACCGTTGTAGAACTTACCCATACTAATAGTAAAAAGTAGGCGCCCCAAATTACTAGCCCTAATATGGCGCCCAACCCAGGACTGAGAACTAATAAGCTGAGTTTAACTGCAAGAAAAGATGCAATAGCTAGCGCAATGGTAACGGTAACTAAAGTCCACATACCTACCGCAGTTCCAATTTTACGGATTGTTCCGCCAAAACTGCCTGCTTCGTTATGGGTGGAATGTGAGTCTGAGTCAGAGGAACGTCCTAAATAGGTAATACCAGCGGCAACCGATAAATTTGTTAAAACCAGTTGAATTGCAAAAGCCAAAATCACACCAGCGATTAGAGCTACAAAGAACCGGGGTCCTGCTGTAACCACCGAAGCTTGCGCTGGTGAGATTTGTGAGGTGTCTATTGGTGCCGCTTGCATAAACCACAATAGCGGCTTAATACTGAACAGCCCTATATCTAATTTATCAAACATTGTATGCGCTTCCTCTAATCGTATTAAAACATTGGGGAATAAAATTACATAAGGGAAAGTTATTGTATGGATTGACCCAACTCTTAAGTAATAGAATCGGCTATACAACACCTTTTGGGCATCTCTCGCTAGTTTGAACCCTACCTCCAGCGTTAGATAGAAATGTCGTCATCTTTAGTCCAAAGGCGCCACTTTGTATCAAAAATAGGCGCTTGTCGCTAAGAAACCGTGTTTTTAGTATCAACTGAATGTTACATTCGTTACATTTCGTTACATTTTGTTTTTTTTAACATCCTATAGGTGGATATTTCCACGTAAATATTATTGAAAATAATCGTCCACAAGTGCGTGCATGTTGTGCCTGTAGACAGAAAGCAAACAGCTTTTTAAAAGTTAAATTAAAGACAAGATAAAAACAACAGCCGACTAATTAGATAAAAAACTAATTAGATTAACAAATTAGGCTAAAACATTGCGCTCGAAATGAAATTTAGGGGAAACAAAAATGGAAACTCGTGAAACTCGTCCTTCAAGTGATTTACCAGCGGTAGCTAAAGAATATAACGGTGTTGACCGCAACGCTTTTCTTTTCGGTTTTACTCCTCAAGCCGAGTTGTGGAATGGTCGCTTGGCAGCAATTGGATTCCTCGCTTATTTGCTTTGGGACTTAGCTGGTTACAGTGTATTACGTGACGTATTGCACTTGATTGGTTACTAAAAAGGAACCAAAGAAACCGGGTTTCTAAGCCAAATCATAATTTTGATTACAACTTATCAACAAGAAATCCGGTTTCTAAATGATATTACTCATTACCTATTACCTAACATCGGAGAAAGAAAATGGAAACTCGTGAAACTCGTCCTTCAAGCGATTTACCAGCAGTAGCTAAAGCATATAACGGTGTAGACCGCAACGCTTTTCTTTTCGGTTTTACTCCTCAAGCAGAATTATGGAATGGTCGCTTGGCAGCAATTGGATTCCTTGCTTACTTACTTTGGGACTTGGCTGGTTACAGTGTACTACGTAACGTACTACACTTTATCGGTTACTAACGATGTGTTTAGATTCCTGATTTAGACAAGATTAGGAATCTTACACGAATAATTCGTTTTTCTCCCTGAACAACTAGTAAACAAACCGTAATTAAAAAATATAAACATGGAAACTCGTGAAACTCGTCCTTCTAGCGATTTGCCAAAAGTAGCTAAAGCTTATAATGAAGTAGACCGTAATGCTTTTATGTTTGGTGCCAATCCTCAAGCCGAACTATGGAACGGTCGTTTGGCAATGATTGGATTTCTTGCTTATTTGCTTTGGGACTTGGCTGGTTACAGTGTGATACGCGATGTATTAGGCTTTCTTGGTTAATTTTAATTAGTCCTGAGTAGAAAGTGCTGAGTGCTGAGTAAATCAAGCAGTAAAAAAGTACTACTTGGAAATATTATTTTTAACCCTCCAAAGTTTGGGGGGTTTTGAGTGTCTGTAAATACTTATCAGAGCGAACTTTAAATATAGATGTCAAATTCAATCTATTGCGTTATATTTTTTCCAGATTACAATCGGTAATAATTATTGAAGAAAATGCAGGAGTTGACCCTTGAGTAATGCTGGGTTTTCTGGAAAGCCACAAAAACCCTCACCTGATTCTGGTGAAGATATTCCCGCAGCGTTACGTGACGCTTCTGATGTGGCGCCTGGTAAGGGTAAACTACCAGTATTGATATTGGGTGGAGCCGCTGGGTTTATTGTGCTTGCTGTTATTAGTGGATTTTTATTTTTTATCACTGCACCAAAAAAATCTACACAAGAAGCTTCGGCGCCATCGACTACTGTAAGTCCATCTGTAAATCCTGCCGATGCTCAAGCTCAAGCGAATGGTTCATTATTGGGACATTTGCCGTATGCTGAAGCTCCTGAGTCTGAACTTGCTCCTCTAACCAACGATGGACGCTTCCGGATGCGAAAAGCTGCTGCACAGCAATTTTTAGCGATGCAACAAGCTGCTCGTAGCGCTGGTGTAAATTTAACTGTTATTTCCGCGTTTCGTTCAGTTAAAGAACAAGAGCAGTTATTTTTCGCTGTTGGCGCCCAACGTAACCAAACCCCAGCACAACGTGCAACCCTATCGGCGCCTCCTGGTTATAGTGAACATCATACTGGTTACGCGCTTGATATTGGTGATGGGAATGTTCCTGCTACTAATTTAAGTGCTAACTTTGAGAAAACTAAGGCTTATGAATGGTTGTCACAAAATGCCGCTAAGTTTCGCTTTGAGTTGTCTTTTCCTAAAGATAATATTCAAGGTGTGAGTTATGAACCTTGGCACTGGCGTTTTGTTGGTGATACACAAAGTTTGGAAACCTTTTATAAGGCCAAAAATTTAAAGCCTCAAAAGTAACCCCTGATACCCGTGGCACAGGCCGGAAAGCCTGTGCAGTAATTTTTACCACAGAGACTATTAAGACCACTAGAGTTGAATTTTTGAGAATTGGCGCCGTCTTTCTTGTATTAGTATGGTGGATTGATACTAGCTATAAGAAACTGGGAATAATAAAAGCAGTAGCTAGTAGTCAAAATTAATTTTCATGGATTCAATCCTAGTAGGGCTTACGCAAAGAAACCTGGTTTCTATGCATTCATTGTCGCAGACAAACAGTCAGTTTTATTACATGCTATCAACGTATATTCCAGGTTTCTAGGTTTTCATCCGTAAGTCCTGTTTAGAACAACAAGTTTAGCTATCTATTAGGAACATTTTTTAGAAGAACAGGATATTAGTTTCAATGAGCAATTACAAATCGTTAAAAATATTAACACACCTTCAAATATTCTTGATAAAATTGCTGCGAGCAAATGGTTAATTATTAGAGAATGTGTTGCGCTTCACCCTAATACTTCTATAGATACTTTAATTAAATTGGCTGAAGATATAGCAAGAGATGCACAGCTTGCTATTGCACAAAATTCTAATACCCCCAATGAAATTCTTGAAAAGCTGGCTCATCGACATAAATGGAATACTGATATTCATACACTAGCAGTCAAAAATCTTATTTTAAGAAGTTCTGAGCGAGCAAGTAAATTTATTGGTAAGTATATAAAAGATTGTCCGTTTAGTTTGAGTCGCTTGTTTGCTTTGCTACATCCACTGGCGCCTACTCATTTACTAATTAAAAATTATCGTTCTAGCTACTGGTTAGAAAGATATGCGATAGCTCAAAATCCAAGCACTCCTAATTATATACTAGAATTTCTTACCAAAGATGCTAATCGTATTGTTTGTGCTGCTGCGAAAGCAAGTATACTAAAAACTGGTTAGAATTTTACTTGTAAATAAATTCAAAATTTTAAAGATGCTACGCTGCTCTTAAAGCTCCGCTTTACGTTCCTCAGCATGACATTTTGCAGTGAAACGGATATAACAAATAAACCATCCGTTACATCCGTTCTATCCGTTGCCAGATATTTACAACTTGATATTATTTAAGTTACTACGTGGGTTATATGAACGAATTGTGCGTAGCTTTTCGTATAATTCGCGTTCTTGTTGACTCAAATCTTTAGGAGCAACAATCATAATTTTTACGAGTAAATCACCACGTCCACCTTTTCCTGATACCCAACCTTTACCACGTAAACGCAGTGATTGCCCAGAACGTATTCCTGCTGGTACATTTACTTTTGCTGTTGTACCGTCTGGTGTTGGTACGTCGATAGATGCTCCTAATACTGCTTCATCTGGTGCTATTGGTACTTCGCATACTAGGTTATCGCCGTCTAGTTGGAAAAATGAGTGTGGCTGTATTTGGACTTTTAGGTATAAATCACCACGTTGTTTTGTTTGTGGGTTGGTTGGCCCTTTTCCGCGTACACGCAGTCTACTACCTGTTTTGGCACCTGCGGGAATGCGAACGTTGATAATATCGTTCGCAACTTGAAGTCTCTTTTCAACTCCGTTATATGCTTCGCCTAAAGATAACGAAATCATTGCTTCGCTATCTTGAGTTCCACTACCCCCAGCATAATCTTGTTGGAAACCAAAACCATCGAAGCCACTTGGGGCACCTGTTGAAGTTCGATACGAATAACTTTGACTGCGGGCGCCTCCTCCGGGACCTCCAAAGCGACCTAATAATTCATTTATAAAGTCTTCAAAGCTTCCGTACTGCCCGAAGTCGAAGCCGTTCATGTCAACGCCAACACCGCCAGCTCCGGCGCCTCCTGGGAAACCTTGTCCTGCTTGTTTCCAGTACTGACCGAATTGGTCGTACTTTTTACGTTTGTCTGGGTCAGATAATACTTCGTATGCTTCGTTGACTTCTTTGAATTTTGCCTCGGCTTGTTTATTTCCCTGGTTGACGTCAGGGTGATATTTACGTGCGAGTTTGCGGAATGCTTGTTTAATTTCTTCTTGGCTAGCAGTTTTGTTAACTCCCAAGAGTGAATAATAATCTTTAAAATCGGTTGCAGCCATTCAGCAGCCTCCTGTAGAAATTACTGATAATAGGTTTTTAGTTTATACCTTGTTCTTAAATTTAGGATGCAAGGTATTAGATATTGTTTAGAGATATATGACGAGAGAAAAATACTCTGGTTTATAACTTAACAAATAATTCAACACGACTAAGTGCGGTTCTTGCTCAATGTCAAAGGGCAATTTCCGAACAGGTTGTAGAGACGCGATTATCGCGTCTCTACTATATCGCGTCTCTAAATTACTGTTCCGTCTGGAATGATGGCGCCTTTGAGTACTACTACGATACCGCTTCTAATGTAAAACCCTTGGGCTTCACGGTTGGCTTCTTGAACGTTATCTTTGTTAATAATTCGGACATCATGACCAATACGTGCGTTTTTATCGATGATGGCACGGCGAATTATTGTTTCTGCTCCAATTCCTACTGGAATATGTCCTTCTTCTCGAATACCCTTTCTATCTACGGAGGTTTGATAGAAGTCGGCGCCCATTAATAACGAGTCTTCAATTATGCATCCAGAATCTACGCGCGCACGTACACCAAGTACCGAATGTTCAATTCGACAATTTTTGAGGATACATCCTTCCCCAATTATAGATTGGGTTATTTGACAATCTAATAATTTACTTGGAGGTAAGTAACGAGCGCGGGTGTATATGGGAGCTTGTTCGTCGTAGAAACTAAATGGAGGCAGTGGCTGTTGTGTCAGCGCTAAGTTCGCGTGATAGAAAGAATCTATTGTTCCAATGTCTTCCCAGTAACCGTCAAACAAATATGCCTGTACGTTATGGTCTTTTGCTGCATCTGGAATAATCTCTTTACCAAAATCTGTTCGTTCTAAAGATTCTTTGAGTAACTTGATCAAAACCTCTTTCTTGAATACGTAAATCCCCATTGAGGCAATATACGGTTGAAGTTTTGCTTGTTGCTCACTTAATCCCAGTACGCTAGTATCAACTTGCATTTGTTTAAGGGCATCACCTTTTGGCTTTTCACTAAAGTCAATTACCCTACCTGAGTCATTTATTTTCATTAACCCAAAGTCTGAGGCGCGTCGCTCATCCATTGGTATTACTGACAGTGTAATGTCAGCATTTGTTTGACGATGACGTTCTATAAATAGTCGATAGTCCATCCGATAAAGATGATCGCCCGATAAAATCAGGAATTCATCTACATTCCATTCCTCTAATAACCAAAGGTATTGACGTACTGCATCCGCCGTTCCTTGGAACCAACTAGGGTTTTCGGGTGTTTGCTGTGCTGCCAACACCTCAACAAAACCCTCGCTAAAACCCGCAAAACTATACGCACGAGCAATATGGCGGTTTAAAGAAGCTGAGTTAAACTGCGTCAGGACGTATATCTTATATATTTCCGAATTTATACAGTTACTTACAGGAATATCTATTAAACGGTATTTCCCTGCCACAGGCACTGCCGGTTTCGCACGTAACTTCGTTAATGGGTAGAGGCGGGTTCCTGCACCGCCGCCGAGAATTATTGATAATACTTTTTTCACTCTGGTTTCTCCCGACTGCCGTTCATCTCCACCTTCAGTTTATGACTCTCTGTTACTACTGATAAGGGGGTTACAAAATTCTATTGAGCTTATTTATGAATGATATTTTATTTTTTATAAAAGTTTTACTTTGATTATTACTATCTAATGTATAATTATTTACCTAAAATTTTTATGCTCACATTCCTAGGCACCACTCTTGTACGTAGGTTGGGGAGGCACCGCGTTGCCGGGGTTTCCCCGGTTGAAGCGAGTGCCGTTGGAGGAACGGAACCCAACTCATTACAATATTATATTTCTAGAGAAAAATAATTACTGAACTCGCCTAAGACAAATTAATCTCAGTATTAATAAGTAATAACACTGCAAAAAACTGAAGGACTAATTCCCAACTTTCATTAAACGCAGTTTTTGGGATAGTTTAATAGACTTCACCCAAGGTTCGTGTGACAGTTCAGAAACTGTACCAGATGAAACAGTGGCAGTATAAATATCTTTGTCGCTAGCTACATCTTTAATTCCTAAGCTTTCTAGAAATGTAATAGCAGGCGCCTCAAGTGGCTGATTGGTATGAATAAATACTATTAAGCTAGTTTCTTGTGAGCTATCTACTTCGTCAATAGCCATTGCTAAAGCAGCATCAATTTTCTTGTAGTTCATATGTTTGTATTTTAAACCGACACACTATTAAACTAACAAGATTTATTTAGTATGCGTAACTATCTTAAGAGATAATGTTAGTTGGGACAGGCAGGGATGCCTGTTCCACAAGAGGTTACAAGAGATTACAAGTTTTCAGTGTTGATTAATCCAAATCCCCATTTTGGATCGAAGGTGTTTTGAGGTTGTTCGGGAATATAGCTGTTGTTGCGTAACATTTCTTTGGCTTTTTCAGGCGCCAAGCTTGGGTCACGTTGTAACATTAAAGCTACTACACCTGTGATAAATGGACATGCCATACTTGTACCTGCCATCATCACAAATTTGGAGTTAATCATCATGGAGCGGTCAAAACCTGCTGCGGATGACATTGTTGATGCTATCATTGCTCCTGGCGCCGCAACATCAGGTTTTTGAGCTTGGTTACGTAATGGCCCTTCGCTGCTGAAATCAGAAATATCATCTAGCTTTAATCCAACTTCGCGCTCTTTACCGTCGATATCGTTGTACTTATTTTTAATTGTATAAGCGGCTACTGTGATTGAAGAAGCTGCACAACCAGGAGAGCCAATTTTCATGGCATCTTGGACACTTTGACCTGTAAAGAATACTGAACCAGAGTTGTCAATTGTCCACACATCAACACGGGTTTCGTTCGATGTTTGATTTCGTAAGCGTAATTGCCAAATTCCACCTGATACTGGTGAGGATTCTGTACCGCGAATTTGGACGAAGAAATTATAGTCTCCGTTTGCTGCATCTGGGCCAGGTGTGACGATTTTAACGCGCGCATCAGGCAAAGTATATTCTTGTGCGGGATTACCTTCAGTAACAACTTTTTGCCAAGGTGTAACAAAATCGTTAGGACTCCGTAATTGCACTTCTAACTCAGCACTCTTACAATACCATCCGTTTAACCAAACGATACTAGCTTGATTAAGCGGTACGTTGAACCGCATTGAACGCATTGAACAAGGCGCCACCACAGCTTGACCGTGAATATTGTCGTTGCCTTCGTTTCCTGCTGCACAACAAACTATACGTCCGGGGCCTGTTTCTGCGTCAATAATTTTAGATAGTGAGTCACTACCATCGTGTGCGTCTGCATGTCCACCTAAGCTTAAATTTACTACTGCTGGTTTACCTAACTCGCGCGCAACTCGAAAAACGTAGCGAATACCATCAGCAATGTGAGCGTCTTGTAAATCACTTCTAACTATTACTAATTCGGCTTCAGGCGCCACACCACTATAAGTTTCATCTACACCTGCTGCAATACCAGCAACGTGGGTACCATGTCCTTCGGTATCTTGAGAAACAGTGAGTAGTGTGTCTGTAAACTCGGCGCCGTAGCTACCTTCAGCAACACCAGGCCCAGACATTGTTTGGTCCCAAATACGCAAAATGCGTCCTGCAAAAGCCGGGTGTTTCGCATCGATACCACTGTCTACAATACCGATAACTACACCTTTACCTGTTAGTCCTGTTTTATTTTTGAACTCAGGAAGCTTAACTTTACCAGGCGCCACATCCATCAATAACTTCATTTTTCGTGATGGCTTAATGCGCTGAACTGTCTCTTCTTCTGATAATGCATCTAAACCATCAATTGGTAAATATGCTGTTCTGACGGTGCCTGTGTTTTGGTTGACTCGAACTCCATAGGGTTCAAGATGACTCAAGTCAGCATTTTCATCGCAGTAAACAAAAACTACGCTCTTAGTTGGCTTAACATTACTTTTTGCCGAAACTATACCAAGAGAACGTTTATGTGGTATTAACGCTTGCTCACCTTCACTTTGATAATCTTCGTATGCAAGCAAAAGTCCAGCGGAAAGCTTTTCGTGTCTCATTTTTACCCTCTATATTTTTAATTTTTACTAGTTAGTTATTTAGTTATATGTCTGTAGTAGATTAATCACCTGATTGACTTGAGATATTAAATAAATTCTTAGATATCGTACATGTGACTGTATCGCTTGAGACAATGCAGACCTTTATAGCCCTCTCAATTTCATATCGAAAAGGGGGCATGACCCCTCTTTGTGTCAAATGAATTACTATACTGCTAGATAATTAAAGGTATACACGGTCAAATTTGAAAATTTCGGAAACAGATACAGAAGAAACCTGGTTTCTTTAAGAAACCAGGTTTCTAAGGCAAAAAATAAAGGTGATATTTATTTCATATTCGTTTTTGCGTCCTTGACTGCTGCTAAAAAGCTAAGTACAGTTGCAGGAATGCTCAAAGCTAAGATGATGGCAGTGGTTTGCGTACCGAGGTTAGGTTGACCATAACTTAATTCAAAAACAGAACCAACTGCTGCAATTGCAGTGACGCACGAAACTGCTAGGAAGAAACCGCTTTTTGGGGTTAGATACACTTTTACTATCCGCCTTTATACTATTGGTTTAACTGCTTGCTGTGAGAAACCATTTTTAGATAGTTCTTGTCCCAATGCAAGCGCATTCTCTACGCGGTCTACAAAAACCACACCGTTGAGGTGATCCATTTCATGTAGAATACAACGCGCGAGTAAACCATCAGCTTTAAGTGTTTTTGGGCGCCCATATTCGTCTTTATAAGCAATTTCAACGCTTTCTGGACGTTTAACATCCATATAAACGTTGGGGATACTTAAGCATCCTTCTTGAGCAACGTCACATTTTTCGCTGGTTTGTTTGATGCTAGGGTTAATTAAAACCAATGGTGGACTGTTGGGTTTGTCAGGCTCTAAATCGATAACAATAAGTTGCTTGTTAATGGCTACTTGAGGCGCCGCTAACCCAATACCATCGCTACTGTACATAGTTTGCAGCATTTGACGCGCGAGTTGACGAATTTCATCGTCAATTTTTGTAACTCGCTTGGCTGGTTGACGCAGCGCACGGTCTCCCAAGTAGTGCAACTTCAAAGGGGGATTTTTTAACTTTTTCTTCTCAACGGCGATATCAGATGGCATGGGAAAGTCACTCGCTCTAACTGGCTAGTTTTATACGGTATGTTACTTCAATCTTAACAATTCTCGCAGCATTGGTTAGGCAAAGGAAAAGGATGGCAAAATGTAAATAATATTAAGTGCTAAAACAAACTATTTTCTCTCGTAGTAGTATAAACACCCGTTCCACAAGAGGTTAACAAGAAAGTTTATACTCCCTTTACCCTTTACCTTTGCAAAGGTTATAACAGTAGGCTGGTATTGAGTGCAATTAGGCACACAGGGGAAACCGTGTTAAAAATCTTTACAAAGTTAGATTATCTTCTTAAAGAGACGTTTTTGGGTTTAAAACGAGGCGGTTGGATGAATTGGGCAGCGGTGAGTACTGTTACAGTACTGCTGTTTTTGTTCGGTATGAGTCTCCAAACTTCTTGGCAATTAGAAAAGTTGCTTAACCAGTTTGGTAGTCAGTTGGAGGTATCGGTATATTTAGAAAGTAATGCAAATGCTGCTGTTCTGGCGCCAATGGTAGCCCAAATGCCAGGAGTAGTGAATGTAGAAAATATTACAAAAGACCAAGCTTGGACAAAGTTGGTGCAAGAGTTGGGAATGTCTGATATTGAAGGCGCCACTCAGCAGCTTGGAACTAACCCATTGGTAGATGAATTAAAAGTTAAAGCGCGTTCGGCTGATGCAGTACCTAAATTAGCAACGCAGTTGGCGAAGTTGAAAGGTGTGGAAACTGTGCAATATGTTGATGAAGCGGTTGTACGCATTGCTCAGTTGCATCGCGGTTTAAATTGGATGACGTTGACTATTACGGTTATTTTAACTTTGACTGCTATTGCTGTAACGAGTATTACGATTCGTTTGATTGTGATGGCACGGCGCCGTGAAATTGAAATTATGCAGCTTGTTGGCGCCACTTCTACGTGGATATACTTGCCTTTTATTTTTCAAGGTGTTGCTTTTGGATTATTTGGTGGTGGAATAGCTTGGAGTTTTATCAGTTTGACTTCTCGGTTCGCTAACCAGCTACTTCGTAATCAACCCGAATTTATTAAATTTTTAACTACAGGGTTAAAATTATCCTTCGCACAAACATTACTTTTACCATTGGTTCTTTTGGGGTTCGGTGCAACGGTAGGATTAATGGGGAGCTTCGTAGCTGTCCGTCGGTTCGCAAAAGGATAGAGTTGTGCTTAATCAATGGGAATCTTTTCTAAAAAATCTTAATGTTTGGGTGGGTTCGTTTACACAGTTCTCACCCCAAGGAGAACAAGTTGACGACCGTGCGAGTCGCTTAACGCTCGAAGGACTTAATGATAATCAATCCGCACGCTTAACATTACAACGCGAAGGATTACAAGATTTAGTTTCAGAATTTAGTACAATAGCACGGAGTACATTATTCTTTGAGAACGGCGCCTTTAGTCAAGGTACAATACAGTTTGCACCGTTTGCAGAATTTGGCGCCGAATTTGGATTGATTCACGAAAATCGCCGTTTGCGTTTAGTGCAGTTATTTAGTAACGATGGTAATTTGAAGTCGCTCACTTTAATAAGGGAGCATAGCGAAGGAAGTGAAAAAGCTGAACGTCCACCGTTGAGTGTAGAAGCTTTACTAGGAGAATGGGAAGGCGAAACTACTACTATATTTACAGATTTACGTAACCCTGTGACTTCCACAACCAAGATGAAACTGCATCTCGAAGACGGTCACTTAGTCCAAAATCTTAGTTTCGGAAATCATACCATTACTTCAACAGCTAAAATCAAGGGTTCTATTCTTGAGTTTGATGGCAACCCAAATAACCCTATACATATATTAATGTTGCCTGACGGCGCCTCGGCAACTTTTCCTGCCAAATTACAACCACGACAACCTTTATTTCTAGAAACCGGATGGCTTATTGAACCAAACTGGCGCCAGCGTATGATTCGTTCGTATGATGATAAAGGAGAATGGACGAGCTTGACTTTGGCATCAGAAAGAAAAGTTGGCAACGGATAAAACGGATGTAACGGATGGGTTATTTTATCTAACAAAGCTTTATTTGTGTGAATAGCTTATCCGTTACATCCGTTTATCATCCGTTGCCCAAGATTAACCACCATTCTTTTTGCTGGGAGTTCCACATTGGGAAAGGTGTCTCTCCTACAATATATGGCCCCCAGTAACGACGTGAACCGTCTTGAGCAAATGCGACGACGACATCTCCTTTGGATAATTGGAGTTTACCGTCAGGAAGTGATAGAAGTAAACCCTTTTCGCTTCCTTCTTGCGGTGCAAAGTCCCAATGCGCTGCTGGTTTTGCTTGTTTACTTCTTGATAGTAAAGCTAGACGCACGGGTTGGTTTGTTTGGTTGCTAAGACGTAAGGTGCCAACACCTATATTTTTGTTGGTTTTAACTGAGTTATAACTTAGTAGTTCAGATGTTTGGGACGTTGATACTGTTTTTGATGGAATGTCTACAGGTGATGTTGATGCTACTTCGGTACCTGATGGTTCAAACGAAACACTGACTTGGTAGCATCCGGCAAACAGTCCTAATATACCCAAGCAGCAGGCCGCTAAAAGGGTCGGATGATATTTTGACACCATATCAATAATATAAAAATATAAGAATTGGAAACCCTGAAAGGCTATATTTTAAACCGAATTACGCCGAGTTCTTGAATCGAGCAAGTATATTATCTTACTAGAAGCAGAAATTAATAGGGGTAATTACCCCCTACACAATATGAGTAAGTTAAGAAGATATTAAGACAGAAACTATCCTAGAAACCCGGAATATGAGTCGATATCTTATAATGAAAACAACAATTTTGCTCAGAAACCGGGTTTCTTTATATTATTTATAGCAAGTGAATCTAAAGTTTATAGCCTAACTCGGTTTAAACTTTATGATAATTTGTTTTTCTGAAAATATCTATAGTATGCATAAGGTATGCAAAATACACGGCTAAATAATTTGGTTGGCGCCATTATACTACGGTTTGGGCAGTGGTTATCTAACCCCTGGCGCCGTTGGTCGGTAATGATTATCAGTTTTCTGGTAGGTATTTTTGTCGGAACGGCTATTTCGACGAGTGCAGGACAAAGAGCAGAACTAGATATTTATGTAGCAGCGCTCATTGTTTTGGCAGTTGAGTTAGTTAGTAGATTATTTTATCGACGTCGTGTTGGTGTGGAATCATTTTGGATAGAAGTACTAAACATTTTTAAGGTAGGTTTGACTTATAGTTTGTTTATTGAAGCATTTAAGTTAGGTTCTTAGAGTTGATGAGTATCCACCAACAATTAGCAGCACAAATAGCTCAACTGCGCTCCCACACAGGTCGTCCTATTATCCAAGGCATTTTAGGTGGACAAGGAACAGGTAAAACGACGTTAGCACTTAGTTTAATTTCAATTCTTGAGCAAATGGGGTATTCTACTGTCACCTTATCGCTTGATGATTTATATAAAACTTATAATCAGCGTTTGGCACTACAGCAACAAGACCCCCGTTTAATTTGGCGTGGTCCACCTGGAACCCACGATGTTGACTTGGGTTTGAACGTTCTTGAGGCAGTACGTAATGCGATTAGTCCAATTAGCATTCCACGCTTTGACAAGTCAATTCATAATGGTGCAGGTGATAGAACAGCTCCAGATACTTATCTAAATATAGATATATTACTATTTGAAGGCTGGTTTGTAGGCGCCCGTCCAATTGACAGCGTGAAATTTGAGGCGCCTGTACCCCCTATTATTAATGCAGCAGACAAAGCATTTGCACGCGACATGAACCAAAAACTAGCAACTTATCTACCCTTATGGGAACGGTTAGATAGTTTAATAGTGTTGTATCCTCAAGACTACCGTTACTCGGTTCAATGGCGTAAAGAGGCTGAACATAAAATGATAGCTTCCGGTAGACCAGGAATGACCGATATTCAAATCGAAGAATTTGTTAATTATTTTTGGCGCGCATTACATCCCCAACTGTTTATTAAACCGCTAATAACATCACCACAATATGTAGACTCAGTGATAGAAATTGATGCAAATCATAACTTCGTCAAACTCTACCACCCATCAACCCCGTAGGTTGGGTGGAGCGATAGCGCAACCCAACAAAACTATAATATGTATTTACCTTATTAAGCGCAGAGGCACAGAGTGAAGAGAGTTAGTTTAAGGCGCCTGATATAATCAAATCAGGCAATAATTATTACTTTTATTTTTATAAATTAAGTATCTTATGACACAGACTACTAGTGGTTTATATCATTAATTTCGGGGTGTTGACTTGCAACGGATACAACGGATGTAACGGATAAATTATTGTTACAAACAAAATGCGCGTTATTTAAAATGAACCATTCGTTACATCCGTTCATCATCCGTTGCCAATATTCCTACACATCAAAACTTTTGACACAAACTACTAATCATCCCATCAGGTGATGTATATATAACGCAAGAGTAATATCTTAGAAATATCTAGAGTTCCCTGGCTTGAAGGGGGTCGAGAATGAAAAAGATTATCTCTACTTTATTATCTTTAACGACTGCATCAGTATTTTTATTCAATAACGAACCAGCACAAGCGCATCGTTATCGACACCCTTACTATCGTGACTATTATTACGGTGATTTTTATCGTCATAGAGCATATCCAAGAAGGTATTGCTACCCTGTGACACGGTGGTATGTAAACCAAGACCCAGCATATCATCCGCGCGCTTATTCTGACGGTTATCGTCAAGGACGTGAAAGTGCCAAAAATGGTAACTCATATAAAGAGCGTACCGCAGGTGGAGAATTTGCGCGCGGTTTTGAGGATGGTTTCTATGGTAGAGAGTTTCAAGGGCAAAAAAATATTGTCGCAAATGTCTATCAACCATTTACGACAAGTGAATGTGATTGGTATTAAATAAATAGTTAGGAGTTAGGAGTTAGGAGTTAGGAGTTAGGAGTGCTGAGTGCTGAGTGTCATGCTGAACGTAGTGTAAAGCGAAGCTTTTCCCGTAGGGTAGCATCTCCATAACTCAATCTAAATATAAAGATTCTACCCGGCAGGAAAACTCCGTTTACGCTGCGTTCAGAATGACAATTTACACTTTCCCTAACTTCTAACTCTTAACTTTTAATTTTGTATTTCTTTGATTAAGTTGTAGAAGGGTTCCCAGTTGTTATCTTGTGCGATGGGTTCCCATACTGATTCTATGATGGGACGCAGGATTACTGTTTTGGGATTGGTTTGAATTAAAGTTTGACCAACTTTTTCGATATCTTCCGGCGCCATGTTCGTTAAAATTTTATGGTACAACCCAGACCAGTGCAAGAATAATTCTGATGCTCCTAGTTCTACAGAAATTTCTGAACCGCTTAATATCAAGCTAGCATCATCACGCCATTTGTGTGAGAAAGTTGTAGCGAGGTCACTAAAGAAGTGATGGTAGCTAACGGGATAATTATTTAGAAATCGCAGTGTTGCTTTTAATAGTTCATCGTATTCAGCAGATTCTAACTTTTCTAAATTAGTAAATCCTAATTTTTTGAGCATCAACACGCGGTATTGAGCGTGATAACAGTCTTCAAATTGTGATAATCCTTTTTCCATGTCAGCTGTGGGAATTACTGCTGAAAGTGGTTTTTGTAACAATTCCAAATTTAGCTTGCAAATACCTGGTTGGTTGGAATAACTGTAACGTCCGTAGTAGTCAAAATAAGCTGCTGTAAAATTTGGGTCAAATTTAGGGATAAATGCGTAGGGACCGTAGTCAAAACTTTCACCAGTTATTGACATGTTATCTGTGTTTAAAACTGCATGACAGAAACCTGCTGCCATCCACTGTGCTACAAGCAAAGCGACTCTTTGTACTAGCTCACTGTAAAAAAGGGCGTATTTATCTGGCTCGGCGCCAAGATGGGAATAATATATATAGATAACATGATTTAATAACTTGCCGATTAAATCTGGGCGCCGGATATAATTCAATCTTTCAAAAGTTCCGAAGCGAATGTGTGATTTACTAAAGCGCACCATTACCGAAGAACGAGTCGGTGACGGTTCATCACCACGCCATAAATCTAAACCTGTTTCAATCATACTCAAACAGCGTGATGTGTTAACACCCATTCGGTGTAACATCTCAGCAGCTAATACTTCGCGTACCCCTCCTTTGAGAGTCAACATTCCATCACCACCACGCGAATAAGGTGTTTTTCCTGAACCTTTTGTCCCAAAATCGTAGAGTTGCCCATCAGTTCCACGAACTTGAGCATACAGAAAACCTCTACCATCACCCAGTTGCGGATTGTACTCACCAAATTGATAACCGTGGTACCGCAACGCTAGACTCGGTTTATGCACCTCAAATTTTCCGAAAGCTTCGATAAAATGTTCGTCACTGACATTTGCTGCATCTAAACCTAAACGCGACAGTAGTGCATCGTTACGCCATCGTAAAATAAGTTGAGGAAATTCTGCTGCTTCTACTTCGTCATAGTAATCATCACCCAGTTCAAGTATGGCTCTTTCGTAGTTTAGAGAAAGAAATGGGTTTTGCGAAGAGGTGTTAAGGTTCGTTTCAGGCAAAGTCATTACGAGTACGGCAATTATTGGTTCTGCTTTCAGTCTACCTAAGAAAGCGAATGGTTGACCAAGTTAGTTTTTAGTGGTACAGATAAGGAATTTTAGGTCAGTGCATCTAAAATCTAAGAATTACAGTCATATAGACTGTTGGAAAGATTAAATATTTTAGAGAGCGTAACAAGTAAGGCTATGAGTGATAAGATACAAGATTTAAAAAATAAGCTTATCCGGTTAACAAGTTTAGATAAAAGCTTTGAAGTATTTGGTTCGGAATCGCACCAGTATAGATTAAATCCTTGCTTGAGTGAAGCTGAAGTTTATGAATTAGAGGCTAAGTATAAAGTAACACTACCAAAAGAGTTCCGTGATTTTTTGTTGAACGTAGGAAATGGTGGTGTTGGGCCGGGTTATGGATTGATAGGTATAGATAGTGTGGAACTATCTAAAATGGAAATATTGGGTAATACCTTTTTATCTTTGCCCTTTTGTTTAAATGAAGAGTGGAATGATTTAGATTTATTACAAACTAATAACGGAGATGCTCCAAACGCTTATTATAACCCAATGCTAGTGCAGGGAAGTCTTCTTGTTGCCGAGTATGGATGTGGAATTGAAGCTCGATTAGTGATTACAGGTACACAAGCGGGTAAAATTTGGATTGATGACCGAGTAGGGGAAGGTGGTATATATCCTTTAACTTGTCATTGTGCTGCTTTTTTCCATGACGACCCAGATATTGAAGATAATTTGTATGAGTCAGTAGAAGAGGTCAAAGATGCCTTAACTTTTTACGAGTGGTATGATAATTGGTTAAATCGCAGCATTAGCCAAGTCGTACAGTTAATGTAGAGACGTGACATGTCACGTCTCTACGGAGTTGTATTTCCAGTTGGGGTTTGTAATGCTGGTTAATATATGGTCTTCCCATTTACCATTTATCATTAGATAATCTCTAGCATATCCTTCAACAACAAATCCCAGGCGCCTGAGTAAATTACCACTACGCTGGTTATGAGGAATATAGTTTGCCATAATGCGGTGCATGTTAAATTCTTGAAACATGTACTCAATGCTGCTTTGCATTGCTTCTGTCATGTAACCTTTACCTTGTTCGTTTAGAGCCAAACTGTATCCAACGTTACAGTAGTGCGCGGCGCCTCGAACGATATTGCTAAAATTGAGGGTACCGATAATTCTATTCGGGTTAGCTTTGGGGAAAATAAAAAGTCTCAAAGAACGGTCGTTAGCAAACTCCTGATAATTAACTTGAATTTGTAATTCCCAGTATTCTCTAGTGAAAAACCCACCTTGCCAAGATGGGTAGTAAGGAGTGAGATGCGTTTTATTCTCGCTAAAGTAATTTAGGATTTTAGGTATATCCTCGTTTGTTGCCATGCGAATAATGATGCGTGTGCATGTAATTAGCGGCAGTTCTAAAGGCATAACAACAATTAGGACATATTTACAATCTTAATTATAAAGTCGCGCGTGACGTTTGTAGCATAGGCATCCTGCCTGTGCATTAGTACTAAACGCTAGAAACATAAAATATTAAGTTTAATTTAAATGGCAATTTGGCACAAAAATATTAATAAAAGATACAAAATTATATTGTCAATTACAACCTGACTTTTCACTTATGTGGAAAAATCAACCTAAAACCTATCCCC
>NZ_MRCD01000129.1 GCF_001904745.1 Calothrix sp. HK-06
CATAATGATGCTGAAAAGCCTTGTTGTCAATAGGGTTTGAAATGCGCTTACCCTGTTGTTTGATTGGACTGATAGTTGTATTTCTTATCCTTTTTTTGATATGTTTGAGTTATTTTTTCCTCGTAAAAATCAACTGTCTTCATCTACTTTAATGGATTTACGAGACAAGTATTTAGCTCAATGGACAATTTATGAACCAAAATCACGTTTACTCGAAGCTTGGACATTAGCTAAACCTTTATGTGCCTTACATCATGCTGTAACATATCAACATATTACTGCTTGTTTAGAGCCAAGAGCTAAACAAGAGTTAAGTAACGCTTTACCTGCCTTTTTGCGAGAACTTTTAAATTGTACTAATTAATTGGTGGTTGGTGATGGTGCGTAACTGCACTTTAATTTTCGTTTTATTTGTTGTTTTTTCAAGCAGTTACGCACCCTACGTTTATATTGGGAACCGAGGCGCCTCCACCCAACCTACATGTAACGAATTAATCATCCGTTACATCCGTTGCCAGCATTTCTAGTAATTGGGCTTCGCTTAAGGTTTTGACGCCTAGTGATTCGGCTTTGGCGAGTTTGGAACCTGCTTCTTCGCCTACTACTAAGTAGTCTGTTTTTTTACTTACTGAGTCGGTGACTTTACCGCCTGCTTTTTGAATTAGGGCTTTGGCTTCGTCGCGTTTTAATGTTGGTAATGTACCTGTTATTACGAATGTTTTTTCTACGAAGTTTTGATTTTTATTACCAATATCGACAGGCGCCTCACTTGCTTCTAGTTGTAATCCAGCAGTTTTTAAGCGTTCGATTAATGTTTGGTTTGAGGGTATGCGGAACCATTGATATATACTGTCGGCGATTTCGGCGCCTATTCCATATATACCTTCGATTTGCGCGCGTGATGCGGAAGCTATTTTTTCAACGTTGGGGAATTTTTCTGTTAGTGTTTGGGCTGTAACATTACCAACGTGCCGAATTCCTAAACCGTATAGTACTCTTGACCAAGGTTGATTTTTAGATTGGGTTATTGCTTCGACTATTTTTTCCGCCGATTTTTTACCCATTCGTTCTAATGCACATAGTTGGTCGGGTGTTAACTCATACAAGTCAGCAACCGAATGTACTACACCTTTATCGACGAGTTGATGCACCAGTTTTTCACCCATACCGCGAATATCTAATGCGTCGCGACTTACCCAATGTTCTATTGAACCTTTTAAAATGGCTTGGCAAGATGCATTTACACAGCGTGTTACAGATAAGTCTTTTTCGCGCACTACTGGTTGACTGCACACGGGACAGTTGCTAGGCATTATAAACGCTTCGGTTCCATCTGGACGCAGTTCTTTAAGTACACGCAATACTTCGGGAATTATTTCTCCTGCTTTGCGGACTATTACTGTGTCACCAATACGAATATCTAGTTGCGCGATGCGGTCGCCGTTGTGTAAGGTAGCTCTAGATACGGTTGTACCTGCTAGTTGGACTGGACGCATTTCTGCTAGGGGTGTTAATGCTCCGGTTCTGCCGACGTTTACTGATATATTTTCGACGATAGTCGGCGCCTCTTCAGCAGCATATTTTAATGCTACTGCCCAACGAGGAAATTTTTGTGTAAAGCCTAATTGCTCTTGTAGTTTGAATGAGTCTAGCTTTACTACTACCCCATCTGTCATGTAGGGTAAATTCAAGCGTTCGGTATCCCAATACTCGTAATATTCTGCTACTTCTTGCAGTGAAGGGCAAAGTTTCATTTTAGGGTTGACTTTAAAACCCATTTTTTGCAAAAGTTCTAACGCTCCCCATTGAGTACTAGCAATACTGGTGTCATCAAGTCCTGGGATATGCAGGGTGTAAGCAAAAAAATCTAATTGCCGTTTGTCAACTATCTTAGGGTTGAGTTGACGTAAAGTTCCCGCAGTGGCGTTACGAGGGTTGGCAAATACAGACTCAGAAGCTTTTTGACGTTCTTCGTTGATTTGTTTAAATACATTAAGCGGCAAAAAAGCCTCACCCCGTACTTCTATACGTTCAGGTATGACATGATCAAAAGCTTCGGCATTTAAGCGTAAAGGTATGGAACGTATTGTTCGCACATTTTGTGTGATGTCCTCACCTGTTACTCCATCACCTCGTGTGGCGCCGCGTGTTAATATACCATTCTCATATGTTAAAGCCAGCGCATTGCCATCTATCTTTAACTCACAAACGTATCCAACATTATCTACTGGAGCTAACTGTCGGCGCCAGCGTGCATCCCAGTTTCTTAACTCATCAACATTAAAAGCGTTTTCTAAACTATACAGCGGTACATTATGGCGTACCGTAGTAAATTGCGTAGCAGGTCTTTCACCAACCCGCTGTGTTGGACTATCGGGTGTTATTAATTCAGGATATTTGGCTTCTATATCTTGCAATTCACGATAAAGCCTATCGTAAACAGCATCATCCATAATTGGATTATCGAGGACATAATAAGCATAGCTAGCTTTCTGTAAAAGTTGCCGTAGTTCCGGGATTCGCGTTTTTACATCTGCCAAAGTCGATTCAACCACATTCACCTCCATAACACGCTGGATATCTATATTAATAAGGGGAAAGGGCAAAGGGGAAGGGGCTAAAGGAGTAAAAAGTGCTGAGTGCTGAGTAGCAATTTGTAACTCCTAACCCCTAACTCCTAACTTCTAAGTTTACTCAGCACTCTTCCAGTCGTAGCATCTAATAGCAATAAAACTTACTAATTCATGGTCAAACGTAGCATTTTAAAATGAATAAGCATAGCCGTCTGAGCGTTGTATAAAACTAACGTTTTTCATTGATGATATTTCAACTCTCTTACCGTTAATAACAACCTCAACAGCTTTTTTAGTAGGTGTTTTGACTCTTGCTATGTATTTTCCTTTAGTAACATTTTTACGGTCAGAGTCCAAAACTACTCGTACTAAGTCACCAGCAGTAGCATGTGTAAAAACAGCTTTTGCCTTTTGTACTGCTGGAAAGCCATATTTGTTTACACGTCTTGCTTGTCTACTTCCGTGTCCCTTACAAACCACTATCAAAGGTTGCTGTGTTTTAATTTTTATATTACTACCAGATTCGCCAACACAAGCTGCATCAATGCTATGAGATTTTTCAAAGCCTTGCTTAAATCGATTGAACTTTGTTCTACCACCTGTCCAACACTTAACGTTATCACATAATTTTTTCGCTGTCTCAACAATAGCGAATCTTGTTGAGTTAACAGCAGCAGCATCTTTCAAGGGTGTTTTAGCTTGAGATAGAATTATATCTAATTTAGCTTTATCGCTGACAAATTCGCTTACATCTTTATCCCCCTTTTTTTGATTGCAGCAATGACACGCAAGTGTTAAATTACTTACTCTGTCACTACCCCCTTTCGATTTTGGCTTAACATGCTCAACTTCCAATGGTACATTTTTAACGCCACAATACGTACATTCATTACCCCATTTTTCAAGTAAATATTGACGTACTTCGTAACCCATCAACTCACCCTGCTGATATTCGACACCCTTAATTTCCGGGTTATTCATTTTCTGGGTATCAAATCTCACTTGCTCAATTTCAATAGTGATAATTGGGCAATACCGCATGAATCGTTTAATCCATGTTTCAACTGTTAGTAGTCGATGTCTTAAAGATGGAGGTAACCATCCTTCCTTTTTGCGACGACCTGAACGCTCCATACGATAGCGTAAATTTCGGGAACGTCTACCACGCCGAAAACCCGCGCGCTTCTCTAAATCCAACTTAATTATTTCGCCACGATGCTCTAATTCCATGCGGAGTATTATGGATGAACCCATTTGAATTGCAAATCCTGTCCATTTACTACCGGGATCGATTTTTAAAATACAAGCTTTGATTACGGAATTAACTTGATTTCTCAATATTAATACGTAAGGGTATCGACGAAAAACGGCTGCTTTCTTCTTATCTTGTAATTCTCTGGCTCTCGCAGGATGAATCATGCCAAGAGGTGATTTATCCGCATTCAATAAAAATACATAATTTGTATGCATTGCTGCAATCTCCTATTTATTGCTAAATAAGGTAAAGTTTGCTTCAACATTGCTCAATTGGCTTGGTATTGACTTCGGTTTTCCACGTTCACAAACTACGCGATGTTCCTCGTCTAACCGCTTGGGACTAGCGAATCCCATTGAGGTATTGACCAATCGAGCGCTTATCGTCCCCGAAAGAACGTAGTCTGGTGTAGCTGAGGTACTACGGATTACTCCGTTTCCCCACGAATTACTTCGTGCATGTTAGCTACTCTTCTACTTCATAGAGGAATTTTGTACCACCGATTAACTTACGATTTGCAGAGGTACTTTGGACAAAAACCATTATTATTTTTTGTTAGTAATATTATACTATATTAGTCAAAAAAAGCAAGCGTTAGGAATAAAAAGGAAGTTGAATAATAAACTCTGTACCTTTACCAGGTGAGGAAATACATTCAAGGGTGCCACCATGTTTTTCGGTAATAATTTGATAACTAATTGAAAGACCTAGACCAGTACCTTTACCTTCGGGTTTTGTGGTATAAAAAGCTTGAAATATTTGGTCACGTACTGATAAATCCATACCTTTACCGTTGTCTCCAATTTGAATTGTGACGTTTTCTTTATCAGTTGTAGTACATATACAGATTAACGGAACTATCATTACATTGTCAGGAGTTAAATGTCTACCTTTATCACCCTCCCAGTCTTTACCTTGTGTACTTTCGTCGATAGCATCGATAGCGTTAGCGATTAAATTCATAAACACTTGGTTAAGTTGTCCTGGGTAACATTGAACTAAAGGTATATTCCCGTATTTTTTGACGACGTGAATAGCTGGACGAAATGTTTGTGGTTTAAGACGATGCTGAAGTATCATTAGTGTGGTTTCGATACCTTCGTGGATGTCTACAGCTTTTTTCTCTTTCCCATCTGCACGGGAGTATGTACGCATTGACTGCATAATACCGCGAATTCTATCACTTCCTAATTTCATTGATGAAATTAATTTTGGTAAGTCTTCGGAAATATGGTCTAAATCTACTGACTCAATAATTTCTTCAATTTCATCACCTGGTTCAGGAAATTTTTCTCTATACAGTTTAAGTATATTTATTAAGTCGTTTACGTATTGGTTAGCATGATATAAGTTAGTTGAAATAAAACCAATTGGGTTGTTGACTTCATGAGCAACCCCTGCAACCATTTGTCCTAATGAGGATATTTTCTCTGTTTGTACTAGTTGTAATTGGGTTTGTTGAAGTTCTTCTAACGCTTCCGATAGTTCAAAAGTTCTTTCTGCTACTCGTTCCTCTAATTTCTGTTTTTGTTGGTCTAACTCTAAATTTAAACGTCGTAGCTTTAATTGTACATTAATACGCGCGATTACTTCTTCTTGCTGAAACGGTTTGGTTATATAGTCAACTGCTCCCATTTGAAAACCTTTAACTTTTTCCCCAGTGTCAGTTAAAGCTGTCATAAAAATGATAGGGATATCTTTGGTTAGCGGATTTGCTTGTAGTTTGCGGCAAGCTTCATAACCGTTAATTTTTGGCATCATAATATCGAGCAATATTAAATCTGGTGGATTGTTTTGTGCTTGCTCGATACCGGAAAAACCATCCATCTCAACTAATACCTCATACCCAGCATCTGATAATGTTGTATATAAAACTTCTAAGTTGGTTGGACTATCGTCGATTACTAAGATAGTTTCCACTGGTCTAATATTTGCACTCTGTGTTAAAGTCTCGTTTTCCATTTCTTTAATGTATCAATATTTATTTATATATTTAATAATTTAACTCATTTTTTTTAATTTCGTATATACTCTTGTATAAAGTTTCTAATTTTTTGAATGTTAAGATTCTTCGCGTACTTATTAAGTTGCCTGACAAAGATGTGATATTTTTCATCCATTCTCGCTATTTTATCTAATTCTTGTTTTATGCCTTTGATTTGTCCTTTACGAGCGTACTCAAGCAGCAATGTTAAATCTGAAACTGGCGGTATTACCATTGCGCTTGTGAATACTGTTACAGCTTCACTCGATGATTCAACAGGAGGCTCCGCATAAGTCCAATTAATTTTAAGATGTTTGGTTAACATGTTATATAGTTCTTCTGGTTGTACTGGTCGAGTTAAAAACCCATCGGCGCCTGCATCTAAAATTTTCTGACGGTCAATTTCATACACATTTGGTGATGCAATAATAATGACAGTATCTTGGAACAGTTCAGATTGACGCATTTTAGCAAGCATTTCCCACCCATTCATAATAGGCATAGTAACATCAGAAATAATCATGTCAGGATGATGTTGCTTTGCTCTATCTATTCCCTCCTTACCATTAGTAGCTTCGATAACTGCAAAACCAAGCGGTTCGAGTAAACTAATAAATAATGAACGGTTTTCCCAAGAATCATCAACAATTAATATCTTTTTCTCTGAGTCTGAATAACCAATTATTTTACCCCGACTGGTGATGGTACTACTTTCCGTCCAGTCTTCAGCTAATCGGGATTCAAGCTCAAATTCAAATAAACTCCCAACTCCTACTTGACTTTTGACTTGAATATTACTGCCCATCATTTCTACTATCTTTTGACTTATCGTCAACCCTAAACCATTCCCTTCGTTGGGTCTATCATTATTGACTACCTGCTCAAAAGGAGAAAATATCATTTCTATTTGATTAGTGTTCATTCCAACACCCGTATCCACAATAGCAAAGTTAAGCTTTACATAATTAGGTTTACTTTCAGCAAATTTAACTTGTAATTTTACGCACCCTGTATCAGTAAATTTGATAGCGTTAGTAAGTAAATTTATTAATACTTGTCGTAATCTTTTTTTATCTACACTAATTCCTGCTGGTAAGTTGTTTGGTGACTCATAAACAAAATCAATACCTTTTTGTTCAGCTTTAATTCGACAAATTTCTACAACTCCTTGAAGAAACGAAGGTAAATGAATATCTACGAGTTGTAGCTCCATTTTGTGCGCTTCCATTTTAGATAAATCTAAGATGTCATTGATTAAATTCAGCAAATGAAATCCACATTCATATATAGTTTTAATTCCATGTTTTTGTTCTTCTGTTAAGTTTTGAGAATTTGCTAGAATTTGGGCATAACCAAGAATACCATTGAGCGGTGTTCTTAATTCATGACTCATCGAAGCCAAAAATTTACTTTTAGCTTGATTTGCTCCATCTAAACTTGCTTCTGTCTTTTTTTGTTTTTCGACAACTGTTTGAAGTTGATTTAGCAGGTCGTTGATACAATTAGCAATTTGTAATGTATCATTATCTTGGGTAACAGAAATTTTGCAGTGAAAATGTGATTTAGTTTTAGCTTGATTACTTGCTTGCTTAGTAACTTTAACAATGTTTGTGATTGGACTTGCAATTTCATAACTTAGATAGCGTATAAATAAGTATGACAGCACAATTGTGAGATTAATACCAATAATAATTATGATTATCCGGATTAATTGCACGCGACTTAAGTCATCTTCAGCTATTTCTTCTTGTTTCTCGGTTATTTCAATTACGTTTCCTAGTTGATGCACAAATTCTTTTGTTTGTTCTGTATCACTACTGCTATATAAATTAGCAAATGACTTTTTAACTCGAAACATCTGTTTTTCTAATAATCGATTTTCAGTTCGATCCAAAAGAGTCTCTAACTCTTGAAGATACTCTAAGTAATTTTCTTTATATTTTGTAAATAAATGTCTAAAAATTTGATTTGATGATGTTTGAGATTTACGATTTAATTCTGTAAATAGTTGTTGACTTTGCGTGATTTGCGTCAGTGCTGTTGCCTTTGCCTGTTGAAAATTTTTCGGTTTTTGAAGTGAAGATGGAAAACTTGTTATAGTTAATAAGTTTAGTGTATCCGCGCGCAAATCACCTAACAGTTTACGCTCACGTCGTACTCGAATACGATCTTCATTCGCTTGTGCTTGAAAATAATCAGCAATTATAATAGGTAATAAACCACCAAACATAACTATTAATAATGCAATAATATACCCAAACAAAATTTTTCTTTGAATGGTCAAGTGATTATTTTTATTCACAAATTTTAATAGCCATTGAAGTACCATAACTCCTGGCTTTTGTAATTTAAAAGTTTGATTTGAGTTTTCATTCTTATAGTGGTTCATGAGTGGCAACAATTTAACTAAGTAATATAACGTAGTTTGATGTAACGCATAAATTAATTATTAAGTAATAATACGATTTGAAATTTGCATAAAGAATTTCTGAATAAGAATCATCTTTACGCCCGAAGTGGTATAAGATTTGCATCTCCTAGTTAATTGTTCCCAAATTGGCAGCAATAATTCACACTGTGGTAACTTTGTTGCCAAATGGTATTATTACTGTGAGGGGGATATTTAGTGATGACTAGTTATGATTTGCTGCTGCGTCAAGCTAAACTGGTAACGGCGCCGGATAATTCAAGTGTTGATATTGGTATATTGGATGGAAGGATTGTAGAGATTGCATCTGCTATTAATGGGGATGCGTCGATGGAACTAAATATAGATGGTAAGTTGGTTTCGCCACCTTTTGTTGAGTCACATATTCATTTAGATTCGGCGTTAACTGCTGGTACACCTCGCTGGAACCAAAGCGGTACACTATTTGAAGGTATTCAAATTTGGAGTGAGCGCAAACAAAATTTGTCGTTGGAAGACATAAAAACGCGCGCTATCGAGACTCTTAAACAACAAGCTGAATATGGAATTTTGTTTGTACGGACACACGCTGATGTTAGTGAACCTTCTCTGATTGCACTACAAGGTTTACTCGAAGCGCGCGATACTGTCAAAGATTGGATAACAGTGCAAGTCGTAGCGTTTCCTCAAGATGGTATTTATTCTCATCCTCAAAATGAAGCGCTATTAGAAAAGGCTTTACAAATGGGCGCCGATGTAGTAGGAGGAATACCGCATTACGAACTGACTCGTGATTGGGGTGTAAAATCAGTTGAGCGAATCTTTGAATTAGCAGAACAATACGACCGTTTAATAGATATTCATTGTGACGAAGTAGACGACGAACAGTCACGGTTTCTCGAAGTAGTAGCAGCATGTGCCGCACGTACAGGAACCGGAAAGCGTGTTACAGCAAGTCATACAACTGCTTTTGGCTCATATAATAATGCCTACGCATTTAAATTAATGGGGTTTTTGCAACGCGCACAAATCAACTTTATTGCAAATCCACTCATCAACATTACTTTACAAGGACGTGCTGATACATATCCTAAACGTCGGGGTGTTACGCGCGTTAAAGAACTTTGGCAAAACGGCTTAAATGTCAGCTTTGGACACGACTGTATCCAAGACCCTTGGTATAGCTTAGGTACAGGTAATATGCTTGACGTTGCCCATATGGGTGTTCACGTCTGTCAAATGACCGGAATACCTGAAATTAACGCTTGTTATGAAATGGTGACAACAAACGGCGCCAAAACATTACACGTCGAAGATATATATGGTGTAGAAGTTGGCAAACCCGCATCGCTAATTGTACTAGATACCGATAGCTATTATGATGCAGTCAGGCGCCGGAGCAAACCACGCTACGTTATTTCTCAAGGTAAATTACTCAACCAAACGGCACCTGAAGTCACTAAATGGTTATAAAGAATTATCTATCCACCTTTTTCGCTTTCATGTTGTGCAGGAAGTGCAATTCGTCCATGATAGCTGTGACAAACTTAAAAATATTTCAGATGCTAAGAAAGCGCGAAAACTGCGTTAACGTGCGCGACTCATGACATGGGTTAAGATGCTACCCTACCATTAGCGGATATCCTACCCTGCGAGAAAACTCCGTTTACGGATAACGGGAAAACTGCGTTAACCTTCCTCAGCATGACACGATTTTATATTTTAATTATTTGCGTTATATTTATCGTCAAATAAGCGGGTGAGGGGAATCGAACCCCTATCATTAGCTTGGAAGGCTAAGGTTTTACCACTAAACTACACCCGCAGTGTCTTTATTTTATTCAACTTTCAAAGTATAACATGGCTTGGAATGGAAAGCAAGTATTTAATTAATTTTTTCTTAGGATGCTGTCGCTGGCTCTATTGTAATGTCTACACGGATCTGACCAGGCGCCGGACGACCATCTTTAGTTTTAGCTGGTATGAATTTCATCGTATTAAAATAATAGTCTGCGTATCTTTGGCATAAGTCTTCTGCTCCTGGTATTTTGCTGTTGGTATCTGCTTTAATACCCGGAAAACCTGGTTTAGGGCTAAAAGGATTACCATTGGCATCGATAGATAACCAAACACCGCATTTTATGGGTTCTGTTACCAACTTTTTATCTTGTTCGTTAAGTAGTAATTTTTTTGGAGTTTTTGCTGTTGGTTGATATTGAGGGATTGCTTCCAGTATAGTACCCCCCGTATTTTTAAGAGCTTCTTGCTCCTCATTACTTATAGGTAAGGTTGCTATGTCAAATCCTGCTTGACCTTCGGTATTATCTGCTGGTGTTGATACAGGTTTTGGTGTTGGTGTTAGTGTTGGTGTATATGCTGGTAAGGGTGTAGGTTTTCCTAAAGATACTTGTTCTTGATTTATTCCACCAACTTGAACTTTTTGTTGTTGCGCGTTAGTTGTTTCAGTACGTTGTTGTTGGACAAGTTGATCTTGGCGCCGTTGTTCTGCAATTTCTCTTGCACGTTGTTGGGCTAGTTTTTCTAAGCGTTGTTGTTGAGCTAGTTCTTGAGTACGCTGTTGTTGGACAAGTTGATCTTGGCGCCGTTGTTCTGCAATTTCTCTTGCACGTTGTTGGGCTAGTTTTTCTAAGCGTTGTTGTTGAGCTAGTTCTTGAGTACGCTGTTGTTGGACAAGTTGATCTTGGCGCCTTTGTTCTTCAAGTCTTTGTAAACGTTGTTGTTCTGCAATATTTGGTTTTTTCGGCTCAGTTTTAACAGGTTTGGGAGGTATTATTGCGACTTTTGGCTCTAATTTTGGTTTTATGGGTGGTAGAGAACGCTGTTTTTGAGCTAATGGTGATTTGTTAACAGGTATTTTGTTGGTAAATGTAATTGTACCTGGTTGAGATGTTCGGCTTTGAGGTGATTGAGCAGGAACTGGTTGAGTTTTAATTTTCGGTTTAACTTGAATCGGTTTTGACTGTAATTTGGGTTGTACTTTCGGTTTTTGCGCTATTACTCTAGGTTTAGCTTTAGCTTTGATTGTGGGCACAACTTCTACAACTTTAATTGGTGTCGCTGCATTTGACCTACGACCCACTATATTTAATTTGGATGTAAACATTAACCAAAGTAATAGTGAGTGTAACACGACAGAACCAATCACAATGGCTACCCACAAACCCGGTGGGTCAATGTGGCGCCGTTCGATTGTGATTGGCATAGGGGTTTTATCGGCTACCGATTCTGGCATTATATAAAATAAAGGTTTTAACTAATATTGATAATAACCATTTGTCATTCTAGCGATTTGCTACGACTTCTGGTGTCACAACAAAAGTTAAAACTGTCTCATCAACTCCTTTTAACTCTAATGAACTACCTTTAATTATTTCTTCGTCCTGTAAATAATCTGCTACTGCTGCTGAAGCAAGTATTGTACCCGGCTTTGCGGCTTGTTGTAACCGCGCGGCAATATTAACCGAAGGACCAATTGCTGTATAGTCTGCACGTTCGGAACTTCCAAACATTCCGACTACAGCAGTTCCTTGATGGATACCACACCTAAATTGAACTTCGCTTCGCCCATCAGTATCAAAAATTCCTTGCTGGCGCCAACGTTCGTTCAATTTATCAAGAGAACGTAACATTGCTCTTGCTGTGTTTATCGACCGTCGTACTTGCTCGTTGGGTGTCAATTCTTCAGGCGCCCCAAATAAGGCTAAAATTGCATCTCCCATGAATTTATCGACGGTACCCCCATTATCAAACACGGCTCGCGTCATTGCTTCCAAATACTCGTTGAGCAATTCGGCAACTTTGCGTGACCTGAGTGTATTAGATAACTGAGTAAATCCAACTATGTCGCTAAACAGCACCGTAATTAATCGCGGTTCAGGACGTAAATCTAGAACTAAATTACCTGCTGCGGCTTTTTGCACCAATGCTGGTGGCAAAAATCTTTGCAATACAGATTCTGTTAAATACGTATTTAACTCTAGAACCCGACGCTCGTTTTCTTTCAATGCTACGAGATTTCGCACTTCTGCAAGTAACTCACGGTCATTAAAAGGTTTTGCTAAATACGCATCGGCACCTAATTCAGTACCTGCAATACGGGTTTCTTCGTCGATTTTCGCTGTTAAAAGTATTACTGGTGTTCCTTTTAACTTTGAATCAGCGCGAATCATACCTATCATTTCTAACCCTGTCACCAAAGGCATCATTAAATCGGTGACAATTAGGCTAGGTTGGATTTTTTGAGCATTTTTAAAACCTTCGGCGCCGTTACGTGCGGTATGTACTGCATACCCATTTGAGCGAAGAATACCTGAAACATAACCGCGTAAATCAGGATTATCATCAACTACAAGAATTGTATGTCCCGTTGAAGGAATTTCAGTAGCTTCAGAAAATTCATAGGCGCCAGTTGGAGTTTCTTCAGAATCAATAAGTTCTAAGTCTGCAAGTTCCACCGAAGCACGGTTAATGTTTAACTCGGCAGGTACATCAACAATACAGTCAGCAGGTAAATGCTCGGTACCAGCAAGTAAAGAAATAGTAAAAGTTGTCCCCTCTCCATAAACGGAGTTAACTGTCACCTCACCACCATGAAGTTCCACTAATTCTTTAACCAAAGCCAAACCTAAACCGCTACCTTCATAGGAACGATTTTCTGAACCTTCAGCTTGACGAAAGCGTTCAAATAAGTGTGGAAGTTGTTCTGTGACAATTCCGATACCAGTATCCCTAACTTGTAAAATGCAATTTTGTTTATTTGAAACAAGTGAGACTGAAATAGTACCACCATGTGGTGTAAATTTCATAGCATTCGACAGCAGGTTATAAAGCACCTTGTCGAATTTCTCCATATCTAAATACACAGTTGGACATTGAACTAAGTTACTAATTAGCTGCAATCCCTTTTTCTCGCAGTAAGTACGGAAGGACTCGACGATTTGACTAGTAAATTCTACCAAGTCGCATCTGCGAAAAGTCGGTTGCATTCTACCTGCATCAAGACGCTGTAAATCGAGTAGTTGGTTAACTAATCGTAATAAGCGACGCGAATTACGTAGAGCAATAGTACTTTGAGCGTAAGATAATCCTTCTTTACTAGCTACCGCTGATTCGAGGGGGCCTTGAATCAATGTAATAGGTGTCCGAAACTCGTGTGAGATATTTTGGAAAAATTCTGTTTTTTGTTTATCTAATTCTAATAAGCGTTCGGCTTGTTCGCGCGTCTTTTGATATAAACGTGACTGTTGTACCGCAATGGCAGCTTGTGCTGCTACACTAGATGCCAGTTCAATTTCGTTTGGGAGCCATTTGCGCGCTCTATTGTCTTCTCGTAGCGTTATGCTGCCGATACTTTTTCCATCTGCCAGCAATGGTACAACTATCAGCGAACGCGAACGACCCCGCAACGGCAATTCAAACCCGCTTAACTCAGGTGGACAATTATTCATATCTGTTACTACAACTGGTCCGAGTGTTCGTAACATGTGTTGTAGTATTGGGTTTTCTTTTATTGGCACTGAGGAGTGAGGTAGTTCATATAATGATACGTCGTTTTGTATAGTGTCATCTGAATTTATTTCGTTACTTTCGTATAAACCTACACACTGGACATACTCATCTTCCTCAGTCCACAGCGACAATACGCAGCCATTTACTTGTAAAGCTTGTCCGAGTTGTTGAGTAATAGCAGCAAAAATATCTTGTTGGTTAAGGCTAGAACGAATCGCACTAGTAATTGTATTAATTAATGCTTCCCTTTTTGCTAATGCTCGTACTTGTTCGTAGGCATAAGCTTGTGATAGTGCTAAAGCGGCTTGGTCTGCCACCATTACTACTAATTTAACTTCATCTTCGCTCCACATACGACTTTCGCCGCATTGATGTAGGGCTAAAACAGCCATTAACTCTTGTCGAAGAATTAGTGGTACTACTAAGCTAGAATTAATATTTGAGACAGTAAATGCCTCAGCACGGCTTGAAGTAATTGCCTGACTTTGGATACGCTCATCGCTGTTTACGTCATTAATGACTTGCACCTCGCGCGTTTCCCAAACAGTCTCACGTAACAGAGATATATTTTTATCCTCGTTCGCATAGTCAGGTTTAAAAGGCGCCTTTTGGTAGATAAAGCTTTCGTCAGCTAGCTGTCCATTTAAATTTGGACGCAGTAAACAAACATCAACTTCAAGCATATGACCAACAGTATCGACAATTGTTTGTAAAATTTGCCGATAATCTAGGGCACTGCGAATTGTATTTGTAACCGTATTAAGTAGAGACTCTTGACGCAGCGTTCGCGTTAATTCGCGCGTGCGAGCTTTGAGAACATTGTGAGTGTCCAAAGCTTGACGTACCACTGCCTTTAACTCTTCCGCTTCCCACGGTTTCGTAACATATTTAAATACTTTACCAGCATTAATAGCCTCCACCAAGTCTTCGACATCGGTATAGCCAGTTAAAATAATCCGAATAATATCGGGATATTGTGTAGCTGTCAGACTTAAAAATTCTGTACCGCTCATCATTGGCATTCGTTGGTCAGAGATGATAACTGATACATCTCCTTCAATCGCCAACAATTCGAGCGCGTCAGGTCCTGAATTTGCTTTTATCACCTTGTATTCGCGATAGAAAGTGCGATAAAGCAAGTCAAGATTGTCGGGTTCGTCATCGACGACTAAAATTTTTGGCTTACTGTTTACTTGAGATTTCATGCACCGCTAACCTTACGCAAGGGTATTTGGATAATGAACTTACTACTCAAGTCATGGGACTTAGAGAAGTTGAGGGTATCGCAGACCGGAACGACTAATTCGTCTATATATATAGATGGCTGCATTTGAAGAAAGCACGTGTTCACGTTAATTTACCCCAGAAACCCGTCGGAGTTATCGACTCGTAGCGGCGTACACGTATATAGCTCAGAACCTGTGTTACCCCTATAATATATAACGCTTGCCAATTAATTTACCTCCACATAAAAAAAGTTGAAGCGAACGTACAGCAGTGAAGACTATTCGTCTGACATAAAGCTGTATCCCGCATATTAAGTTTTCCCGCTATAGCCTCAAGACTAACATTTACCCACTAATTTTATTTATTTAGACATCTCTAAGTAAAAAATATTACAACTGTTGCGTAAGCAAGAAAGTATATTATTAGACAATAGTCTTTACCAATTTAGCAACAAAGAAACCTGGTTTGTTAAAGAAACCAGGTTTCTGGCTTATTTTGACGTAATATTGTGAGGAGGGGGGCAAACAATAAAATTCGTGCCTGGTTATAATTATTGTTTGGCTTCTCAACAGTTGATGCTCCTTGCCAGTTTTGTAAAATCATCACCTAACTAACTTTGATACCCTGGTTTTCAGACTCATCTCACAAACGACCCGATACCTCTATGAATGCTGACTCTTGGGGGCGCCAGTTCCAAGTACGCGCCGCATATGCAGACGATTTGAATGATGTTGCTCAAATCATTACTGAGAGTTTTCATTCACCCAGTGCCTTTTGGGGATGGACTTTGCCCCTGTTACGCTTGGGTATTTACGAAGATTTAAGACACCGTTTGGCATCACCTGCACCACATCAGCTTTGTTTAGTGGCAGTTGATATGGCAAATACCAGCAATCCCAAGGCTGGAACCGTCGAATTAGGTGTGCGTTACAATGATACTTGGGGACATCCAAGCAAAAGCTTTGTTTATCTATCGAATTTGGCGGTACATCCACATTACCGTCGGCAAGGTGTTGGCTCTAGTTTGCTTGCAAATTGCGAAAAGCTTGCTCGCTCATGGGGGTTTCAAGATATATATCTCCACGTCTTGGAAACTAACCATACTGCACGGCAACTTTACTTTAAGCTTGGATATCGCGTACATAAAGTCGAAACAGGCTGGAATTTATTCTTCTTCAAACGGGCGCCGCAAATTCTCTTGCATAAGCGCTTGAGTTAGCATAGTCATACGAGAAATATTAAATAAATATTAAATTTATATAGAATTTGTATGGAGGGAAGATATTACACCTCATCTATAGATATATGTAGATATATATTTTTTTACTTAAAAGTCAGTATTATGTCTGAGCAACAATGAAATATTGTTAAGTATGATTAATTTAGCACGTCATCAGGGGTTGGATAGCACATACTTATCTATCTAAGGTCGTAGAGAACGTTGTTTTCAACGTAAAAATTATCAAGATAGGTGTGGAGTCATGTAATAGTCATGTTTCGTTGAAATTGCTACTTACAGTTGATGCGACAATTGGGGATGGCAAAGTATAAAAGTTTTTATTTATCTTGATATGCTTTATCTTTACTTTACACAATTGCCCAATTCTCATGAAAACGCATTTAATTTATTAGCGTTGAAAATCAATCTTGGTTCTATTAAAAATCTACCCTGACTCTGGTGTCGTCATCCTTCTTCAAGGAGATGTAATTTATAACTAAATAGTAAAGCAGGACTTGATTTCATCAAATATCCGTATTGTCATCAGTAAAATTACGTGAAAAAATTTTCAAATTTCTCACAGTAACTTTGTAATCTAGATATTCAACTTTATAAAAACTTTAAGGAAAAACCCTTATGTATCAAGACAAATGTAATCAAATCTCATAGAATAAGATTACTCAATTGTTGAAAAACTTTGATTAATTCTGATTCGACTTGAATAAATTAGGAAAATATTGATAATAATAAAAACTCAGCTTCATATATATAGCTTCGAGTTGTAATAAAAGTTCACGCTCTTTACTGATTACATAAACATTAAAAACATCGATAGCCAAAAATAAAGCTATCAGGCTGCTATGGTATCAACTTATTATCCTGACACCAGTTTTCTCGAATATCTTGTCACACCAGACGGATGTGAGCAATTTTATGGCTCGGACATTCTGACGATGTTACATAGTGGAAAGGTTTTGACGGTGAATAGCAAAAGACGGAATGGTTTAATATTGTTCAAACGTTATCACGCCGAATTTGCAGGACCTGGCGCCGCCGTTGGTGGTGACTATGACCGCGATTGTCTGGGCGCCTTAGCGATTGGTAATCTCTCTTTACTAAGCCCTGAAACCCATGAAGAACGTCAAAAAGCTTATCTAATTAGGCGCCAGTGGATTCGACTAATCAGGCAAATTACAGAGTCTTCATTAGCTTCTAAACGGGTAATAAAGATTCTCGACCAATTTGAACAATATTTTCCATCAGAAATGGTATCTCAATTACCAGATGAAGCATTTGCACTATTGGTGGGCGTATTGCCACAGACAGTAGCAAACGTGCGTCATTCTGCTAATGATATAGAAGATAAATTCGACTATTAAGATTAGTTAACATCAAGTCATAAAACAATAAATAATTCTAAAGACTTACCTAAACTTAGGCTTCAAATTCATTTAAAACGATTTTCATCCTCATCAAAGTATGAGCATTTTCTGTAGGAGTTCCAATAGTAATTCGTAAACCCCCCCCCGTTTGACGTACTAAAGTACCCATTTGAAGCAATTGCTTAGTGAAACTGGTTAATAAATCATCTATTTTGACTGTATTGCTTATTTTTGGCTGTAAATAAATAAAATTCGCCGCGCTATCCCACACTTTCAGTTGCGTGAATTGTCTTAAACCAGCTTGTAATTTTTTTCGCTCGCTAATCGTTTCAGGTATTGTATTAAGTAGTAAGTCTCGATTTTGAATTGCGAGTAGTGCAGCCGCGATAGAGAAACTAGGAAGATTATAAGGTAAACGGACTTTTTCGAGAACAGATATCAGTTCCGGATGGGCAATACAATATCCTACACGCATCGCAGCAAGTCGAAAAGCTTTAGAAAACGTCCGCATCACTACCCAGTTGGGATGTGAGTCTAATTCCGACACTAAGGTATTCTGACTAAACTCAAAATAAGCTTCGTCTATAACTATTAAGATATTAGGCGATATACTTTTAATCCAAGATAATTCGTTTTCACTTAATGCGTTTGCAGTAGGAGAATTAGGGTGAACGACAAAAATAGCCCGAATTGGTGGATTTTGCTGACTTTGGAGTGCAGCAGCAGCAGCATCTAAATCAATTTCAAAAGTTTCCTTATTTCTACCAACAGTTACAACATTAATTCCCAATGTTTGTGCCAAAATAGCGTACATCGAAAACGTTGGATTTGCCACTAATATTGAACCGTTGCTTCCAACGCAGCTAGCAATTAACAGTGAACGTATCAATTCATCTGAACCATTTCCGACAGATATATTAGATGCTGTAATAAATGGCGCCGTAGCAGTTTCATTAACATATTCGGCAATTGCTCGCTTAAGTTCTTCGTGTCCTCCATCTGGGTAACGATTTGTTTCAATGACTTGTTCATAAGTCCAAGTTAGTTTTTGTTTTAACTCTACTGGCAAATCGTAAGGACTTTCATTGGTATCAAGTCTATCGAACACAGTTGCAACTGGTTCGGAGCTATTACTTCCGGGATGTGGTTTGTAAGCACTGAACTGCGCGAGGTCTTGACGAATATAAGGAAGCATAGAAAATTTTAAATTTTGCCCAATTGGATTTGCAATTATACATGTTTACTGCAATCGACAAAACCGTGAAATTTCTTCTTTGATATTATCGATTACATCATACATTGCGTGGTCGGTATTTAGTTCTACCAATTCAACTGTATGACGTTTTCGTGCAAAATCGCGACTAGCTTGAATTGGGATAACTTCGTCATTAATACCGTGCAATATCAAAGTCGGTATAGGGCGCCGTAATTTATCTTCTTGATACAGTGCCGCATCTGTAACGAAATCGTAATGTAAAGGTAACTCGCGCGTTTCGCCATAATGGTAGACCATCATATATTGAGTTTGGCGCCAGCGTTGAAGTTTTTCTTCACCAAGTGCATGTGTCCAGTGCGATAAAAAGCCAAAAGCAGGTGCGAGTAAAATTAAACGCTGTACAGAAATATGATTTTCTGCCAAAAAGGCTGCGGTTAAACCACCTAAGCTTGAGCCAATAAGCGTTACAGGTGTAAAGTCTCTAGGAAATTCTTTCTCAACTTGTTTGAGTTGACGTGTAATAGTTAAGTGCGAAAAATCCGCGTTATTTAAATCAGGTATTGTGATATTTAGATGTAAATTCGCAAAATATGACTGAATATCGCGCGCTTTCGCTGAATTTGGGCTAGATGCAAACCCGTGCAGGTAGATAAACATAGTTATAAGTTAGGAGTTGGGGATATTAACTCATAATTCCTAACTCCTAACTCCTAACTTCTAACTTTATCTCATTGTGACAAATTCTTCTGCGGCTGATGGGTGAATACCAACGGTAGCGTCGAAGTCTTTTTTGGTGGCGCCCATTTTGACTGCAATAGCTATACCTTGAATAATTTCGGCGGCATCGTCACCTACCATATGGGCGCCTAATACTTTATCGGTATTGCTATCGACTATTAACTTCATCATTGTACGTTCGTCGGCGCCTGGTAGAGTGTAGTACATGGGACGGAAACTAGTTTTGAAGATTTTGACGTTATCCCCGTATTTACCCCTAGCTTGTTCTTCGGTTAATCCTACAGTTGCTGCTTCAGGTGTGGAGAATACGGCAGTAGCGACATCTTCGTGACTAAATACACGTCGGTTATTACCAAATTCACTGTCAGCAAAAGCACGTCCTTCTCCAATAGCTACTGGAGTTAGGTTGATTCTATCCGTAACATCACCGACAGCGTAAATGTTTTCTTGCGAAGTTTGGCTATATTCATTAACGGCGATAGCGTTCATTGTGCTATAACCTGGTCCCTCAATTGAACCTTGTACTAAGTTGACTCCAGCATTTTCTAAACCTAATCCTTCAACGTTAGGTGCCCGTCCCGCAGCAATTAAAAATACATCGGCATTTAATGGCGCCAAATTTTCATCAGATAAAGTTAACTTCAAACCGTCGCCATTTTTCTCAACCTGTTTGACAATATTGTTGCGAATCAAATTAATACCGTGATTCTTCATCCCGGATTCAATATTGTCGCGAATATCTTCGTCAAACCCTTTGAGAATTTTCTGCCCACGTGTGATTTGTGTGACTTCACATCCTAAACCCCGCATAATACAAGCAAACTCAGTGCCAATATAACCAGCACCGATAATTGCAATATGCTTGGGTTTCTCTTTGAGGTGGAATATTTCGTTCGATGTAATGCCGTATTCAGCAAAACCGGGCATATCTGGTTTAACAGGGCGCCCACCGACAGCGATTAAAATTTTATCAGCAGTGTATTTCTGATCGCCAACTTCAACGGTGTGAGGGTCTAAAATTTTGCCTTTGCCTGAAATTAATTCTACTCCTGCTTTTTCTAAGAAGCTGATATGTAATTGTGACAGGCGCCGAACTTCTTTATCAATAGATGTAATAAAGTGTTCCCAGTCTAACGAGGTGTCCCCAACTTTCCAACCATAACCTTGTGCTTCTTTGAATATCGCAGGGAAATGCGAAGCGTAAACCATCAACTTTTTTGGTACACAACCGCGAATGACACATGTACCACCAACTAAGTCATTTTCGGCGATTGCCACTTTTGCCCCGTAGCTTGCCGCACGCTTGGAAGCTGCTAAACCACCCGAACCGGCGCCAATAACGAACAAATCATAATCATATGCCATATTACAACTTCCTGGACTACACAAAACTTAAGAACGAATTATTATCTATATATATGTTAAAGAGTGAAAGCACAGGCAAGAATGCCTGTGTCACAAGAATATATTAAAGCGTCATCAATTCTTCGGCTGTTGTGGGGTGAATACCAATACTTTCAACTAAGTCTTGTTTAGTAATACCCTTTCTAATGGCGACACCCAAGCTTTGAATGATATCTGCTGCATGTTCCCCTACCATGTGGGCGCCTAAAACTTGTTGATTTTCTGCTTGAACTATAATCTTTATCAGCGTTTTCTCGTCGCTACCACCAAATTGTTCTCGTAACGATTTGAACTCGGTTTTAAAAGATTCTACAGAGTCACCAAATTTTTCGCGCGCTTGTTGTTCCGTCATTCCATAGCTTGCACCTTCTGGACGAGAGAACACCGCAGTTGGGACTTCGTTGTAATTAACTGTTTTGGGTGTTTTGCCAAATACGGTTAGAGCAAAAGCTTGTCCTTCAGCTTTGGCAACAGGTGTTAATTGTAAGCGACCCGAACAATCACCAAGTGCGTAGATATTATCAATGTTAGTGCTATTGTACTCATTGACTTTGATGGTACCTTTTTCAGCAAGTTCGACACCAACTTTTTCTAAACCTAGTTTTTCGATGTTCGGCAGGCGACCTGTGGCGACTAGAATAGTGTCAGCGGCAACAGTTGCTTGCTTATCACCTTTAATTTTCACAAGCAAGCCATCTTCACAAAGTTTAATTTCTTTTGCAGTGCTGTTGTGAAAAAATCTAATCCCTCGTTTTGTTAAACCTTGTTGAATATGAGCGCGAACATCATCATCAAATCCTGACAATATGAGTTCACCGTTATTAATAACGGTGACTTTGCACCCAAAAGCGTTCATCATGCTGGCAAATTCGATGCCGATGTAACCAGCACCAATAACTACAAACCGCTTGGGTAAGTAAGGCAGGTGAAACATTTCGCGTGATGTAATGGCAAATTCAATGCCGGGAATATCTGGTAAGTTGGGGCGCCCGCCAACAGCGATTAAAATCTTATCCGCTGTAATTTTACGGTTATCTACTTCTAGGGTGTGGTCATCAACAAAGGTAGCGTACCCTTTTATTAAATCTACTCCTGCTTTTTGTAGCTGTTTTGAAAATGAGTCGTTGAGACTATCGAGATGTTTGTCTACTAATTTAGTAAACCTTGTCCAGTCAAAGTAATTATCACATTGACTCCATCCATACTGGTGTGCCATTTGATTTTGCAGGGCAAAGTCAGCGGCGTAAACAATTAGTTTTTTAGGAATGCAGCCACGGTTAACACAAGTTCCCCCCAAAGCTTCGTGTTCTGCTATACCAACACGGGCGCCGAAGCTTGCAGCTGTTTTGGCTGCTGCTAGTCCTCCTGAACCAGCACCAATTACAAACAAGTCGTAGTCAAAAGTCATGGCTGTAGAGATGATGGCATTATCTACTATCTTTACAAATCTTTACGTTTTTGGCATCTATCTCGAAAGTTGATTTCTAAAAAGATAAATCTAGCCAAAGGTAGAAAATGGAAAATTGTAGCATAGGCGCCTCGCCTGTGCAGTCACAGTATTTATTGTTACCACAGAGACATAGAGAACACAGAGACAAGAGTTATTTATATTAAGAAATAATTAATTGGGTGACTCACATCTTACAGCATTCTCAATAAGCTTAAAGAAACCGGGCTTCTGTACGAAAAA
>NZ_MRCD01000013.1 GCF_001904745.1 Calothrix sp. HK-06
TGCGTTTTGGTGGGATTATGCAAACGATAGAAAAATCCCTATATTATAGGTTCTGCTTATCGGTTGAGAAATTAAAGGTACAAATGATGTATTTAGTTCTAATATAAACCTCTATTTCATACAGTTGAAACTGTTATTAACTGCTGAGTTTAGTTATTTTATTGATATATTTTATTTCGAGATGTTATGGATAATCAGAAGGCACCTCCATTAGCTGCATTACAGGTTATACAAACTGCAATTACTGTGTTGGCAGGATTTGCGGGTGTTGATTTAAGTGGGAGATTTACTGTATCACTGGATGATGCGGCTAGTAAAGCGCTTGCGATGTTGTGGGAAGATACACAACCTGGTGTGTTGCGACTGTTGTTTGACTCAGTAAATTTGTCTAAAACACTTAAACAGGAGCATTACTGGCACCCGCAATTTATTGCTTCGGAGTCTCCTGTTGTTAGTTATCCACAGAAGAATCACCCTGTTAAGAGTGATTTTGATGCTTTGAAGCAATCTATTTTTACAACTCTCAATAATCTTGATGATAGCGACTGGGGCAATTTGTCGCTGTTGATGTTGATTTTAGAAAAATATGGTTCGTTTATTAGTTACGGTGCCGACAATGTTGCACTTTTTGATATTGCAAAAAGCACTGCTGCTGTAGCTGCGGCGTTAACTAGCAACACAAGTGAATTTAGTTTAGTGGCTGGGGATTTATCGGGAATTCAAGATTTTATCTATACTATATCTTCTGACGGCGCCCTCAAATCGCTACGTGCGCGCAGTTTTTACTTGGAATTAGTTACAGAAGAGGTTGTACAGCAGCTTTTATTAAAGTTGAATTTACCACGTTGCAATGTTATCTATGCTGGTGGTGGTAATTTATATATATTGGCACCTGGGATAAATGGAATAGGTAAGCAAGTTGAGGAGTTACGCGCGCAATTTAATATTTGGTTAGAGAAAGCTTTTCAAGGTAAGGTGTTTCTGGCTCTTGATTGTTTGAATTTTAATAAGGAAGATATTAAAACAACAAAGTTCGCTGACTATTGGTCAGAAATTATTGCTCAAAAGTTAGCCAAGCAAAAAGCACGCAAGTTTTCTAATCAAATCTATGATTTTATTAAACAACGTCCAAGCCATGAACCTTGCCGAGTTTGTCATCGTGATGATGTAAAGCCCGATAAATTACAGCCACTTAATGAGCCTGATTCTGCACTTGCTTGTGGGACATGTCGTAGAATGTATAGATTAGGGGCACAACTTTTGCGAGTTGATGCTATCGTGCGTTCTACGGAACGAGATTATATTCCTAAGTCTGGTGTTGAAAAATTAATATTAAGGTTGCCGAAGCAAACTGTTTACTATCATTTGTTTGCAAATAAAGATGATTTAGGGGATATACAAGATTCTGAAACTGTATTTTTGGTAAATAACTGGGAAGTTGAGCAATATCGGCATAGTAATTGTGTATTGATGTTGTTGGGTAATTATGCTGCTTCGAGTCAAGAAGAGGTTGGTTCGACTATGCGCGCGAATGAGATGGTAGAAAAAGCCAAGGGTATACCAAGAGTTGGTTATTTGCGGATGGATGTGGATAGGTTAGGGAGAATTTTTGCTGAAGGGTTGGGAAGTCAAAAAACTCTGCCTCGTATTGCTGGGTTATCGCGACAGATGAGTTATTTTTTCAAGGTTTATCTAAATAGCTTGGCAGCAGATAGAACTAATAATGTCCCACAGGAAATTAAACAGCTAACACCATTAGATAAACGCTTGAATTTAGTCTTTATTTATGCTGGAGGTGATGATTTGTTTGTCAGCGGCGCCTGGAATCAGGTAGTTGAGTTTGCATTTGATGTATATCAGTGTTTTCGCATCTATACTGGGTATAATTCTGATGTGACGCTTTCAGGTGGAATTAGTATTAGTGATATTAAATTTCCTCTTTATCAAGCAGCAAGTGAGTCGGGGGAAGCGGAGGAAAAAGCTAAAGGTAATGGTAAAGATAGTTTAGGATTGTTTGGGCAAGTATTTAAATGGAATGAATGGTTGGGTATAGAAAGCGATATTGATACAGAGGCTATCACATATCTGGCGCCTTTAGGTAAACCAAATTTACTAGGTGTTCTTCCTTTTGTGGAAAGATTGACTAGTCAAAATATTGGTATTAATTATTCGCGTAACTTCGTGCGAAATCTCTTGACTACTGCCCAAGTCCAAGAAGAAGCTCTCAAGAAGTTTGAGGATAAAAAATCAAGTGAGGCAATGGGTACTCGTTATTACCTGCATCTTCCAAAAATTGCTTACACTTTAACAAGATTGCCGAAAGATGCACTCCAAGATGTTGATTTTAGAACATCTTTAAAAAGCCCGTATAATGCACCTTATTTTCGTGCTATAGCAACTTGGATTGAATTACTTAACCGCTAGCTAAATAAATATAATTATGACACAGGCAAATAAACCCAATACTCGTACTCAACAAGGACAGCGTGAGTTAACAACTAATACCGCTAAACCTAATCAATCTGAAAATATAGTCACAACTATCATCAATACTATTAATGGTTTGTCCGGTGGGTTACAAACTTATCCAATTCGCGAGTTGGTTCAACACGCTGAGAAATTTGGCCCTCACCTTAAACGAGAACGCTTGGAAACGAATCAAGTTCGCAAGTTCTTAGATGCGATTAATCGTTTAAAAGCTGTACTTGCTGATACGGGTGACTTTTCTAAGATTGAAACTGAAGTAGTACTGCTCAAACCTAAGTTAGCATATGCTGCCGCGCGACAAAAAGCCGCAAAACCCTTGGGCGATGTTATGTCGGTTGCTATCGATAAGGTTCGCAGTAAAGAAGATTTTCAACGCTTAGTACAGTTTATCGAATCAATTATTGCTTATCACAAAGCTGAAGGTGGAAAATAATTATGTTACAGACAGAACAAAAACCTTTACTTGGTAAATTTAGTTTCAAAAGCCATCTTTTAGTCGAAACTGGACTACATATTGGTGGTGGTGGTGAAAATTTGGATATTGGTGGACTTGATAAACCTGTCATTCGTGACCCTTTAACTAAATATCCTTATTTGCCAGGTTCTTCTATCAAAGGAAAATTACGTTCAATTTTAGAAAGACTGCTCAAAAAACCTCTCAACCGCACGGGTGGAAGCGGTACTTATCGTTATGAAAGCGATGATTTAGAAAATGGTTTTACAGAAATTCAACCAGAACAATTTGTTGCTTACGAAGGCGCCCGTACTTGTCAAATCAGCCGTTTATTCGGTTCAACTGGTGGCTCTAAGTTTTGGATGCCTATTGATATAGCTAGACGCGAAAACTTATTTGACCCAGACAACCCTACTCCCAAAACTATTCAAGGTCAATCATGCGTGAAAATACCTCGTGGACGTAACTGTGCAGCGCGCTTACTTGTGCGTGATTCTCATTTACAACCAGACTCGGCGCAAAAACTCAAAGATGTTGATACTGGGTTATATATGACCGAGTGGAAATTTGAAAACGGTATTGACAGAGTTACCGCAGCTGCTAACCCAAGACAATTAGAACGAGTTCCCGCAGGCGCCTTATTTAATTTTGAAATAGTGTACACTGTAGAAAACCGTGACCAAGCAATTGAAGATTTACAAAACATTGCAATTGCCCTCGCTATTTTAGAAGACGATGCGCTTGGTGGACATGGTTCTAGAGGTTATGGCAAAGTCAAATTCCAAAATTTTGAATTTACTTACCGCAGTTTAGAGTATTACCGTCAGATAACTAACACCCCTCCCGGTGCATCTGGGTTGCCACCTTTCGCACCAGTTGAAAATATCCAAGCATTATTAGACAACTTTAACAGCTTACGCGAAAACATTGAACGTCGTTTGCCTCCTGCGAATTAAATATAATGAGTAACTGGAAACTAATCAAGTTAGATTTTGAACGCTCCCCCGCTCATTTTGGCGAATTGGGTATTGGAATGGAAGAAACTAGCGAACGAGTTTATTCTGATACTTTATTTAGCGCTTTGATGACTACTTGGGCAAAAATGTACGGTAAAGACAGCATTGAAATGTTATTACGGCGTTTCTTGGACAAATCTCCACCCGCGCGCATCAGTTCGACTTTTATTTACCAGCAACATCCAGAAGGTACAACTTACTATTTACCTCGTCCTTTAGGATTTCCAATAAACTATCCTGTTGGTGATGATTTAGAGTTTTTTAAAACTTATAAAAAACTTAGCTTTTTACCATTAAAGGTATGGCAACGCTGGTATCAGCAAAGCGGTTTTAGTGGTGCCGATGCTCAAGAGTTAATTGAGCGTACCGAAACAAAAGACTCAAAAGGGAATTTGGCTTTAGCTAAAACATTTGACTACAAAAAAACACATTACATTGAAAGACACCCAAAAATTGCTGTAGATAGAGTCACTCAAGCAACTAACTTTTATCATACTGGTTATGTACAGTTTGAGTCAGAAACAAATCGCAGTGGTTTGTACTTCTTACTTAATTTGACTTCGGAAGATAAACGACTTGAAAATGAACTTCATGCTTGTTTACATCTACTTGGAGAAGAAGGATTAGGTGGAGAACGTTCAAGCGGCGTCGGCAGGTTTAAAGTTGACTGGCAACCACTACCATCTGAATGGAAACCAGTTGTAAATTATACAAGCAGTAAGCACCACTGTTTAATGAGCTTGTTTTGGGATGATGATAAATCAAAGCTGGCAGAGTTAATCGCAGAAGACAGTGCTTACCAAATTCGAGAGCGTGGGGGGTGGATATCCTCATTCTCAGGAGAACAACTGCGGCGCCAGTTTATCCGCATGTTTGTTGAAGGTTCAGTATTAAGCGCGGAACCTCAAGGGAAACTTGCTGATGTAACGCCAAGCTTATTCAAAAAACACCGAATTTACCGCAGTGGAATTGGGCTAAGTATACCAATTAAAGTAGGGGGATAATATATATATGTCGTCACTTGCTGTTCAAAAACCGAAAGTTTATGAATCAAAGCGGGTAATATTAACAAGTCCCTTAGTGCGTATTGGTTCATCAGTATCGCAATTAAACCCGTTTGAATACGTACAAACTGCGGCAAAAGTTTATCTCCCAGACCAAGAATTATTAGCAAAAGCGCTATTACAGCAAGGAGGTAGATTTTTTAACGACTACATTCAAGCTATTGACGAACGTGGAAATATCGAACGCTTGCTTAGAAACGCACTCGGTGATGACTGGACAAATGCCACATGTAATAATCAACTTATTTTTCCCAAAATAGGTATCAGTCAAAAACTGACCGACGAAACAATTACCGATTTGCGCCCCATGATTCGCAATGGTATGGGACAATTATATATTCCCGGTTCTTCGATAAAAGGCGCCATTAGAACAGCCATTGCTTATCATTTACTCAAAAATCCACAACGCTACCAAGTTCCTGAAACCAAGCGAGTTAGCGAAATTGAAACAAAACTGCGAGCGAAACTTGGTGAACTTAGTAACAAGCATCAACAAAAATTTGTAGATGATGACTTGTTCATGGATAGCTTGTTTACAGAATATGAATTAACCTACCAATCTAAAAGCTACTCTGGCAAAAGTCAAAACACCGACTTTTTACGCTGTCTCAAAGTTAGTGACTCTAAACCATTGATTGAAAAACGAGTCAAAACTCCTAATGGTCAAAGACCAGTTAATCAAGCAATTGCTGCTGAAGTTATAATATCAAGCAGATACGATAACTATTTAGCTAAATTTAAAGCATCAATCTACGCTGAGATGGTGCGCTTTGTTCAAACAGAATTTACTTTGACCCTTGATACAGAAATGCTGTCTTGGTTCAAACATAATCAAGGTATGAAATTACCGTTTCAAAATCTAGAAGAATTACTACAAATTTGTCAGGAATTTACTCAAGAACAATGGGACTATGAACATGATTATTGGGATGCAATAGAAAATAATCCAAGAGCATCAGGAAAAAATTTAAACTTTAATTACATTCGTGATTTCTATAAACCAGAAACTTGTCCATATACATTACGCTTAGGTTGGGGAAGCGGAATGACAGGTACTACCGTTGGTTTATGTTTTAATGACGAACTTAGAGCAGAACTGCGCGATATTTGTGGTATTAAAGCACCTGGTTTTGAGGCGCCGAAATCACGACGAACTATAGTTAGTCAAAGCGGTGAAATGAAATTTGTACCAGGATGGGTTAAATTTAAATAATAACATAAACTATTATATAGTATAAACACCAATGTTAATTCAAAGCACTTGGACAATAACTGTTTCTACGCCAACAACTTTACCTCGTTCATATAATCTGGAACTGGTAAAACAACTACATCAACAAATGAATTTAGAAATAGGCACCGAAACTATCCCATCAACCTCATATTCAGGAATAATCGGTTCACAAACACACAGCAAAGACTTTATCACATTCCAGCCAGAAGAATTTTATCAGCTTTCATTATGTGGACTACAAGAAACATCCTCTAAAGCCATATCTATACTTGACTTGAACCAAACACTCGAATTATTAGGCGCCTGCTTTAACGTCATCAACCGTGATGATACAATTACCAGCTATGAAGAACTATATACAAATTTAGTAGCTAACGAACCCGAAGTAACCAAACAATTCCATCTCAAATTTCTAACCCCTACAGCATTCTCGCATGGTAAAACAAACTTACCCTTACCTTTTCCCGCATTAATGTTTCGTAGCTGGTTAGAGCGGTGGAACAACTTCGCACCAGTTTTCTTAGGAAGCGATGATTTAATAGCATACCTAAGCAATGCCATCATCCTCAGAAATCATAAAATTCAAACCCGCAGTTGGCAACTACATCGAAATTGTATCAATGGGTTTATTGGTGATACCACCCTTCAAGTATTTAACCACACTGAACCCTTACTTGCTAATGTTGCCAACTTACTAGTTCACTACGCGCGGTTCACAGGAACAGGTATGAAAACCCGTTTAGGAATGGGATGTACATCAATACTACAAAAGGAGCTTAAATAAATATGGCTAAGATTTTAATTTCTCCAATTGGTCTAGGTGGAAGATTTAAAAATAAAGACAACTACGATAGAGAATATCAAGACACTTGCTATAAAATAGATGACAAGTCATATCCATCCAGCAGATTTATGGCTTCTGTCCTCTACAAGCATCTCAATTTAGATGGGATTGTATTTATTGGAACAGTTAAGTCAATGTGGGAAGAAGTGTATCGCTTTTTCTGCGAAGACAATAATCAAAAATTCAATGAAGAATATTGGCTTGAACTGGCAACGCAAATAGATAGTTTAAATTATAATAGTGGCTTGGAGAAGCTCGACTTATCTAAAATTCAACAAGTTTTAGGGAATAGATCAGAATGTATATTGATAAAGTATGGACTTAACCAAAACGAATTGTGGGACAACTTTGATAGAATTATTCAAATAGTTGACTCACTACAACAGGGAGACAAATTATATATAGATATAACTCACTCATTTCGTTCCCTATCACTATTTCTCTTCTTGACTCTCATTTTTATCAACGATTTAGCATCAGAAAAAGAAATTGAAGTTGCAGGTGTTTACTACGGAATGCTTGATGTAACAAGAGAATTAGGGCATACACCTGTTGTAGATTTAAAATCGTTATTCGACATGACATCTTGGGTTAAAGGAGCATACAGTCTTAAAACATATGGAGATGGATATCTAATTGCAGAATTACTTAAACACGAAGGAGAAGAACAGCTAGCAAATCAAATTGAAAAATTATCCGAAGCTGTTAATATTAACTATGTAGATGCGATAAAGCAGAGAAGTTCTACGTTAAAAAGTAGTCTTCAAAAAGAAGTATTGAATACCCCATTTAGATATTTACGGCAAAAATTAGTTAATTTTGTTGATAAATTCGCACGTTCATCAAATAAAGATGAGTCACAATTTCAATTAGAGCTTGCTGAGTGGTATTTTCAAAATAAGCGTTATGCAACTGGTTATATTACTCTTACAGAAGCTATAATTACCTATGTTTGCGAAATTCATAATATAGATATTAGAGATGAATCTAATAGAAATTCGATGAAAACGCTTTTGCATTCATCCGAAAACAAAAATAGTGCTTTAGCTCAAATTTATTTCAAAGTTAATCCGATTCGTCTTAGTATTGCTCATGCACTTCTAGAAAGAGATAATAGAACACAAAGTGATGATAATGCTATCAAAAATGCTAAATTATATTTACAGGAAATTAAAAGAATATTTAGAACAAAAAAACTATAGCAATTTGCTCATCATTTGTAAAATCCGCTCTTTGGTAGAGACGCGATAAGGAGCGTCTCTACATTTATGCATTTCTTATCCACACGTGATGTCACTATTTAATGCAATTTACCATGTCTAAAATCCTTCTTGTTACCATTGGTGGTTCTTTCCAACCTATTGTTACTGCAATACGCAGTTTACAACCAGACCGTGTAATATTTATTGCTTCGGATGGCGATAAGGGTAGTAAGTCCCAAGTTATCGGCGCCGATACCCCCTGTGAAATAAGACGAGGCACCGAAGTAATTGAAAGATTACCAAATATTCCTACCCAAGTAGAGTTAGGAGATAAATTTAAACCTGAGCGCGACCTGATTTTAATTCAAAATCCCGATGATTTAAAAGAATGCTATCTTGGCGCCACTCAATGTATTCGTAAATTACAGCAAAACCCAGATGTAGAAATTATCGCTGACTATACGGGTGGAACTAAAACCATGTCAGCAGCCTTAGTTTTAGCAGCACTTGATTGCAGTATTCCTCTTTATCTTACTGTTGCAGGCGCCAGAGAAAACCTGATTAAATTTGAACGTGGTGAATCTACGCAACAGGTAGATACAAACTTTCCGCGCGCTTAAAGCTCAAACTTTAAGTTTATAGATATTGTGTTTTGTTTGCTTAAATGCTTACAAGTTGTATAGGTTGGGTGTAGCGTAGCGTTCGCCTAGTGTACTGGAGGTAAAACCCAATAAAATTATTGAAACAACTGTTTAGACAGGAAACAGCGCCTATAAGCTGGATAAGGGTATAAGATGGTATGGCATATGAAGCAGAGTACAACACAGAAGTGATCCATATCGTATTTTGTATGCTTTCGACCCTCGTAGAGTAGCCGTACTCCTTTTAGGAGGATGCAAGGTAGGTAATGACCGTTGGTACGAAGAAAATGTGCCAACAGCAGATAACCTTTACGACGAACTTTTAAAAGAACTTAAAGAAGAAGGACTAATATGAAGACTAAGCCTTTTAGCGAATTACAAAAAAGAATGACTCCTGAGCAAAGAGCAAAGAGTGATGCTCGTGCAAAAGTAGTGTCACTTCACATTGCACTTATCGAATTAAAGCAATCTTTAGGAATTGCACAAGAAGATTTAGAAAAAGAACTTGGTTTTGATTTGTCTGAAGTATCCGACCTAGAGAGTCTAGATAATCTTCAAATTAAAACCCTCTATCGTTATATTAACGCTCTTGGTGGAAGCTTAAAAATAGTAGCCCACTTTCCTAACGAGGAAGTTGTATTAGCTCAATTTGAGTAAATTGTAAATTTTTACAAAATGCTAAATAATTCTACAAAGTAAGCTTTTTGAGGAGGTTAAAATGACTTCCAGTAGTTATAAAACTATTAGTAGCGTTCTTAAAGAATATCAAGTTTCCTACGTAGAATCAAATTTTATGAGTGAAGCTGAGTTTAAAGTTTCTGATTATTTTCGTGATGACTTAGAAACAGTAATGCGGGAAGGAGTTGTTAATAACTCAGAGTATGCTATTTGCGAAAATCTAATATATCCAGTTTTAAAAGAAGTTTGGAAACGCTACAGTGCTAAGTTTACTTTATGAGCCATGAATTTCTTGATTATAACGAAAAGTTAACAGGTTATCCTGAATATATTCTTGCTAAAAGGTCATCTTTAGGGAAAGTTGTATTTGACAAGCCATATTTTATACTTGTAGAAGCTAAACAGGATGATTTTGAAGGTGGTTGGGCACAATGTCTAGCTGAGATGATAGCTGCTCAAAGGCTAAATGAATTTAATATCACTTTGTTTGGTATTGTTTCTAATGGTACTACTTGGGAGTTTGGGAAGTTGGAGGCTAATAGGTTTACTAGAAATATTACTCCTTGTACTATTTATGAGTTAGACAAGTTATTTGCTGCTGTTAATTATATTTTTCAACAGTCTGAATTACAACTCGGTAATTTGCTAGTTGCTTAGAGGTGGTTGATGAAGCATGATATTGCATCTACAATGAATTTGGAGTTATTTTTGACAATTTAAATTGTGAGACCGAATATACCCGATCTCTACATATACCACTACATAATTAACTATCAAGTTGGTTCAACCAATTTACTAGGTCTTCTGGGGTTGTAAAGTCTAATAAAGCCTCAGCTAAATCTTCTAACTGGGTAACTGTAAGATTACGAATGCGTTCTTCTACATCAGGCACGATTAAACCAATTTTGCGGTTAAGCAGACGCATGACAAGTTCTAACTTTCCTTCTTGTTTACCTTCCTCTCTACCTTCCTCTCTACCTTGTAACTGCCAACTGGTAATGATTTCCATAACTGCCTCCTGTTTAACTGGTTCTAGTTTAACTATTTCTGACTGGAAAATTTGTTCTTCTGCTTGGTTTAGCTTGAGGTAAGTATCTACAAACCCTGAAACCATTTTCGTTCGCGCTTTGTCAAGACGTAAAGTTGCCAACAAGCGTAAACACTCAAACTTGACTTTTGGACGGTCTTTGGGGGCTATATTCATTTTAGCCATTAATGCAGCAGCTACAGGATTTTGTTTCTGTAAAAAGTTGCGCCAGTTCAATTGATTGAGTTGAACTACTTCAAAATTAAATATATTAACTGTTTTATCAGGAAAATCAACACGATATATGTTTGATTGGGGTGTGCGTGGATTGTCGTAAGATAAAACGGCGATTGAATACACGGGTAATGCGTGTTTTTGAGATAATAGAGCAAAATAATAGTACATTCTTCGCTCAAATTTATTTTGTTTATATGATTGATTTTCAATGTGAATCAAGAAATATCCATCTTTGTTAGAAAAGCGCGCTTTTACCAATATATCGGTTACATATTCGTTCCCTTCGGTAACATCAGTAAATATTTCTTTATCCAAAAATTCTATTGATGATATGTCTGTATAAGCTAGCAGTTGCGGAAAAAATAGTTCAAGAAACTCAATAAAAAATGTTGTAATTATTTCTTTGAAAAGTCTATCGTGGTCAATCATACTGACATTAGTAAATCAATAATATGATTTTATCAAGATTAGGTATATAATTGAAAAAACGAAATTATAAATATTCGTCAAAATGGCTAAAAACTAGATTTATTTTAGAAAATGTGAAAGTCGCTGTTAATTATATTTTTCAACAGTCTGAATTACAAATCGATAATTTGTTAGTTGCTTAGAGGTGGTTAATGAAGCATGATATTGTATCTACTGTTATAAACATTCCCCATTATTTCCAAACTCTTACTAGTTTTACCCCGCGCGCTTTCCAAACGCAAGCTATTACTCGTATTCTCAACCAACAAAATACTCTACTTCGGGCGCCTACTGGTTCAGGAAAAACAGAAACTGCAATAGCACCCTTTCTGTTTGCTAAAACCTTTAATCTTGATTTTCCTAATAAATTAATTTACGTTGTTCCTTTGCGAACGCTTGCGAATAGCTTGCGTCAGCGTACAGAGGATTTAGTTATGCGTTGGTTAGAGGTTCATAAACTACCTCATAAAGTTGTAGTGACTTTACAAACTGGGGAAAACCCTGAAGACCCTCGCTTTGAAGGTGATATTATTTTTTGCACTATTGACCAGATGTTAAGCAGCTTTTTAAATATACCTTATTCGGTTGGCCGTGGTTCTGCTAATATCAATGCTGGCGCCGTCTTTGCGTCTTACCTGGTGTTCGATGAGTTACACCTTCTTGACCCAGAGCTATCTTTTACAACTGTTTTGAAAGTGTTACAGCAGGTTAAAGGTATTTCTCCGTTTTTGTTGATGACGGCTACTTTAACTGATGAACTTGCAGGGCAGATTAAAAATATTATCGATGAGTAATTTGATCCCCAATGGAAATAATTCAAATACAAAATGCTGATTTACAACTAATTGAAGTGAACCGTTGTCGAACATTCCGCGCGCTTCTTCAACCTCTAACAGCACAAATTATTTGGGATGACATCCGCGCGCATCAACGCAAGCGAGTGATAGTTATTTGTAATACTGTCTCTCAGTCACAGGCATTATATAAAGATTTAGAAGCACTCGACTTTGACTTTGAACTAAATATTACCCTGCTTCACTCAAGATTTTTACCTGAGCATCGTGCGGCAAAAGAGTCTGATTTAAAAGAAAAATTTGCTCAAAACTGGAAATTACATGATACAGGCGCCTGAAAGACCAGGACTTGAAACCTTACGAATCCCGTCTTCGGGACTGAAACATAACTTGATCTCCCTTGCCAATGCCGAGGCAGTGGACTTGAAACCTTACGAATCCCGTCTTCGGGACTGAAACTTTTTGACCGGGAGTTAATTGATTTGGGTCTAAATCCTTGAAACCTTACGAATCCCGTCTTCGGGACTGAAACATGAAGCTGCTATTTATTTCCCTAGCAGAGGCAGTCTTGAAACCTTACGAATCCCGTCTTCGGGACTGAAACATAATATCTATTTCTCTTTCCAACTCATGCTTAACTCTTGAAACCTTACGAATCCCGTCTTCGGGACTGAAACAAGTATCGAGACGCAACTGAACTTCGGAACTAGAAATTGAAACCTTACGAATCCCGTCTTCGGGACTGAAACGACCCAACTAGCGCTAGTAAAGGAATAGTGAAAATACTTGAAACCTTACGAATCCCGTCTTCGGGACTGAAACTAAAACTAAGCTATTTGCTCAATTAGAAGCGGAATCTTGAAACCTTACGAATCCCGTCTTCGGGACTGAAACTTTCCACAAGAATATCCTTTATATGATGCAATTTTTGAGGATATTATACTAAAAACGGCTTAAAACTATACTTTTCAAGCAAACGTAAATATTTAGGATGCTTCTACCTGGGCATGACAAAGTTCACTTTTTACCCGTTTGCAGTATAGCGCCGCAACGTATTATATTCGGGAGATTTGTTATCGGATTCAGTTAGCAATCACGATAGTAGAAGAAGATGATGGTACTGACCATGAACAGAGTTAGGCGCCAATTTATTGTTTTGCTTTCTATGGGTAATCAATAGCAAGTACTTTGACTATCGTTTTAGTATAAACTAACCTGAAAAATTATTCTATAGCATATGGCAATATTATTGTATGGTTTAAGTCGCTGCCCACTTTGTGATGGCGTTATAAATGAAGGTGATGAATTAGTGGCGACAACCCATTTTATTGGCGATTGGTCAGGTCTATAACGAAGTAATGAAATGTTATAGAGCGGAAGATTGGGAAGTTGGAACTTATTTATATATGATGCCTGATGGTAGTATTGAACAACGAAAACGCGCGATTTAAAATTCTGAATTGTTTATAAAAATATAAATTGTGAGATGCGATGTATTAAGACGCGATATATTGAGACGCGATGTATCGCGTCTCTACATTAATCAACTATGAAGGTTGTTCAACCAATTTGCTAAATCCTTTGGGGTTGTAAAATCTAATAAAGCTTCAGCTAAATCTTCTAACTGGGTAACTGTAAGAGTGCGAATGCGTTCTTCTACATCAGGCGCCATCAAACCAATTTTGCGGTTAAGCAGACGCAGGACTAGTTCTAACTTTCCTTCTACTCTACCTTGTAACTGCCAACTGGTAACGATTTCCATAACTGCCTCCTGTTTAACTGGTTCTAATTTAGCAATTTCTGATTGAAAAATTTGTTCTTCTGCTTGGTTTAGCTTGAGGTAAGTATCTACAAACCCTGAAATCATTTTTGTTCGTGCTTTGTCGAGACGCAAAGTTGACAACAAGCGCAAACACTCAAACTTGACTTTTGGGCGGTCTTTGCGCGCTATAACCCTTATAATTTTCCCAGTTTTAAGCTTGAAGACTTGTTTCTTTTTCTTGGTTTGACCATGAAGCAGGTCGCGAACGAGCTTAGAAAAATCAACAATGCGGCGCCAGGTTATTATCTAGCTGATATTGTTGAAAGAAAGTACTATTATTGCGGTACTGAATGGGAAGATGTCAAACGCACATTACGAGAAGAATTAGGCATTGGGCGCCTTGACCCCTCGTCGGTGGAATGAGTTCTTACTCTCAATAAATTCGGCTTTCTCGCTCTTAGCAAGGAATCTTAAATAATATATAGTTTAATCCCCCTAAATCCCCCTTATTAAGGGGGACTTTGAGTCTTATTCCCCCCGAACTTCGGGGGGTTAGGGGGGATCAAATCACTTCAAGCTTAGGAATAGGGGTCTTCCAGGTGGGGTGTATTATATTCAAAAGTAAATAAAGGAACGGCGCCGAGCCAAAATGTTACGATTATTGATTCCAAAGAGCTACGGTAACTATGCTGACACGTTTTTCACCTTGGGTTTAGCACGTCTTATTGAATACACTCTTAAGGAGACTAATCAAAAAAGTCAAATTCAACTTATTGATGAGGGGACGCGCTATTGTATCCAGTTTAAGAACCCTGTAAACCTAGAACCTATAGCCAAAATTAAATATACCTCTGCTTTTCCACCTGTAAAAGGAAGAGCAACAGATATTAGTAAGATACCAGAGGAGGTGAATATTTTTAACACTGTTGAACATAGTGAAGCTCGCAAGGTTTACCGCGAGTTTATGTTTCAACAACGGGGTAAAGCTGAACGAACCGAAGAATCACCAAAACCTCCAGACCCTAGAACTCAGAATGGCGCCATCTTAACTTCGATGCGTCACGACCGTAATCATAATGATTTATGGTCGGTTGGTTGGCAACTTAGAGATTATTTCGGCGCCTTAATTATTGCGTTATTGCAAGGTTTTAGCCAGGAGAATGCGACAACAGAACTCGTTGCAGAGTTATTTAAAACTGCGACTGGGTGTAAGTTACCTGATGCAAGTGCAGTTAAGGTTTATTTACCTACTTCTGTACAGGGAGTAAACAGAGTTAAAGCAGATAGTAATAAAGTTGATTCACAAAAAACAGATTGGTTGAGTTTATGGTTAATTGCCAATGGGTTATTTAACTTTGGTGTTGCGGAACGGGTGAAAGTTGCTGAACGTGTTTATGACTGGCGCCTCGTTGCGTTACAGCCTCATGATATATCTCTGAGTAAATATGAGGATGTTTTAAAGAAACTATTAATACATTCACCTGGAGGAGGACATGGCGCCGCGCGGTTTGATGCTGAGTTAGTATTGCGGTTTTGTCAGGAATTACTTAATCATCATCGTGCAGCAACAGATAATGATTTTGACGACTGGGATAAACCAGTGAATTACTTTGTGAGTAACTTAGCCGGAACTCATTTTGGTTCTAAGGGTCAAGTATATGGAGTCAAAGAAGTCTTTAGTTTAGGACTTCCCGCTTGGATATGTCCTTCTAACTACGATGAATTACTTGATTACCAAACTTTATTAAACGAACATCTAACCGTAGTCCGCGCGCTTTCTGTTGATGAAGGTCATGGCGAATTAATTGCTGCATATCGAGACTTTATCACTGGCAATGATTTATACCAGTTCTTCCGCTTCCAAGTTAGCTATGCCGATTATATTACTAAGAAATTGGCAGGCGCCGATAGTAGAGTGGCACTTTTTTCTAAACAGGGTATCGACCTCATGATAAAAAATTTAAATAATAAGTATCGTCAAGATGACCGAGATTGGTCTTTAACAGAAATTACGCAAGACCCAGGATTTTTGAATATTGCAAAAGCAATTAATAGCGCAACTGTTTACGCTGGTACTATTCGTGATAAAGAGAATCAAAGTAAAGATACTGGTTGGGAAAGAATTTATGGTTTGGCACAGCGTTTAAGCAGTCAATCTGGTTCTAAGAAGGATTTTATTATTGAAATTATGTCTTTTCTCGCTAGTTATGAGAATGAGAATCTACGCATTGACGATGATTTACGTACACAGAAAAAGTATCGTCGCATTTGGACAACTAAAGATGATTTGGATAGGTTAATTAATTTGGTTGATAAGCATGGGTCTAGTTTAGTAGCTAATCTTTTAATTGCTTATGGATATGCGAAGGGTTGGGGTAAACCAAAGGATGGTAATACAGGAAATAAAGAATCTGGAGAAACAGAAGAAGGTATAGATATGGAAATTTTGCAATATTATTAGGAATTTTCAAAAATTAAATGACCTATCTTGTGGCTATCTTATGGAATAGGCATCCTACCTGTTCATCTAATATTCAGGGGGCGGGCAAGGATGCCCGCTCCACAAGACTTACCCAAAAAATCTACATTTTAACTCAGATAATAATCATGAAAAACACAAATTTTCTTGCTTACTCAATTTCCATCAGTGGCTTACTATCTTGGCAACTTCACGCTTTGAATAATGAAGGTAACGAGGGAAACCAATCTTTGACTCGTCGCTTTTATATTATTCAAAAAGGGATGAACGAGCCAGAATATGTAAATGGTGTTTCTGGTGATATGCTCAAACATATCCAAGCTGAACATTTACATAGAGTTGCAATTGAAGAAGGATTGAGTTTATCTGAAGGTGGTAGACTATTTAATCCTGATAGAATTGGCTATGATATTGAGAAAAATTTACCCATATTTACTGACAAAGATACTGATTTAGGCGCCAAAACTAATAAAGTCCTGCAACGCTGCACTATCAGTGATTTGGAAGGGTTCATGGTGACGGTGAAAGGAGGGCAAACACTCAAGCGCGAATCTGCTATTGAGTTCGGCACCATTGTTGGTTTACCTACCCTTGTAAAAACCCAGAGTTATTTTCATGCTAAATACGGTGTTGAAAATCCGACTCCTTATAATGTGCAGGTAAGTTCGGGTTTATACGCTACTGTTTTGAATATTGAAGCTTTCCGTATTGGCTACAACCCGCACAATTTCAGCTATAGCATTGATACAGCAGAACGTAAAAGACGTTTAGATGCTTTACTAAAGAGTGTACTTTATACATATATGCAACCTAACGGCGCCAAGCGTAATACAAATTTACCTCACCCTGATTACTTTGAAGGAGTAATTACAGTCAGCACTCGTCGCTGTCCGGCGCCTATGCTTAGTTCTTTAGAAACAGACTATCATCGTCAAATTCACAGCTTGGCTGGTACCTTAAATAATCTTAACGGCGCCGATACAATTCGCTGCTTTGATTTTGAATCAATGGCGCAATTTGCCGAACAAATCCAAACAATTATTGCACAAGCACAGCCTTGGGACGATAATTAGCAACGGATGACAAACGGATGTAACAGATGAGTTATTTTTCCAAAAATTATCCGTTACATCCGCTATATCCGTTGCAAGATGACCCACTACAATTATGTTTAACCAGAAACAATGACAAAAACTACTAATAGTTCCCCTCTCCTCGCAGGAGAGGGGTTAGGGGAGAGGTGGTTAACCGTCACTTATCAACCCGTAAGTTTATTTTCTCTAAAACGTTCTGACGCAACAAGTATGGCTGCGCGCTCTAACTTAGTGCCAACTCCATATTGTATCAAAATGGCATTGTTAAAAGTATTGCTTGAAGCACAGGGAAAACACCATCAACATGACTTTGGCTCGTGGATTAAAAACCAGTTTACCTGGATTCGGGATTTATGTATATATGTAATGCCAACTGAACAGTTAGTGGTAAATCGCAACGGTTACAAACTGCGTTATTATGACCAAACGGCAGATAAAGCTGATAAAAGTCGCTCGACTCTACCCATGCAAGATGGTTTTGTATTTCGGGAATGGATACATTTACAGGGAAACTTACAAATTTGCTGCGGTGAGACAACACGACTCGACGAACTCACACAGCTATTTGCCCAAATTAATTATTTCGGTAAACGAGGTTGTTTTTTCCAGTTTCTACCCGGCGCCACTCAACAAACTTCTGAACCTGTCTTTACAACTGACCCCAGCACCAGTTTTATTATTCAACCAATGGATGACTTAGATAAAAAAACTACCTTTAACCGTATAAATCCTTTCTCTAACGAAAAAGCTCAACTCCATAAAGACAGGATAATAGAACCTGGATATTTACCTTTACAACTTCGAGCTACTGGCGCCCGTTATGACTTCTACCAAAGATACCCAAACTAAATTTGCTGGACTAAGCGTTGTTTTACGGTCAACCCAAGCTGTATCCGACGCTACCCCATTAACTTCTTGGTTGCCTGAATTATCTCCAGCTTGGATACCACAAAAATATATAGATGGCGTTACCAAAATTATGCCAGTACTACCACAACCTGCTTTGTATGAAGACTTAATGCAATCTATTTTACGGCAAATTGGTAGTAATAATTTAGTTGAATGGCGCCAAAAGTCCTATGAATTAACAGGAGTAGAAGTAAACAACAATTCTTTACACAGCATTCAAGTATCAATTAACCCCGTTAGTCCTCTTCCTCCTACTATTGCACGCGCGGTTCACGCTTTGTGCTTCCAATGGTTTGCTAACACAGACCCAGCTTTAGCACAAACTTTGCACGAACAAGAAAACTTACCAATGACTACAGGGATAGAATATTGCTCTGCTAAAAAGATATTGCTCAAAATCAACTTATTACAAAAAGAGTTACTGGCGCCGTTACTATGGGGAATGAGTAAAGATTTGGGCAATGAGATTAACATTGCGGGAATACCTTGTAGGTTAAATGCATGGGTTGATGTAGTGCAAACCAGCAGCTATGAAAAACTCATGCAAGTACCTGCTCAGAACTTTATCGAATTAGAATTTCTTACCCCTACAAGTTTTAAACAAGGCAAACACATTCAACCATTCCCATTATTAGAACTAGTTTTTAATGGTTTGCTACGACGCTGGAATAAATTTGCCCCCGAAAACTTGCACTTTTCCCCAGTGGAATGGAACGGTGTAGTATCTGCCTACGAACTCAAAACCTACGCTATGAAAATGGAAGGAGGAGGAGAAATAGGCGCTGAAGGTCGGGTAAAATATCGTTTTGCAGACGCAGAACAAGCAAAAATTGCCACTGTATTATCGCATTTTGCCTGTTTTGCTGGAGTCGGTCGCAAAACCACAATGGGAATGGGAAGAACAATTTTACAGACGTAGCATAGGCATCTTGTCTGTGCTATCGGTGCAGACGGTCAGGCGAGACACCTAACCTACGCGACAATCAAAAATAACAATGATAGAAAACTATTTACCTCTAGCTTATCTAAACGCTTGGGAATATTGCGCGCGCCCTTTAAAACTTACGAATCCCGTCTTCGGGACTGAAACCACCTAAACCATGCGCTTCTCCGGGTTTCATCACTTCTTTAAAACTTACGAATCCCGTCTTCGGGACTGAAACTTGGCTTCACCTAAACGGAAACGAAGGTTTTTAAAGCCTCTCCCCGCGTCGGGGATAGGTTTGGAGAGGGGTTAAATGTATATTTTTAGACTTTTCAAACATTCTCTAAAATCCACCACTTGTTAGGTTAACCGTACCTAAATTTTTCGTATTTACACTACTAATAAACATCTAGTAAATAAGATTCGGTTTTCATAAATATAAAAGTGATGCTAACCGTATTTCCAACCTTTTAAACCTTTATTACTATAAGAACATACGAAACAATAAACCGAACTAATTAATTAGTATTTTTGAAAAGGAACAACACAAAATGTTAACACGTTATAACCCTTGGAATGAAATGAACGCAATGGCTCGCCAATTAGATTCATTATTTGAAGAATTTCAGGCGCCAACATTTAAATCTCCTGCTGCTGAACTGCATGAAACTGATGAAGCAGTACATTTAAAATTAGAACTGCCTGGTGTTGAAGCTAAAGATGTAGATATCGAAGTAACCGAAAACGCAGTTAAAGTGGTAGCTGAACGCAAAACAGAGACCAAGACTGATGAAAACGGTAAAGTTAGAAGCGAGTTTTACTACGGTAAGTTCCAACGTGTTATCCCCTTACGCGCGCGCATCCAAAATACTGCCGTAACTGCTGAATATAAAGATGGTATTTTAAATTTGACACTACCCAAGTCAGAAGCTGAAAAGAACAAGGTAGTCAAAGTTAACCTTGGGGAAATTTCTGCGTAATTATTCCGGCAATTGGTTGAAAAGGTAATATGTAATATGGCGCCCAGTCTCTATCAAAGAGGCTGGGTTTTTTATGTAGAAAAGATTTTATTCATATAATGCATTATAAAGATAATAATCACTGTATTAGGGTTCAAAGGTAACTTGACAGTTAAGTTGATATAACTTTTCAATCATCGCACTTGATAACTGGTTCTTTGAAATATGTAACATCTAAAACTGATTAACTGCTAGACACTCTAACAAAAGTTCGGCGCCGTCTATTGGAGGTGTGTTATTTCCTTTGACTGCATCAAATTTTCTTGGTTGGTTTAAGTTGTTAGTCATTTTATTTAACCACAAAGGCACAAAGGACACGAAGGAAGAGAATACAGAGAGTACTATTATATTATTCCCAGATTGAGTAGTAACGGTCGTTAAATTGGGAATCTTTACGAACGCGGCATTTTAGCTGGGAGAGTTGTTCTAGCATTCCTGGGTTTATGCGGTTTCCTGATACGTCTAGGGTGTGTAAGCGGTTGATAGCTGGTGTTTTTAGTAGGGTGATGGTGCCGACATTAGTTAAGTTACCGTCTGTTAGTTCTAGTACTCTTAATTTGTTTAAAATTGGCGATTTTGCTATGGCTTGAGCTATTTCACTTGTGTTTGCTGTTCCTCTTATGGCTAAGAATAGTAAGTTTGGAAATGATTTACCCGAAAGAATGGGCGCCAATATATCTAAATTAATGTTGTAGCGCTCACCCCGACCTAGCCATAACTCAAAATATTCTAATGATGGTAAGTCAAGATTACAAATCTTAGTGAGATTTTTGTCATTTATTCTAGCAGCTTCGACAATCAGAGTTCTTAATTTATCATGCTTTAAATGCTTATCTGGTAGAATCGAACTTCCATTGCTATTACGAATATCTAGTATTTGTGAATTATTTTTGAGAATATCTTCTTCAATTAGACGACCCCGTATTTGTAGAACTTCAAGAGACGGGTATGCTTTAAGCAGTGGATATATACTACATATATCAACCTTAGAGTATTTATATTTTTGATAATATATTTGACAAGATTCTCCAATAAATAAAGCTTTCAGGTTTTTTAATAACTTGTTTTTGTCAACGAGTATATCTACAATATCTTGTACTGATTTATTATTATACGAATTTAACGCATCTTTTTCGCATCTTATTGCCTCTATATATTCAGCCTGCGAATTTTTAACTAAACTTGATAGTTGACTCTTCTTTTTTATTAAATATGCAGCTCCTACACTACTAAGAATATTGCCAAAAGTAAAATCTTCACTTTGCCAACATTTTAATGTAGTAAACCATAAACAAGGGTCATAATCAAGTAATGCCTGCTGACCCTTGACACCGACTTGCCGTAATAAGCGAGCAGCATGTTGATGTACGTCTCCTGAAGAGTCGTGTAATGCCATAATTACCAAATTTATACCCGCATCTCCATATTTAAATGCATCATCAAGTGCTGCTAATTTTAGTTTATCATCTTTACTTTCTAAACGCTTTTTAACACCTTCAATTCCGCCTAAAACTGCTGCATTAAATGATAGATATGCACTGTTAACAAGAACAGCATCGAATTCTTTGGGTTGGTCAGAGTTGTTTATCATTATTTATATAATAATATTTTTTAAATATCTAATACCTTTATTCAGCTTTTTATTCATATGTTGCTGAATAGCGATAATACTTTTGTGATTGAGCAATTACATGGCATTTGAGCTTAGACAACTGTTTAACGATATTTGACGATAAGTAATTTCTACTTACATTGAGAGTATATAAGCGGTTGATAGCTGGACAGTTAAATAACACTTCTGCTCCTTTGTCTCCTAATGTTCCATCTGAAAGGTCAAGTACTAACAAACGATTTACTAATGGTGAGCGAACAATTGCAGATGCTAGTTTGTTATAATCTTCACCATTCCTAATTCCTAAATATCTTAATTTTGGGAAAAAGCTGGTAGATAAAATAGGTGCTATCACTGGTGTATTTGGTTTTTCTCCACGATAATCCCCAAAACCGATATCAATGTATTCTAACTCTGGCAATTCAAGTTTATAAATTTGCTGAATCGTTTTAGTATCTAAATCACTTGCATTACAGATAAGTGTTTTTAAGTAATTATGACGTGTTGGGCTAAAATTTAATTTAAAACCATTGCTAATTTGTAAGATTTCTAGTTTTGGATAAGCCTGTAATAGTGCGCTAATATCACCTAACGGTATCACTTTGCTTCCATCCCCGATGCACAAAGCTTTTAGATTAGTTAAATAAGTACAAGCATCAAATAATATGTCAACAGCATAACTAAATTGCTGATTATAATCTTCTCCGTTAGTAATTTTAAACACTAACGCTTGTAATTGGCTAACTTGTGTATCTTGCAATAGCAATTTAAATTGTTCTAAACTTTTTATAGCATATGCAGTCTTTGTTAAATCCTTAAGGCCTGCTTTATGGTTATAGTCTTTAGTTTTCCAATCCTGTAATCTAGTTAATAACAGCAGTTTATCAAACTTTGAGACTGCTTCTACAGACTTTTTGTCTAACTTTCTAACTTGTAATAATTCGTAAGCTGAACTTCTTACTTTGCTAGAAGGATCTTTCAAAGCTGCTATTACTAAATCTACACCACTGGCGCCATGCTTTAACGCTTCAGGTAAAGCTGCAACTCGTGTTTCTATATCCGTACTATTTAAGCGATTTTTAATACCGTCAATTCCTCCCAACACCATCCCAGCAACAGGGGGAGAAAGTTCATTACCTAGAACAGCATCAAACGGGTTTGGTTGATTTTGTTTACCCTGCAATTGTCTTTCCTGTTTTTTGGCTTCTATGATTTCATCGTAAAATTCAGATAGATGATACTCTATTTTTTGGCGCCGTTCGCTAGGTATAGATACAATTTTGTAATAACCGCATTGCTTCGCGCGTTCGCTATGGGAAAGATGAGATATTGTTTTAAGTTTTTCTAAAAGAGCTTGACCTGTAAATTTTTCGTATTTTCCGCTAGACATAACGCCTCTGTATATTAAATGTGTAAACTTATTTAATAATTGATCCCCCTTAGTCCCCCTTAATAAGGGGGAGACAAGAAGCTATTTATTAACCTTCGTAAATTCGCATAAAAAAGAAGCTATTTCTTAGCTCCCCTTATTAAGGGGGTTGGGGGGATCAACTCTTACTCAGCGACCGAACAATAGCGACCATTAATGTAATAATCTGTGTCTTCTTGCTTTTGTTCATCAGAATAAACTTCCACATCAAGCTTGAAAAACTTTTTGAGTGTTTCCGTAGACAAAAAATTATCATCTAAATTTAACAAGTCAAGATTATTTATTTTGGGACAATCAAGTAAAACTTGTGCAGCATCATTTCCTAACGTCCCCATTGACAAGTCAAGTACACTTATAGAGTCGAGTAAAAGAGAATATACAACAGCATGAGCGATTTCATCAGTAAACTCGCTGTTACACAACCCCAAATAATTCAAGTTAGGAAAAATTAAATCTTCTAAAATTGGCTTGACATTTTCTATCCAAGCGTCTCCACCATAGTTAGCACTACCTAACCATATTTCTAAATGTTTTAAAGCAGGTAGATTCATCGAACATATTTCATCTACTGTAACTCGACTTAATCCACCTGTTTCTACAACCAGTGCTTTCAAATTATCATGCCGTACAGGAGGGTTAAATGCTAAGTGTGTCCCTCCTCTAACTTGTAATATTTCTAATTCTGGATACGCGCGCAGTATTGGACTAATATCGCTTTGTATTATCCAAGATATTTCACAGTCTTCACTATTCATGTCGCCGATAAACAAAGCTTTAAGATTTGTAAAACTATTTTTGGCTTCTACTAAAGCATCTATAATACTGCTGGAACTAGTATCATACGGTTCATTCCACATGCCAATGACTAATGCTTCTAATTTTCCTGCATTTGGGTCATTTGATAATTCGGTGACTTTTTCTGCCATATTTTTCTCATCATCTGATGAGTCATACTCGCAGCGAAGTGCATAAGCTTTTTTTGTAGGGTCTGTAATACCTGTAGCTGGGTCAAAGTCCGCAATTTCGCGGTTTGCAAACATTTGGTGATTTTTATGTTGTGGTAAGCGTTCTTCCAATACCCACGGTTTATATGCTTGTAGTACTTCTTGAATTTTCGGCGCCGTGCGGTGAGTTAGCATTTTATATGCAAGGCGCCGTACTAAACTAGACTCATCTCGTAGACTTTGAATTACTAAATCTAATCCTTCTTCCCCGTAGTTTAGCGCTTCTAGTAGTGCGGCAACTCGCGTTTTTGCGACTGGGTTCGATAGACGACGCTTTATACCCTCGACTCCACCTAGTACTACACTATCTATTGGTGGTGGAAAGTTCCCACCTAGTACCGAGTCGAAGTCTTTGGGATGGTTGTGATTATTTGACATAATGCTTCACCTTTGCACTCGTGCTTATGTTTCCCAATAATGACGAGATTATTCGGCGCCAAGATTTAACTTTATAATTTCTTCTTAAATATAATAGTACTTGTGTTTTATGATATTGGCAATGATTGCCGATTCGGGTAATAAAATGTTAGAAAGCTGTTATCGGGTGGGCGAATGTTTAGTATATAAAACACAGGGGGATTAAATTTATGGCAGAGTATCAAAAGATAGAGTACAAAATTGGGAAAGACGGTAAAATTACGGAGACTGTGATTAACGGTTCGGGTACTGGTTGTACTGAAACCACTTCTGGTATTGAAAGTGCGCTGGGAGAGGTGGAAGACCAAGAACTTTTGCCTGAGTACTACGAAGGTGAAGAACACGAGACACAGGCAGAAAATCAGTCTCTTAAACAACAGTAAAAAATGCCAATGATAGTAATTAGCTGGGATAACGTTGCTTTTTTGCTTACCGTCGGCGCCGTTATAATTAGCGGTGTTGGATTTTTGTCGTTGCTATTATCGGTATCTTACACGACTGGCAACCGGAATGATGAAAAATTGCTTGGTTGGATGAAACAAGCAGGTATATCGGATTGGAAAGCTTTACAACAAAAATCAGGTTTGAGTGAAATTGCAGTATGGCATCTACGCGATGGAGATGGGGAAAATATTAAGTTTGGTGAACTTGCCCAAGTTGCCAAGGTTTTTTCGATGCCCTTGGGAACGTTACTCGATAAACTTGGTTTACCCGTTGAAAACCCAGAGCTAGAAGCACATCGCGTTAAATGCGAGCAATTAAAGCATGAAGCGCAGCAGTTAGAAGGAAAAGTAGATAGTTTATATAAAGAAGGTTTGCGATTGCATGAAGAAATGCAACAACAGAAACTTGAGATAACCGAAGCATTTCGCGAATCTACATTTACACAACTACAGTCACTGCTGACTAACTACCCTAGTATCCACCAAATGGTAGGCGCCAAACCTGAGTTACCAGCGAAAAATCTACTTTCGATGTTCGCACCTCTAGATAATTTACTTAAAGAATGGGGTTACGAACAAATTGGTAAACCTTGGGAACAAGTCGCGTACAACCCTCAAATACATCAACCTGATAATTCAGATATTGCCGAGGGAGAACAAGTTTACGTCAGGTTTGTGGGATATCAGCATCAAGGAAAAATTCTATGTCCAGCTAAGGTAAGTCGGACATTACCTGGTGGTGCTGCTGGGTAAGTACGTAGGTTGGGTGTAACGTCAGTGTTAACGAAGTTATCCCTCCGGGAAAACCCAACATCATTATTGCCTTTACGTGATTTATTCAAATGACTACAGTAGTTATTGATTTTGGTACTAGCAACACGGTAGTTTGCACTACAGACCTGATTACGCAAACTCCCAGAACTCTTAAATTTGGCGATATATCAAGACGCTTTGAAATTGGGGGAGAAGCGGTAACTGTAGTCCCTTCCTTAGTATTTGTCGAAGGTCAAAATCGCTTCATCTATGGCGAAACAGTACGGGCAAAGCGTTTAGGATTTTCTCAACCCGAACGCGCGTTTCGCACTTTCAAACGGGACTTAGCAGCAGATTTTGTGCCACCTCCCCGTTTGTTGGATGGTAATAGTTATTCAGCAGAAGCTATTTCTGAAACGTTTCTTAAAGAAGTTTGGCGCCAAGTAGAAGAACAACTCCAACCTAGTCAAGCTATATTTACAGTACCAGTCGGCGCCTTTGAACGATACCTCGATTGGTTTCGTAGCGTTGCCGATAAATTAAATATTCCAAATTTACAAATTGTCGATGAGTCTACTGCTGCTGCACTTGGTTACGCAATTCGGCGCCCAGGAACGCTAGTATTAGTAATAGACTTTGGTGGTGGTACACTCGATTTAAGTTTAGTACGTACCGTAAAACCAGCATCTGAACAACAAGCAGTCAAAGCGGAAGTTATTGCAAAGTCCGATGCATTCGTTGGTGGTGTTGACGTAGATAACTGGATTGTTGAACATTATCTCCAAAAAACAGGCTCCTCACGTGAGACAGTAGGGGAAATTGGATATATGAACCTGCTGGAACTTGCCGAAAGTTTAAAAATACGACTTTCCACAACCGAGGAAGCGAAAGAATCTTGGTTTGACGATGAGAACTTTATGTCCCACGAATTACAGTTAAACCGGGACGAATTAGCAGATATATTAGAAAATCAGCAATTATTAGAGCAATTACGACAAGCAATAGATGAAGTTTTATCCATAGCTTTAACCAAAGGTATTAGTAAAACCAACATCGAACAAGTTTTACTCGTTGGAGGCACTTGTCAAATACCCGCCGTACAGCAACTAGTGGTATCCTACTTTGGTAAGCAAAAAGTTAAGTTAGACAAACCCTTTGAAGCAGTAGCACATGGCGCCTTAGCATTAAGCGAAATGGCAGAAGTCGATGACTACCTGCGTCACAGCTATGCTATTCGACTTTGGGAACCTCACAGCAAAAGCTACTCATATTATACTTTGATAGAAAAAGGCGCCAAATATCCAGGCGCCAAATCAGAACCATTAACATTACAAGTAGCAAGTGACGGACAGCGAGAAATACGTTTAGATATAGGAGAAGTAGCAGAAGTCTCTCAAGCAGAAGTTACATACGACGCATCCGGTAGAATGACAAGTAGTAACTTAGTAAAACAAGACACCTACCGTTCTCTAGAAACCCACCATCAACAAGTATGTGTAGCACACCTCCAACCACCCGGAGAAACAGGAATAGACAGAATACAAGCCCAATTTGAAGTCAACGAACAGCGAGTACTAATTGTAACAGTGAAAGACCTACTTACAGGCAGAATGCTAGTTGAAAAAGGCGCCATCGCCAAACTAAAATAAACTTGTGGGATAGGTGCTGGCCTGTGCCTCAATTCAAATTGACCTCAAAAGTAATAAAGTTTGGATTCAGTGCAATAATACAGAAGCAGATATTGCACAAGAACTTATTGACATGAGTGTTTCCAAGGAGGATATTGTAATTGGTTTTCATTCCCGCTCTATTGAGGAAATATACTGATTTTGCATTAGGTTAATTTTGTAGCTTAAATTATTTCACAAAAAATTTAAAAGTCGGGAAACTATGTATAGCTATGGGATATACAGTTTTATATCAAGCTATTTCAGAACAAGCACAACTACTTGAACGCCTACGTTCAGATAAAAAAATATATTGTATTTACGAAGCAGTGGCGCCATTTAGCTTCAAAATATTTAATGCATCAGAAATAGACGAAAACTACTTAAATGATATTTTAGATAACGAAGTTGACGCAGAACACTTTACCTCTCGTGTTGAAGCAGAAAAAACCTGGAAAGAATTCATTACAGAATTAGAACTTGCCAAATCTTTATATCCAAATATTGTTAATAGGGCAACTAGCTTAAAAAATTGTTGTAATATAATTGAAACAGCGCTTATCTCAGAATTAGAGGATATAGAATTTAATACTGATATTCGTGTACATAAGTACATACATCAGTTCACACGCGGTAGCGAACCAGTCGCAGCACATCTTTCTCACTACCCTTGGTACAATCTTTACTTTATACCATCTTTATTTGTAAAAGAGTTTGCAGAAATTTTACGAAAAATAGAAGGTAAATATTTGTTGGAAAAATATAATTTGTCATACCAAGAGGACTTTGACAGATGGAAAAACTTATATTTGGAAGCTTCTCTTTATAATGAAGCACTATTAATTAATGTAATTTAGATAATTGACATGGGAATTTATAAGCAGTTACTGGAGCGTGCATAGAAGATTGGAACATTACCAATGATACTAACCTAGTAAATGTATAATACGAGTATATTTACATGCACCAGACAACCAAGGATAATCCTAACCCTCATCGTCAACCAGATGATACAGAGAAAGTATTTAGTTCGGGTGAATTTAGAGAATTTATTCAGTCAATCTTTGAGCTTAAAGGTAGTAACTATAATACTGAGCAAAAACGAAACTTAGCACAGGTAGCAGCAAAGATTCAACAAATACTTACTCAATTAGAAAAAACAACCCAACTACAACCTGTACGCAGAAAATAACGCTTGTTGCCCAAGCTATTGATGAAATAGAGAAAAATCCAACATTCAAAGCGCGCGTAGTTGCTGCATTAAAAGCAAGTGGCGCCGAAGCTTTCAAAGAAGCGCTCGACCATCCATCAGTTTATGTCTTTGTCGCTGCGATAGAAGATTGGCTTTCTGACTGAGTGATTTTTAGTTTATCTTGACTGAATTGAACTATTCTCACAATATATAACAAACGTTCGATATAAATAAAATCGAAATACAGTTAGTACAAAGTGACCATGCTATGATAAATTCATCCAAATTAAAACCAAAACCATCCAAGCCCCCGATACTGCAACGAAACTTCTGTTTGCTATGGTTGGGGCAGGCTTTAATTTTATGTGCTGTACAATTTTGGGTAGTTGCTCTGACTTGGTTGGTTTTAAAAACTACACATTCGGGTACTGCTATTGGTTCTGTGTTAATGGCTGCTGCTATTCCGCGCGCAATTCTGACTTTGGTGGGGGGAGTAATTATTGACCGTTTCATTCCTAACCGAGTTGCGGCAAGTGCTGCTTTTGCTGTGACTCTGCTCGTAGGAATTTGTACGACATTGTTATTTTTTAACAGCTTACAATTACCCCAAATATTTATTATCTCTACACTATTCGGTGCCAGTGATGCTTTTATTTATCCGGCATTGATGACTATCTTGCCCCGAATTGTTGATAGGTCTCAACTTTCCCAAGCTAATGCAATTTTGGGAGGAGGAGAACAAATTACTAATGTCATTGGTCCTGCGATGTCTGGAATTGTTGTTGGTAATTTTGGACTACCTGTAGCTTTTGCTATAAATACTACACTTTTTGCTTTGGGTAGCCTATTTTTGTATCTGGTTCGCCAACCAAAAAGTCTCCATTTAGCAAATCTAGCAGCTATTAAATCACAACAAAGTTTTAGCAGCGAAATTATGGAGGGAATGCGATATGCTTGGCGAAATCACATTATTCGGTTGTGCTTAATTGTTGCTGCTATGCTCAATTTTGCTCTCCTTGGTCCGTTGGTAGTTGGTGGAGCAAAGTTAGTAGAAGTCAGATTTGGTGGTGATGCTATTCAATTCGGTTATTTTCTTGCTGCATATGGTGTTGGCGCCGTTTTGGGTATTATCATTGCAGGCGCCATTGGGCAGATAAATTGTATTGGTATGATGCTGGTATGGTTGTCCTTTGCTTTGGGTGGAGGATTAATTGCGCTAGGGTTTACCGATAAAATTACAATTGCCTATTTTATCCTTGCGGCTATGGGCTTAGGTGGAGGAATAGTTGGAGTCTTTGCAATTACTTGGTTACAGGAACAAACGGAAATGCATATGCAGGGAAGAGTTATGAGTTTAATCGCTTTTGCCTCGATTGCTCTTGACCCTTTTTCCCAAGCTATATCAGGCTTTTTAATCGATGTCAGCCTAAGTTTTCTATTTGTTGCAGCAGGAATGTTAATGGTGCTGACTGGGGCGTTCGCTTGGACAAGTCCTGGCGCCAGAATCAAATAAAAGTATTTTACCCTTGACACAAATGCAGATATACGTTAAATTATTTTATAACGAGCGTTCAATATAAAATAATCTCGACAATAAAATCAATAACTCAAAACAAAGGAGACAAAGCAATGAGCGTAGAGATGAATTTTGATGATGTAAAAGCATTAGAAGCATTCATAATTCTGACTACCAACGAAGGTGGAACGGAAGCAGTAGATAAAGCAGTATTCGACTTGGGCGACATACTAACCAATAGTCGCGCTTACGAATTGGTAGTTGAGCAAATGCGAGCAGAACCAAGTGTGGCAGCAATGTTGCAAGAGCGTTATGTAGGTAGCAAACATGATTTAGAAGCATTGTTGCAATATCCAGAGAATTCTTTTGGTTACATCTATGCTCTTACAATGAAGGAACTGGGGTTGAGCTTAGATTACTTACCTGCGGTGAATATCAACTCCGACATAAGTTATATCGAATATCGCTGGCGCCAGACTCACGATATTTGGCATGTAATTACAGGTTTCGATATTTCAGAAGCAGGTGAATTAGGTTTACAAGCTTTTTACCTAGCTCAATTTGGCTTGCCGTTCTCTGGTTTGGTTGTAGCAAGTGGTTTGGTGGGAGCAATTCTTTACCAACCAGAAGGAACAGGATTATTGTTGGATGCAATAGCAAAGGGTTGGCACATGGGTAAACAAGCAAAACCACTTATTGCCCAAAGATGGGAAGAAATGTGGGAAAAACCACTGTTAGAATTGCGGCAGGAATTGAATATAATTGGCTTCCAGAAACGAGCAGCAACCGTATAGTAGATAGTTATGCCCAGCGCAGGAGAAAAAAATGTCTAATCTCAGTGTTAAAGGTAGCTGTTTATGTGGAGCGGTTATGTGTGAGAAAATCTTTTAGTTATGCTTTTTAGCTATTGTAATGTTCACCGAGCAACCTCTGAGAATTGATGCTGCCCAAGCAGACAGTTTCAACCCACTACTGCCCAAACCCCTTATTCTTTCTAGCCGGAAAGCGGGTTGGGATAGTTTTTACTTTGCCTACCATCGCCAATCTCCTTACTCCATTCCTGAAACTTATCCTGCCCAACACACAATCAACATTTACACTAACTCATTTTCGGCAAAAGTTAAACTTAACGGTCACTGGCAAAAGCGATGGTGCGAGGTCGGTGATTGCGGTATTTTTCCATCTCAACAAGTTGCCCCTGCTACAGAATTTGAGCAGGAGCTAGGAATCATTCATCTTTATGTTGAGCCTGCAAGTCTGACTCGTGCTGCCTTTGAATCTATTGATGGCGATCGAATTGAGCTTGTCCAACAGCTAATTGTGCATGACCCACTAATTCAACAGCTTGGATTGTCATTAAAACAAGAGTTGGAAGTGGGTGCTACAGATAGCCGTTTGTATGCAGAGTCAGTTGCAACGATGCTAGCGGTTCATTTATTAAAGCGATATTCGGTACATAAGCCTATTTTTCGGGAACGCACTGGTGGATTATCAAGCTATAACTTGAGAGCGGCGATCACTTATATCAACGATAACCTCGAACAAAATATTTCGCTCACTGAAATTGCAAGCGTTGTACACATGAGTCCTCATTATTTTGCGACATTATTCAAACAATCTACTGGAGTCGCACCTCACCAATATCTGACGCAATGTCGCATCGAACGAGCCAAGCACTATCTCGCTAAGAATTTATCAATTACCCAAGTTTCACAGCTTGTCGGATATCACAGCCAAAGCCATTTTGCTAAGGTTTTTCGCAAACATGTCGGCATCACACCCAAGTTGTATCAGCAGTATCAATAAAGTTTCGGAAAAATGAGCGATTTTTTGGAAGAATGAGCGAGACACAGAGACAAGAACACTCATACAATTAATAATCAACCTTCCAGCTATTTTGTGCAGGAGTCAAAGCGAAGATGAGTGGAAAACGCATTGTGATTGCTACGTTTGGATCGCTTGGTGACGTACATCCAGCGATCGCACTGGGGTTAGGACTTAAAGCTCAGGGTCATAACGTATCAATCGCCGTCAACGAATTCTATCGAAGCAAAATTGAAAAAGAAGGATTAGAGCTTTGTGCTATTCCACCAGAACAAGAGAATAGCGATCCAGCATTTATTGATCGCATATTAGATCCCAAAATTGGATATCAAACAGTCATTCGTGAATTATTGCTTCCGTTTGTGCGTGAAACTTATAATAATTTAGTGAAGGCAACTAAAAATACAGATTTATTAATTAGTTCAGATTTTGTGTTTGCGGCGCCACTTGTGGCTCAAAAAACAGGTATTCCTTGGGCATCTTATCTTCTCTCCCCATCCTCTTTTTTCTCGCTTTACGATCCGCCAAAATTGCCAGGTTTTGCAAATCTACCTCAAATGCCAATTTTAGAGCGATTTCTCAATAGTGTAGTCCTGCAAATGGCGAGACGGACTACTAAAGGATGGTTTGAACCCCTGCGACAGTTACGGCATGAGTTGGGATTACCGCCCGGAAATCATCCGCTTTTTGAGGACAAATATTCTCCTTCTTTAATGCTAGCAATGTTTTCCTCGGTGTTGGGGACACCTCAACCAGATTGGGTTCCTCAGTCACAACTCACTGGCTTTGCGTTCTACGACCGCCTACTTCCTGGACAAAAACTTTCTGATGAATTAGCCGATTTTTTGGCATCAGGCTCGCCACCTGTAGTTTTTACACTTGGATCGGCTGTTGTACGCCGAGCAGGCAATTTCTACACCGAAAGCCTAGAAGCAGTCAAAGCTTTAGGCTGTCGAGCCGTTTTTTTGGTGGGGAAAAAAGAGTTTCAAAATGAATTGCCTTCTTTACTTCCCAATAATGTAATCGCCGTTGATTATGCACCGTTTTCTGAACTATTCCCAAATGCAGCAGTTATAGTACATCAAGGCGGAGTCGGAACAACGGCACAGGCGTTAAGAGCAGGTGTGCCGATGTTAGTTGTACCTTATGCATTCGATCAACCCGATAATGCCGCGCGTGTCGTTCACTTAGGCATTGCCCAAAAGATTCCGCGCTCAGATTATCGCCGCGATTTGGTAGTAACATCACTTCGTCAATTGCTTAATAACTCAACCTATAAAACAACCGCACAATCTATTAAAGAGCAAGTCAATGCTGAGAATGGTGTTCAGTTAGCTTGCAATGCGATTGAAAGAACGTTTTTCAATTCGGCGAATTAGCAGAAACGATTACTTTCAATGAAGCGCTTTGAGGGAGCTTGCATAAATGCTGATTTGGTTCTCATCTTTGGGAAACATTTACAGTGATTTCGTCCTACGGTAAGCATTTCAGCCCTAAAAGGAGAAACACAGCGATGGCTTATGTATTAATTGCCACAGCACCAGTTGCAAGCCACTTTTATCCAGTATCTTCGGTCGCCCAAGAGCTAGTAAAACGGGGGCACACAGTTTGGTGGTATGCGGGCAAAGCATTCCAAGCCAAAATTGAGCGACTTGGAGCGACGTATAAACCGATGCACGCCGCCTACGACTTCAGCGGCATGAGCCGAGATGAAGCCTTTCCACAACTTCGTGGGTTGCGAGGTTTGTCAGCTTTGATTGAAACTATTAAAGCACTCTTTATTGAGCAGGCGCCCAAACAAATGCAAGATATTCTTAACTTGCTCGATGAATTTCCTGCCGATATTTTGATTGCTGAAGAAGTGGGCTTTGGTGTTGGCTTTGTTCGTGAAAAAACAGGTATTCCAGCGGTAGCCATTGCCCTCTCTATATATTCTTTCGGCAGTAGGGATACCGCGCCGATCGGTTTAGCTTTACCGCCAGATAGCTCACCACTAGGACGAATTCGCAATGCCATGCTGCGATTTTTCATCAATTCCGTAGCCTTGGGTGATCTACAACTCTATATCGATCAAATTCGTAGCAGCGTAGGATTGCGAATTCTAAAACGAAGCGTATTAGAAAGAATCGTTGAGCCGCCTGATTTGTATTTGCTTGGAACGATACCTGAGTTTGAGTACCCTCGCAATGATTTGTATCGACATACACATTTTGTTGGCGCCTTTATCAGTCCTCCTGTTGAGCCATTTGAACCGCCAGCTTGGTGGAATGATTTGCAGGACGAACGGCCTGTAATATTAGTAACTCAAGGCACTTTAGCAAACAATAATTTGAATGAGCTTCTTATCCCCACTATTCGGGCATTAGCACATGAGAATGTACTTGTTATCGCAACGACAGCAAATATCTTGGCTAAAGATATTCAGCTTGACCCAGTGCCCGACAATGTACGTTTGGAGCAATTTATCCCTTTCTACTATCTCATGTCTCATGTAGATGTGATGGTAACAAATGGTGGATTTGGTGGTGTACAACTTGCTCTATCCAATGGAGTACCTGTGATTGTAGCAGGTGCAACGGAGGAAAAGCCAGAAATTGCAGCACGGGTGGCATGGGCTGGTGTAGGTATTAACTTAAAAACGGGAACTCCGTCGGAAGCGAAAATATGGAGTGCTGTCAGAAGGATTTTGCATGACCATTGCTACAAGCAGAACGCACAACGATTGCAAACTGAATTTCAGCAATATAACGGGCCACAACGAGCTGCCGATTTGATTGAAAAGCTTATAACAAAGAACGAGGACAGATAATGACTCAACTAAAATCCGCAGATCAAATGCCAGGTAACTTTGGCTTACCGTTTTTCGGTGAAGCTATTGAGATAGTAACTACTCAAGGTTGGGGGCTAGCAAAAAATTATCAGCGATACGGGGCGATTTTCAAAACTAGCTTACTAGGTAGAAAATATGCAGTTTTAGTGGGAGCAGAGGCTAACAAAGTGATTTTGCATCTTCAGGCAGATCGTGTTTCTTCTTACATGGGTTGGCAGCCCTTTATGGAACAGGTTTTTGGTCGTCCAATGATGCTCCAAGATGGGGATACGCATCGCTTTACCCGTCGATTGATGGCTCCAGCATTTCATAGTCAAGCAATCGCTAGCTATTTTGAAACTATGCAGCAAGTAATTAATGAATGTTTAGATAATTGGAAAATTCATAAAACTGTTCCCTTAAAAAGTGAATTTAATCAGCTTGCTTTAAGAGTAGGGATACGTCTATTACTGGGTATCGAATTAGTCAGCGACATCGAACAGATTGAGAAATGGTATAAAACTTTAATAAAGGGAGCTTCTGCAATATTGCGGATTGATTTACCATTTATGACTTATGGTCGATCTAAAATTGCCCGTAGGCAATTAAAGGCATTCTTTGGAAATATTATCAGTGAGCGCAAACAACAAGGTAATCTCCAAGAATCCAAAGATGTCTTAGGGCTGTTCTTAGCCTCTGTCGATGGAACAAGTAGTACGTTATCTGACAATCAGATTATAGACGAACTCATACACCTAATCAATGGCGCCCATTTCACTACTTCAACTTCCCTAACTTGGTCACTTGTTGAGCTTGCAGCACATCCAGAATTACAAGCAAAATTACGCCAAGAATTACAACAAGTCACAGGAGGTTCTCCCCTTTGCTTAGAGCATCTTAAGAAATTAAATCAAATGAATTATTTTTTGAAAGAAATTGAGCGAGTTTATAATCCTGCTGGGGTCTTTTTATTTCGAGGCGTTGTTAAAGAGATTGAATATGCAGGTTACTCTATTCCACCTGGATGGAACATTATACTTGCTCAAGGCTTGACACATCAGTTACCATCACTCTACACTAATCCTGAAAACTTTGACCCTCAACGGTTTGCGCCACCCCGTGAAGAAGATAAAAAAGAACCATTTGGGTTAATTGGCTTTGGTGGTGGAGAACATACGTGTATTGGCATGGAATTTGCGAAAATGGAAATAAAAATAGTCTTAACCAAGCTATTAAGTCAGTACAAGTGGACGATTGAACCAAAGTATACTAAAATCTCACCAATTTCAACACCTCCCAAAGTTGAAAATAAGTTAAGAGCCTTGATGGAGCCTTTGTAAATTTTAACCTAGCGTAATAAAATTCTGTACAAATCGTGAAGGCGCAAAAATAGCTATTTTTGTCTCAACTTGCATTCTTACTCTACCTTTTGACTATGGCACCACATGTTTAAGCACTCCCCAAACTGGGAATACTAGTGTTAGCTAGAATTTGTATATCTACTGGATTTAAAAAATCATTTAAAATATCTTCAGGTAGTGGATCATGGAAATCAATAGATATTATAACCTTACCTTTATCCAAACCAGGAATTAGGGGTAAGGACTTTTCTACAATATGTACAATCCGTGCAACGGGAGTACCAGCTTGAGAAATAATTACTTCTTCTCCTGATAGGACTCTCAGAAGCAGTTCTGCGAAGTCAACTTGTAACTCAAACAATTCTACATGATACATTTACAGCCACTTTCCATCTATTGCGGCTATGAATGACGATACCAATATCGTGACACAAAATAGTAACTTTTGCTTGGATTAAATACTTGTAAGCATTTTTACTACTAGGTGGACGATGATTTAACTTTCTTGGCATAGTACGTCACCCTTTAAAATCATTTCTTCATCAGATGGAAGAAATGGAACGGTGCCTAAACGACCATCTAAATAACTCACATCTTGCACTAGGCCTAGAAACCGGGCTTATTGACAAAAATTTTGCTATAAAACGTTGATTTTTCGTACAGAAGCCCGGTTTCTNTAAGCTTATTGAGAATGCTGCAAGATGTGAGATAAGCTTTGTCAATTGCTAAATCATTTCGCACATGAAAGTCAGTCAGAGGATGCAACTTTGTGCTTTAGTCATTTCGCTTTTGTGTAAACCAAATTTGGTCACGTTGCAATAAGTTATTGAACGCTAGCGATGATATTCTGTAAATTACTGTAAATTTACAGGTAAAGCAATGTTAAGAATATTCAGAAATAACTTCTCTTTCTCAGTCAAGCTAAACCTTCATCCATGACGTTTAGCTATAGGCAGATAAATTAATAATAAATCATACAATATTACAGACGATGCTTCCAATCAGAGAAACACCTTTAGCTTCCTGTAACTTGTAATAATTATCATTTTTTAATTGAATATGCTAACGAAGATTAGCCGATTTTCATTATCTTTCTCAATTTAAAAACAGATATTTATTTCCAATACATAACTATAAAGATACTGTAAAATTTTTATTAAGCTTATACATTGCTGCTTAAGTATAGTACTGTTATTAAATGATAGTTAGGTTTCTTCTGGAATTAGCTTTTTGCGTAATGAAGTTAAGTTAGTACCTGGTATAAGTAATATATTAGGATATTGACTTTCTACTCGCACTTCAAATTAATTTAATGACAATTAGAACCACAACAGTAATTATGAACAAATTAAAATACTTTCCCATGTTAGTTTCATATGTAGTTTTGATGGGTGGAGCGATTAGTAACATACCTGCTCAAGCTGGCGAAAGTAAAGCTTTGTTGATGGCTGAGAACCAATCTCTTAGCCAATCGGATATTGATAAAGTTATCGCTTTTTACGAATGGGCATTTGCAGTAAAATTTACGCCTGAACAGCGCAATCAATATAAATCAATAAAATTAAACGATTTTAGCTCAGACCCAGAGGGAACTAAAAAAGGCTTTGACGATATAATTTCCACTTATACACAAGTTCTTGCTAAGAATGAAGAGGAACAAAGCCGAACTCGGCAGGCATTTAACGCAGAATTTATCAAAGAATTGCGAAAATTGCCTTCAGATGCAGAAGCCAAACTTTTACTGTCTATTTATGATGGCGCGCACTCCCAAACCGCTTCAAATAATGTAGATAATTCATCTAAAGGCGTTGGAGATATTTCGTCTATAGTTGGAAAATGGGTCTGGGCACGTACCGGAAGCAGTACTTATAGCACTGCTGGCACATTTGTGGGAGCGAATGGTTCACGTTTCACTTATCAATTTCTGCCAAACGGAACGGTTGAATACACGGGTATTATGAACGTAATGAGCGGCGGTTGCAGCCAGCAAATTTTTCAATCTCGAACAGGAAAAGTCCGTCTGAGCGGTAGTACGATGACAATTAACTGGTCAAAAGCCACTTTCACTCGTGACTTTTCATGCGACAGAGCGAACAATTACACGAAAACTTTGCCTGCCGAAAACGAAACTTATCAGGTAAGACTCAAAACTGATCTGGGTCAGAAACAGCTTTGTTTGACGGGTAAGGACGAAACGTGTTACAGCCCGACAAACTAGGTAACAGTGAGCAAGTACCGTAGTTGTAAATTTCTACATTTTTTTAGTCGCTTAGATTAAGGTAAGTGGAATTAGAAGCATTAATTTCAATACATCAAGGTGGCATAAGCCACCCTACTTTAATATGATGCTCTACAGCTAGTTGCTGATTGCCATAAGCTATGAGGTACTATGTTTGTTAATTTATTGGCTGTGAGAAAGACTTCACGAGAATTGAGGTCAAACTTTTGAATTTTAAATTGCTCTTAATTTTAAATCAATTAATCGCATTCATTAGAAGGCGCCGCTCAAAGCTTCTCAAATAACTCTTGATTAAGAATTTCACCCTGAAGGTCAATAATCAATGGAAACTTCCACCCGGTCTTACGAACAGATTTCCAAGGTGCGTTTACAGATATAGAAGAGGGATTAAAACTGGTTAAATCCAACTTACCTTCATGCTCGTTACTAACAAGAATATCTGAGAATTCAATCACATGCTGTTTAGTCCCAAAAAATTCAACGCTATTTAGATAAAGTTTCTGTTCACGGTCATCATAATCAATACTGGCTACATACAACTTGCCATACAACCACATACCACCAGCAAACGCTACACCAAGACTAGAAACAACGGCGCCTAAAGCTATACGTTGAGGCAATGGTTTTAAAACTCCACCATCACCTGGAGCTAGTCCGTAATTTCGAGCTATACTCACGCCACCTACAGTAGCTCCAATTAAAGACAAGAGCGACAGTAGCATAAGGAAACGAACTTTTACTAATTGCCCAGCCGCGCGGAAGACAGGAATTTTACTCATGTTACTAATAAATAATAAGTTACCTTGAGATAGGTAAAGTAAATCGTACAATAAACCTTGAAAAGTGCGTAGATTTAGGAACCACTAGATTTTCCTGCGCGTTCATGCCCGCAGGAAATTGTGAATTGTTAATTAAGCTCTCGAACTATTGGTTCTCGTAGAATTACACGACCATTTTTGATTACACTCAAGCTTCGATATTTTGGAGATAAATTTACTGCATAAGTATATTCGTCATTTACAGCTTCATAATAATATCCTCTTGTACTTGAACCATTTTCAGTTAAAGGTAGCCATATTGATTTACCTGTTCTTTTATCTAAGCCTATATAACTATTTGCTATATCACCGCCACAAATACTTACTAAGAAATGTTCTGTCTCAGCCGCAACATATGTACCGTCATACTCGCCACATAAGCTGCGTAATTCTTGAGCTTGAGCAGTTTGTGCAAAGGCGAGTGAAAAAGAGCATACACTCACTACAGATAAAATTAAACGGCGCCAATATTTAGAATTGAGTTGCATATTTGTAAATAATGATTTTTTGAATTTGTTGAATTTATTGATTACTTATACTGCCAATTTTTTGCTGATGAAGAGAAATAAACTAATTTTTAAAATTTAAATTATTAATGTAATCCTGCAATTATTGCTTCGTTTAAAATTACATGCTTATTTCTTTTTACAACTAAACTTTGATTTCTAACAGAGACATTTACACGATAAGTGTACTCATCATTAACAGCTTCAAAATATCTTCCTCCGTTACTCTGCCCATTGTCGCTCAATGGTAGCGATATATATTTACCTGCCTTTTTGTCTAAACCTCTATAAGTATTTGCAGTCTCACCACCGCAAATACTTACCAAAAAATGCTTTGTTTCAGCCGCTACAAATGTAATATTATTGTCGCCACATAAACTGTCTACTTCTCTAGCTTGAGCGGCTTGTGCAAAGGGAAGAGAAAGTGAGCATATACCAACTACAGATAAAATTAAGTGTGCAGCGTGCTTAGAATTGAGTTGCATATATTTTACAGCAAAAAATTGTTTCATTTGTTACTAACTTCTACAGCGCGCGTTTTCGTAATTACGGAAAATTCGGTTAAATTAGTCGATTATCTGCATATAAAAGAGCTATGTGCTTTTGTAATTCTAAATAATAAAACAAAGTCAAAATCTTTAAGATACTTCTACCTGGGCATGACATAAGTCCGGATTTTGCTTGTTTGCACTATTAAGTCTGAACTTCGCGTAACCTACGTTCTAGAAAGCGGCGTTCGCTGTCATTGGTGACTAGTGCAAGCGCTTTGGTGTAGCTTTGTGCGGCTGATGTTGTGGCGCCTATACGACGCAGCAGGTCGGCACGTGCGGCGTGAAATAGATGGTAGTCATCAAGTTGGGGGGCAAGTTTATCGATGAGTTCGAGTGCTGTTTGAGGACTGTCTACCATTGAGATTGCTACTGCCCGGTTCAGCGATACAATTGGCGAAGGCTGCAAGCGTTCGAGTAAATCGTAGAGATGGACAATTTGCAACCAGTCTGTTTCTTCTGCCCGTGGCGCTTGACAATGTAGTGCTGCAATTGCTGCTTGTATGGCAAATGCACTCCTTTTACCTCGCAGTGCTTCTTCAACTAGTGGTAATGCTAAAGCTATTTGTTGTTGGTTCCAACGGTGACGATTTTGATCTTCGAGTAGGACAATATCACCTGCCTCATCAAGACGGGCATCACGTCGTGAGTCGTGTAGTAACATGAGCGCAAGCAGTGCTGTTACTTCTGTTGGGGGTTGTGGCGCCATTAACTCTCTCACGAGGCGACACAACCGGATGGCTTCTGTACAGAGGTCGGCTCTTATTATTGTCTCGCCTCTTGTTGCTGCGTAGCCTTCGTTGAAAATGAGATAGATTACCGTTAACACTGCTTCTACGCGCGCTGGTAAATCGCTTGTCTCTGGTACTTTGTATGGAATACCCGCATCCCGAATTTTGCGCTTGGCTCGAACAATTCGTTGTGCCATTGTCGCTGTGGGTACTAGAAACGCGCGTGCAATTTCGTCTGTTTCAAGTCCACCCAGCATCCGCAGTGTCAAAGCAACCTGAGACTCGATGGCTAGTGCTGGGTGGCAACAAGTGAAGATCAGTTTTAGCCTATCATCTGGTATTTCATCGGTGTCATAGCTTGGTTCCTCGCTTGTTGGAATTAACCCCGATGCAGCGTACCATTCCAGTTTTTCGTTTTGCCGCGTTTTTTGCCGCAAGCGATCAATAGCTTTATATCGGGCTGTTTTAATAATCCATGCACGGGGGAGAGGGGGAACCCCTGTGGACTGCCACTGATTTACCGCAGCTGTAAAAGCTTCTTGCGCTGCCTCTTGTGCTAGGTCAAAATCTCCAACCAGTCGGATCAAGGTAGCGACGATCCGACCCCACTCAGATCGATAAAGGGAGTTGATAGCTTGGGTTACATCTGATTTTGGATTTGAAACCATAGCTGTTGATAAAAAATTTTTGCCGAGATGTCGATTTGAGGCAGTGCCGTTCGACTTACTTATATAGGGAAACAAATGGAGGTAAACCACGACCCTACCTAATGATAAAAATTTTTTTGCTGAGGTGTCGATTTAAGGCAATGCCATTCGACTTACTTACAAAGGGAAACAAAAACGGGAAACAAGGGAGGCAAACTAATGAAATATGTGCTGCTGATTTACCTGGAAGAAAATGCCATGAGCGATACTGAGAGGCAGCATTGTTATGAAAAATCCGCACGTCTCGCGCAACAACTCAACTCAAATGGGCAGTATCTAGCAACCGCCCCACTCCAGCCTGTAGCAACGGCTACCAGTGTCCGAGTACGCGATGGCAAACCGCTCGTGACTGATGGGCCTTTTGCAGAAACCCGTGAACAATTGGGCGGGTTCTTTCTAATTAATGCCCAAAACCTTGATGAAGCAATCGATATTGCCGCCCAAATTCCAGGCGCCCAATTTGGCACCGTTGAAATTCGACCCGTAATTGAAGTTGCGGGTGTACCAGAGAATTAGTAATTGCGCTTAATTTAAACCTAAAAGGAGAAACTCTAATGACAACTAAAACCACAATAACCCATAACGAAGCTCAGGTTCGCCAATTAATCTCCGATCAACAACGTGCCATTTGCAGTAAAGATGTAGACCAAATCATGTCTCACTATGCCAACGATATCGTTGTATTTGACGTTAAACCTCCGTTTCAAACCCAAGGGAAAGTAGCTTGGCGCCAAGTATGGGAAGAATGTTTACCTTACTTTCCAGACACCTTTGAAATGGAAAGACGAGACCTCAACATTACTGTCAGCGATGACTTAGCAGTTGCACATTGGCTATTTCGCTTTACAGGCGAAGAAAACCATCCGGCAATGCAAACATGGATGCGCGTCACCGCTGTCTGCCAGAAAAATCAAGGCGAATGGCAAATACTACACGAACATCTCTCAGTTCCATTTAATCCAGAAACCTCTCAAGCTGCATTTACGCTCAACCCATAAGCCAATCAAAGGAGCTTAAAAATGAAAATAAACCCTTATCTCATGTTCAACGGTAACTGTGAGGCTGCGTTCAAGTTCTATGAGCAATGTTTCGGTGGCAAAATTGTTACGATGATGACCCACCGGGAGGCGCCTTCAGCAGAACATGTGCCCGTCGAATGCCATGACAAAATCATGCACGCCTGCCTTGATATGGGAGATAGATTATTAATGGGGTCTGATAGTCCTGATGAATACTTTGAAACACCCCAAGGCTTTTATGTACAAGTGAGCATTGAATCACCATCCGAGGCAGAACGTATTTTTCACGCTTTAGCAGAAAACGGAAAAGTGAAGATGCCAATTGATCAAACCTTTTGGTCTGCCCGCTTTGGCATGTTAGTCGATCAATTTGGAACTCCGTGGATGATTAACTGCGAAAAGGTTGCCTGATCCGCACATTGTAGAGACGCGGTAAAGACGCGATTAATCGTGTCTCTACCACCCAAAATATAACGGCGCCACATGTTTACGCACCTCCCAAACAGGGAATACTAGTGTTAGTTACAAAGTAAAAGCTAATGCCAGATCATCCTAAAGAATACTTGCCAGATAACAAGCGAAAATACGATGCTGTACTCGGCACCCCCTGAACGGATACCAAAAAACAATGTCACAAAATTATAATCGCCCCAGAGAATATGATGCTGTACTCGGCGCCCAACAACCACAACCTCCCATCAACGGTGTTGTCTTGGGTGGAATTGAAGGTGTAAAAAGACGCTTGGCTTCTACTGATGTGGAACAAAGGATAATTGCTTTAGAAGACGCATTAAAATACGGCACCGCAGGTCTAGAAATAGTAGTTCAAGCATTGCAAGATAAATATTCGAGAGTGCAACAAGCTGCTTACTTGCTGCTTTATACTCGACAAGAACCTTTAGTTCAACAAGCATTATATGATTATAAAACCAAAAACAACAGGTTTGATTATTTTGTCGCACTAGCAAAGGCTGGGGGTGTAGCAGATGTTGATACACTTATGGATAGTTTAGAAAATGATTTCAATAACGCAACCTGTAAGCTAGTTGATTATGCTCTTAGTATAGTTAAAACCAATGAAGGTAAAGAGCGGATTAAACATTACCTTTTCAACGGTACACAAACGCAAAAGAATTATGCAGCACTTTATTTTAAACGTAAAGGTGCCAGAGATGTTTTAGTTGAAGCGGTAAATAAAGGCTGTATCGATAGGGTACAAGCGTTCTCCAAGTAAAATTTAGATTGAAGCAGCGAATTGAAGAAATATTACCATATGTAGATTTAGAAAACGGAACTACACGTAGAGAAATGTTAATTGCGCCTATAGTTACCGATTTAATTCACTATTCCCGTGCTAAATTACGAATAGAATATACCATTAAAGTAGATAATAAACTTCAAGGGAATTTAGATTATTATTTGCGTTATAATACTAATTTGATTGTAATTGAAGCTAAACAAGCAGAGATATCAATAGAGGATTTACACAACTGAGTTCCACGGATGTAAATAACCCCTCTCCAAACCTCTCCCCTGCTGGGGGAGAGGCTTTAAAACCTTGCTTTTTCGCTCAAAATAATAATATCTTTGCCCCTCTCCGACACAGAGAGGGGTTGGGCAGAGGTTCATCGAACTCACGTTAAAATATAACTTTAAAATATAACTTTTAACATCAAATGATTGTTAAATCCCCCCAATCCTCCGCGTCGAAGCAGGGCTATAAATGTTCATTTTTCCTCAATTATTAAGAGTAAAAAATACCTCTTTTCTCCCCCTTTATTAAGGGGGGTTAGGGGAGATTTTATCTTACTTCCTGCTCCAAATATGCTAACTCAACTTCCTGTTGACCAGAAACTCCTAAACGCCGAAGATTTACTGTACCCCTAGCCGCTTCTTGTTCTCCAACAACAGCAATTAAAGGAATCTTGCGTTCAAATAGTTCACGAATCTTTTTAGAAATCGTCGCATCGCGCGCTGCTAGTTCCACCCTAACACCATTACGCCTTAACTTAGACGCAACATCTTCTGCCCATCGAGCAGATTTATCGGATATCGCTGCGACTGCTATTTGAACTGGCGCCAACCATAAAGGTAAAGCTCCATGACTTTCTAAGAGTATTCCTATCCAGCGTTCAATTGAACCTAGAACTGCTTGATGCAACATTACAGGTTGTTCAAATGCTCCTTCACTGTTAACAAAAGCAAGGTCAAATAATTGTGGCAAGTTGAAGTCTACTTGAATTGTACCGCACTGCCATGAGCGTCCAAGGTGATCTTCTAAGCTGACTTCGATTTTGGGCCCATAGAAGGCGCCTTCACCTGGTAATAGTTCATATGCGTACTCAAGTGCTTCACATGCATCTATAAGGGCGCCTTCTGCTTTATCCCAAAGAGCGCCAGAACCAAGACGTTTTTCTGGTCGTAGAGATATATGAACAGAAAACTTCTCATATCCAAATGCTTTGTACACCTCACCTACCATATTCAAAAAGTTGCGAATCTCATTTTGAATGTCTGCTTCCTGGCAAAAAATATGTGCATCATCTTGAACAAATTGACGCAACCGCATACAACCTGATAGTGTTCCTGATGGTTCGTTGCGGTGAACCATGCCAAATTCCATTAACCGGATAGGCATTTCCCGATAACTTCGCCTTGCAAATTTATAGATACCCACATGTGCAGGACATGACATGGGTTTTAATGCATAATCTGGGCTTAAGTCTTCTTTGTCTTTATCTAAGCTACCGACTACAAAAATACCTTCGCGGAATTTTTCCCAGTGACCTGACTTTTCCCAGAGCGCGCGACTCAATGCTATAGGTGAGCGCACTTCTAGAAATCCATATGATTCATACACCCTACGCATATAATCTTCAATTACACGATATAGGCGCCAGCCCATCGGATGCCAAAAAATCATACCAGGACTATGTTCTTCAAAATGAAACAAATCCATTGCTCTTGCTAATTCTCTATGGTCGTACATTGGTTTACTCCTTGTTCAAAAAAGTGTTTAAATTAAAAAACCCCTCCGAGGTCGGCGCCTGGAGGGGTTTGTTTTGAACGCATTCAACAACGTCACAACCCTCCAGGTGCGATAGTGGTGGTAGTGGTAGTAGTTGTTGTAATGGCTTTGAAATTATTCATATTGAGAATGACAATAGGAAATGATGGTACTAAAAAACCCTCCGACGTTGCGCCTGGAGGGTGTGAGTCATCGCTTATAAACGTGCGCGTAACGTTTCACAACCCTCCTTAGCTGGTAGTTCGAGTAGTTATGCTGGTTGTGATTAAGCTAATAATCATGAGTATTAAGTTGAGTAATTATTTAAGCCTGTAATTCTATTTAAACAAATTTTACTCGATTGTCAACACCACTTTGCTACAAAGATGTAAAGACCCGATATATCGCGTCTCTCCTGTATATTCCAATATTTGAAGGGGTGTGGAATTCATGAGATGTCATGGATATAAACCGAGACTTAAGTTCAGCTAGCTCCTTTTCTTTCGCTAAGGCTGTAATAATTTCGACTTCGGTCTGTTTGCAACCTATCCCATAAAATTTTGGTTAGAGGTTACAGGCAATTTGCTTCTACCACCATAGCTCCCTGAAACTTTACAAAATTAGTTTAATTATGACAGTCTAAATTTATAAAGTTTTAATACTTACTAAAAACGTATCCCTAATTTTTTGACGGGATGCGTTTTTACTATATTGACTAAAGTCAATTTGTATATAGGAATACTATAGCTTTCCTCATCAAGTTTCTTTTTGATTTTAACAACCGCGTTGCTCCCTAAATCATCCTTTAGATGACAGAATATCTATCAACTGGTATATTGACGAGGTAGATTAGTATTTTATTTGTACCATTTATGTTGTTTCAAAGCCTTTTTTCTTTAGAAGCATTTATTCCCCATGGCCATTGCTACCTTTGGAAGCCGAGGTTGCTGGGACTGCACCTGACATCTGATTTGCTCATCGCTATTGCTTATTATTCAATTCCAATCTTGCTGATAAATTTTGTTTCCCAACGGCAGGACTTTCCCTACAAGTCAATACTTGTGTTATTTAGTGCTTTTATTGTTGCTTGTGGCACAACTCACGTATTAGACATTTGGACACTTTGGCATCCTACCTACTGGCTATCAGGTCTAGTAAAAGCAATTACAGCGTTAGTGTCAATTAGTACTGTACTAACACTAATACCAATGATTCCGAAATTGCTTGCTCTGCGAAGTCCACATCAATTAGAAAAGGCAAACATCGATTTACAACACCAAATTACTGAGCGAAAGCTGTTAGAGTCGGCACTTCGGCAAAGTGAACTACGCTATCGTGCGATTCTTGAAGATCAAACAGAATTGATTGCTCGCTATCAACAGGATGGTACGGTAACTTTTGTCAATGAAGCTTACTGTCAGTATTTTGGACAAGCACGCTCAGAATTAGTCGGACACCGTTATGAGCCAGTAGTTTTTGAGGCTGACCGAGCGCGAGTTGCACAACTGATAAACTCAATCGACTTATCCAACCCAGTGGTTATTGGTGAAAACCGTGTAGTGGTAAATGGCAAAGTTCGCTGGACACAGTGGGTAAATCGAGGTTTGTTCAATGAGCAGGGAGACTTGGTTGAGTTGCAAGCAGTGGGGCGTGATATTCATCATCTCAAGCAGATGGAAGAAGCGCTTTTTGAAGAGAAAGAAATAGCTCAGGTGACACTACACTCAATTGGGGATGCGGTAATTACTACTGATGGAACTGGCAATGTTGTCTATTTAAATCCAGTAGCAGAGAACTTGACGGGTTGGAAACAACAAGATGCATACGGATTGTCGGTAACACAAGTATTTAAAATTATTAATGCTCAAACTGGTCAGTTTTTAGAAAATCCGGTTAATCAAGCCCTACAGCAAGGTCAGATTATAAAGCTAGCAAACGATGCACTTTTAATTGATCGCAATGGAGGTGAAATAGCTATTGACAACTCAGCAGCCCCTATTTGCAATCGTGAGGGTAAGATTATCGGTGCAGTTATGGTGTTTCGCGACATGACCGAAAATCGCCTTTTGTCGGAGCAACTTGCTTGGCAAGCTAGCCATGATACTCTGACTGGATTGTTTAATCGACGAGAGTTCGAGCAAAGATTAGAAGTAGCTTTTTTTGAAGCTAAAAACCAAAATGGCAAACATATTCTGTGTTACCTGGATTTGGATCGTTTTAAGATTGTCAACGATACCTGCGGTCATATGGCAGGAGATGAAGTGCTACAGCAAGTTACAAAATTGTTGCAGAAAGGTCTTCGCAAAATTGATGTCTTGGCACGGTTGGGAGGCGACGAATTTGGACTATTGCTGCATCAATGTTCTTTAGAAACCGCCGTGCAAATTGTTAATGATATTCGAGAACAACTTCATGAGTTTCAATTTACGTTTCAAGGTAAGACGTTTTTTATTGGGGTCAGTATTGGACTAGTGGAAGTTAATGCCCAAAGTGAGAGTACTGTCAGTGTTTTAAGCTCTGCAGATGCAGCTTGTTATGCCGCTAAAAAGAAAGGGCGCAATCGCATACATATATTTCAATCAGACGATGAAGAATTATTGCTTTCTTGCAGCGAAGTGCAATGGGTGGCACGTTTGACGCAAGCCTTATGGAATGATTCTTCGGCGAAGCGACTTCATGAGCGCTTGTGCTTGTATTACCAACCAATTGCAGCTATTACTCCAACAGGGTTGGAAATTGATCATTACGAAGTGCTGTTACGTCTATTGAATGAACATGACAACGTAATTCCAGCGACTGCATTTATTTCATCTGCGGAACGCTATGATCTGATGCGTTTAATAGATCGCTGGGTGATTCGCACTTTTTTTCGTGAGTGGTCACTCATGATAAACATTAACCAACTTTACAAGCATAGGACTCAAAAAATTTTTACACTCAATCTTTCTGGTGACAGCATTAATGATAACGAGTTCATTACGTTTTTGTATGAGCAGTTTGAAGAGCATAATGTATTGCCGGAGTCGATTTGTTTTGAGATTACAGAGACAGTGGCAATTACCAATTTAACTAAAGCTAATCAGTTAATCCAAGAGCTACAGCAAATAGGCTGCAGCTTTGCTTTGGATGATTTTGGTAGTGGTATGTGTTCTTTTAACTATTTGAGGAATTTGTCAGTAGATTATTTAAAGATTAACGGTGAGTTGGTCAAAAATATTGCAGATAATCCAGTAGATGCAGCTATAGTAAAAGCAATTACGCAGATTGGTCATGTGATGGGAGTAAAAATTATTGCAGAATCTGTGGAAAATAACAAAATCTTAGAGCGTATTCAGACGCTTAAGATCGATTATGCTCAAGGCTATTTGATTGGTACACCGTCCTTGTGTGTCCAAACATAACACTTGTATCCTGCAAATATTTTCCTAACTTATATATTGCACCTCTAAGTAAAAATTACACCATAGATAATATAGAGTAGTAAAAATCATAAAATTGTTTAGTTCTCTTTCAGAGGAATTTTGCTATTAGCATAGGGGTTTACAACCCATGCGGGTAAGAACGCACTGAATAATTTCTAATTACTGAGTATCATGAATATAGAGAAAATCTTTGGTGCAAGATATAAGCCTCCGACTGGTGCCTTAGCTCCAGTAACATATGAAACTAGCACATTTATTGAAACCCTTACTGTATATGGATTTTTTGAATGTGCAAGTTAGGAGCTAACCTTGAGCTTGTTTAAAACCATCCAACGAAAGCGGAGAATCATAAAAACGCTCGGCAGTTTCTAACCAGCCAGGGTTAACAAAGTCTAATCGGATACCATGTCTTGCAATCCAGACCGTTTGATTCATATTTACCTCGTTATTTAACTATTTGATGATTGCGTAAAATTACTGTTTTTTTTATACATAGCTTTGCACATTCTATATATAAAATAACAGTAAGTAACAATGAATATGGTAATTTAAAACACTGACACACCAAAAATATTCTTGATTGAATTACCTTTTAGAGGAGACGCCTACAACCAGTTAAATTAAACTACACATAACGATGTCAGAAAATTTTAACAAACCAGGTGAATTTGATGCAGTACTTGGTGGACAAATACCACCACCGATGTATGGTGCAGTATTGGGAGATTTTGCAAGGTCATATCGAAACTTAAAAAATTTCCTTGAACAGGGTATGTGGGAACAAGCAGACTTAGAGACAACAGCAATGATGTTGAAGTCAGCGAACCGTACAAATCAAGGTTCTCTTTCTGAACTCGATATTAAAAACTTTGATTGCGAAAAATTACAAATAATTAATAATCTCTGGTTAAAAAACAGTAACGGTAATTTTGGCTTTACTGTCCAAAAGCAAATTTGGCAAGCTGTCAGCACAACATCAGAACCCGACTGGGATGCTTGGTGTCGTTTTGGCGAGTCTGTAGGATGGTATGTTAGAGAGAAATGGCTACACTGGAACGATGTCACATTTGACTTGAAGGCGCCTACCGGACATTTACCACGTGGAGGTGCATTAATGGGTTGGGGTTTAGGTGACTTTTGGGCAGGTTGCAGAAAAATGTCCGCACTCGCTGAAAAGTTAGATAGCTGCGGGATTATTTAAGGATAGTTTGATAACTTAATATTGTTTTTCAAACTTTAAATTAATAGTTTAATCTCATAAGATTCTCCTAACGCTTCATTAACAACAGTCAATTTACCCTGCTCATCCAACAATAACTGTTGATTAGCATTGAGAAGTGAAAGTGAGTGTCATGCTGAACATAGTGAAGCATCTTACATATACAATCAAACTTTAGATTCTACCCTGCGGGAAAACTCCGTTTGCACTATGCTCAGAATGACAATAGAGAACTAAAGTATTATGTTTTATGCCCAGCGCGCGACAACTACTTTTACTGTACCATCTTGCATAACTTCATCTTCTTCTATTGTAAATCCTTGTTCTTGTGCAGTTGCTTTCAATGCATGATAACCATAGCGCTGCATTAATTGATTCATCCACTGTTGATTATATCGATGTCGGTCGTATTCGGAGATTATGGCTTCATATTGTCCGTCTGCTTGTTGTTTAAAACCGATATCATTACTGGAGCTACCGATATATTGGCGCCGTATTATTACTTCTGCTGTTTGCGCGCGCACGTCACCTTGATAGCCATATAGATGTTGTGCGGTTTCGTGAAGTTCGATGTTTTTAAATCCAACATCTGATAATGCTGTAACTAATGCGTCACGATTTTTGATTTGGGTTTTGATGCTTGTAAAGTGTGACATAGTGTTAGTTATTTTATTGCTTGGTTTATTTTTACTATTAGCCTTGGATTCCTAATCCAAGGCGGATATACTAAGCCCATCTACCAACAACAACTCTTACAGTTCCATCTTGTAGAATTTCTTCTTCCTCGATATTAAAGCCTTGTTGCTGTGCTGTTACCAGCAAGTTTTTATGAGCATACTTTTGTGTGATTGAGTTTACAAATTTATGCTGGTTAATTTTGGCACCCCAAAAGTCCGCGACGATTTCATAATTATCGCCACTGCGCCGAAATCCTAGGTCGTAACCGTTGTTTTGACGAATTACATATTCGGCTTGGGTGGTATCACCGTGGTATCCACGTACTTTGGTGTTGCATTCGACTTTGTGGCCTAGTTCTTGCAATACTTGGTGCAATACTTCGCCATTTTTGATTTGAACTTTGATGGTTGTAAAGTGTGACATAATTTGTTTTGGATTTTAGATTAATCTACTTCTAACGGGCCAATTCCTTGCTGTGTTGAATACTGTTTTAACTCCTCTACTAATTGAATATCGTTTGATGCTGCTCTGGCGCCTGCTTGTGCTGCCCATTGTTTGAGTGCTTCTATTTGCTCGCGCGCTATTGCTGCTAATGGAACTGTTTGCGATGTTGCTTGTAGTATATCCTCGGTGTTAAAGTCGCGACGATGTCCGTTGATTCTTGTGGAAAATGCTTGATGCATGGCATCGATTATTACTTGCTCTATTTCGGCGCCGCTAAAGTTATTTGTTTGTTTTGCTAATGCTGGCAAGTTAAATTCACGCAAGCGACCTGGACGTAAGCGCTGTAAGTGAACTTTAAATATTTCTTGCCGTTCGGCTTCGTTAGGTAAGTTTAAAAAGAATATTTCATCAAATCGACCTTTTCGTAATAATTCAGCGGGTAATATCTGGACGTTATTGGCTGTTGCGACAATAAATACTGGGCTGGTTTTTTCTTGCATCCAGGTAATTAAACTACCAAATACTCTCCGTGATGTTCCGGAGTCTCCATCAACACCGCTTGTAATATTACCAAAGGCTTTATCGATTTCGTCTATCCATAATACACATGGCGCCATTGCTTCGGTAAGTTGAATCATTTGACGCACACGACTTTCGCTTTCGCCAACGATACCACCAAATAGGCGCCCAGAATCAAGACGCAATAATGGTAGGCGCCATTCATGAGCGATAGTTTTGGCTGAGAGTGATTTTCCCGTTCCTTGAATACCTACAAGTAACATCCCTTTTGGGTTAGGAATACCGTAACGTCGTGCTTCGTCTGTAAAAGCATCTTGACGCATTAATACCCATTGCTTGAGTTGGTCTAACCCACCAACCCGTTTTAAAGATTCACTCGGAGTAAAAAACTCTAAAATACCAGTTTGGCGAACTGCTTGCTTTTTCTCTTCTAAAACTCCATCAATATCTGTTTCGTTAACTTGCTGTTTAGCTGCTAGCGCTTTTGCCAAAACCCTTGATATACGAGTTCGACTCAAACCTTGACAAGCTTTAACTAACTGCTCGCGCGCTAACCCATCTATATTTAATTTGTCTGGTACTACTAGCTGCTCGATTAAATAATTTATTTCTTGTACGCTGGGCAGTGGAAAATCAACCACCGTCAACTCTTGCGTCAACTCGTCGGGAATATTTAATGTGTGGCTAGTAACAACTATAGTCTTACGCGCGCGCTTTAACTCCCGCGTCAAATTCCGCAACTCCCGCACGATAGGGGCACTTTTTTCTGTAGTTGGATTTTTGATAAACGGATGTAAATCACGCAGTACAAACATTGTAGCTGTTTGAGCATCGGCTTTTGCAATTCGCCCCAAAGCAGCCATCACCGAACCTTTATCAGCATTATTGTCGTTCCAACCTCGGACAATATCCCAGAACAAAACTTGCCTTTGGGGTTGCGCTCGCTTTGCCACTTGTAACAGTACTTCCTCAACAGGTTCTTCTTCTACACATATTAAATAAAGCAGCGGATAGCGCGCACGTATCATCAAATCTAACTGTTCAACCAAGGCAGCATAACGCTGTTGGCTGTCTAATGCTCCATTTTGATGCATGTTATCCATGTGATTCCTCGTGGGGAAGTATTGCACCGTCGAGAATTGCAAATTGGCGACAGGCGCCCTCGTGATTATTTGTAGTACATAGTAGTATTATGGCACACCAAATAGGTTGGCCCAGTAGCTTAATATAAGCTTTATAAGAGCGAACTTATGTACTGAATATTATAAAAAACAGTTTATCCGGTTTTTTTTACGTTGCCAAGAATATTTACTGTAAATTTATGATGAACATATTGTTGTAAGCAAGTCGCGTGCTTACAACGACCGTGTTCTTTATACTATCATGTGAAATAATATTAAGTGTGGCTATATTAAGTGGATGCGGTAACTTATAAATAAAAATTATATATCCAATGTACATCCTAGAAATCTCACACAAACCGATTCATCAGGTACGCTACTTAACAGTAGCTTCTGGTGGTGTCAGTTTGGTTGAGAAATATATACCTATATTAATAGGGGAGGTAGATGTTCTACCCAATCATTTAGATGCGATTATTGTAACCAGCGATTTACAAGGAATAGACCCAAAAAATCAACAACTCGTAGGTCATCTTGTCCTCGAAGAGCTAGAAAACCTTGCAGAGCAGCAAAAAATACCATTACTCAAAAACACAGGTGTTATACTAGCAGGCGATTTATACGCTGAAACCAATAAGCGTAGTGGAGTAGTCGGAGATGTACGCGAAGTATGGCACGCTTTCAGGCGCCAATTTCGCTGGGTTGCAGGTGTAGCAGGCAACCACGATAGTTTTGGCACGGCAGAAGAAGATATTCAGCTTTTCAAACAAACCAAGGGTATTTACTACCTTGATGGTGAGATAGTAAAAAACGGTGAACTAAATATAGCAGGTGTCTCCGGTATTATTGGAAGACCAAGTAAACCATTTCGGCGCCGCGAAAATGACTTTATCCACGAAATTAGACAACTTGTCAAACAGGCGCCTGACATTTTAGTATTACACGAAGGTCCCGACTATCCAAGGCACAACTTACTTGGCAAAAGTTCTATAAGATTAGAGCTAGAAGAAATAAATAAAAATACTAAGCTACTGGTTATTTGCGGTCACTCGTACTGGAAAATTCCCATGATAGTACTAAAAAACGGTATTCAAGTCGTTAAATCAGATAGTAGAGTCATTGTACTTGTACAAAAGAAATAAAGGCAACGGATGATGAACGGATGTAACGGATGGGTAATTTTGAATAAGTAGATGAGCGTTTGTAACCAATAAATTATCCGTTACATCCGTTGTATCCGTTGTATCGGTTGCATAACGCCTGTAATATTTCATGCAAAGCACTACGAACTTCTGCTAGCTTTTCAACTGGATTATCTGAGCGCGCTGCCCAAATTACACCTTCATTAATGGCGCCATTCAGCACAACAGCTACTGCTTCAGAAGATTTAGATTTCAGGCACCCATCCTTAATTGCTTGCTTGACTCCCTCTAGTAATAATCCAAACCCATATTCTCTATCTAAACGATTCCACTCTTCCCAACCTAAAACTGCTGGTGCGTCAATCAACCAAATTTGTTGTATATCTGGTTTTGCTACAGCTTCTAGGAATGCATCACACCCAATAATCAATGCATCAAACGAATCTACAGCTTTTTCGATTGCTGCATTTATATCTTTTACTATCTCTTGCTGAATCTGTTCGCATACCGCGCGCAATAAATCAGCTTTATCAGCAAATTGATGATATAAGGCGCCGCGAGTTACATTTGTACTTAACAAAATTTGTTCAGTACTAGTATTCGCATAAGTTTGAGACGCAAATAAATCCCGTGCAACACTAATAAACATTGCGCGAGTTTCAGCAGATTGTTCAGCTTTAGTACGTTTCTTCGTTTGGCGAGGCTTGACAGGCATACAAACAGTATGTATCTTAAATTCATACTAACAGTATGTATATTATCTTTGTTCACCTTTAAATAAAAGATTCGTGAGAAAATAATATGTTGTTTATGGTAGTCGAGCGATTCAAAGATGGCAAAGCCAAAGATATATATCGCCGATTTCAAGAGAAAGGGCGAATGATGCCAGAAGGGTTGCGATATATAGATAGTTGGGTTGAAGTCAACTTTGGACGATGCTTCCAACTTATGGAATGTGATGATTTACGTTTATTCCAGCAGTGGGTACTAGAGTGGGAAGATTTAGGAGAATTCGAGATAATCCCCGTTGTTTCATCAAAGGAAACGATGGAAGTAATTACTAAGAAGCTATAGAAAGCGAGTAAGTTATGCTTAGAGAAATAGATAATAACCTTTGGGTTGCCGAACAACCATTTAAGTATTGGGGGTTAGAAGTCGGTGCCCGAATGACAGTTATTCGCTTAGAATCTGGATTGATGATTATTTCTCCAATCAAACCAGACGAGCAAATTATTCATCAACTCAACAAAATTGGGAAAGTTGCTTATATTATTGCTCCAAATCTTTACCACCACCTTTTTATCTCAGAGTTTCAAGTAATTTACCCATCTGCAAAGCTAATTATTCCAAAAGCGCTAAACATCAAATTGCCAAAGCTTGATTTTGCTCAACTTCTAAACGATAATAACGGGAGTCTTGAAGATCAAGTAGATTATCTATTAATAGATGGATTTAAAATTCTTGATATAAGTGGCGCCTCAACACTCAACGAATACGTATTTTTCCATAGAGATAGTCGAAGTTTGATAATTACTGACACCGCTTTTCATTTCGATGGCAACTTTACTTTTAAAACGCAGCTAGCTGCAAGGTTGCTGGGAATATACGGAAAACTGGCGCCATCTTTTTTAGAAAAACTTGCTTCAAAAGAAACACAAAAAGTAAAACAATCATTTCAAAAAGTATTTGAGTGGGACTTTGATAGAGTAATTATGGCTCACGGTAGTATTGTTGAAACAGGCGCCAAGCTTAAGCTAAAACAAGGATATGAAAACTTTTTAAGTACATCGCTTTAATAATAAGCTGCTAAGAGGATGTTTGAAAAGTATCAATATTAACCAAAAACCTAACCCCTAACCCCTTCCCTTCCCTACGAGGATACTGTTGGCGAATGGTAGGTTTGACCCCTCAGCCCAACGATTTAATCGGGTTTTTGAGATACCATTCGAGGCGCCTATGAAAAACTTAAATAATTTTATTTTTGATGGAGAAACAAATAATGCAATCTATTGGCGAACGAACGTTAGTTATTAGTAGTACTTAGTGCCAGCGTTTAAGCAAAACCATTCAATCGTACTACCTGTTGACTCAAACCAGTAGTACCAAATTGGGGCTTTTGCTGCAATATTTTTTGACACTGCGTAATTATAGGTTCGGTTTACCGAACCTATAATTACGGTTGCCTTTTTTTTGAGTGTGAAGGTTACAACATCCTTAACATAGATGAAAGGCACCGAGAAGCTTTATAGATATGTCAGCTAAAATATTTTACAGGGTTAAACTTTGTTTTCTTAATTAAAGCAGCTAATGAATATAGATATGAAAACTAGAAAATCTAAAAATGTACCAGATGAAGCAGTTACTCTAAAAGCAACTGAGCCAGGTTTAAAAATAGTTGATATAGCGAGAAGAAAAAAAGGTTGGTCTTGTTCAGATGCGGTTTGGGTTAAAGCTGCTGATACGTCGATACAAAATTTAAATAATTTTTGGCAATGTATGCCAATCCCCAAAAAAGATTTTATTTCTATTTGTTATGCACTTGAAATTACACGTTGGAAGGACGTAGTAAGAAATCATGCTACTCAAAGTTCTTATCGTCAAATGAGAACTCGAATAGCTAATTCTGACATTTTAATCAAAACCCTCCACGACTTAAATATTGATGTTGCAATTAATAGTTATTTATACGTTGATTATGATTGTATAAGTTATGCTGATGTTATAGCTATTCTTAAAGGACAATATGATTTAGGCTGGTGCAGGAACGATGATGATGGTTATTTTTATATGGTTGCTTCGCTCGTCGATATAGCGAAAAAGTATAAAATACCTGATTTGATAAACTCGATTAATACAAGTTACGCTTTAAATAAAATTGTATCAGAAACAGAAAGCCAAAGACTTGCATGGGGATTAGTAGAGTTAAAGCAATATACCAAAGATATTAATTCATCTGAACTAATACAATTACTGGGCAAACTAAAACTTGTTCCACAGTTGTTAAAATTAGGCGCCAGCATAGAACAAATTACCGAGGTATTTGGTATAAATGCTGAAAGTCTATATTTAGCAAATTGTATATTGGGGGGTGAAAACTGAGTGCTAAAATCAGCTTGACCAATCAACAAGCTAAAGCCATAATTTGCAACATTGACCTATATGTAGGTGTAAATCATGGCAATTAACGGCGTAATGATGCAGTACTTCCACTGGTACAACAGTAGCGATGGTAGTCTTTGGAATCAGGTGAAAAATAATGCCAATGAGTTGAAAAAGAAGGGTTTCACAGCAATGTGGTTGCCGCCTGCTTATAAAGGTATTGGGGGAGGATACGATGTTGGTTATGGTGTTTATGATTTATATGATTTAGGAGAATTTGACCAAAAAGGCTCTATTCGTACTAAGTATGGAACTCGCCAACAGTATCTTGATGCGATTAAAGCGCTCCACCGTGAAGGCATACAAGTTTACGCTGATGCTGTTCTCAATCATAGAATAGGCGCCGACTCTCCGGAAATCTTTAAAGCTACCCCTTTTTCACAAGATAACAGGCTAAATCCCAAAGGCGATTTGCAAGAAATTAAAAGTTATACTCATTTTCATTTTCCTGGGCGCCAAAATAAATATTCACAGTTTGAATGGCATTGGTGGCATTTTGATGGTGTTGATTATAACGAGTATAAGTCAGATGACCGCAGCACTGTTTACTTGGTAGAGGGTAAGGCATTTGATGATTATGTTGCCCTTGAGAGAGGCAATTTTGGGTATTTAATGGGGTGCGATTTAGACTTTCAAGATGAATGGGTACGCCGTGAAATTACTGATTGGGGCGAGTGGTATTTAGATACAACTAATGTTGATGGGTTCCGTCTTGATGCCATAAAACATATTTCAGCTTGGTTCTTTCCCCAGTGGTTAGATCATTTAGAGAAGTATGTTGGTAAAGATTTGTTCGTTGTTGGCGAATACTGGGTTCCCGATATTAATACCTTAAACTGGTACATTGATTATGTTGGCGCCAGAATGTCAGTTGTCGATGTCCCGTTACACTACAACTTTCACTATGCAAGCAAGTCGGGTGGTAACTATGATATGCGTCGTATTTTAGACGGTACTGTAATGCAGCAACGACCGACAGCAGCTGTTACATTCGTTGAAAACCATGATTCCCAACCACTACAAGCTCTCGAGTCTGTTGTCGAACCTTGGTTTAAACCTCTAGCATACGCCATAATCCTCCTACGCAGTGAAGGATATCCTTGTGTTTTCTATGCCGATTACTACGGTGCCGATTACAACGACAAAGGATATGATATCGACATGCCTTCACATAGTTGGATAATTGATAAATTACTTTATGCGCGTCAACATTATGCCCACGGTCCGCAATACGATTACTTTGACCATTTTAATACTATTGGCTGGACACGCTTAGGTGATGAAAAACACCCCAAAGCTATGGCTGTTATTATGAGTGATGGCGCCGAAGGTTCCAAATGGATGGAAGTTGGTAAACGCAAAACCAAATTTATTGATATCACCGAACATATCAAAGAACCAATTTATACCAATGACCAAGGTTGGGCTGAGTTTTGTTGTAAAGGTGGTTCTGTATCAGTTTGGGTACAAGATTCCGGTTTGGATTTAAGAACATTATTTGGTAAATAAAATAGTAAGGTGGGCACTGCCCACCATATAAATATCATTTAATATCCGAGTATAAAAGCAAAGTTGCCTGATTTTAATAGCCTTGTAAAGGAAGTTGTTATGAGTGGCGACGTTTTCTTTAAATGTTTTAGAACAGTAATTTATTTATTGATCTTGATTTTTGGTCGCATGTCAATATTAGCGTAACTAATTTTAGTACTACGACAAGTAAAATTAAGTTAAGCATTTGTGAACTTTTACTAGTGAAATACAACTATATTTAGAACAAGTAATATTTAAAATACGCTATTTTGATGGCATTAGAAAAATTAGGCGATACAAGTGGTAAAGAAATTGCAGCCAATGATACAGATTGGTTAATTCGTGCAAAAGCTGATTGTTAAGAATTGTTAAGAGAATCCTGTATTCTTGACTTTCAACACGAAAACTGTGGAGATACTATACCCGTATGTGTCTCTACATATCAGAATTATGTCTTTACAACAATTTACAAAATTCACGCTAACATAGTTGCAAAAATACTTTGTGATAATGGCTATAAAATTGCAACAAAAGCAAAGCGTCAATTCCCTAAATGGCTTTGTACATTTCATTGCATCTGTACTACTGCTCGGTCAAGTTTGGTTACGCTTTATCCAAGGAAAAACCTGTTACAACAAGGTTATGGAACACATGGTCAAAGTTGGGCCTGGTTCTTTGTCTCCTGTGTTACTTGTTAACTTTTTTGCAGGTATGATTTTTACCATTCAAACTGCGAGAGAGTTAGTTAAATATGGTGCTGTAGAAAGCGTTGGAGGCGCCTTTGCTTTAGCTTTTTGTCGAGAATTGGCGCCGATTTTAACATCAAGCATTATTGCAGGACAAGTGGGTTCCGCTTTTGCAGCAGAAATAGGTGCGATGAAAGTTACTGAGCAAATTGATGCTCTTTATATGCTCAAAACTGACCCAATTAATTATTTAGTTGTTCCAAGAGTGATAGCTTGTTCCTTAATGGTGCCCATTGCTACTATTTTTGGTTTAGTGGTGGGAGTTCTTGGTGGTATTTTTGTTGCCGCACAGTTTTACCAAATTGCTCCAGAAGTTTTTTTAGAATCAATTAGAACCCTTTTATCAACATCTGATTTGCTAATCGTTTTACTCAAGTCATTTATTTTTGGCACGATGGTTGCTGTTAATAGTTGTAGTTGGGGACTCGTTACTAAAGGAGGAGTTAAGCAAGTTGGAGAAGCTGCAACCGCAGCAGTTGTTAGTTCTTGGGTCGCTATCTTTATGTGTGATTTCTTTATCTCGTTGCTATTTCTGGAAAAACCAATTTAGTTTAGTGGCTGTATAGAAACCGGGTTTTTAGCAAAATATTTATTTTTCTGACAATATCTGTATAAAAAACCCGGTTTTTAGCAAAATATTTATTTTTCTGACAATATCTGTATAAAAAACCCGGTTTCTAGTTTCTAGGTTTCTATAATATAGCTAATAACCAATGACTAATAGTCAACCACAGGCAAAAAACTAGCCACCAGCTATTAGCGATAAAATTGTACATCAATGGAATGAATTGGTCAATGATTAAACATTACATTAACATCGCTCATCAAAACGGGTATAGAAACCACCGTATTTAATCCAGTATTGTTTCAAGGTGTGATGAGGAGTATGTAAACTCGCTTTGGCTTGATACAGAATCACTTGACGATGGGCGCCCATCCAGATTTTGTTGATAGGTTCAACTGAGATTAAAGTTCCTCCCAGTGCTGCAACACATTCTGCAAAACGCTCAATAGTCGTGTATTCCACAGTTTCAAATATGAAAAAGTGACCCGAACAAATCAGATGGCGACTGCGAACCCAGCAACGCATCTTTCTTTCAGCCTGTGGCGGCAACATTTTGGCACTCTTTGTTTCTAATTGCATTAACATAAATCGCTCACCGCAGGTACTTAGTTTGCAAAGTTTTGTTTCTTTTCAAAACATAAAGGTCTAGGTGTTGAACCCCATATTTGTTCAGGAGTTTCTACATCCATGCCTTTATGTAGGCTATTCCAAGCATTTTCTGTTAGTGTTAGTTCACTAACGACTGGAGTTTGGCGACCGTTACGCGGAATTAAATATTTATTGTTTGATTGTACATTCCCCCTAAATACGTTACCTTTGTGCTTAAACACCATCGAATATGGCACCCATAAACCATAATCATAAACTTGCTCGGAGTAAAAACCAATGCCAGAAAACAAATTCAATGGTAAAGGTCGAAACAAAATATGAATGGGGGCATATTGTTTAGAATTCGCAAACGCAAGATTAGGATTACTAAAACTCCCCTCCATCCACTGCGCTGGAGTCAACAAATCACTAGTATTTGCACTCTGACTGGTCAGTGATATATTCATATCAAAAAAAAAGCAAAAATAAATGTTTCCTATATTGTTGTAGCCTAAATTTTTCAAAATTTAATATTCTCTTATCTTTAACGAATTACGTTGCGACCACCATCGCCCAAACGATAGCTCAAGGAATTGAATAATATTCATCACAAAACAAGTTTTAAAAGTAAATTAAAATCTTGACTTGCTTATAACCATGCCCTTTTACAATTTAATCTCTATAACTAAAAATTAAAGTCATGGCAAGCACGATTCAAGCAGCAACAAAAGTTAACTGCGAGGCTATTTTCTTTTTGATATCTAGTGAAGACATCGTAACGTTTACAACTTTTCCTCCAGTTCGACAATACTTTGTATACTTTGTGACAAACGATTAAATAGTAGTTGCTATACCATACATCAAAATTCCCTCCCTTGAAATAAACTACTTCAACTGTGTTACATGCTAACTATCGCGCGGATAATCGCTTTTTTGAATTAGGGTATAACTCCTTACACTTTATCATTGATATCTAAAACTTGCCATCTTAATTCACTTGCGGATGATATTTAATTAGTAAATACGTAATATGAAAACATCAAGAGTCTCATCAAATAAAGCTACTCCTAATTGTGATGCTAGTCCAAATGCCATCGATTAAAATCTCCTGCTAAACGAAATTTGAGTCGGATTATGAAAATATGTTTACAAAAATTAATCATTTTTGACCAAGGACAACATCCGCGTAAGCACTGAAAATGTTTTGGTCGCGATGATTTGCAAGTTATATACTTAAAAACATGTTTCCCTGTTCCAATTTTCGTATGCCTTTGGGACGATGTTTATTAAAAATTGTTAATTTTTACTATACCGGAGGGAATAGTGGGAGAGTGGGAGAGTGAAATGCTAAGAAAGTGAAAAAACTATTTCTTCATCCCACACCCCACAAGAGCAAACTCTCACATTCGCAAACTCACACACTCCCACTCTCCCACACTCTCACTTCCTCACTCACTCATATTACCTTCTGCTCAACTCCAAACCCTACCAATACAACATCCGATAAAGCTTCTCCTTCTGTCGGGCGCCGATATGTTAAGATGCGGCGAATACGTAAACTCGGATTAATCATGGTAATAGAGTCAACCGCGATTACACGAGTATAGTTAGTAGTCATCAGTAGTTCACGCTTAGTGTTATCAAAGCGAAAATCAGCAATAATTGGTCGTTCTTCCTCGTAAGCGCGGTCTCTTAAATATTTTCCTTGTAAAGAATTAGACTCTTGCTCTTGTGTCACAAATAACATATTTAACTGTTGCGAAACTTTCTCACCTTTTTCTGAAACAGTTTCAAACTTAAGATGATACCCAGGTAAACTATTAACATGAGGTGGAACCTTAAAAGCATTATCTGCAAGCACTTTTAGCTTAAGCGTCTCGGTTATTGGTTCAATAACAAACTTAGTGTGTGAACGCTCAACTTCTTGCTGCGTTAAATAATGATATGTACGTTCAGTAGACCAGTTACCAACACAATCATCAAAAAATTGTTGAAATTCTGAGGTAGACATAGAGTAGGGTGCGTGAAGGCTATCAACAATTTTACAACGAAGCAAGTAACAAGCGTAGCCTTCACGCACCTTATAACACTTTACAACAAGCCCGTCTAATTCTTAAAAGCTGCCATTTTTTGAATTAAATGGTCAAAATATGGCGCCAGAGATAGTTGACTTTCTTCACATCTTTTTAAACTTGCAGCTTTCAGTCCTTCTAGTCCCACTACCATCGCATCTAAAGGTACTTGTAACTCTTGATACAATAGCTTCATATAATGCAACCCTTCAGAACTAGTATATTCAATATGTTGCCCAGCAATACCGTAAGTTATACAGCGCTCAAAGTGCCAAAAATCACGCCAACAAGCCGCCGCCCGCTCGCTTGGATAAAGACCGCCACCCGGACTACTAATATCAGGAAAAGTAGTTAAAACTTGTTCGCGTGCTTCATCTATAATTTCAGTAACATGGTCGCGTAAATATTTCACAACCGAAATAAATTCACTGCTCTGCGGTGTGAGCGACTCAATAAAAATCAACTCAGAATCTGTAAGATACTTGCCTGCGTCATCTGCTGCTTGAAATATCTGTATAGCTTCGCTTGGGTGCGTTTGTTGCCATTGAGCAAAGCTGACAATTCTAGCTTTTGTAATGAGTTCTTTAACTTTTTGGGTTAATTGAGCCATATAAAATAAGTAGATTTGGTTTACCGTTAAAATAAACTTATTACAATTATCTACTTAAAGGCTTTTGTTACAACTGTACAAGAGTCGTCGGCGCCGCACTTGAAGAATTATTACCGTCTACGAATTGCGATTGTATAACTAGGTCGCTGATTTTGCTCGCGTTGAGTTTTCACCAGTCGTAAGTCGTTATCTACATATACGTGTTCTAGCACAGGAGTTGCCAAATAAGTCTTCTCAAGTTTCCGAACTGTATTTCTGTCTAAATTTTCCAGCTTTAAAGTACTGGGTAATTTGCCATTTTGATACTTGTCTTTGATTTTTGTGTTTACAACGTTAGTAAACCACTCATCCGCATCATCAATCGTTAGGGGTATGTCTCTGTTTCTAAACGCTTGGAATATTCCCACATTTTGAATATACCACTGGTCATTTTTTACGTCATACTTTTGCATCACCATTAAGTCATAAGCTGGAAGCTTTGCAGAGACTTGTTTTAATAATGATGATTGCTGACCAGGTGCGTAACGCGCGATGTTAGCATACAATCCATCCGCGTGAAAAATCTGATATGATGACGAGTGAATACGTCCAGGTAATACATCATGAAATGGTATTGTTGACCAAACTGGAGTCCAAACACCAAGTACTATAGGTATTTGATTTTTAACTACTGGATGTGGATTACGTTTGCTTAACTCTTCAAAATATGGTAACAGTTCATTTTGATAAAATAAAACTTTGCTCTTTAATGCTTCTGTGTCTTTACCTTTGACCAAATCCAAAAGTTCATTCTTCAATTCTTGAGTGCTGCGATAGCTTAGTTTATCGCTGTTAAGTAAATTAACCATTAAAATTAACCTTTAGTTATTTAGTAATTCTTGAGTGTTCTAATATCGTTTGTACTAGCTTATTTCTTTAGTGCAGCATTTGATATAACTTTTAACCCCTTTCATGAGGAATAAAATATTTAATAAATAGTTATAAACTTTTATAACTCAAGATAGAAAACAAAATACTTTTTTTATAATATAATAATTAGTCAATAACTTAAAAAACCATAAAAAGAAGAAAGGAGAACCAGAGTTAACTGCTTCCTTTCTTCACAAATAACTTTCCACTATTTAGTTTGCTATGCTTTCACATTCAGAATCGATATATCTTTAAAAACTTACCAAACTCTCTCACCGTTTTCATCTACGCGCGCTTTACGAATTAAATCAGATATTTCCTCTGCATCTTTAACGTGATGAAGTGCTTTCTGTTCACCACTTTCATCTTCTGCGACAAAATAGGTAGGTACAGTAATATGGTCTCCTGTAATATCTGGAGAATCAACGGCGATTTGCTTAGATTTTTCCTCAATCGACTGAGGTTCATTAGCAATTTTATCTCCAGGGTTCGCCGTTAAATGTCTTTCGTTTACGTCTGGCTCATTTCTGGAATGTCTATCTACACTAACTGGCTGATTGATAGGTTCTTGAGAATTAGTACTCATAAATTAGTATTACAAAATTTCTAGACAGCGTTATTAACAATCTAGACAAATCATTTACACATTTAATCCTTCATCAGTAAGATTTAGACTACTAACTAAAGTCTTAGTTTTTGTCCAATCGAGTAGTGTAACTTTAGATGTAAGAGTAAGTATATTTTTATAATACATTTGCACTAAACGAATAAATACAACTTGAGATGGCGCCAAACATGCTCTAGGGATGAAGAAATAATCATTTAAAATCTTGATAATTATAGTTGAGAAAATAAAATTTCTAATTGCTCGTGTTTAATATAAAATATACAGCAATTAAGTGTATACACGGTAATTTGACTCAAGGCTTATGTTATTAATTAATGATTTTTTAGTTTGTTTACGCATGACTGCCGATAAATGTACTCAGAATAAAGCTTCAAGCTGCTACATTAACCCACCGTGTGGTTGCCAAAACCCTGGTAAAGAAATAGAGTGTGAAAATTGTGAACATCTTGAATCTTGTTTGTCACGTTCTGCAAAACCTTCAAGAACGGTATATTAAATTGTTTGAACTAAATGTTTGTAACAGACTTGACATGCTTTTAGATATATGATATCAACGAAATTACATAGGATAAAAATATATTTGATTAAATAAAAACGTGAGTATACCATTAATTACTAAGAAGCCGCGTGTCGCATCATGGCAGGCGGTTTTCTCATTGCTAATGTTCCTTTTTATGTATCTACCAATTATAGTGCTTGGTTTTTATAGCTTTAACCAATCACCTTATAGTGCTGCTTGGCAAGGATTTACTTTAACTTGGTATCAAAAATTATTTAGTGATGAGCGTCTAGGGTCAGCGTTGAGAAACAGCTTGATAGTTGCTTTTAGTGCAACGGCAATATCGGGAGTGCTGGGAACATTGATGGCAGTGGGTTTAGCGCGCTATAGATTCCCTGGTAAAAGTTTATATCAAGGTATTGCTTATTTACCTCTGATTATTCCTGATATTGCGATTGCAGTTGCAACACTTGTTTTCTTAGCTGCGTTTGCTGTGCCTTTAAGTATCTCAACAATTGTTGCAGCGCATATAGTTTTTTGCCTTGCCTATGTAGGTTTAGTCGTATCTTCACGGCTAAATAATCTTAACCCGTATTTAGAAGAAGCTGCGCTTGATTTAGGTGCCACGCCATTACAAGCATTTACCAAAGTTTTGCTACCACAGTTAACACCTGCGATTGTAGCTGGTTGTTTGCTAGCTTTTGTACTGAGCTTGGATGATTTTTTAATTGCCTCTTTTACCGCTGGTAGTGGCGCCAGTACATTGCCGATGGAAATATTTAGTCGCATTCGTACAGGTGTGAAACCAGACATTAATGCTTTAAGTGTGATTCTCATTATTGTATCTGCAATAATTGCTGGCATTGCTGAGTTTGTAAGAATAAGAGGCGAAGCAAAGCATTAGTTAGAAACTCTAGAAGCCAGGTTACTTTGTTGATATCTTACAATAAATATCAAGATTTTGTTTAAAAACCTGGTTTCTTTAGTAAGGGTGGTAAAAGTCTATATAGAGAGAATTCGCGCAATTGCACGGATGTCATAGAATAAGTGATATAAATAGACTAGTTATATCCCAACGTCTACTGATATTCTAGTAAATTAGAGTCAATATAGTTTTGCATAAATTGCTCAGAGTTAAGTCTTTTATGCCTAAAAGCCATAAGCATTCGTTCATGTATTTACGGGTGTTGACAGCCGCACTAGTAACATTGATAGCCATACCCCTGCTATCACTACCTAGTATGGCAGGAAAAATAACTTTCAAACCACCTGGAGAGCCAGCACCAAAAGAGACTGCGGGAGGAGCGTCACGAACAAGTTTTGGCGAAACTACCGCTTGTACTTCCGCACGTGCTGGTATTGGTAAGTCTGTAACAGCAGTGTTACCAAAAACAACTAAGATTGGCTTTACGTTGACCGAACATCCAACTGTGTTTGTTTATATTCCGCTTACAACCGCACGTAAAGCATTTTTTACTGTTCAAGATGAAGAAAATAATAATGTTTACCAGACAGATATCGAGTTGCCATCTCAACCAGGTGTAATGCAGCTAAAACTACCACCCGATGTACCTGGACTAAAAACGAATAAAAACTACAAATGGTCTTTGGTAATGATATGTACCGCAGATTTAGAGCCAGACAGCCCATTTGTGAGTGGATGGATTCGTCGCGTTGAATATAAAACAAACATCAGAAATAACAATAAAAGTATAACCCTAGACTCTGTATCTAAACTAGCTGAGACAGGCATTTGGTACGATACGCTTGCGACTTTGGCACAATTACGAATGAATCAACCTAATAACCAGCTATTAGCAACATCTTGGCAAGAACTTCTAGGCTCGGTTGGTTTGGATGCAATTGCAAACGAACCGTTGGTACAGTAACACCAACTCCCAATTGTAATTATTCTTTAATTTAACTTCAAAGCTTGCGGATGTGGCTCCAACTAAAAAAACGACTTTGGCAATGGCGTGTTGTCTTAATAACATCTCCTAGCGTAGCAATCATGATTATTGCCGGGAGTATGTTGGGATGGTTTCAGCTATTAGAATGGGCAATATTAGAGCAGTTTTTCGTGATGCGTCCACAAAAACCAGCTGAAAAGCGCGTACTAGTTGTTACTTTTGACGAAAAAGATATTACTAATACGGGTAAAGCATTAATACCTGATAGTGTTATTGCCTCAGCAATTACAAAAATCAGGCGCCAAAATCCTGCTGCCATTGGTATGGATATCTACCGAGACTTACCAGTGGTATCAGGGCATGAACAACTAGTTGATGTCATGAAAAGCACACCTAATTTAATTGGGGTTAAAAAATTAGCAGGGCAAGGAGTGGCGCCTCCTGAAACTTTAGCAAAATTAAACCGTGTAGCACTCGCAGATTTTGTATTAGACTCAGACGGTAAAGTGCGACGAGGCTTGTTGACGGCAGGAGATAAAAATGGAAATATTTACGAAAGTTTAGCTGTACGCTTAAGCCGAATGTATTTAGAACCCAAAGGAATAGAATTAAAAGCACTTGACGAAAGTGGCACTATTTTGGGTTTGGGTAAAGCTGTCTTTCAACCACTCCAGAAAAATCAAGAATTTAATTATTACGGCGCCGACTTAGGGGGATACCAAATTTTTCTTGATTATCGTGGTTATCAAGATAACTTTGAAACCGTCACACTGCAAGATGTGCTGAATGAATCAGTTCCAAAAGAGAAAATAAATTCACGCATTGTTTTGATTGGCTCAATAGCTCCTAGCAGCAATGACTTTCATAGCGTTGGCTTTAAACGTGGATGGCGTCAATATAAACGAATGCCAGGAGTAATTATTCATGCCAACCTAACAAGTCAAATTTTGAGTGCGGCAATTGATGGAACACCTTTACTACGTGCATTATCTTTACCAGCCACATGGGTTTGGATTTTTAGCTGGTCATTGTTTGGTAGTTCGGTTAGCTGGCAATTATTGAAAGTCAGAGCATCATACAAAAAACCCTTTCCAGGATTGTTACTGGTTGGAATTATATTTTTTGCTGGTGTAATACTAGTTTTTAACTTTACTGCTTTCACATTCGGTTGGTGGATTCCTTCGATTTCGCCAATTTTAGCTTTACTTGTATCTACAGTTATTAGCACCATCTATCATAAACAGTTCCAACTCGAACAAGCTAATCTTCAGCTTCAAGAATACTCACGTACCCTTGAGCAAAAAGTTTACTTACGTACACGTGAACTATCTTTAGCTAAAGAAAGTGCGGATATTGCGAACCAAGCTAAAAGTGAATTTTTGGCTTCGATGAGTCATGAGTTGCGAACACCTCTTAATGGTATTCTGGGATACGCCCAAATTCTTCAACGTTCTCAAACTATGGCAAAGCGCGAGCTTGATGGTGTAAATATTATTCAGGAATGTGGCACGCATCTTTTGACTTTAATTAATGATATTTTAGATTTATCCAAAATTGAAGCTCGTAAATTAGAATTACACAATAGTAATTTTCATTTTTGTTCATTCTTAACAGGCATTATTGAAATGTGCCGAATTCGAGGGGAGCAAAAAAATATTGTTTTTGTTGCTAATCTAGATGAACAGCTACCTTTAGCTATTAATGCTGATGAAAAAAGATTACGGCAAATTTTAATTAATTTGATTGGTAATGCAATTAAATTTACTAATGAAGGGCAAATTTATTTTAATGTTAATGTATTAAATTCCAGCACAAATGAACAACAAACTAAAATTAATAAAATTCGCTTTGAAATCATTGACACTGGAGTTGGAATGTCCACAGAGCAAATAGAAAAGATTTTTTTACCATTTGAACAAGTCGGAGAGAATAGAAAGCAGTCTGAAGGAACGGGATTAGGGTTAGCTATTAGTTCTAAAATTATTGAACTGATGGGTAGTAAAATAAATGTTGAAAGTCAATTAGGCGCCGGGAGTAGATTTTGGTTTGATGTTGATTTAATCGTTTCGCGTGAATTAGTCAAACCTCCAATGATACAGCCAATTAAGGACATAATTGGTTTTCGAGGTGATAAAAAGAAAATACTTGTTGTTGATGACCAATGGGAAAACCGCTCGGTAATTAGTAATTTACTGGCATCAATTGGTTTTGATTGTTTTGAAGCAAGCAACGGTAAAGAAGCATTATTGCAAGCTGAACAGATATATCCTGATTTAATTATTACGGATTTAGCAATGCCAATAATGGATGGTTTTGAGTTAATGCGAAGCATCAAAAAAACTCAAAATTTGCAAGAAATTATACTCATTGTTTCCTCTGCAAGTGCTTTTGAAACCGATAAAAATAATAGTTTAGCAGCCGGGGGAGATGATTTTATTCCAAAACCTATACAGCTTGATTTGTTGTTAAACATGTTAAAAAAATATTTAAAGCTGGAATGGATTTATACAGATAATCCAGAGCCAATTAAACATGATACAATCCTCAGCCAAGAGTTAGTACTTCCACCCGCAACTGATTTGGATAAAATTCTCGACTTAGCAATGCGAGGGAATATTAAAGACATTCATAAAATATTGGATATACTGGAAACCAGGGGTGAGCAATTTACTCCTTTTGTCTGTAAAGTGCGAGAACTAGCTGATAGTTATCAACCTAAAAAGATTAAAATATTTATTCAAAATATTAGTCAAGCGAAATTATGAAACAACACACATTTAATAAAGCGACTATCTTAATAGTAGACGATAATCAAAATAATCTGAAAGTGCTATGTGAAGCAATTGCAGATTCAGGTTGGGAAATTTTAGTAGCTAATGATGGTGAAAGCGCTATAGAACAAGCTCAATACGCTCACCCAGACCTGATACTACTCGATGTCATGATGCCAGGAATCGATGGATTTGATACTTGCCAACATCTTAAATCTAATTCCTTGACTCGTGAAATTCCAATTATCTTTATGACAGCTTTATCAGATACAATCGATAAAGTAAAAGGTCTTTCTATTGGTGGTGTTGATTATGTTACAAAGCCATTTCACACTGACGAAGTCTTAGCTCGCATTAATGTACATCTTCAACTACGCTCTTTAAATAAACAACTCGAAGAGCAAAAGCTAGACTTAGAAAAGCGTGTTGCTGTACGTACTAATGAACTATCGCAAGCACTACACGAATTACAGCAATCTCAACTACAGCTAGTACAAAGCGAAAAAATGTCAACGCTGGGTCAATTAGTTGCTAGTGTTGCACATGAAATAAATAATCCGGTTGGATTTATTACAGGTAATTTAAGTCACTTAGCAGATTATACTTATAAAATAATTAATCATTTACAAATTTATCGCCGTAATTATTCTGAACCAGTCATAGAAATTATTCAGGATGAAAAAGAAATTTGTTTAGATGAGTTAATTAAAGAAATTCCAGACGTTATCTCCTCAATGGAAGTTGGAATTGATAGAATTTCTAATATTAGTACTAGTTTAAGAAATTTTTCGCGTTCGGATACTTCTAGTAAAGTTGAATTTGACATTCATCAAGGGATTGAAAGCACTTTAATGATTTTAAAACCTCGTTTGAAGTCAAATAAAAAGCATCCACAAATAGAAATTATCAAACAGTATGGTAATTTGCCTCTTGTTAACTGTTATCCTGGACAGCTTAATCAAGTTTTTATGAACGTTGTTTCTAATGCTATAGATGCTTTAGAAGAATCAGTAGAATTTTTAGAAAAGCAAGAAAAAAATCAAGCTATTTTAACAATAAATATTATTACAAAACAGGAAAATGAAGAGTACATTAGTATTTTAATTAAAGATAATGGATTAGGAATGAACGCAGAAACAGAAGCAAGAATTTTTGACCAATTTTTTACCACAAAATCTATTGGAAAAGGAACAGGTTTAGGATTATCAATTAGTCGGCAAATTATTGAAAAACATGGAGGAACAATTTCTTGTACCTCTAATTTAGGTCAAGGCACAAAATTTACTATTAAAATTCCAATTTCTTAATTTTTAATTCAATTTTAACTAAATTATATATAAAATTTATAGTAACTTACGCAAATAAACCTGCTCTTTACGCATTCATTGTCGCAGACAAATCATCATTTTCATTACATGCTATCAACGAAGAAACCAGGTTTCATCATCAATCCTGGACAAAAATAATCCATTACAATTAGCGTGAGTATGACCAATCAAAAAAAATATATTAGTTTAATTACGAGTACAAAACGAAAAAGTAATTTTTTAATTCGTGTGCTGCTTCAATTCAGTATCGCATTTTTAGCTTTTTTGCTAGTAGTAAATATGGCGCCTGCAAATGCAAATAAGCACGAATCATCACATATTTTAGCTCAATACACTCAGCAAAATTTAAGCACCACTATTCAAAGTACTACATCATCTCTTGACCAAGGTAGAATTCGATATGAAGCTGGACGATTTACCGAAGCTGCCAACATCTGGCAACAAGCAGCAGTTAATTATCAACGTCAAGGAGATATAAATAATCAAGCATGGAGTTTAAGTTACTTATCACTTGCTTACCAAAATTTAGGAGAGTGGAAAAAAGCTCAAACTGCAATTGACGAGAGCCTGAAAATATTACAGAATAACTCGAACAAAATCGTAAATCCTTTATTATTAGCAGTTGTTTTAAATATTGAGGGTAGCTTAAAAATTTCCATCGGGCAACCCGAAGCTGCCTTAAAAAGTTGGCAAGAAGCAGAACAAGCTTATACAGCAGCAAACGATATATCCGGTCAAATTGGTAGCAAAATCAATCAAGCTCAAGCATTGCAAGCTTTAGGTTTATACCGTCGTGCTAAAGACGTATTAACAGAAGTTAATAAAAAATTAGTTAATCAACAAGATTTATCGCTTAGACTCAAAGCTTTACGAAGTTTGGGTGTTGCGCTGCAAGTTGTTGGTGATTTGCAGCAATCTGAAAAGGCTTTAAAAGAAAGTCTTACTCTCAGTCAAAAATTAGGTTCAGTTGCTGACACAAGTGAAATTCTATTTAGTTTGGGCAATACGAAACGCAGCTTACCACAAAATGAAGAAGCTCTCTCTTATTATAAACAAGCTTTCTCAATAGCTACAAATCCTAGAGTTCAGGTAGAAGCTTTACTTAACCAATTAAGTATCTATGTTGAAACATCAAAAATAAACGAAGCTGTTGAACTTGTACCAAAAATCAAACCGCTATTATCAAAACTTCCTACAAGTCGGATGTCAATTTACGCAGAAGTTAATTTTGCTACAAGTATTAAGCGTTTACCCCAGAAAGACGACAGTACAACTTGGCAATATCAGGCAGCTCAAATTTTAGCTCGTGCAATACAAGATTCTGAAAATATAGGTGATTTGCGCGCTAAGTCCTACTCTTTAAACGAGCTAGGAAAATTATACGAGTCTTCGCAGCAGCCAGAATTAGCGTTAAAATTGAGTAATCAAGCTCTTTCTATTGCACAAGCCATTAATGCTTCTGATATTACCTACCAAGCTGCTTGGCAAATTGGGCGCCTGAATAAAAGTAAAGGTAATATTGAAGTAGCATCGAGAGCATATAGCTCTGCTGTAGAAATTCTCAAATCACTACGTAGCGATTTGGTAGCAGTAAATCCGAATATTCAGTTTTCGTTTCAAGAAAGCGTTGAACCTGTTTATCGCGAATACGTATCATTACTACTAACCTCAAATCCGAATCAAGAAAATCTCAAAAAAGCACGTGAAATTATTGAAGCGTTGCAACTTGCTGAACTCGATAATTTTTTCCGTGAAGCTTGTATTGACACCAAACCGCAACAAATCGATAAAATAGATACACAAGCAGCAGTAATATATCCAATTATCTTACAAGATCGTCTGGAAGTCATTTTGTCAATGCCCAATGGTGAAGCACTTTCAAGTTACCGTACACAGCTTGGGCAACGCGACATTGAAAATACAATAAAATTAATGCGTCAATCGCTTAATCCTGTATTCTCTAATGACTTAAGATTAAAGACATCACAGCAACTATATAACTGGCTAATCCGTTCAGCAGAAGAAAAACTAGCAAGTCGCGGTATTAAAACTTTAGTTTTTGTACTTGATGGTTCGCTTCGCAATATCCCAATAGCTGCTTTATACGATGGCAAACAATACTTATTAGAAAAGTATAATATTGCACTGTCTCCTGGCTTACAAATTATGCGCTCGCAATCTGTTTTTAACAGGCGCCTAAAAGTAATCGCAGCAGGGTTAAGCGAAGCAAATCAAGGATTTAAAGCATTACCTGCCGTCAAATCTGAAGTTACAAACATTTCTGCCAAATTGCCAACAAAGCTACTACTTAATGATAAATTTACTGACTTAAATTTAAAAAACTTAATTAAATCTACACCTTTTTCTGTTTTACATTTGGCAACACACGGTCAATTTAGTAGCAGGTCAGATGACACATATATTGTCACTTGGAATGGCAGAATTAACGTTAAGGATTTAGATGAACTATTAAAAGTCCGTTCTGAACCAGATTCAGTACCTGTAGATTTAATTGTTCTCAGTGCTTGTCAAACTGCTAAAGGTGATAACCGTGCAATTTTAGGATTAGCTGGAGTCGCTGTGCGTTCAGGCGCCCGTAGTACTATAGCGACTTTATGGGCAGTACAAGACGAGGCAACCGCAAAATTTATGGTGGAATTTTATAAACAACTCAGTACTCCTGGCATAAGTAAAGCTCAAGCATTACGTAACACTCAAATTACATTCTTAAAAGATAAAGACTTTTTACATCCATTTTACTGGGCGCCGTTCGTTTTAATTGGTGACTGGCTTTGAGAAACCAGGTTTCTATTTAGATTTAGCTTTTCTATTATAAGTTGTCATAAGAAACCTGGTTTCTATTTCGATACCAAAAACCCGCTTTCTGGCTCATTAACAGCTTCTAATGGTAAGAAAATAGTCATGACTTCACCATGTTTAGGACGCTGACGTACAATTAACTTACCGCCTATAGCTTGAAATAAATGCTTTGTCGCTGCCAAATTTAAACTAATGGTTCCAGTTTCTGGTTGAAACATCAGCAACTGACCGATAGCTTTGCGAATTGGTGGTGTACATTCATGTTTGTTAGCATTTGTATCATCACCTTGTAACAAAGGCAGTAATTGTAACTTAAGCTGGTTGCCAGCAGTGACAAATTGCACTTGAAGTTGGCTACCAGAAGGTAAATTTCGAGCAAAGTTCTCAATCAAATTGGTGAGAACTCTATCCAACATATTAGGATTACTTATAACTGTTGGTAGCTTTTGCGGTAAAACTACATTTAAATTTAAATTACGACGGCTTGCTGCTTGTTGCCAACGAGGAATACTTTCTTGTAATACTTGCTCTAAACACATTGGAGTTAACTGTGTCCCGGAAGAACTACCCGACGTATTAGATGTTTCTAATTCCGCTGCTCTAAACAATAATTCCATCCGGTCAATTTGCTCTGTACACTCTGCATCTATCATCTGTAGTCGCTTAATAACATTCGCCGGCAAATCTTTATATTTAAGTAATAACCGTGTCATTGTACGAATAGTTGCCAAAGGAGTACGAACTTCGTGAGCAAAAGCTTGGAGAAGTTCTACGTCGGAACGGTATGAGCTAGCTGAGGAAATTGGCATGTGATGAGATTGACGGACATCGCTTTCTACAACTAGCAAATCATCTCTATCATTAGTAGAAGCTGATTTTATATCTTTGTTTTCTGAAAACTCTGTTAAAAGCAATTGGCTAAACTGTGTTACTACCCGAAAATCAGGCGCCACTTCTCCATACCTTTCTACTAAAGAAGCTAAATCGGCAAATTCATCAGGGTTGACCAACATTATGCGCGCACCTAAAGCTTTCCAAGCTTGTTGTACGACTTCGGGGTCAAACGAAAATGAAAATAATCTATCACCATTTTCATCTTCACCCAAAACCAGCACTAGTTGAAAAGCATTTGTAAACACTAGGCAAAATTGTTCTGAACCTAATGGGTCTTGTGCAAGTAACGGTAGTACAGGCTCAGATGGATGCGAACTTAATTCTGGTACTTTTACAGTAGGCATCTGAAACGGCATTAACGCTAAAGGGTTAAATGGCTTTGCTGTAAAAGTAATTGTTTGAAGATTCTGGGTTAGTTCAAGCTGGCTAAAAAGCGGTGCGGGTGCAGCTAAAACTAAGCCTTGAGTGTTATCGTTAATACTATTGCCGAGTGTATTTAACAGTAGTTTCTCGGTTGCTGCTAAACTCAGGCGCCATTGACTTTCCGCGTTTGCAGAGCAAGAAGGCGCCATAGGTGTTTGGTTGGCGGCTAAAATATCACTCAGGCTTGGCAGAATCCATTTATACACAATTTTTCACCCCTTCAGAGAGAGCGCGATATCAATAGGTTTGATAAGCATACACAACTACTACGAGGTTATATGGATTTGCGTCTGTATGAAAGTCGTAGAACCGAACATGCAAAGGGCAATTTCCCCGCTAAACACTAGAAGCCGCAATTAAAATACGTAGTTGTTCAAATTGTACATAAATTTTAATAACCAATTGATTAGTATCTATTGGCGATTCGTTTATCTTCCATTTCCATCAATTGATAGATATTGAACCATTACCTGTGATTGATGGAATAAAGCTTTAAACGAAGCAAAACTATAGTATTGGTTGTCCTTTATAAACTCCTCACACTCGACGCACACCTTACCCAGTAGTTTATTTGAACGGATGAAAATGAAAAAACTAATTCCATTACTCATCAGTAGCGTACTAGTTGCAGGAGTAGCGGCTTGTGAATCTAGCTCAAAAACAAGTGCAGATGCACCTAACACTACCAACGAAGCTGCACAAGCACCAGCAAAAGAAGCTTCTCAACAAGCTCAAAACGACGCTACAAGTCAAGTACGCCAAGACCAGCTTAATTCAGACATTCGTGCGCGTGAGCAACGCAACAACGCTACAGGTGGCGATGATGAACGTGATGGCGATGATTTAGAAAGCGAAGTTCGCAGTAAGTTAGAGGCTAATCTACCAGCTAGCCGTTTAAAAGTTGATGAGGACGACGGTACTATCGTCATTACTGGAACAGTGCCAACGCAAGAGCAATTAAACAAAATTCCGACTTTAGCACAAGAAATTAAAGGGGTCACAGGTGTAAAAGTAAATGCTAAAGTGGCGCCGGGTCAGTAATTAAAAGACATTCTTGTAATATCTTGTGGAACAGGCAAGGATGCCTGTTTCATATGCTTACAAGAGGGTAATGTAATATAAAATACTTATTTTTAATTTAAACTACTAGTTGACTAATAAAAACATTGCAATAAAATAGTTCAGTTAAAGCGCATCTAGAGATAGCAGATTTTCTTAAATCTGTTAGTATCTAGTCACGTTGATAAACATATTCAACAGTTTAGTACTCAGTTATTTGAGTGCTTGACTAGAATGCCTTTGCCATTTCACATTTAATGAAAGTTTTAAGATTTGCTCCTCAGTACCGCACACCCTATTAACTAATCGCTGTTCATTACTCAAGAGCGGAGTAGAAATGAAAAAGATAATCCCATTTTTAGTTAGCGGTATTTTGATGGTTGGTGCCGTAGCTTGCCAACAAGATGCCTCGAAAACTTCAGACGCAGGTACTACTAACGAAGCTCCTGCAACCACTGCAAAAGAAGCAACTTCCAAAACTGCTGACAATGCTAAAACTGCTGTTACAGACACAGCTACTAAAGCTAATAATGCTGCTAAAGGTACTGAAGCAGGCGCCAAAACAGCAGTAACGGGAGCAGGTGGTGTAAAAACTATCGTTAAAAACCGTTTAGAAGAAAAGTTTCCTGGCAGCAAACTATCTGTAGAAGAAAAAGAAGGTGTACTAACAGTTAAAGGTACCGTGCCTGATGAAGCAACCCTCAAGAAAATTGAGCCTGCTGTAAAAGAGTACAAATTCCAAGGTGTTAAAACTGTTAAGGTTGAAGCTACCGTTGCTGGTAAGAAACCACAATAATTAGTTTCATTAAAAGCTAATAATCAAATCAATATATTATGGGACTTACTAAATACGTGTAAGTCCTATTTTTTAAAAAGTTAGTTCATCGAGTTAATTCACGCCAAGTAATAGCACCTACTATTCCATCGGCAGTTAAACCACGACGAGCTTGAAAAGCTTTAACTGCACTTTCTGTTATGGCGCCAAACGTGCCATCAATAGTAACAGGATAGCCATTAGAGCGTAATAGCCTTTGCAATACTCTAACAGACTCACCCGAATTGCCGAAACGTAAAGTAGGTAGCCCATTAGTGTTGGCTAGTAATCGCATAGTTGGTTGTTGAGATTCTGAGGTTTCCATATTAAATCCTTTATAAAATCTTAATGCGTGTAGTTTCAACCGTATTGCTTTGGCTTTATCGCTTACTCACAAGTTAATTACTTACTATGGAAACTACAAATATAATTTATATAAATACGGAAATAAAACAAAGAAACCAGGTTTCTTGAAGAAACCTGGTTTCTAACAGAATCTCAACTTGTAATAATTACAACTGAGGTACAAACTGTAATTTTTCAGGTACTTCAGCGTATTCTGCTACAATTTGACGGAATTCTTCACCGTCGATAGTTTCTTTTTCGATAAGCAAATCTACTAAACGGTCACACGCAGTGCGCTGTTCGCGCATGATTTTCTTCGCGTTTGCGTAGCACTCTTCAACAATAGTATGTACTTGTGCATCAATACGCGCAGCAATTGATTCAGAATATTCTGAGCGTGTTGTCCAGTCACGACCAAGGAAAACCTCACCTTGTTGACTTTCTAAGCAAAGAGGTCCTAATTCGGACATCCCGAACCTTGTTACCATTTGACGTGCCATTCCAGTTACCTGCTGCAAGTCATTTCCGGCACCAGTAGTTACTTCTGCGCTGCCAAATATAACTTCTTCAGCGGCACGACCACCTAATGCTCCAGTAATTCTTGCACGTAATTGGGCACGAGTTATTAAGCCCATTTCTTCGTTAGGAGTAAACCAGGTTAAACCTTGAGCTTGTCCACGTGGAATTAAGGTAACTTTTTGTACAGGGTCATGGTCTTTGAGCAGGGTACCAATGAGCGCATGTCCAATTTCATGGTAAGCAATTAATCTCTTGCTCTTACCATCTACTAACGGTGTACCTTCCATACCGGCAACAACACGGTCAACTGCATCATCAATTTCTAAAAGTGTGATGGCATCTTTACGACGACGAGCAGTCAAAATTGCAGCTTCATTGAGCAAGTTCGCTAAATCGGCGCCTGTAAAACCAGGTGTGCGACGTGCAATAGTTTCTAATGAAACACTTGCGTCCAATTTCTTGTTACGTGCGTGTACTTTTAATACTTCCAAACGACCTTTAATATCTGGTGCATCAACTGTTACCTGACGGTCGAAGCGTCCAGGACGTAATAACGCAGCATCAAGGACATCAGGACGGTTGGTAGCAGCAATAATAATGATGCCTGTGTTACCTTCAAAACCATCCATCTCGGTGAGCAATTGGTTAAGAGTTTGTTCACGTTCATCATTACCACCACCAATACCTGCACCACGTTGACGACCTACTGCGTCAATTTCATCGATGAAGATAATACAAGGTGCATTGTCTTTGGCTTTTTTGAATAAATCGCGAACGCGCGAAGCACCCACACCAACAAACATTTCTACGAATTCTGAACCTGAAATACTAAAGAACGGTACACCCGCTTCACCAGCAATTGCTTTCGCAAGCAATGTTTTACCTGTTCCTGGAGGTCCAACTAAAAGTACTCCTTTAGGAATACGGGCGCCAACAGCAGTAAATTTCTCAGGTTGTTTTAAGAAAGTAACAACTTCTTGAAGTTCTTCTTTAGCTTCTTCAATACCAGCTACGTCATCAAACTTAACGCCTGTTTTAGCTTCCATCGCGAATCTTGCTTTCGACTTACCAAAGTTCATAGCTTGACCGGGACCACCAGGAAGATTACTCGAACGTCGGAACAAAAAGAATAATCCCGTAATCAATAGTACTGGGAAAATCAAATTGCCTAACAACCCCCAAATAGCTCCATCATTGCGTACTGGATGAGCATCAAAGTTAATATTTTTCTCTTTGAGCTTGCTTATTAGCTCTGGTGCGCTTGCAGGTAAATCAACTCGTACCCTTTGAACACGATTATCAAGTGCTGGGTCAAAAGCCTCAACAATCGCAGTTCTACCACCTTCATAAAAATCAACACTCGATACCCGATTTGCATCCAAATATTCTAGAAAGCGACCGTAGGTCATGCGTGTACCGGCTGTATTTTTGGTCATTTCAGCCGGAGCGCTTGCAAATGCTCCTTGCCAAAAGAAAAAGCCAATAACTAAAGCGGGTAGTGTCCAGAGTAGCAGTACTCTCCAGGAAAATTTCATTTTAACTTGTCGTTCCTCTTTGCAATACAACTTCGTGCAATAACCGCGCTATACACTCGGTTACGAATCGCGCTTAAACGGATGTTTCTTAATCCATTATGTTTAATTTGGATGCGTGACGCGGCTGTGATAACACAACGCTCGTATTACGACATTACCGTAACGTCAACACGAATCTTAATTAAATTTAACTTAATTCTTATTAATTGTACTAGACATTACTCAAAGATGGTGACTGGATTCCCGACTACGGCAACTAAAAGTCGGGAATCACACCATCTAAAACTCACTTACTTAGCTTCTGTGATTTGTAACGTATAAGGCATGTAACTATTTTTTCGGTACGAACCAATCCAGACGTTATAGGTTCCGGGTAGCCATGCACCTACAATACCTGGATTTTTACCTTCTAAATCATCGTTACACCAAGTGCCACCAGGACCTTTAACTATTAAAGTTGTATCTGCTGGACTTTCAACTCGTAGCTTTAAATATTCAAATCGATTTTTTAATTCAACTGTATGGTCTGGTTTTTCGTCGAAGAAACCAGCACATGGGCCAGTCGGTGTTTCTGATGAGTTTGTTATTCGTCTTCCGGCAACATCTCCACCACTCATTCCCCTTACTGTTATTGGGTCTGGCGCAAATTTTTGCCCTATAGTCACATCACCAAATATAGGCGCCTCTTGTGCGCGTACATGAGTATTAATTACCGAGGTGACAGCGACAGTTACTAACAAAAATGATAGTTTAAAAGTTTTATTTAACACGTGTCAGAAGTTTAATTGCATAGTACTCAAGTGTGATAGATGACATCCATGCTACGTGATTTGTTCCAGGTTAAGAGTAATTTGCTACCAAATGTATGGTGGGCAATGCCCACCCTACTACTAGTTGATTAATTGCAGTGCAGTTTTTATACGCGACACATCGGCGCCATTTTGGTGGAGTAATAACCATGATTGTACCAAGTCTGGCCCGTGGGTTTCTCCTGTTAAAGATGCACGAACGGCTTTCATGACCACAGGTTTTTTGAGGTTATGAGCTTTCATTACCTGTTTAATAATGTCTTGCACTGAATTTTCGGCAAGTTCTTGTGTATTATCTAGTGCTGTTAACACAGATTCCAAAGCGTTTTTAGAACCTTCTTGTTGTAATTGAGCTTTTGCTTCTTCGTTGTATTCAATATCATTAAAGAAGGGTTTGCTAATTTCTACTGCATCGGTCAAACGTGTCAAACTGGCACCTATTAACGCGGTAAGTTTTTCCAACCATTCAGAAGGGCGCCCTTTAACATCATAACCAGCCTCTTCCCAATATGGAATTAGCATAGTAATCAACTTCTCGGTAGGCATTGCGTGAATATACTGACTATTAATCCAATCTAACTTTGCCCAGTCAAATTTGGCGCCAGCTTTATTAACTCGTTCAAAGCTAAATTGTTTAGCAGCTTCTTCTAAAGTAAATATTTCTTGCGTTGAGTCAACAGGAGACCAACCCAACAGCGTCATATAGTTAACTAACGCTTCAGCGACGAAACCCATTTTTTGGAAATCAGAAATTGACGTTACACCGTCGCGCTTCGATAATTTACGTCCTTCTTGGTTCAAAATCAAAGGTGTATGAGCAAATTCTGGAACTTGGGCGCCGAAAGCTTCATATAACAAAATTTGCTTGGCAGTATTAGCAATGTGGTCTTCACCACGAATAACATGGGTAATTTGCATATCCATATCATCAACAACCACAGCAAAATTATAAAGTGGTTGCCCCACGGAGTCAGATGCCGCGCGTGCAATTACCATATCACCTCCCAAGTCGCTTCCTTTCCATACAACTTGACCGCGCACTAAATCATTCCAGACAATTTCTCGGTCGTCATCGATTTTAAAGCGAATTACAAAGCTGCGTCCTTCGGCTTTAAATGCATCTTCTTGTTCTTTTGTCAAGTTGCGGTGACGATTATCATAACGAGGTGCCTCATTTTTGGCTTTTTGAAGTTCGCGCAATGTATCAAGTTCATCTGAAGTTGTATAGCAGCGATAAGCTTGACCCTTGTCTAATAACTTTTGTACTGCCTCTTTATATAAATCTAAACGTTTCGATTGAAAAAAAGGACCTTCATCCCAGTTCAACCCTAACCAACGCAAACCCTCAAATATATTTTCTGTAAATTCGTCTTTTGAGCGTTCTTCGTCAGTGTCTTCGATACGCAGAATAAATTTACCATCAAGATGGTGTGCGAATAACCAGTTGAATACAGCAGTCCTAGCTGTACCAATATGTAAATTTCCAGTCGGACTAGGTGCAATACGAACTCTTACTGTCACAGTAAATCTCTCTTAAATTAATTGTGGGGAGGCAAAACTTATTATATAGTTACAGCCACTGTCCGCCACGAAACCGCCAACGTACAAATATAATCCGCATTAAGCTTTGCGAAGCGATAAACACTGCTAACCATACAGCGCTATAATGCAACAAAAACATTCCTGGGTCTAATTGCTCTTTAGGTATGGGAATTGGCAGAAAGCCAAATAGCTTTGCTCCGCAGAAAACAAACACCATTTCCCATATTCCCGCTATTAACTGGTATGCTGCGGGCCAGTCTCTATCCCAGCGATACTTTTGTATTTGGTCATAGACAACATCCCAAATAATCCCAAAAACAGCGACATAACCTAGTATCCAGAAATATATCGACCCTGGACTGGCGCCGATTAAACCTGCTACAAAAGGTAACGAGACAATAACACCAACCGTTGCGAGTAACAATAAGCGAGTTTGCCAGCGACCAAATAGAGTAGGAGTCATAAGGAGTTAGTAGTTAGAATTTAGGAGTTAGGAGTAGAGATGTGATTAATCACGTCGCTACAAATCACGTCTGTACAGAGTGGTTCCCAATTTATAACTTGTTCTAATAAAGTTTTATAGCCTAGAGTGTTAGGGTGTAACCCATCTTCACCGATACGCTGGTTAATCCAGTCTTGACCGTGTGCTATCCAAGTGTCGAATATATCAAGATAGGGTATTCCTCTTTCTAGACAAGCCATACGAGTCGCTTGTTTATAACGATATTGGTCGGCGTGATTATAGTATAAACAATCTAAAAATGGCATTTTACTTTCGTTAACAGGCGCCATACCCACAAAAAACACAGGACATAAACGCTGTGCTTGTTCGAGTAATGTAGCGATTTCAAGCTCAAACCGAGCAAAGTCCGTATAATTCTTACCATAAATACGACCAACACGTGCGGAGTCATTAACCCCTACAGAAAGAATAATCAAATCAGGAACACGATTTCGCAACTCTCCACGATGGCGAAACTCAACCTCTAAGCGTTGGGCAACCTGCATCGTTCTATCACCCCGCACTCCCAGGTTATACAATACATGACCAGGACTATCAGGTAACATCCAAGTGCGGCGTAATCTTTCTACCCAACCACCGCCTTCAGGGTCGCCAAAACCATATATTAAACTATCCCCTAGCGCGACAATCTTTTTCGGTTGAGTTTGAGGTTTTGCTGGTCGAAACGACAATTGCATTGGGGAAGGTGTTAAGAAAGTTTGCATCTTAAAATAGTTTATGTTTTCATCTCTTCAAAATACTATACATTTCTACACCATTCACCAACACATCTCTCCAAAAACCCAAAAAACCTCGTAATAGTAACTTTAGTTACTTATTCCTTTCAACTCTAAGTAATATTCTTCTCCGGAGACACTCCGTGAACGCAAAAAACGCGCAAATAAATAGCCCGGTGGTTAGCCGAGCTGCAACGAAGGTCACTAAGTATGTGAGGTGATTGCAATGTCTGTATTATTGTCATAAGTATTATTTACAGTCATGTACCGTGCGCTACAATAATTATTTATTTACATTTCTATATAAATCCCCCTCAAACTATTTTTTCTCAGTTTTAGTAGATTTCAACTCACCAAATTTAGGACTCCACCAGCCCTTAGCCGTATTAAAATAAGCTGCATCTTTGTGTTTACTATCATTCCGCGACTCTGGGTTAGAACACCGCAGCATTGTTTTATCTTGCCCGTCTTTCGTATAGCTATACTCTTCAAGCGGTTTTTTGCAGACTGGGCAGGGATATTTGGTAACTTTACCTGTAGTGGGTGTTTTAGTAGTTTTGCCTTTTGAGGGTTGTGAGTCTTGACTTGCTGAGTAGGCGCCATTTGATGAGTTTGATGAAGACTCCAACTCACCAAACTTAGGACTCCACCAGCCTTTGGCAGTATTAAAATAAGCTACATCTTTGTGTTTACTATCATTGTGAGAGTCGGGGTTAGAGCATCGCAGCATTGTTTTATCTTGTCCATCCTTCATATAGCTATACTCTTCCAAAGGTTTTTTGCAGACTGGACAAGGAAATTTTGTTAAGTTAGCAGCTTTAGCTGGTGATTTTTGAGATTTTGGCGCCGTTTTAGTGCCACTATCCGAGTTTGTTCTTGCAGCATCCATAGCAGCACTATTTGACGAGCGAGGCGCCTCCCATGATTTGCTATAATCGCTCCAAAATAGAACTACATTGTCGCATCCGCTTACACATTTGAGAAAATATTTCTTTTTGACTTTGGTGCTGGGTATTTTGGCTAAGTTGTTTTTGCACTCAGGACACTTGCTGCGAGAAGTTTCATATTTACGTTGAGTTGCGCTACCAGCATTCTTTACATTAGATGGAGTGATGGGTACTGTTTTGGCTTTCGCAATAGCTGGGGCAAAATAATTTTGATTCCAGTCGATAAGATAACGCTGCCAAGCTTGTTTACCCGAAGCTATTGTGTCTAGTACATCTTCCATTTTGGCGGTAAATTCGGTTTCTAATAAATCTGGTAATGCTTTCTGTAAAAAATCATCGACTTCTAACCCTAGTGTTGTGGGGTGTAATATGTCTTTAGTTAACTCTATATAAGTGCGTTTTTTGAGAGTGGCAATCGTGGGAGAATATGTACTTGGGCGCCCGATGCCTTTGCGCTCCATTAATTGTACTAATTTAGGTTCGGTATAACGTGGTGGTGGTTGAGTTTTTTTCTTTTCGTGACCTGCGTCTTCTAAAGTTAATTCTTGCCCTTGCTGTAAATTGGGTAAAAGTGTGTCTTTACTCAAGTTCGACCAGTAACGTGCGTAACCGAGAAATTCAACGACTTGACCTCTCGCTTGCCATAAAATATCACCCGACTGTGTAATAATCAAGGTTTTTCGTAGTTGGGCAGCACAACACTGCGAAGCTACCGCACGCTTCCATATCATTACATACAAACTAAATTCATCATTTGTTAACTCAAGTCGTAACTGTGCTGAAGGTTTAAATACATCTGTAGGACGAATAGCTTCGTGACCTTCTTGAGCGGTTTTACTACTGCGGTGTTTGGCTGTATTCTTAGGAACGTTTTGCGGGTCGTTCTGCTGTAACCATTTGCGTGCGCTATCGCAAAACTCAGGACTCAACATTACAGAGTCAGTCCGCATGTAAGTAATTAAACCTGCTTCATACAGCTTTTGTGCGACTTGCATGGTTTTGTCAGGAGAAAATTTCAATCTCGAACCAGCAGCTTGTTGTAGTGACGAAGTAATAAACGCTGGAGGGGGTTGACGGTAAGTAAGTTTTCCTTCGTATTGAACGACATGGTGAGGATGACGTTTTGCTTCTTCAACTAAGCGGTCAGCTTCTTGTTCAGAAAGAACGCGCGTTGATTCTGGCGCCTGTGTATCATTTTTAGTAGCAGCGTCATCGTTTACATCTTCTTGATTAGCTGGCGCCTCAGTTTGAGTATTTAATAAAGCTTTATAAAAAGCTCTAAACCCCTCAGCGTAGTCAACCCATACACTCCAATAATCTTGAGGTACGAACGTTTGGATTTCTCTTTCACGCTGACATATTAAATGTAAAGTGGCACTTTGAACTCTGCCAACACTTTTGGCGCCATTATTCAAAGCCCAAACTAAAGGACTTCCTTTATAACCAACCAGCTTATCTAAACAATCGCGACACAAACCGGCGCCAATTAAATTAAAATCAAGCTTTCTCGGATTTGCAATTGCCGCACGCACAGCAGCTTCGGTAATTTCTGTATAAACAACTCGTTTTGGTTCTCGTAACCCCAAAGCTTCTTTAAGATGCCAAGCAATAGTTTCACCTTCTCGGTCTGGGTCAGTTGCTAAAACGACTTCCTGCACTTGGGAACAAGCAGACTTCAATTTTTGTATCGTTTCCTTCGCTTGGTGGTCGCGCGCTATATAACGACACTTCACACTATTATCATCCATAGTAAAACCCAGCGAATCCTCACCTTCATCGCTAAGTTGACGAATATGACCACAACTCGCACGAACTATCCAGTCGGCGCCGAGTATTTGACTAAGCTTCTTGACTTTACCAGGAGATTCTACAACTAGAAGGCGTTTTGGCATAAACCTGACAGGAAAGATGCAATATTCGTAGAGACGCTCACGTGTAACGTCTCTACCGTTATTTATATATATAGTACAGTTGTTTAAAATATTCGCATCTTTAAGAAATATTTACTTTTCGTTTGGTACATAAAAACTGTAGGGTGCGTGATGCCATGAAAGAAATGAACGAAGCGATAAGACATGTAGCGTCACGCACCAGCAAATACATCATATATCCTACTTGTACAAAGTTCCATCAAGATTGGCGCCGACAAAGAGTCAAGATTATAAATCAGCCTTTAACACAAGAATATGATTTATGATAGTAAGTTAGTATTCAAAGAATAATGGCGGCTAAAGATTTATTTTACGATGCAGTCAAGCAAGCGCTTTTAAAAGAACAGTGGGTCATAACAGGAGACCCGCTAATAATCAAAATTGAAAAAGTTAGATTAGAGATTGATTTAGCTGCTGACAAAGTTGTTGCTGCTGAAAGAGAAGGACAAAAAATAGCAGTTGAAATTAAAAGTTTCTTAAATACTTCCGCGATAACAGATTTTCATGCAGCGTTAGGACAATTTTTAAACTATCGTTTGGGTTTACAAATGACTGAATCCGAAAGACTATTATATTTAGCTGTCCCTATTGATACATATAATACTTTCTTTCAGCAATTGTTTATTCAGGAAGCTATAAAAGTTCATCAAGTTAAACTTTTAGTTTATGACCCAATTAAGGAGGTAATTGTCGAATGGAGAAATTAGAAAAATATAGACAAGTAATTCGTCAGTTATTAACTAAAATTGCTGCCGTAGGTTACAGTGAACCAAATTCAGATGTAGAATGCCAGTTTATATGTGATACACAAAATGACCATTATCAACTCTTAGATATTGGTTGGGAAGGGTTTAATCGTATTTATAACTGCTTTATCCATATAGATATTAAAGATGGAAAAATTTGGATTCAGCAAAATATGACGGAAGATGATTTAGCAGATGAATTGGTCAAGATGGGTGTAGAGAAAGAAGACATTATCCTAGGATTACATGCACCATACAAGCGTCCGTATACAGGTTATGGAGTAGCGTAAAGTTTGTTTATATTATTCAAAGGAAACAGAAAGCAAAGAGCTAACTGTTTCCTTTTTGGCGATTATACAAAATTTCTTGAATACAAGCCAGGTGTAAACTGGAAGCCTATCTTACATCAAACATTGCCCTTAAAAGTCTAAGCTATGAGCCTATCTTCTATATTGGATTTGTTACATTCGGCTATCAGCAAACAGCAAATTGTCGAAGGTATAAATTTGTCAGGATTAGATTTATGTCAAGTGGATTTGACAGGACTTGCTGCACAAAAATTACTAGCTATTGGTACACGTCTTGACTATGCCTTACTAACAGGAACACAATTAATTGAGGCGGATTTTACGGAGGCACATCTGGATGGTTCTCATCTGGCTTCTTCAAATTTAGGATTAGCCTGATTTACCGTTAATAGAATGTTTCCCAGGACAATTAAACCAGGTTTTTATGAATTTACTTGCTAACGCGATTGATGCATTAGAAGAATCAAATGCCGGACGCAGCTTTGCTGATATTCAATCTCATCCTAACCGCATTACTGTGACTACTAAATGTATTAATGACAGCAAAGTAAGTATTAGCATCAAAGATAATGGTGTGGGAATGACTGAAGAAGTCAAACAAAAAATTTTTGACTATCTTTACACAACCAAAGTTGTTGGTAAAGGTACCGGGTTAGGGTTAGCAATCGCGCGTCAAATTATCGTAGACAAGCATGGTGGAAGCATTGAAGTAAATTCAACACTTGGAGAGGGGACAGAATTTTTGATTACAATTCCCATACTTTAATCGTAGGGTGGGCACTGCCCACCTTACCGTCTTATTTGCTCAACTTCCCCATAAGCTTTGAGCAGTCCCGAAAACTTCCGACGCATCAAGATGCCAGGTTTATCGGTCATCATATGCTGTTCTTTGCTGATATCAAGCGGCACATCGTAATCAGTTGTTTCTAATACTGCTTTATCTTCAAGCGTAACTGCACGGTCAAAAGCTATAATATTTTCTGCTTTTGTTTCGGCTTCGGTGTCGTTACGTAAACAAAATTGTACTATTTGAGAAGTCGAATCGTCGATTGGTGTGGCTGTATTGACGACTATATGAACTAAGCCGTTAGGATAACCTATCCGCAGTTGGGCAGTAAATGGCATGTACCAAGTCATGTGCATTGTTCGCACTACCTGGTTTTGTTTTATTTTCAAATTTTCTTGCTGTAGCTTGGGGTTTGTTACTCCCAGCACCGTCCAAAAATCAATTCCCCACTCGTGTTCTCGCAATTCCATTTTATCAGGAATCGGATGTTCTTCGCTACCAAAAGTCGTTGTGTGTACAAACGTTGGGTGTGCGGTGTCAAACTCATTTTCCATTACTCGCAACCCCGCACACTTCCAAGGTTCGTAAAATTCTTGAATTAAACGATATTTAGAGTCTTTAGCTTCTGGTATATCTGGAATATGGCACAATGGTTCCTCTAAACATACCCAAATATAACCATACCGTTCTGCACACTTATAGGCGCCTATTTTATAACTCGGTGATATCATTCCATCTTGTAGTTGAGGTACATGTGTACAAGTTCCTGCACCATCAAACCTCCAACCATGATATGGACATTCTATATTACCGTTTGTAACCTTTCCTTTCGATAGCTGCGCGGAACGATGACAACAACGGTCTTGCGCTGCTGCTGGGCGCCCGGATGCATCTAGCCAAAGGACTATTTTTTGACCCAATAGCGTAAATGGTTTAGGATGACCATCTAATAAATGACTTTTGGGAATAACAGGATACCAAAAACGTTTTAATACTGGTTGCTTTGTTACTAACATAAAAATATTTTTTTATTAATCTACTTTAACGTAGTAGGCAGTGCCCACCTTACAACTTGTATATAATTTTTCCTAAGTTTTTATACTTGTTTTGTATTCAAAAATACAAATCAATCAAGTTGTAAGTAATTTTTAACGCTTGAAGTGTTAGTAAAATCTAGCAAAGTATTAAAAAACTTAACTCAGTATAATTACTTATGTTGTTTAGGGATTGGTAGGGTGTTTGCTCGGATGCCCGCTCACAAGAGAAAATTAATTTAGATACAAAATGAAAATTTTATAAAGAACACAAGTAACACAATATTTCTAGTTTTTATTTTATTATGAATTGCGATAAATCTACCCTATCACGGCTAAAATGGAAGCAAGTCACGATAAAATCGAAAGCTTTTCTGATGGGCAAAAATCACTAGCACAGCGAAATCAACAAGATTGTGCTTTTGATGGGGCAATGATGGCTTTAGTTCCTATTGCAGACGCTGCTCATTTAGTTCATGGTTCGAGCGGTTGCGTTGGTTCTTTTTTGTCTGGTAGTAATGATGCTGCAATTCTTAATAAAATTCGCTTTACTACCGATATGGAAGAAAGTGATATTATTTTTGGCGGCGCCAAAAAGTTATACAAAGCAATTTTAGAAGTTCATCGTCGCTATAATCCTACAGCAATATTTGTATATTCCACCTGCGTTTCTGCTATGATTGGTGATGATATTAACGGTGCCACACACGACGCAGCAGAAAAATTAGGTATTCCTGTTATCCCTGTAGATTCACCAGGGTTTATTGGTAACAAAAATTCAGGTATTCGTCTTGCTGGTGATATTTTACTCGAACACGTTATCGGTACTGTCGAACCAGAATTTACTACCAATTATGATATTAACTTGATTGGCAATAGCTTTGATGATGGCGCTGTTGAAATCGAATCGTTATTGGAAAAAATCGGAATTCGAGTATTAGCAAAAATTGCAGGCAATAGTCAATACAAACAAATAGCTCAGGCACACCGTGCGAAACTGAATGTGGTTATATCCTCTAAACCACTCCTGAAATTAGCAAAGCAAATGTCCAAGCGCTATGGAATTGATTATATTGAAGAATCTTTACACAGCTTAGAAGAAATCAACAACTGTTTAACTCATATTACACTCAAACTAGACGCTGACTTAAAAGAACGAACCGAGAAATTAATCGCTTCACAAACTAATAATCTAAATTACCAATTAGATTTATATCGTTCCTATATAAAAAAGAAGAAAATTATTATTGATATTACAAGTGGAAACTTATTACTTATCTCTACAGCTAAAATTCTAAATTTAGATATTATTCCTATTGCCGAGCATATCAATGAAGAAAATAAATCAAAAATTACACAATTACTCAATCAAGAGGTAATTATTTTAAATAAAGGGAACGAGAGAAATCAACTATTACAAATAATTCAAGATGGGGAAGTAGATATGTTAGTAGCGCCACACAATTATCAATCTATCGCGATTCAAACACAAATCCCTTTCCTCAATAATCATCATCAATCTACTTATGCAGGATATACAGGAATAATCAAAGCTGCACAAGAATTATATACAGCTTTTAAAAGTACTGTTTGGAAGCAATTAAATACATCGGCACCTTGGTAGAAACCGGGTTTTTTTTTCATACCTTGTAATGACAATAAACATTTTGGCTAGAAACCCGGTTTATTTTATATAATTAATCATTATGGCAATTGTAAGCATCACAAATACATCGGTAGCAGTAAACCCCCTTAAACATAGTCAAGCAGTAGGCGCCACTTTAGCATTTATGGGATTTGCAGGAGTAATGCCTGTACTACATGGTTCACCTGGCTGTAGCACATTCGCACAAATACCTTTAACCCAACATTTGGGTGAAATAATTCCTCTTTCTACAACAGGGATGACTGAAGTTGTTACCGTTTTAGGTTGTGAGGAAAACATTAAACAAGCGATTATCTTGTTAGTACACCAGCATCAGCCGGAAATTCTCGGTCTTTGTACAACTGGACTCACTGAAACCAGAGGGGATGATATGGCGCGTTTTTTAAAAGAAATTCGTCAACTTCCAGAATTAAATAATTTACCAATGGTTTTGGTATCTACACCAGATTTTAAAGGTAGCTTGCAAGATGGCTATGCGGCAGCAGTGGAGAGCATTGTTAAAGAAATTCCTACAGGCGGCAAACCAGACACACAGTCAAAACAAATAACGATTTTAGCTAGTTCTGCTTTTACACCTGGTGATATTCAACAAATCAAGGAAATGTGTCTTGATTTTGAATTAGATGCAATTATTCTACCAGACTTATCTGGTTTACTTGATATAGATTTTAATAATTCTGACAGTACTTTCAATAGTACATTAAATCGTCCAGTCACTCGTAGCGGTACAACTTTAGAACGATTACAATTAGTTGGCAATTCTAGCTTCACTTTGGCACTGGGTGAAAGTATGCGCTCTAGTGCAAGGATATTACAACAAAGATTCAAAGTTCCTTACGATGTGTTTACAGAATTTGTTGGACTTGATGCTACAGATAAACTTTTGTATGCGCTCTTAAAAATTAGCGGTAATGCTGTACCAGAAAAATACCGAATTTATAGGCGCCAGTTAGAGCAAGCAATGCTGTTTACACACCTTAAGCTTAGTTGTAAAAAAGTTTCTGTTGCGTTAGAACCTGATTTACTTTGGTTGACTATTGATTTTCTGCAATCAATGGGAGTATCTATTCATGCAGCGGTAACAACTGGACGCTCTCCACTGCTCGAAAAAATACCAATCCAAAGCGTTACTATTGGTGACTTAGAAGATTTCGAGCAACTAGCAGCAGGTTCAGATTTATTAATTGCTAACTCCAACGCTTCGGCAATAGCAAAACGTTTAAGTATTCCTATATATCGTCAGGGAATTCCTATTTTTGACCGTTTGGGCAATATTTTTGCAACCAAACTTGGTTATCGAGGCGCCATGCAGTATTTATTTGACATCGCGAATGAAATAAATGCTCAAATTTAATTAGACACACTCTGATGGTTATGTTTTATTTACGCACTTATGATTAACCAACGCTTATGGCGCCTTAATTTACCTTCGGACTCTAAATCTCGTAATACACGTGTAACAGTAACACGAGTCGTATTTAGCACATCGGCTATTTCTTGATGAGTAATGTGTAAATCAATTAATTTACCATCTTCTAAATCACGGCCAAATTTATCGCTTAACCAGATTAAAAATTGCCATATACGTGTAGAGACACGTTTACTGTTAACGATACTTACTAATTCTTCAGTTCGTTGAATACGCGATAGCAATTGGTCTAAATTTTCGTGTAAGTTTTCAGATGGAATACTAGCTAACTCTACACCACTAATGCATTCAAGATGATAAGGTTGAACACGCGATAGCGAATAACCAACAATATCACCAACTCCCCAATAACCCAAAGTCGTATAAACTCCGTTTTCATCCCAGGTCAACGCACGCACACTTCCTCTTTGAATTTTCCATAGTACTTGCTCCTGCTCAGGTATTAATTGGCGCCGTTCAAGGGTGCGGTGCTGAACATGAGTAGATGTGGATACGGAGTTATTCGTATTTGTTATTGCTACAGCCTTATTCATAAATAAATACCAGATTGTTAGTTATTAAAGTAACATAAAGACAAGTATCATTAGCTACTTTACATTCTAATACTGACTATAGGACAATCCAATAGAAATATGATTTTTATACATTGTGTTTATATAAATTTCATATACAAAAACATAAATAAATCATTAATGTACGTTTCTTCACTGTTTTTATAGAAAATTTTAGCCAAACCTTCATACAATCTTTAAATACTGTCTTAATTTCCGTCATGGTGCCTTTAAACTAGGCGCCACTGACATAAGTAAGATAGTCTTGTAGTGTATTACCAACTTTTAACCCATTTACCAATTAATTTGGTAGAATTATGCCAAGAAAAGAACAAGGATGGATAACATTCCAAACATCTGAGGACGAGCGGAAAATCTTAGAGGAGTTCTGCCACTCGTCTCAGCGTACTAAAACAGAGGTGCTGCGTGAGTTACTACGTAATTTAACTGAGAAATCTTCGCAATCACCTATACCAGCTGAGTACGAATCAGAGACACGTATACCAACTCCAGAAAAGTTAGTTGATACAAATGTATCTTTAATTGAAGCTAGCATACAAAAGAAACCGCTCAAAGTTAGCTCACGCAACCTCCTTAAAGGTGTCGTGACTGAGGTTAAAAATGGGCCAGTTAATAGTGAGGTGACGCTAGAAGTTGTGCATAAAGTCAAACTCACCTCTGTAATTACTAGAGTCTCAGCAGATGAATTGCAACTTGATATAGGTAAAGAAGCTTACGCTGTGATTAAATCTACAGATATAGTGATTGCTAGCGAGTAAAGTAAGAAACCGGGTTTTTTTAGAAACCCGGTTTCTTTTAACTAATCAACAGCTACCATGACATCGGTAGATTTTACAACGGCATAAGCGTCGGCGCCTTCAGTCAAATTAAGTGATTGTACGGCATCCTTAGTAATAATTGCTGTTACTTCTACACCTTCTGAAATTTCTAAAATTACCTCCGAATTCACAGAGCCTGGTATAATTTTTTTAACTTTTGCTTTTAAAGTATTGCGTGCGCTAATTCTCATTTTTTACAACCCTAATGATAAGATTACCATGTGATATTAGCAGACTAATAAGGATGAAATCATACGCTTTTAGAAAGAATTAATAGTTTATATTTTATACGTAACTGGAATTTCGATTGTAAACTTTGTTCCATGACCTGGAATTGAATCAACGCTCAGGATGCCTCGATGTTTTTCAACCACAATCTGACGTACAATAGCTAGTCCTAGTTCCGTCAATTCCAATTCGCAATTACCTAATGTAATTGCGAATTGTTTGCTTATAGCTAGGAATCCATTTTTAACAAGCCACTTTTTTACTGCCCTAACGCGACCTTCACACATTCTTCACTATTGAATTTTAAATTAAAAACATAGAATCGCGTTATTGTATAGCACGCTATGGAGAAATATTCTATGGTACTTTTAACGGCAATGAAAAATTCATGAACTTGTTGCCAATATTTAAATTATGGGTTTAAATTGATAGGTTCGTTTTTATTTAACGGCAACGCTATTAGTTATCTCAACTTCAATTTTAACTTCAGGGTGCAGATAAGCAAACTTTGACTGATGTACAGCTAATCACACAAAACATGAGCGTAAATTCAAAAATGACATCATTGCGTCACCTAGTACGCTTTGCTGGTCTCTCACTTCTACTGTTCCCTTCTATTGCAACGGCTTCGCAATTACAATCTTCACAACAGCAGTCAAATAATACTAAATTGGCGCCGTTACCACCTTTACCAAATATTCGCTTCGTTGCTCCAACAATACAAAATAATCCCGTAAATATTATATCGGCGCCTGCAGGCAATGGAGAAATGCGGTTAGGAAAACAAATACTACCGCTCAATTCTCAAATTAGAGCATTAATGAGTCGCTACAATTATCTTTCTCCAGGAATGTTCTTCGTTGATTTAGAAACAGGCGATTATATAGATATTAACGGCGATAAAGCATTTTCGGCTGCTAGTACTATTAAACTACCAATATTAATAACATTATTTCAAGAGATAGAAGCAGGTAGAGTTCGTTTAGACGACACTCTTGTAATGAGACGTGACTTAGTAGCTGGTGGTTCCGGTGACATGCAAAACATGCGTACTGGTAAAAAGTTCACCGTTTTGGAAACAGCCACCAAAATGATGACCATCAGTGACAACACCGCTACAAACATGATTATTGACCGTTTAGGCGGATTTTCTCGATTAAACGAGCGTTTTCAGAGTCTCGGACTACAAAACACCGCACTTCGTCATTTATTAGCAGATGAGTATGGTACTAACACCACCAGTGCCAAAGATTTAGTGCATTTGTCAAGTTTAATCGCAAACAATCAAATACTTAGTGATGGCAGTCGCACGCAAATTTTAGACATTATGCGTCGTTGCCATAACCAAAGTATGCTGCCATCTGGTTTAGGAGCAGGTGCAGTAATTGCTCATAAAACCGGAACACTTCGATTTGTACTTGGTGATGCTGGTATTATTCAAACTGCAAGTGGTAAACGCTACCTAGCAGGAATATTAGTTAAAAGACCAAATCACGACGAAAGAGCAACAGCTTTTATCCGTCAAGTTTCACATATCGTATACGACTACATCGACCACACGCAACAATTCACCTCAACAAACCCCAACGGCAAAGTATAAATTTAAACTCCCTCTTGTAGCACAGGCAGGATGCCTGTGCAGTTACCCTACGGTTTTTTCGTCTGCCGATAAATAGTTATTGCCTGTGCCCAAGATTGTAAAGCTGCTCGATATTGATTACTTTGATACTGATTAATACCTTGCTTAAACAGTCTACTCGCTTTCGCCTTACGACCGTATGGCGTTTGATACGCCACTTGCGTCGCTCCAGAAGAGTCAGGAATGAGAGTTACTGGAGTTGCGACGGCAATAAGTAGAACAACAAATATAGTGTTTATCTTGCTACCCATGAGTTTCTATACCAGATAAATATAAACTAAATTTTTAAGAGTCAGCTTCTAATTAACCTTATATCTCGTCTACCATCAGTTATGCAATTTGCTTGGTAGTGGACACAAGCTTCTATGTTACGCCTGCCTGAAGAAAGTGGTGGCGCCGTTAAAGCACACACCTTTGTTGTTATCTTCTGAATAAAGTATAACTTTGTAGCTTTGTAGACTTGCCAGAATTAGGTAGATGATAGATGAGATAACCTGATAAAATAAGTAAGATTATTATTTATATTATTTAGATATTGGCATAGAAGTTTAGAAAAACTATCAGTATTTACACTGGTTTTGTGACTTCAAATGGAATTGACATTGTTGCTACTTTGGTAACGTCAATTCCACGCACATCAGAAGGAAGTAGTGTGCGACCAGTACTAAGACCACGAGTAGTTCTATCTAAATCATCAATTAAACTATCGAGTTTCGTTATTTTGGATTTGAAAGGCAACTTTCATGCCTACTGGTAATTTTGGTATACCTAAGTCTGATAGTGTAACAGGTTTATTTGGTTGACTGGCGCCTGTATTTTTGCCAATACCATGTGCTGTAAAAGCTTGACCAAGAACTTTTTTACTATCGGTAACAATCATCCTAACGCTGATATTGACTCTTGATGTACCAGCATTGCCCAACATATACCTAACAACTCAACCAACTGGAAAATATTTGCTTATAGCACTATTTCAGACTGTAAGCGCCCGACATTCGGTTTTTACTGTAAATTTTTAGTTATGGCGCCCATTAACCGATAATCCCGGAATACTCTAAAATAAATCCAAGTGAATCTATACGACCAAAATGCGGGGGATTCAAGGGCAATGAGTCAGCCTAAAAATACCAATCCAATTGTGGATGTTTGGAATAAAACTTCATCGCGCTTTGTAGAACTGCTGCCAACTGAGCAAATAGCTAAAACTGTTGTTAATTTATTTAACGTTAGCGATACCCAAATAGCAGAAATATTGAAAACTGTCAAGGCGCAATTACCGACAACAGAAGCTTTGCTAATTGGTAAACCGCAAGCTGGTAAAAGCTCGATAGTTAGAGGTTTGACGGGTGTCTCCCCCGAAATTGTCGGACAAGGATTTCGACCGCATACGCAGCATACAGAACGTTATGCTTACCCTTCTAACGATTTACCTTTGTTGATTTTTACTGATACAGTCGGCTTAGGTGATGTTAATCAAGATACTCAAAGTATTATTCAAGAGCTTATTGGCGATTTACAGCAACAAGCTCGTGGCGCCAGAGTTTTGATATTAACTATAAAAATAAACGATTTTGCTACCGATACATTACGGCAAATCGCCAAACAATTACGAGACAAGTACAAAGATATTCCTTTTTTACTTGCTGTGACTTGTTTACACGAAGTTTATCCACAGGATGTAGATAATCATCCTGCCTATCCCCCTGACTATGAAGAAGTCAACCGTGTGTATACAGCAATTAAAGAAGACTTTAAAGGTTTGTACGATGCGTCAATTTTGGTTGACTTTACTTTAGAAGAAGACGGTTACGAGCCAGTATTTTATGGTCTAGAAACATTACGCGATACTTTAGCTGATTTATTACCCGACGCTGAAGCACGCGCTATTTACCAATTATTAGATTTAGATAAACAAGCAAGTAATCAAATTGGCAACTTGTATCGGAATGTCGCGCGACGCTATATGTATGCTTTTTGTGTAATGGCAGCGACACTTGCCGCAGTTCCGTTACCATTTGCGACCATGCCAGTACTAACGGCACTACAAGTATCAATGGTTGGATTATTAGGAAAATTATACGGTCAAAATTTGACGCAATCACAAGCTGGAGGAATTGTTAGCGCTATTGCTGGTGGTTTTCTGGCGCAAGTAATAGGAAGAGAACTAGTTAAATTTATACCTGGTTTTGGTAGTGTAATTGCTGCATATTGGGCTGCTTCATATACATGGGCATTAGGTGAAGCTGCTTGTGTTTATTTCGGTGATGTAGTGGGAGGCAAAAAACCTGACCCGAAACAAATTCAATCTGTTATGCAAACAGCGTTTCAAGAAGCTAAAGAACGTTTCAAAAATGTGGGGGCGCCTATGCACTAATAAATGACAAAACTAACAAACTTCCTTGTCTGTGCCCTCTGCGCCTCTGTGGTAAATATTATTACTACAAAGACACAGAGGTTGAGAGCAGTATTTCTGAATTATCAAAGCCAGTTGCCAACTAAAACATAAGGCGCCCAATATCCAGGACGACTGTAATTTGGGTAATCTCTTAACAATTTGATTTGGGCATTACGCAAGGCTTCAGCTTTTGTTACCTTATTTTGCACTAATTCACGGTAAAATTCGCCGACTAAGATAGCGGTAGATTTATCGCTAATGTGCCACAGTGAAGCCAGGGTACTACGCGCTCCTGCTTTCACAGATACCCCTGCCAAACCCAATGCTGCACGGTTATCCCCTGCTGCTGTTTGACAAGCACTTAAAATAAGCATCGACAAACCTTCTGAGCGAGTTTCATCTTGATGACGCAGTAAGTTATCGAACTGTAAGACATTTATTGGGCCATCTGCCGCTAGGATAAAAGTATTTTCAGGACGAGAGCTAAATTGACCGTGGGTTGCTAAATGCAGGATATTAAAGGTTGTTGTATTTATATTTTTCTCTAGGGCATTGCTGGTAAAGTCTTTATCTATCAATTGTTTTGTAGAAACTCCTGCTTGGGTAATCAAATTAAACTCAGACTTAATTTCTGGTAGAGGTGGAAATTGTGAGAATTCTTTTGGTGGTTGTACTAACCCTGCTGCTAAGACGTTGAATTGTTTTTTTGCTAAAGGTTTAGGGGCAATTAACTGAAGTCCTAAGCTTAAAGCAACAGCGTATTTTTCCACCAAATATTTCTGACCGTCATATAATGCAGCCATTGGTATATTTCGTAAGGCGCCATCTAGTACAAAAACGAGAGTATTAACTTGACTATTTACTAAATTTGATTCAATTTTTAATGGTATTAACCAGTCATAGACTATTTTTGAGAGCGCCAGTACTTCCTCTGTTCTATCAGGTTCTAAAAGATACTCGCGTAGTTCTCTTAAAATACTTTCTACTTCACGCTGTGATTTATTAACTACGTATCGGTGTAATGGTTGCTTGGGTATTTTGACAATTACTTGTAGCTGGTTGGGCAGAATAATGGGGTAAATAATTGCGGATGTAGGATTATCTTTGTCTACGACTTCATCTAGCACTACCGTTTTGGCATTAATACAAGCTTGCCGAAAGAAATCGTCGAGTTCCGCTAGTTGTAAAGATTCAATTCTTTGCCTAGCTTTTTCTAAATTTCCTGTACTAGTATCAGATTCTGGAGATTGTAACAACAACTCTACCGATTGACGATACACTGGTTCAACGCTTTCTTTAAACCCGTATTGTACATCACGGTTAACAGCTACCAAATCGCTACGAAGAGACTGGAGTTGACTAATAGCAGTATCATAAGCAGTAATTGCTCCTTTAATATCTCCCTGTCTTTTTAATAATCTTCCTAGTTGCCAATGCCAACGATAAGCAATATCTGGTGCATTGATACTTTGAGTTAAAACCAAAGCTTTTTGAGTAATGTCTTGGGCATTTGACCATTGCTGAGTTTGTTCATACAAGCTGCCTAACGTACCGAGTGCGTAAGCTTCCGCTCGTTTATCTTCTAGACTTCTGGCTTGTTTTACTGCCGTAGTAAGAAGTTGGGCAATATCGGTAAGAGATAGTGAAGTTTGAGTTATCTTTATTACCCCACTCTCTATTTTCATTAGATTCTGTGCTAAATGAATGCGCGCGTAGATTGCTGATTGACTGGGAGGTAAGTTGACGAGTTGGGTTTTAATATGAGGTAGTAGTGTTTCAACGGCAGACAGTTCCCCTGTACTAACAAGCAAACTAAACTGGTTAATTTCTGCCTGAATTTTTGTTATCGGGTTAGAAGTAACTTTGGCAGTTTGTTCATAGTAAGCTAACGCTGCTTGAATATTTTTTTGTGCCAACTCAGTATTACCCAAGCTAAATAGTGTAGCGCTTATCTCTGGAGTCAACTGTAAACTTTTGGCAATCTCCAGACTTTGTTTTAATACCTGACGAGATTGTTCTAAATCGCCAACTAATTGCAGAGTATCACCAAGAGCGCGTAGTTCTACTACCTTAGTGAGAGATAATGGTTGTGCTTGTAAAGCAGAGCGTAACTCAGTCAGCATTGTTAATGCTCGTCGGTAAAACCCCAAAACTTGCCATGCTTGTGCTTGGTTGATGCGACTACTGGTAACACCATTTTTATTATTCAATTGCTTATAAATTATTTCCGCATTTTGCCAAGTTTTAAGTGCTTTTTCCGTTTGTCCTAATTCTAGTTGAATACTACCTTGAATATCTAGCACCTGAGCCATAACTAGAAAATTTTTAATTTTGACTTTTGAATTTTGAATTAAATCTCCCTCTTTTTCTGGTGCCTTAAGCAACGTTAAACTCTCAGTAATTGCCTGTTGTGCTTCAGTCAATCTACCTAATTCTTGATAAGCTAATGCTAGATTACTTAATGCTACCGCTTGCTTAACTTGTAAACCTTGGTTGCGAAAATTTGTCACCGCTTGTTGTAAAACTTTCACCGCTTCCGCAAATTGCCCTGCATCATACAACGCTTTGCCCTGTAGCAAAAAATCTTGTATCTGAGTAGATATTTCCTCAGTCTGTGGCAGAATAGAAATTTGGGCAGAAATAGGTGAAATAATAACGCATAAAAAAGCTGTCACCAATACCAAGAAAAAGAAACCAGACAAGCAGTAGATTTTAACGCGACGGATGAATTGCTCATTGCGCTGCCGAATAAACCGTCTATTATTACCTTTTTTACTGCTATTTTTCATACTCTACACTTATAAAATCTAGTAAAGTCATTTCGCAGCATTACAACTAAGTGTTGCTTGCTGTAAAGAAGTATTAAATTTACTTGCTGGCGCCTGTGCAACCAAGTGAACATCGCCATGCGAATTTATCACCCATCCTTGGGCTTCCACAATTGGTTCAAGAGTTGTTTTTGTTACCATTTCTCCTTGTTCCCTTATCGGGTTTGTCTCCTGATTTTCGTCACCCGGAAGCTTTACCCAGTTAGTTATCACCGCACGTCCCCGCAATGCTTCCGAGGGGTTTAATGGTAATCCTCCACGTCCAGTAGAGATGAAGCGATTAGCGGTTTGCCCTCTTCGAGCAGTACAACCAGAGGCTATTTGTTGGGATGCATCAACTAAGTTGCTGGGTAGTTCAATTAATCCGCGACTAGGATCAATATCTGGTATGTTGAGTACTATGGTTCCTTGAATGCCACTTTCGGAACTTGCTGTAATATCGCTTAATAATGTATTAAAAGGACGAGGCTGAATACCAAAAACACTCTGTCCAGTGATGTTAACTGTACCACCGTTACCTTTAGAAGCATTAGCGGAGATATCGCTGTTTTCATTGGGAACTGCCACTATGAACGGTGTAGTGATGGTAACATTACCACCATTACCTGTAGCAATTTCTTTATCTAGTCCGGCGGTAGTGGAGATAAGACTGTTGTGTCGTAAAAGAAGTAAGTCTGGCGCGGTGAGGGTGATATTACCGCCTTGGTTACTAGCAGTTTCAGCAACCAGGGCACCACTAGTATCAAGTTTGATTGTATTTGCCTGAATTTCAATATTGCCGCCTTGCCCTGTTCCCCGACTATCAACAGCAATACGGGCTTCTGCTTGAATTTGCAATGTCTTGAGTGGTGTATCAGGATTGATAAAGATGTTGCCACCGTTACCAGAAGATGCAGATGCAGTATTTGCAAAAAATCCTGTACTAGGGTCAGAAATGGAGAGTTTGTCTTTTATTTTTAGGGTTATATCTCCGGCTTTACCACTGCCCGATGTAGTAGTGCGAAGTTGACTTCCTCCTGTACCACTGAAAGTATTAGTGTTGACAATGATGCTACCACCAGAATTAGCTGCGGTAGTGGTAGCATCTAATACAGCATTTTTGGCAATTTGAAATTGATTAGTATTGACAGTAATTGCTCCACCTTGTCCACCTGAAGTAGTGACGTATAAACCACTACCAGAATCTGACAGGTTAAATTGGTCAGTTGCGTTGACGATAATATCTCCTGCCCTACCACTACCAGAGGTCGTACTGAGAAACTGTCCGGCGCCTGTTACTGATAAAGTATTAGTATTGACTGAAATATTACCACCTCTAGAGGCATTTAAAGTTCTGGCATTAAGTACGCCTCTATCCCAAACAAGCAAACTAGGAGTGGTAACGGTTATATTTCCACCTTGTCCACTATCATTTGCTTCTGTTCCAGAAATTAAACCGCTAACAAACTCAGAGGTTGAGTTGAAGCCAGAGATAATAGCTGCATCTGTTGCTTTGACTTCAATATCGCCAGCTTTACCATTCCCCAAAGTTAGGCTTTGTACGACACCCCCACTCTTTAACGACAGAGAGCGACTTTGGATATCAATTTTTCCACTATTACCAGTGGCGCCTGGTGCTACACCACTCAAAATAGAACCATTGTTAAGGCTGACATCATTTGAATAAACAAAAATATTTCCGCCATTCCCGTTACCAAAGGTTGTTGCAGCAATAACGGCTTGGTCTTGAACCACTAACTTTCCTGTTTGAATGTTAATTACACCTGCATTACCTGCATTCTCAGTTTGTCCAGAGGTTTGGGTATATAGTCCAGTAGGAAATTGCACGTCACCAAACTGACGGGAAAACGCTAGAGGTGGAATGTAACCACCAAGTTTTATACCTGGAGGTAGTCCAGAACCAGGAGCGGCAAATAAGCCTTGTTGTGTATAGAAATAACGTACAAGTTCTGGGCTAGAACCACTTAAACGCACAAATTTAGGAGCAATTATTATTATATTGCCTCCAGTACCCTGAGTTGGTGTAGAAGTTGATACTTGTGTTCCATCGCTTAAAGCGACTGACCGCGCGCGAATTTCAATATCACCGCTTTTACCTGCACCATTTGTACTTGTAGAGATAATACTGTTGGCGGCTTCAAAAGCGCCGTTAGTTGTGACATTAATGTTATTTGACTCTGTGCCACCATAACTGATGAGTGAACCTGTAGTTATATCATTAAGGGCTGTTAAAGCAATTGCTCCTCCCTTTTTTGAGATACCGTTTGGGTTGATTGGTGATTCGTTGCTAACTGAGAAAGCAAAAATATCCTGTGTTTTGATGCTGCCATTAGGAGCAGTGAGAGTAACTCGACCGGCATTACCCGAATCGCCTGTATAATTTACCAGGGAATAAGAGCTAACACCACCAAGACTAATATTTCCATTGGTAGTGTTGAGGGAAATATCTCCGCCATTACCAGCATTGCCACTTGCTGCTGAGGAATTTGAGGATACATTATCGCGAATGGCAATATCTTTTAAAGCTGTTAAGTTAATCGCACCACCATCACCAGAATTACCAAAACTAGCGCTGGACAAACTGTTAATGCTGAAGTAACCATTGATTTGAATGCTACCTTGAGGAGCATTGAGGGTAACATTTCCGCCGTTGCCAGTGTTGCCAAATCGAGCAGAAGTCTTAGAGCTAATACTATCACTAATGGCAATGCTACCGTTGGATGTATATAGGTTGATTGCTCCCCCACTGCCACTAATGGCATTACTTTTGCTATCAGCTACAGAATTAGGGTCATTATCGTTATCGTTACGTACACTTGAGTCGATGCTACCAACTACTTTAATCCCATTAGGGGCTGTCAGTGTGATTGCTCCACCATTGCCAACATTGCCTGTTTGGAGAAAGGCATTATACGGGGAACCTAATTCTAATGCAGCTTGGGACGAAATTGTTGAGAAAAAAGTACTTGTACCTGTAATATCAATGTTATCGCCTGCACTAACTGTAATTGCTCCACCATTTCCAACCTTTGCATCGGTAACTGCAATACTAGATAGTGAACCCAGGCTACCTGTAGAAGCGGCATCTAAACGACCTTGGATTTTAACACTGCCATTAGAAGCGGTAAGGGAAATATCTCCACCATTACCTGTACCACCAAGATTGGCAGTAGACCCAGAAGAAATATTGCCTGTAATATCAATATTATTTGCAGCGTTCAGCTTAATATTTGCCCCATCTCCGGCTCTAGAAACTTGTCTATAAAGAGGATTGTATGAGTAAGCACTCAAATCCCCTTTAATATTAATACTACCTTGAGGGGCATTAAAAGTAATTGCTCCAGCATTTCCAGGAATACCAGAATTAGTGCTAGGCGATGAATCTAAATTACCTGTAATGTTTATATCACCATTCACAGCATTAAGTACTATAGTACCTGCATCGCCTGTATTACCAGATTGTGTGAAAGCCCAAGAATTTAAATCACCTGTAATATTGATAGTGCCATTTGAGGTATTAAGGGAAATAGGGGCGCCATTACCTGCATTGCCAAGTCGAGCAAAAGCAAAGGAATCTAGCTCACCAGAAACGGTAATATTGCCAGTAGCCTTGAGAGTAATGGCGCCAGCAGGACTACCAAAATAACCAATAGTACCAATATTTTTAACTGCTATGTTCTTTCCCGAAATCTCTACCTGGCCACCTAAAGCAATTAAATCTCCATCGCTGCTGTCTACATCACCACCTACCAGTCGCAAACTTTGTCCGTCTTTAACTCTCAGTCCAAACAGAGAACTTCCTACCGGAGTTTGTCCTGCTGGTGCAACTGATTTATTTACTATTGGTGCCGCATTCATTTGATTAAACAGAAAAGCCGAAGGGTTTACCGTCAATAAAGATGAAGGGACGTTTTTATCAGTAGCGCTAAAAAATCCAAGATTCCCAAATTGCAGTGCATTTGCTGTACTTGCAGTAAACGAACCACCTATATCCAAGCGCGCGTTCTGTCCAAATATAATCCCACTCGGATTTATGAAAAAAAGATTTACCCCATTATTAGTACGAATCAACCCATCAATTACAGATTGATTACCACCTGTTACGCGCGAGAGAATATTTTGGATATTCGGATTACTCTGAAAAATCGCCGCTTCATTGCTATCGAGATTAAACTTACCAAAGCTGTGAAATAAATTATTACCAACCGTTTGCCCTACCGATTGAGGAATTGTGTAATTAGAACCCGTCAAAGTTATTGGTGTTGCCAAGGAACCATCCAGGGTGATGTTTTGCCCCAAAACTTTAGTGCTACGGTATGTTAAGGCGACACAAGCAGCCAAAATTCTTGACAGTAATACCAGCCTATCTTTCGGCATAGATTACCCTCCTACCAACAATATCAGTGAATTAGTTATGTGTATGGGGTACTTAGTTTAGTTTAAGGGTAAATACAGAGGTTAAATATGAAGAATTTTGAATAGTATACTTAAAACTGCTACATATTTTTGTGTCTACCCTACGGGAAATCCTCCGGATTATGTGATTAATTTCTATTCTCTCTGTGGTCTCTGTGTCTCTGTGGTAAAAAACTAAATGACTGTACAGGCGCCGGATGCTAGTGCTACGGTCAGGCGGGATGCCTAACTTACGTATGTTTTTGATATAAGATTCTATACTAAAAGTCTGAATTGATTAATTTTCTGTAACAATGAACTCTTACCTCTGGGAGCATCCCAAGGACAGATTATCAAAATTTTTTCAAATAATTTTTGACGCAGGTGCATAAAACCAAAAGTCAACCGTAGAGAATGACAACAGAGAGGTTCACCTCATAAATACAACAAAAAAGGTAGAAATATCTCTGGGACATTTACTCACTGGAGCATTCTAATTTTGTCACTAGCTAAATTTAAAGTCTAGCGAATAGGCTTTTTCTATAAAGTATTTTTACAAAAACGGGATGCTTCTCCGAGCGTCACATAATCACTCAATTCAACAGGAAAAAAACTATGTTAAACAATCAAAGTATCTTAGAGCTTGGTTTGGTTAAAGAAATTGACGAACAAGCTGCGGAAACAATTAGCGGTGGATATGAGGTGTTTACGATTAAAAACAAAACTAACTACAATGTTACCCATGTCTTGGATGGTAAGTCATTTCTGATTAAACCAAATCAAGCATACATATATACTGCTTACAGTGGAGGAATCATTAAATTTGACACGGATGGTCGAGACGCATACAAACAAAACAAATCATACAATTTGTCCAATGGACGAATATATGAATTTCAAAACAACAACTACACTCCCGGTAATCCTTGGGATATCGATTTGTATAGCGTCGCCTAATAGGTTATGAATATGTAGAGACCGAATTAATTCGGTCTCTACAGCATACAAAAATATTCTCTTAAAAACGTTAACTGAACTCTATTGGGTTATAAAGTTCTGTATTTTCTTGCTAATAATTATACCTAAAAATGAAATATCCAATTGTTCTGCAACACAGTGAAGAAGACTGTGGTGCTGCTTGTATTGCAACCATTGCTAAATATTACAACCGCACTTTCGCTCTCAACCGTGTCCGGGAAGCGGTAGGTACTGGTTCGCAAGGTACTTCTCTTTTAGGCTTGAACCGAGGAGCCGAAGTATTAGGATTTAATGTACGTCGAGTTAAAGCTACTCCCCAACTCATTGACCAATTGCACCAAATATCATTACCAGCCATTATTCATTGGAAAGGCAATCACTGGGTAGTATTATATGGGCAAAAAGGTAAAAAGTACGTAATTGCCGACCCAGGTGTTGGTATCCGTTACCTGACTCGCAAGGAATTAATTGCAGGTTGGGCTAATGGGGTAATGCTGCTGCTAAGTCCAGATGATAGCCGCTTTTACCAACAAGAATCTGATAAAATTGGCGGTTTGGAAAGATACCTACAACGAGTATGGCCTTATCGTTTTATTCTTGCCCAAGCGATCGCTATTAACATCGCCATTGGATTACTTTCCCTAGCATCTCCCTTTATGATGCAACTGCTTACCGATGATGTGTTAGTGCGGGGAGATACTCAATTGCTAACCACTGTCGCCATTGGCGTTATCGTCATGAACCTAATTAGAAGCGCCATTGGTTTAGTACAATCTCATCTCATCGGTCACTTCGGTCAAAGATTGCAATTAGGACTAATCTTAGAATACGGACGCAAACTTTTACACTTACCTTTATCCTACTTTGAAGGGCGCCGTAGTGGGGAAGTTGTCAGTCGCATTGCTGATGTCAATGCTATCAATAATTTAGTTTCCCAAATCGTCTTAGGATTACCCAGCCAATTTTTTATTGCTATAGCCTCCTTGAGCTTTATGCTCTTTTACAGTTGGGAACTAACTCTAGCTTCCATATTTGCATTTATTATTGTCACAGTTGTTAACTTACTTTTCTTACCCGCAATCCGCCGACAAACCCGCAATTTGATTGTTTCTGGTACGGAAAATCAAGGTTTTCTCGTGGAAACATTTCGCGGTGTCCAAGTATTAAAAAGTACCCAAGCTACACCTCAAGCCTGGGAAGAATACCAAACTAATTATGGGCGCCTTGCCAATTTAGGTTGGAGTAACATGAAATTAGGACTTTACAGCAGTACTGTCACCACTATTTTTTCCACTTTCATTAATATAGGTATTCTCTGGATAGGTAGCTATTTGGTGATTAATCGCACGTTAAGTATTGGGCAATTGATGGCTTATAACGGCATGAGTGGTAATTTTTTAGGCTTTCTCAGTGCTGCCATTGGTTTAATAGATGAGTGTATCACCGCCCAGATAGTTATTCAACGCCTTACAGAAGTCATAGATGCTACACCAGAAAACGAAAATGATTTTAAAAAGCCGTGGGCACAAATTCCTGGCAATACAGATATTACCTGTACTGAAGTGAACTTCCACCATTCAGGTAGAGTTGACTTATTGCAAGATTTTTCCGTAACTATTCCTGGCGCCAAAGTAATTGCTTTAATTGGAAAATCTGGCTGTGGTAAAAGTACCCTTGCTAAATTGATTACTGGTTTATATAAAGCCCAATCTGGCAATATTTGTTATGATTTCTATAATCAGCAAGACCTTTCTTTAGAATGTTTGCGACAACAGGTAGTATTAGTTCCTCAAGAACCTCATTTTTGGAGCCGCTCAATTATTGATAATTTCCACTTTAGTTATCCTCATATTAGTTTTGAAGATATTGTCAAAGCTTGTCGAATTGCTGGTGCAGATGAATTTATCAACAAACTTCCCGATAAATACCAAACTATTTTAGGAGAATTTGGCGCCAATCTTTCCGGTGGACAACGGCAAAGATTGGCTATAGCTAGAGCAATAGTTACTGACCCACCCATCTTAATTTTAGACGAATCCACGGGCGCCCTCGACCCAGTAAGTGAAGCCCAAGTATTAGATAGACTTTTATACTACCGTCGGGGTAAAACGACTATTTTGATTAGTCATCGTCCCAAAGTTATTCAACGTGCAGATTGGATTATGTTACTAGAAAATGGACGCTTAAAAACCCAAGGAACTCTAGAAAAATTACGAAAAATACCTGGCGAACATTTAGAATTTATACATGAATTTGTACCCAATCAAAATACATTACCGTTAACATACTCTTCATCTCATAGTAACGGAAAGTCTCCCATTATTAATTAATATATCAACCCTAAATAAATTTTAAATAGCTACGCAAAGGCTATTTATTCATACTAAATTATGGTTAGCAATACAGACTTTTTACCCCCAGTTCAAACCAACGAATTTCTACCACCAATTGGTCGTTGGACAACATGGAGCGGAATGTTTATTCTCTGCGTTATTGGACTGGCTATTCCAATTGCAGGTGTTACTAAATATAAGGAAACAGTCAAAGGACAAGCGGTTGTCCGTCCAGCAGGGGAATTACGCATTGTCCAAGCAGCGACTGAAGGTCAAGTAATGCAAATTTTTGTCAAAGAAAATCAAGTTGTCAAAAAAGGAGATGCGCTTGCTACTATAGATGATTCCCGTCTGCAAACTAAAAAGAGTCAATTGCAAACTAGCATTCAGCAAGCTAGATTACAAGCGGTGCAAATAAACGCTCAAATTCATGCCCTTAACAGTCAAATTCAAGCTGAAACTGACCGCATCAACCGAATTATTACTGGCGCCGAAGCCGAATTGAGCGGGCGGCGCAGAGAATACCAAGATAAAAAAATTACCTCTGTTTCGGAAGTTCAAGAAGCTGATGCCAATATTAGAATAGCTCAGAAGGAATTGCAGGCTGGAGAGGCACAGTTAAAAACAGCACAAGCCAATCTTCATGCTACAGAAGCAGCTTTAGGTGCAGCCCGGTCGAAGCAAAACCGATATGAGAATGTAGCAACCCAAGGAGCGCTTTCTAAGAATCAATTGGAAGAAGCACAACTACTAGTAAATCAGCAAGAGCAAGCAGTAAAAGCGCAACAAGCAACAGTAGAAGCGCAAAAAGAAACAATAGAGCGGTTACAGCAAGCTGTAGAAGCTGCGCTCGCTAGAAAACAACGCGCCCAAGTAGCCCTAAATCCTAGTAATGCACAAGTCGCAATTGCTACTGAGCGCATTGCCCAAGAAAAAGCAGCAGGGCTAAGTAACAAAGCAACTTTAGAAAAGGAACGTCAAGCCCTAATTAAGCAACGAATTGAAATTGAAAAGCAGCTAGAACGGGATACCAGCGAACTCAAACAAGTGGAAATTGACCTAGCTCAAACCACCATTGCAGCCACAGCAGATGGTATAATCTCCCAAATCAACCTGCGAAACTCCGGTCAAACGCTGCGTGCTGGAGAAGCAGTAGTACAAATTGTTCCCAGTAATGCACCCCAAGTTGTCAAGGCAGCAGTTGCATCTGAAGATAAGAGTAAATTAAAAATAGCTCAAAAAATCAAAATGCGGGTGAGTGCTTGTCCTTACCCAGATTACGGTACTCTCGACGGTGAAGTGCAGGCAATTTCTCCAGATGCGATCACTCCTCAAAAAAATGACACAAATGGAACCGGGATTAATACGAATGGTAGTCCGAAAGCTGTTGCAACAGGTGCTTTTTATGAGGTTACTATTCAGCCAGAAAACTTAGTTTTAGGTAAGGGGAAAAATCTATGTCACATTCAATTGGGAATGGAGGGCAGAGTTGATATCATTTCCCGTGAAGAAACTGTACTGCGATTCTTTCTCCGGAAGGCGAGGTTAATAGCTGATTTGTAACCCGATAACATCAGATTGGTGGTAATGTTGCTACCGCGACGTAGGATTAAGTCTACTGAGTTAATGTTAATTGTTGCTTGAGTAACCTCAACTCTATGCTTTCTTTCGGATAGTGGTTTATCAAGGGGAAAATCTTGACTTTATATACCTCAAGTTTGTTATCTTATCAACTAACTTTAGGCATATATTTATAAGTTAAGATTTATTACAAGATTGGATAGTCAGTAAAATCGTATCTTGCTTGACTGCACAAATGAGACGCTTGTGCAATGAAAAATATAAAGACAAAAAAATGTCCACAATTTGTGGACATTTTTTATATATCAAGTGCTGTAGACATTTACTGAGCGTTTTGGCGCCACCAGTCGATTGTATTTTTCAAACCTTCTTCAAATCCAACCGACGCGGTAAAGCCAAAAGATTGTTTTGCTCGTTCGGTATCTAGGCAACGACGAGGTTGACCGTTGGGTTGGTGAGTTTCCCAAACGATTTCACCATCAAATTCCATCAGCTTACAAATCAGAGTAATTAAGTCTTTGATGGAGATTTCGTAACCTGTACCTAAATTCACTGGTTCAGAATCGTTATAAAATTGAGTTCCCATAACAATACCGCGTGCAGCATCTTCTGAATACAGAAACTCACGTGTGGGAGTTCCATCACCCCAAACTGGAAGTTGCTTGTCACCTCTTGCTTGTGCTTCTTGAACTTTACGTATTAAAGCTGGGATAACATGTGAGCTTCTGGGGTCGAAGTTATCTTCTGGCCCATATAGATTTACAGGAAGTAAGTAAATACCATTAAACCCGTACTGTTGACGGTAAGCTTGCAGTTGAACTAATAAAGCTTTCTTTGCAACACCGTAAGGTGCATTCGTTTCTTCGGGGTAACCGTTCCAAATATCATCTTCTTTGAAAGGTACTGGCGTAAACTTTGGATACGCGCAAATTGTACCTACACAAACAAACTTTTCAACACCAGCTTCATAAGCAGCGTGAATTAACTGTGTTCCCATCATCAAGTTGTCATAGAACAACTCTGCGGGTTTTTCGCGATTTAAACCAATACCGCCAACATGTGCCGCTAGATGGATGATAATATCCTGTTGGTCTGCTGCACGTTTACAAGCTTCCATTTGTCGCAAATCATAGTCGCGCGAACGCACCACTGTGATTTTATCGAGGCTAGCTCCAGCTTTACACAACTGGCTAATTACTTGTTTACCAAGAAACCCGGCGCCGCCTGTTACAAGAATCCGTTTATTATTTAGCTCTAAGCCAGTCATAAAATTTTGCAAATACAGGATTTTGGATTTTGCGATAGGCGGGTTATACAAATATCCTATGAATAATGTTAAATATCTTGTTTTCCCCGCCTTAAAATCTAGAAGTGTAACGCACCAAGTTCTTGACGAACGGTTGCAAAGTCGCTTGGCTTTAAGGTGCCAGTCGCATTAGGTGAAGTAATACCTAAAGCTTGTAAGTCAGCTTGAACCATCAACTGCACAAGCCCCTCAAATGTTACAGATGGTTCCCATCCTAACTGTTGGCGTGCCTTTGTTGAATCACCAATTAACAAATCTACTTCTGCTGGACGTAAGTAACGTTGGTCGAATTCAACGTAATCTTCCCAATTTAAATTAACATAACCGAACGCGCGCTCTAAAAACTCACGTACTGTATGGGTTTCACCTGTTGCAATTACATAATCATCAGGAGCGTCTTTTTGTAGCATCAACCACATTGCGCGGACATAATCTTTTGCGTAACCCCAATCGCGCTTAGAATCTAAATTACCCATGTACAGCTTTTTCTGCTTACCTGCAGCAATTCGAGCTACTGCCATAGTAATTTTACGGGTTACAAAAGTTTCTCCACGACGTGGTGACTCGTGGTTAAATAAAATACCGTTACAAGCAAACAAGTTGTAAGATTCACGGTAATTTATTGTTTGCCAGTGGGCGTACACTTTCGCACAAGCGTAAGGGCTACGAGGGTAGAAAGGAGTTGATTCGCTTTGAGGTACAGCTTGTACTAAACCGTACATTTCTGATGAACCCGCTTGGTAAAAGCGAACTTGAATACCTGTACGTTGCTGATAATCACGAATTGCTTCTAACAGACGTAAAGTTCCTACACCTACTGAATCTACAGTATATTCAGGTGAGTCGAAGCTGACACGTACATGAGATTGGGCGCCAAGGTTATAAATTTCTACAGGTTGAACTTCCTCTAAAATGCGGCGTAGCGTCGTACCATCCGTCAAGTCACCATAGTGTAAAAACAACCGTACTCCCTCTTTGTGAGGGTCTTCGTACATGTGGTCGATACGGTCAGTGTTAAATGTAGAAGTACGACGGATAATTCCATGAACTTCATAACCTTGTTCAAGTAAAAATTCACTCAGATAAGAACCATCTTGACCTGTAATACCTGTTATCAGCGCTCGCTTTCTTTGCGTCATGCTCTATATCCCTTGTTATCTGCTTTATATTTACTGATGAAAGTCATAGATATATACAACCTGATATAAGCTAGCAAGCGCTAGCTACATTCCCCAATGGGAAAGCTACTAGTTATTAGTCGTATATCGAAAAATATCTCAGTAAATTCACTAGTAGTAACTTACCTACATAACCCTATAAGCTTAACTACGAAATGTTAAGTAACTCAGTGACGTTATGTTTATATTCATCAAAACTTTATATGATTTATATATTTATGAAGAGTTTATTAAATTTGAGAAACCTGGTTTCTCTAAGAAACCAGGTTTCTAATAAATAAATATCTGTAAAGCAAGTATTTGCTCTACAGATATAATTAAAAATATACATTTAAATGAGTCAGTATGCGCCGTTATCTTTAGGTATAACGACCACCCCGACAGTCTTTAAAACAATCCACAAATCAAGCCAGAATGTTCTAAATTTTACATAATGCAGGTCAATCTGAACTCGTCTAGGGTAAGGAATATCATTACGTCCAGAAACTTGCCACAACCCTGTAATACCAGGACGAATAGTTAAAATTTGTTCGATGTGGCAGCCATACTTTGGTAGTTCTTCCTCTACTAATGGTCGTGGTCCAACAACGCTCATGTCTCCCATCAGCACATTCCAGAACTGAGGAAATTCATCTAAGCTAGTTATTCGTAGCCATCGACCAATAAGCGTAATTCTAGGGTCGTGTTTAAGTTTAAAATTTGACTCAAACTCCTGCTGTAATTGCGGTGAGGTTTGCATCATTTGCACGAGAACTTCATCAGCATTGCTCACCATTGTACGAAATTTTATACAATTAAAACGTTTATAGTTTTTCCCGACTCTTTCTTGGATATAAAAAATCGGGCCAGTTGAGCTAATTGCAATCAGCAAAGCTAACAGTAGGTATACAGGGGAAAAAGCTACTAGCATGAATAGCGAGAACGCTATATCAAACAATCGCTTGGCTAACTCTCCGTTGATGCTCTCAAATCGCAAAGGCGGTGGTGTCTTTTTTGGTTGACCCCGCTTTATTATACTGCGCGTAGGTGACGCGCCAGTTGTTTGCCTTTGGTTTCGCGAACCGGAGAGGAGTGAGCTCTGGGCTGTCATCATACTCCTTTATTATCCACACCACACATAGTCCCAATCTTAAAGCTTTTTGGTTGTCGCCTCCGAAGAGACTTATTACCAAAAGCATACTAATCAAGACTTCATAGACCAGATTTCCTTACTTTTTTGTTCGCACCCATTTACGAACTCAACATAGCGACGCGCAAATACTTGTGCGCCAAATTGAGCAGCATGTTCCTTTGTATACTCTGAATCGAATTTACCGATACATGTTTCAAATTCCCTTACTGCTTCAATTATTGCCGCAATGGTTTGAGTCTTAAAAAGTACACCAGTACCAGTGCGAGGTGAGGAGCGGATATCGCGCACAGTCTCTAAGGCGCCTCCAGCACCAAAAGCGATAACTGGGGTGCCGCAAGCCTGAGCTTCAACCAGAGCAATGCCAAAATCTTCACATGCTGCATACACGAAAGCTTTAGCAGTGGACATATATTTTTTTACCACATCATCTGGTTGCCATCCCAGTATATTTATATTTGGTTTTGATATCTGTCGTATTTTGTTCATTTCTGGTCCTGTGCCGATAATAACCAAAGGTTTTTGAAGTTCATTGAAAGCTTTGACAATTAAAGATACTTGTTTATAGCTTACTAAACGGGACACAATAACGTAAAAGTCTTCTTTTTGGGCTGAAAAAGGAAAATCATCAACATTAACAGGTGGATAGATAACTTCGGCTTCACGGCGATAGCAACGCCAAATGCGTGCGCGTGTATGATGAGAGTTGGCGATAAAGTAATCGACTCGATTTGCACTTAAAACATCCCACTGACGTAGACGGTGCAGTATGTAACGAGATATCCACCCAGCGGCGCCCTTTCCAACATTACTTGCATTTAAGTAATCGAAAGTTAAGTCCCAAGCGTAACGCATTGGACTATGGCAATAGCAAATATGCAACTGATTTGGAGTCGTTAATATACCTTTCGCAACCGCGTGTGATGAAGAGAGTATTACGTCATAGGAGCGCAAATCCAATTGCTCAATCGCTAATGGCATCAAAGGCAAGTATTTTTGTACGCCTTTCTCGGAACCAGGAAAATGTTGGAGAAAAGTGGCGCCGACGTGACGTTTATATAAATAACTATTGGGGTTACGAGATTCAAAATCAATTAGAGCATATAAGTCCGCATCAAAGGAATTCAGAATTTCGCGAACAACGAGTTCTGACCCCCCAGTGGCTTTCGGTGTAAGCCATTCATGTACTAAAGCATATTTTGATGACACATTCTTGATGGAAAAATTAACGATGGTGTAAAAGAATAATGTGCGTGACTTGACTAGAGTCAAAGCTTTACCCATACCAAAGACGTGATTCTGCTTTTACTAGTTCCAGAGGTATACCACAACCTGATAACCTCGTTGTTGGGATTAGTTGTTGGGAACACGCTCCGACCTCAAGTCAAATACATAAACATACAAAGGGTATTTATGCGAATCTTAATTATGGGTGGCACCCGCTTCATTGGTATTTACCTCACACAACAGTTAGTAGAACAAGGACATAAAGTTGTTTTGTTTAATCGCGGTAATCGTCCTGCACCTGTGTCCGGGGTAGAAGTAATTACAGGTGACCGTACTAACCCAGAGCAATTACAGCAAAAACTAAAAGGCGAAAAATTTGATGCCATCTTCGACAATAACGGTAGAGAACTTACTGATACTCAACCATTAGCGGAAATTTTTCAAGATAGTGTGCAACATTTTATATATATGAGTTCCGCTGGTGTGTATTTAAAATCTGACCAAATGCCCCACAGAGAAGGCGATGCCGTTGACCCAAAAAGTCGCCACAAAGGCAAATTTGATACAGAAGACTATTTAATGAAACAAAACGTTCCGTATACGTCTATTCGTCCAACCTATATTTACGGGCCACAAAACTACAACGACCTAGAAGCGTGGTTTTTTGACCGAATAGTTAGAAATCGTCCCATACCTATTCCAGGTAACGGTATGCACATCACACAGTTAGGACACGTCAAAGATTTAGCGAAAGCGATGTGTTTAGTATTGGGTAACTCAAGCGCAATTAGACAAACTTATAACGTTTCAGGAGACCGTTTTGTTACATTTGATGGTTTAGCGCGTGCGTGTGCAGTTGCCGCAGGAAAATCATTAGACGATATCCAAATAATCCACTACGACCCCAAAAAATTCGATTTCGGCAAACGTAAAGCATTCCCAATGCGAGTTCAACACTTCTTTGCCTCAGTTAGCAAAGCCAGAACCGAGTTAGGATGGCAACCTGAATATGATTTAGTATCAGGATTGAAAGACGCTTACGTTCAGGACTTTATTCTTTCGGGTAGAGACAAAAAAGAAATTGACTTTTCTTGCGACGACGAAATTATTAAAAGTTAGCGGTTAGCGGTTAGCGGTTAGCAGTTAGGTTATTTTAGCTTTTTGCTCTGCGAAGATGGACTCTGTGGTAAAACAATAATTTATTTCACCACAGAGACTACGAGAGTTCACAAAGGCAAGTGATGTTGCGTGCAAAATTTTGGAAACTATATATATAGTCACAAACGGTGGAGAAAGTGGAAATTTGTATGTATATTTAGAGGTTAAACATTAACCCAATTTAAAGCTTGGCTTGCTGTATACAATATGCCCTTTGCTTTTGAAATTATTGCTACCCGTGAAGTACATCGCGACTTTAGAGGAGACAGTTACCGTCACTGGACTTTACTAATAGGTGTTCTTCGTTCTGGAGTTATTAAGCTGCGCGACCATATTTGTCTACCTTCACAGACGGGGCAAAATTTAGTTTCCACTGTTATTGGGTTTGAGCCAAACGTTCATGACATATCAGAAGGTGAAAAGCGTTTAATGCTCCCCTCACGCCCATTTTCTCAAAATATTCCTGACTTTATGCGGCGCCGAGGTAAACTATGGCTCAAACAATCATCAAAAAAGCAAGTCAAAGCTAGCGTTGTCAACCAACCATTTATGCTAGTTACTTGGGAACCTGCTTACAATGCAGCAGATATCCGCTTAGGAGGGTTAGCTACAGAATGCTCAAACTCATATTATCAAAATCGTATATTAGAAACATTACAGCTAACTCCAGAAAATATATTACATTGTCGTGATTGTGCTACACCATTATCGAGTATACCTGCTGCAATGCCTCATCTCAAAGAACTTTTCACGCACCCAAACAAAGAAATAGTAAGTCGCGCTGTCAACATATACAACTATCTACATTGGCAACAAAAAGGCTAGAAATGTAGAGACGCGACGTGTCGCGTCTTTTATATCGCGTCTGTTATTAAATTACGAATTAGAATTTGCCCCTTTTGCTGTACCAGGTCTAAATATCAAATACGTTCCCCCCAACCCTTCCACAATAGTACGTGTGTTTGCAATCATCATTTTTTGATAATTATCGCTTTCACTTCCCTTGGCGCCTAAATTATTCGTCAAAAGCGACCGTTCGGATACTCTGACATCTGCTTGTTTAGCCACGCTTTGAACTACTTGAGGATTTGCGGCATTACTTATAAAAATAGATGGTACACGGGTCTTCCTAATATTAGTGATTAAAGGCTTTAATTGTGGAGAATTTGGATTATCGGAATAGTTAATAGTCAAAAAAGCTGTTTCATATGTAAGTCCATAAGCTGTTGTATAGTAGCCCATTTGTACATTATTGGTAATTAGCGTTCGTTGATAAGATGGAATACTAGCAATTCGCGATTTAATCCATTTATCTAATGCAGCTATTTGATTTTTGAGTTTATTACTATTCGTCGTGTACAACTTAGCATTTTGCGGCGCTACTTTTTTGAGGTTATTACTGATAACATCTATCATTGCAGTAGTATTTTTTGGATTGTGCCATAAATATGGATTAATTTGTTTTTTGTTGCCTTGCTGAATACTCAAACGAGGTTTAGGAACTGCTACTTGGGCAACTGCTATTCTTGGCGCCGGGTTTTTACTGGCTTTGATTGTATTAAATACACCAGGTTCAAGATTATAACCGTTGTAAAGAACTAATTTTGCTCTATCAATAGCTTGACGGTCTTTTAGTTGTGGTTGATAGTTACGAGGATTCGTGTCTGATGGAATAAGGCAATTTATATCAACTGTGTTTCCTGCAACTTGCTTTGTGAGGTCACACAATACACTTGTAGTTACGACAACTTGAGGAAGATTCGGTTTTTGCGTATTTTGCGGCGCCGTTGTTCTAATAGTTAAAGATGTTGTATTATTAACATTGTTTTGATTGCTACAAGCTGATAATAAAATCTGAAGTGTTAAAAGCGATATCAGCAACTTCCCCATAATTTTTTAAACTTTTTTAAACTACAGTTTAATCATATTTACGAGGTATTGTAGCAATTAAAAACCTGGTTTCTTGAAGAAACCAGGTTCTTTACCATAAATTTATAAGTTATTCTTATAACAAACTAGAAAGTGATAATTCGCCTTCGAGTTGAAGTTTAGCTTTAACACAAGCTGAACAGCTACAACCCATCGCATCATTAATAGGATTGGATTTTTGTGAGAATTTTGGAGTAACCGTTGCAAAAGTCGGGTGACTGGATACTAGTTCAACCCGTTGGTATTGAGCAGGTTGAATAACTTCTGCTGTTGCTGGACTAATGAGAAGCAGCGAAGCTAGCAATACCGGAAAAATAAATAAAATCAATTTAGTCAACTTCATGGTGTAGACCTAAACAAGGCATTTGTGATAAAGCATAACGAATTCGCAGCAATTAGTCATTAATCGCAAGCTACGTGTAAAGACTTTTTTGTATCAAGTTTGGTTCCTTAGTTACCAAAACCTTGACCACGCGAGGATTTTGCCCAAATTATAACTTTACCATTATCAGCTCCTGCTGCAAGGAGTTTACCTTCCGGGTGCCAAGCTAAACAAGAAAAACCTGCTTCGGTTGTAAGAACTTGGGAAACTTGTTTTGCTTCCTTCCATAAACATAACCATCCATCACTAGCAGCAGAAGCTAGTAGAAAACTATTGGGTGCAAACTTGATGTCCTGAATAACGTCAACGTGGTTAGTTAAAACTCGTGCTTCCCATCCTTGAGATTCGTCTTCGAGTTTTTCCCACACTACCATACCTTCGACACTCGATGTTGCAAGTAATGGGGCGCCTATTGGTGTATTAACATCAGACCAAGCAACTTGTCGAATCTTACCAGGGAAACCGCGCATTAACCAAGGCTCAGAATTACCCCATTCCATTACACCCACAGAACGGTCCATATTACCCGAAGCCAAAAATTTTCCATCCTTTGACCATGCGAGTGCAACACTAACTGTAGGCATTTCCCATACATAAGGTTCTTCGTTCCAGTTTTCACAGTTCCAAACCTTAACACCTTTATTGCCACCAGCAGCCAAATTTTTACCATTGCTAGACCACCCCATACCTAACGGGGAAGAATCTTCAAAGTTGAGTGTAGCGACAAGTTCGTTTTTAGAAGCATCCCAAATTTGGATATAACGGTTCAAGCAAAAAGCTAGCTGGTTGCTGGTTGGGTTCCAAACAAGCTTATCAACCCATGCAGGAGCATTTTCTAACGTAGCGACTACATCACTTCCTTGCCAAATAGTCACTCGTCCATCTTGTCCCCCAGCAGCTAAAAACTTACCATCATAAGAAAATTTTACACAGTCAACAGACTTACCCGTAGCAACTTGCAAAATTTCCAATTCATCATTCTGCCATAAAGCAACTTCTCCCGCAGCAGAAACAACAGCAAGCGTTGAACCAACAGGCGCCATCGTTACAGACGTTATATAATCTGACAGCGTTGCAGTAAATTTAAGGTCAAAGTCTTTTACAGTAGTTGATGTACTCATAAATATTCCCAGGTGCGGCGAACAACTTTTAATTTTACGTCGTTTAAATCTTAAAAACCCGGTTTCTACGCACAATCGTCATTTTGATTACAATATCTCAACCAAGAAACCGGGTTTCTTTGGGTAAAATCATAATAATAGATTTTGTGCTATGATTAAAACAAAGAGAGTTATTTTCCAGCAAAAAAATGTAGCTCAACGCTAGAGAACTTTATAGAGCTAAATACAGCTAAAATCAAAAATTTTAAAATTTCAAAAATAAAATTTCCATAAGCTCAATCGCAAGACTGTTGCTATTTAGAGTGATTGAGCCATTTTTAACGAAAATGAGGTAAATATGCAATTATTAAATAAATCTCTTCAAGGGTTATCTAGTTCTATAACTAGAATTAGCCAGAAAGATGCTGTCATACATACCAAGCAACTTATGCTCAGTAATTCCACTTGTCCTAGCTGCTCTTACACTTTACTTCGCCATATTAACTTGAGAGGAGTTTACTGGCGTTGTAGTCATTGTTACCAAGAAATGCCTGTTTTTCCTACATAAAGAAACCCAGTTTCTAGGCAAAATTATCGTTTTGTTACAATGTTTAAATAAAGAAACCCGGTTTCTAGGGTTTCTAGAATTTGATAAAAACCAATCTGTAAAAATAATGTTTGACCTGAACGCTTTAATTCAATTCTCAAGCACTTACTGTATAGGCATCTGTGCCTTTCTTATTCCAGCTAATTTGCTTGCTACCTCATCAACAATAACTTTAACACTGCTGCATCGTCCATCAGTTCAAATTTGGCAATCTGCTGCAATTGCTGGTGTCTTTGCTTTACTAATGATGCTGCATGTACTTGCTTGGTTTATGATTGGAGTAGTCATGGCGCCTACGTACATTTTATTAAGTTTGGCAACTATTTGTGTATTAGCTAATTTTGGGGCAATTCTTCGACACAGGCACCTGGTAAGTGTTTATAGCTAAAATAAGTGTGCCAAACTAATTACAACAATATACTTAACTCCTTGATTTGAAAATGAGCAAATCAAACCAACCTAGGGACTTTGATGCAGTGCTTAGTACAAAAACGGCGCCTCCTCCTATTGATGGTATTGTATTAGGAGGAATTGAAGGCACCAAAATTCGTCTATTAAGTCCAGATATCAAAGTTCGCATTTCTGCGCTTTCGGAAGCAATGAATTATGGTGAACCTGGTTTAGACCTTGTAATTCAAGCATTACAAGCTGAATCAAAGCAACTTCAACGCACAGCTTATTCGTTATTAAGAAAAAGAAACGAAGAAAAAGTCAAGCAAGCGTTACAAAACTATAAACCTTGGAATCTCGAAGAACGTTTACGACGTTACCCAGGATATAGGGGAGACAACGTATCAATATTTGCAAATCGACAAGTAGTAAATTTTGTTCCCGAAGTCGGTATTACAGACCCAATTAATACAGCATACGCATTGCGGTGTGAATACGACGAAGAAGAAAGTGCAGTAGATAAGTTAGAACAATTGTTACAACATCCGTCTTCGAGTACACTTGAAGCTTTAATTATAGGCGCCTGGAGTGGAGAAGTCACCGATTACAGTTCGAGTGCTATTATCGAAGCGTTAGTTGCTGCTTCCTATAAACTTATAAATCTTAAAGCGTTATTTATCGGTGATATCCACTATCAAGAATCAGAAATTTCTTGGATTTTACAAAGCAATATTACTCCAATTTTACAAGCATACCCCAATTTAGAGATATTACAAGTTCGCGGAGGCACTGGTTTAGAATTTAGTTCAGTGCAGCACGATAACTTAGAAGCATTAATAATTGAAACAGGTGGATTAAATGCTGATACAATCGCTCAAATATATGCTTGTAAGTTACCAAATTTAACACATTTAGAATTATGGTTAGGTTCGGCAGAGTATGGTGGAAATTCCTCAACTTATGATTTACTTCCAATCCTAACTGAATTAGTATTTCCAAACTTAGTATACTTAGGTTTGCGAAACAGTACATACTCTAATGATATTGCAACAACTGTAATTAATTCACCCTTGATAGACTCGATTAAAATTTTAGACTTATCAATGGGAACACTTACTGATAAAGGCGCCGATGTTTTACTGAAAAGTCCAGCGGTAAGACAGCTTGATATTTTGAATATCAGTGAAAATTATCTTTCTGATGACAAAGTTGCTTTATTATCTTTACAGCAATCCAGAGGTAATTTCAACGTTAGTGTCATGACGAATGAGCAAAAGAAAGATGATTATGAAGAAGAAGATTATCGTTATTGTTCGGTAGCTGAGTAGTTGATCCCCCCTAACCCCCGCGAATTCGGCGCCCACCTACTTAATTGAAATTTGTAAAGAATTTGTAGGTTGGCTTCGCTTAAGCGTAACCCAACATAAACAACTAAAAAGAAAATAAATTTTTATAAAAATCTATAGCCCCCCGAATTCGCGGGGGTTGGGGGGATCAAAATTCTTACTTAACTAAAATGACTTAATCAAATAATATAACAAAATGTCACAAGAACCTAGAGAATTTGACGCAGTACTTAGCAACTCCTTACCTCCAAAAGAAGGCGCCATATTAGGAGGACTCGCAGGTGTAAAAAGTCGCCTCAATAGTCCAATACTCGAAGTACGAATATCAGCGCTAACTAGTGCGTTAAATTACGGTGATGCAGGTATAGATTTAATTATAAAAAGCTTACAAGATGTAGAACAAGTCCAACGTTATGTCATACAAATACTACTACATAAAGGAGGCGCCAAAGGCAAACAAGCTTTATTAGATTACGACCCAAAGCTGTTTTTTACAACTTTACAGCATTGGGATATTCAAACCTACAACCCTCAACTTAGCATTACACATACTGCGTATAGCATTAATCTTAATCGTATTCAAGCCAACAAACCAGACAAATTTGACTTAACTCAGTTGCAAACCTTCCTTCAAAGTAATCAAACCACACAAATAGAAGCCTTAGCATGTAAAATGTGGGATGATTACTGGCAGCATGACACACAGTATAAAGATTTTAGTAATGTTATGTGCGGCGCCTGTGATAAATTACCAAATTTAAAAGCCTTATTTATAGGAGACGGAGACGCACAAGAAGCAAATTATATGAAATCTCGGCTTTTACTAGGTGATAGCACACCAATATTAAAAGCATATCCAAACTTAGAAGTATTACAATTTCGGGGTGGTTGGGGTTTGAAGTTTGACAAAGTGCGACACGAAAACCTAAAAACCCTAATGATTCAAACAGGTTATACATTAGTACAACCACAAACTCTAAAAGACATTGCCAACCTCGACTTACCAGCACTCGAATATCTAGAAATATGGCTTGCCGAAAGTTTCCACCATGAAAAAGATATAAGTACCGAGCAACTGGCGCCTATATTATCAGGAAAACTATTTCCCAACTTAAAATACTTAGGACTCAAAAGTAGTGACTATACAGATAACATAGCTTTCTCAATAGTCAACTCACCCCTACTCGAACATCTTGCAGTACTTGACCTTTCCCAAGGAACTTTAACCGATATTGGCGCCGAAACTCTACTAAAATGCCCAACCATAAACCAACTTCATACCCTCAACATCTCAAACAATAAACTTTCTGGGCGCCAACTTCAAAAACTATCTCAACTAAATTGCCGAGTCATCGCACAACCTCAAGACAACGGAGAACGGCAACAAACCTTAACTTAATGTGCTGCGAACTATAAAAATTAAACCCATGTCATGCTGAGGAACGAAGCATCTAAATGTCATGCTGAGGAACGAATCGTTTTCAAGACTTGGAAATAGCCCGAATTGCCACCGTATTAGCAAATTTCGCCTTTTTCGCAGGTGTCGGGTGTAAAACCTCAATGGGAATGGGACAAACACAACTTGCCACAACCAGCGCACTATCCAAACCCAAAAAGCAATGAAAGGTAGGTTGGGTGAAGCGTAAGCGAAGCCAACACCCAAGATCACAATAACGTTGGGTTCCTCTTCGTTACACCCAACCTACGCAAAATACGCAAGCTTTATTGGAAAGCGCTTCAGCGCTTACTACGAACTATGAACGAACAATATTATCTTCCTTTGGCTTATTTAAATGCATGGGAATATTGCCCACGTCGCTTCTATTTGGAATACCAACTTGGAGAAAACGCAGAGAATGAACACATTATTCTTGGGCGCCATCTTCACCGCAACGTTGACTCTGAAGGTAAGCATACTGTTGATGATACCGTAACTTATCGTCATCAGTGGGTGTGGAGTGAGCTTTATTTGATCCACGGTATTAATGACTTCCGCTTGCGGTATTGAAACACTGTGCCGACACCTTGCCCAGCAAGTATTCTCACCTTTCAAATTAATGACTTCCGCTTGCGGAAGGTTTGAGTCCCGCCCAACTTTGTAAGAGAGGGGACTGGCGAACCCGAAGGGCGTCCACCGTAATCCAAAGGATTTGCTTTTATGCTCGAAACTTCGGAGGGTTTCCCCCGCCCTTGCAAAGTGGCGCGGGTTGGGGGGATCTAATTTGTTGCAGTCTCATATTAAATTGGTATTAATATATTGTTGAGATTGTACCTGCGTTAAGCAAGTAAGATATCTCAATTTTAGTTAAGGTCTAGGTAGCCATGAAGAGGACTGTATAAACCGAGCATTATTACCTGTTAAATTAACATTGTAAACCCAAGCTGCATCAGATACTCGAGGAGAATTAACTGGTGGTTTCCCTCCAATCGCTGTGACTTGCCATCCTGCTTGAATTGAATTACCACAACTGATTTTTTGCTTGTCAAAATTTAAACAACCGTCAAAAAACGTAGGCTGTGCAAACTTGATGCTAATCATGTTTGGTGAAACTTTCGCGCGTTTTGCTGCATCTTTTTGTACTGTTTCTATTGCTGATTTAGGTAGACTTTGCATACCATCTGGTGAATCAACTACCATATAACTCCTAATTGCGTTTGTAGAATTTTCCTGGGATATGTAATAAAAATAACGATTACTTCCACTCACAACAATCATTTGCCAACCTGATTTGTCAGCATCTAAACAAGCTCCCATATCTGGTGGTGTTGGACCTGGACCTTTTCCTCGACACCAGTTCCAAGTTGTTGCTTTGATGCTTTCAACTCGCAAATTGGCAGTTATTATACCATCGCGACTTATAACATCTTGCAGTACTTGTATCGCTAACTCTCTGGGCATTTTTGCGGTATCTTGAGGTACAAATCCTTTAAGAGAATTTGGAAGATTTAAGGGTTTTCCGTTAAGTTGCAGTTGGAATGGTTTTTCACGTCCACTGGCAAGAATTCGCCATTCTACACTAGGTTGAGGTTTGCAAGCAGTTGTATTTCTAGGACAGGAAGCAGTAGTTCTAATGAGTTGAACTGCTGTAAGTTGAAGTTGATTAGTTTGTATAGCTAATTCTTTTGCTAAAGTCGAGCGAATCGTCTTATTTAAACTAGCACGAGCATCAAGAGTTATAAAACCGTTATCTGTCACATAGTAAACCCAGTTTTCGCTTTTACCGCTCATTATGACACGCCAACCAAAACGCGGTACAGCTTTGCAAGTTTGAGCTTGCGAACCAGAAGTTGGTAAACAATCTTGCCAAGTAGCTCGTTCTGCTTTAGTCAGTTTGATTTGTTTTGCTTCAACTCCTAATAGCTGTGCCATATTCTCTTGCACAATCCCTTGATATTTAAAGGAGTTTTTTATTCGTGTGGTGGCATTAGCAGGTGATCTTGATGTTATGGGGTGTAAGGTTAAGCTGCTAACTACTCCCAAAAAAGCTGATATAATTATTTTTCTTTTCTGCATGTTGGCTATCTTAAATTTTTATTAAGAGTTGGTCTATTCAAGATATATTACAAATGACCAATCGTATGACTTTGAATTTATACATTATGTTCCTAAATGTAGAGACAAGTAAATATTTATGTTTTATTGTAGAAAATATTGCATCTAAATTTGAGCGATATGAAAACTTACAGAAACAACTGGTGCAGGTACAGCCTAATAAGACAATGCAACTAAATACTGCTATTGCAAAGGCGATCAAAACGAAAATTGCCGAATTAGAAGTAGAGCGGGGAATTAAAGGTGCATATTATATCATTCAAAGTCCTATTATACAAACTCTTGAAAATGATATAAAAAGCTTGCGAAAACGCTTTGCACAAATTCAACCTTGAAACTCTCAAGCTGTAATTAATTCTGCTGCATCACAATCAATTAAAATAAAAATTGCCGAATTAAAGGCAGAAAACGTGCGATTGAGAAATATGTACACTTCCACAAACGTAAATATATTAACGATCAATGAACAAATTCTTCAATTATAAAAACGTCTTGCGATGCTCACTACTACGTTTGGAAGCATAACAAAATAAAGTTTTTCTGGGAGTAAGCGCATCTAAGCTGCTGATTTTTGTATAAATACTTCAGCAACTCTATCGAGTTCTAAGTCTGAAAAATAATCAACAGTCCAGTTGCTAACTCGTTGAAGCATATGGAATGGGTACGTATTAGCAATTCCCACTACTTGCATTCCTGCACTTTTAGCAGCTTGGATACCAGCAGGAGTGTCTTCGATAACCAAACATTCGTTTGCTTGGAGATTTAAATCAGGATATTCTTGATTCAAACGTTCTACTGCTAAGAGATATCCAAACGAGTTAGGTTTGCTGGTAGTGATATCGTCGCCTGCTACTATAACTGAAAAGTATTCTTGTAATTTACCCCGTTCGAGTACTATCTCAACTTCCTTACGAACGGCGCCTGTAACTAACGCTAATTTTAAACCTTTTGAGCGTATCTGGAAAATTATGTCATCTATCCCAGGAAATAATGGCAATTTTTCCAGCTTATCGAGTTCTTTTAAGTAGAGAACTGCTTTCTTCTGTATTATTTTATTCAATGAATCTTCAGTGAGGATTCGACCGCGATTATTTAGTAACTCTCGTAAGCAAACACGGTCACTGCGTCCTAAACAAGTTTGTTCAAACTCACCCTTTCTTAAATTAGTGACGTTTTCACCGATGAGTATTTCTTCAACGACCCGCTTGTGAATTGGCTCGTCGTTTATAATAACGCCATTAAAATCAAATAGAACCGCTTTTAAACTCACTGTATTTTGAGTGTTAAGTGTAGAGACACGATTTATCGTGTCTGTGCTGAGTGAAATACTACAGCAATGAGGCACCTTTTGTCATTTGTTATTTATCACAATGTTGTATTTCCTATCGTTCGTTGCTGGTGAGAAACCCGGTTTCTAGGCTTTACGCGGGTGAGGGAAAGCCTTGTAATCCAGTGTTATCACTAACAGATGGTGTATAGGTTCGCACGTTTTGATTTGCGGCAGCTTCTCCGTTGACTATGGGTTTTACACCACTTGTAACTTGATGTATCAGCAAAATATCTTGCGTTTGCACTGCTTCAAAACCAGCAGCACCCATCCAAGCATCAACACTACCTGCGCTGAAGTCTCGAATATATGGTTCTTCAAAGACGTTATGTAAAAATTCTAACTGGCGGATTGTTTTTTGATTACCGTCTAAAACTAATATTTGTCCTCCTGTAGTCAGCAAGCGGAAGCATTCGCGTAAAATTCCTACTGTTACCGCAGGTGGTGTTTCATGAAATAGTAGTGATGCTGTAATTAAATCAAACGATGCATCTGGGAAACCTGTTTTTTCAGCATCTCCGTGGCGCCAGTTGATATTTAATCCAGCTTCTGCCGCTTTGTGTTGTGCCCTCACCAACATATACGGTGATAAGTCTAAACCAATTACTTCTGCTTCTGGGTACGCACGCTTCAACATTATGGTACCTGTACCCGTTCCACAACCTATATCAAGAATCCGTCGTGGTTGAACACGTACTGCGTCTATTAAATTTTGACGAACCCATGTTTCATTCGGTGGTACTACATACTGTGTTATTGGGTCGTAGGTAACTGCGGCGCCTGAAGTGAGGTAACCACCCTTTATTCCGTGAAAGTTTTGGCTACTGTAGTATGTGGGCGTAATTACATCTGGGCGCCGGATGTAGCTGCATTCTTTTTCCCAGTCAACACTATCGTTATATTCACGTAACGCTTTCTCGTCTATAAAAAGCTTGAATACAGGTGATAAAAACTTTTCCCAGATTGTATCTTGACGTGTTGTCATAGGGTTTTTAGGTTTCCTGCACTGCTGTGTAGACAATTACTTCTTTTACAAATTGTAACGGATGTTCCTAAATTCTGCTTTGTGTTGTTTCTTGACGTTTATGTATTACATGTATTACATTGAGATAACACCTTAAAAGGTGTGGCTATACGAACAAAGCTTGCCTCCGCAGGCTAAATATATAGACAAAAATAAAAATATCTAAAATTTAAAATCTATGGCTTACGAAGAATTAGAACTTTCAACACCTACACCTGTTTTGTCTTGGGCTGGTCATCCTTTAGGGAAGGATGAGTCTAAGATGGCGCAAAATGTGGCTTCGCTACCGTTTGTTTTTAAACATGTGGCATTGATGCCTGATGTCCATTTGGGTAAAGGCGCCTTAGTTGGCTCAGTAGTTGCTACAAAGGAAGCTGTCATTCCTGCTGCGATCGGTGTAGATATTGGTTGCGGGATGTCCGCGATTAAGATGCCATTTAAGGGCGATAAGCTTGAAGGTAAACTCAAAAAGATTCGTCTTGATATTGAAGCAGCTATTCCTACAGGTTTTAATGAAAACCCCGAAGTTGAAAAAGCTGTAACTAATTGGCAACACTGGCGCCAGTTTAATGATTTGCATCCAGGTGTACAAGACTTGGAAACTAAAGCAATGCGTCAGTTAGGTTCGCTAGGTGGTGGTAATCATTTTATCGAGGTTTGTATTGATACAGATAACCAAGTTTGGCTAATGCTACACTCTGGTTCACGTAATATTGGTAATAAGCTAGCTAGCTGTCATATTAATACAGCAAAAGATTTGGCAAAATTGGCTGGTAATAATTTGCCTGACCCCGACTTAGCTTATTTTATTGCTGGTACACCTGAGTTTGAAGCTTATTGGCGAGACTTACAGTGGGCACAAGAATATGCCAAGGTGAACCGCGATGTTATGATGGCACGCTTTAAGCGAATTATCGAGAAGCATTTAGCGGGTGGTAAAGTCACAAAACCTTTACTCGAAGTAAATTGTCATCATAACTATGCTGAAAAAGAAGTACATTTTGGCGAAGAAGTTATAGTAACTCGTAAAGGTGCCGTGCGCGCACAACAAAATGATTTTGGTATTATTCCTGGTTCAATGGGAGCAAAATCTTACATTGTTAAGGGTAAAGGTTGCGCTGAAAGCTTTTGCTCGTGTAGCCACGGAGCAGGGCGTTTACTATCTCGAAATAAAGCCAAAAACGTTTATACACTCGATGATTTGATTAAACAAACTGAGGGTGTAGAATGTCGTAAAGATGAAGAAGTTTTAGATGAAATTCCCGGCGCCTATAAGCCAATAGAGCAAGTAATGAATCAACAAACAGACCTTGTAGAAGTAGTTGCCACTTTGAAGCAAGTTGTATGTGTGAAAGGATGACTTCAATAAATTGGGTTTGTTTGTAATTAATAGAATTAATCCCCCCAACTCGCCGCGTGGAAGTTCAGTTTAAAATGTTTTATTTTCCTGCTTTATAAGCAGTTTAAAAATAATTCTATTCCCCTCCTTATTAAGGGGGGATTTTATTTGTACCAATGTTACAAAAAATATGAGAGAATCGTATGGGTCAAAACTAACAACCGTCTAGTTCAGACTTACAATAAGTATAAATGCTCAGAACAGTTTAAGATGTCTGAAAATCGGCTATCTACAAGTATTGTAGGTTTGGATGAAGTTTTAGAGGGTGGTTTGATTGCTAATCGCGCTTATCTCTTGCGTGGTGGGCCCGGTACAGGAAAGACGACGTTAGGGTTACATTTTCTCACAGCAGGCGCCGCTCAAGGAGAACGAACGCTGTTAATTACGTTAGCAGAACCTGGGGAACAGATTTTAAAAAATGGTCAACAGTTAGGTTTCGATACTGATGGTGTCACTTTTCTCGACCTTAGTCCAACTTCAAACTTTTTTGCCGAGGTGCAAACCTATGATATTTTCTCTCCAGCAGAAGTAGAGCGAGAACCGACGACGCAAAGAATTGTTGAGCAGGTAGAGACTCTTAAACCTCAACGTGTTTTTCTTGACTCAATGACGCAATTACGCTATCTTGTCAGCAATGCGTTTTTGTTTCGCAAGCAAGCATTATCGTTTCTACGTTTTTTGATAGAACAAGGTGCCACAGTATTATTTACTTCCGAAAGCAGTGAAGAGGCGCCTGACGAAGATTTACAATTTATAAGCGATGGAGTGATTAATCTTAGCTTTTCTAACCAAGAACGAACGCTCTGTGTTAGCAAGTTTCGCGGTTCTAACTTTCAAAATGGTTTACACTCAATGCGTTTGACTCAAACGGGAATGCAAGTTTTTAAGCGTTTGGTTCCTGAAAAATACCGACAAGAGTTTGTTAAAGAGGCAATTCCTTCAGGGGTGGTAGAAATCGATGAATTACTGCACGGTGGATTAGAACGTGGGACTATAACTATAATTACAGGTCCTAGTGGTGTAGGTAAAACAACGTTAGGACTTCAGTTTATGAAAGAAGCAGCAGGGCGAGGTGAACGTTCGGTTGTTTACACATTTGAAGAGTGGAGAGAAACGCTATTACATCGATGTGAAGCAATTAATATTCCTGTTCGTATTATGATGGAACGTGATATACTTTCACTTGTCCAGGTAGAACCCTTACATTATACTCCTGATGAGCTAGCAAGTTTGATTCGTCATGAAGTTGAGACACAGCAAACAAAGATTGTAATGATTGATAGTATCTCTGGCTATCGTTTGTCATTACGGGGTAATGATTTAGTTACCCATATTCACGCACTTTGTAAGTATTTACAAAATATGGGTGTTGCAGTATTGTTAATCAACGAAGTAGAAAGCATTACAGGTGAATTTAAAGCAACGGAAAATAATATTAGTTATTTAGCTGACAATATTGTATTTTTACGCTATATCGAAATCAAAGGAGAAATGCGACGCGCAATTGGAGTACTTAAAAAACGGTTAACTAATTTTGAGAAAACTTTGCGCGAGTTTGAAATTAGCCGCTACGGGATTAAAGTTGGTAAGCCACTTACGAATTTACGTGGTATTCTCAAAGGTATACCCGATTTTTTAGACTCGTCAGATTTCAAATAATTATTCTTTGTGCAGATAGCTGGTAAAAAATCCGTTTATGAGTCGTATTCTAATTTTATTAGAGCATACAGAGAATCGGCGCCTGCTATCTGACTGGTTACAGCGTTATCACGAGGTCATAATTGGAGATGCGGTTGTACTAACACGATATGCAGTTCCTTTACTTGATGATAAATTTGATCTCTGTATAATGGATGGTGTTGCATTAAACCATCTATGGGAATGGGTACGGGCCAGAAAACAAGCAGAATCGCCTGTTTTTCTTCCCTTTCTTCTATGTACAATGTGTTCTGATGTAAAATTGCTTACCCGTGAGTTATGGCAAAGCATTGACGAATTAATTACTAAACCAATTGAAAAGCGAGAATTACACGCGCGTCTAGAAATGCTGTTACGTTCGCGTCAACTTTCGCTAGAGCTTAATGCCAGTAATATAAAATTACAGCAGGAAATAGCCGAGCGCGAACAAGCTGTATCATTATTGCGTCAAAGTGAACTGCGTTTTAGACGTATTGTTCAATCGAGTATTGTTGGTATTGTCATTGCCGATTTTGATGGTAATATTCACGAAGCAAACGATACTTTTTTGCAAATAATCGGTTACACACGACAAGAACTAGAAGCTGGCAAAATTAGTTGGATTGATATGACACCAAGTGAGTATTTGCCACTCGATGAACAAGCAATTGAGCAAATGAAAGCAACGGGTGATTATACTGTATATGAAAAAGAATATATTCGTAAAGATGGCAGTCGTGTTCCAGTTTTGGTTGGTCCAATACAAATTGATCCCGAACAGCCAGATGTCGTTGCTTTTATCCTTGACATTACAGAACGTAAAATTGCCGAACTCGAAACCCAAAAAGCATTAGAACAAGAAAGAGAACTTAACCAACTAAAATCTCGCTTTGTTTCAATGGTCAGCCATGAGTTTCGTAATCCCCTTAATATTATACAGGGTTACACTGCTTTACTCGAAAAACAAGGTGCCGGATGGTCACAAGAAAAACAAGCAGAAGTATTACAAAAGATAAGAAAATCAGTTAATAACGTAGTAGGTTTATTAGATGATGTTTTAGTAATTAGTAAAGGACAAATCACCAGCCAAGCATTCAACCCAACTACAATAAACCTGAAGCAATTTTGTCAAAACCTAGTTGCAGAAATGCAATTGGTTGCTAACCCTAAACATCAAATCTGCTTACTGGTGCCAGAGCAGGAAATTGAAGTTAACTTAGATGAAAAAGCGTTACAACAAATGTTACATAATTTATTGTCAAACGCCATAAAATACTCACCGCAAGGAGGAGATATATTATTTGAACTCACTTATCAAGATAAAGCAATAACATTTAAAATCGAAGACAAAGGCATTGGCATTTCTACAGAAGATCAGCAAAATTTATTTGAGTCATTCTATAGAGCCAAAAATGTTGGCAATATTCCCGGTACCGGATTAGGATTAGCCATTGTCAAGCAAGCAGTAGAATTGCATCAAGGTGAAATAAACGTAACCAGTAACCTGGGTACAGGTACAACATTTGCAATCACAATTCCCGTTGATTCACAAATGTAGAGATGCGTTCACGCAGTGTCCCGCAGGGAATATATCGCGTCTTATCCCTCCCAAATTTGTAGTTGCCTTGATGCTGCAACGAAGCAGTTAATAACCTTTGGTGGATAAATAAAATGGTCGTAAGCAAGTGCCATCAGTCTTGCTGCTTCACAATAAGGTACTGTTCCAATTCCTGTTCCTAAACCAGGACAAACTACGCTGTTGATTGGATGATTGGAATTCTTGTTATGTTGTCGAATTGCTAATAGCATTGCCCACATTGCTATATATGGTACATCAGTATTTTTAATAATCATTGGCACCCGCATTGTAGGAGTATGTGCCAAAAAAGGATGCTTTGGATGTCCAGTTTCAATAATAAATGATGTACCAACTGGTTGTTCACCTAGGTAATCTTCAAGTATTCGCTCTTGTACTCTATTTTCTAGAGAAACACCAAAGAACTTGATAATTGCTGCATCCATACCACCGTCCATCATACCAAACGAATTAGCAGGACTTACTAAGCAATCAAATTCTGTTAGCTGCTCAAAGTAACTATTGACTATTTCAACATTAGGGAAGTAAGCGAAGTATTCTTGAAACGCAGTATATAGCGAGTAGTCAGGTGCCACGAGTATTAGTTTCATATCTATGATTGTAGCTTGACATCAGCGCATCTGTCTGCATAAAAGAGGGGTGGGTTTACTATATTGTAGTCAAGATTGAAGATTTTGGGTTAACTCACATCTTGCACCAGTCCGAGAAACCGGGCTTCTTGAGAAATATTTTGCGCGCGTACCCCTAGTTTTTCGTAAAGAAGCCCGGTTTCTTTGAGCTTGTTGACAATGGTGCAAGATATAAGTTAACCCGCCCTTACGATATCCGCTCTTACGATATCCGCCCTACTATACCTGCGTTTACGATATTTACCAAGGTTTGCTGTAACCAACCGTGTGCAGAGTCTTTCTTAGGCGCCTTCATGCAAAACAAACAAATCAAAATTAAAACTTCATCCATAACCCGCATACCAGATATTCTTGCACGCTGCTGCGACGATAAACCTGTATTATAAATGATTACGAATTGTTTCAAAACGTGTGGAAATACGCTCTAGGCAGAGGCAATGTTCATTCATCTTTCTTAGGGTAATAAACAATGAAAGTCCTCCACTGATAAAACTCTTATGGGTATGCAAAGCAATCTACCAAATATTCCGACTACCACCTCTAATACATCAGAAGTGAAACAAGCGGCAACAAAAGCAACAACCGATGTAGCTTCAGAAATGGAACCAGAGAAAACTGTAGTAGACAAGTTGCCACCAAAACCAGACTATCCTCGCTATCGAGTTCGACCAGAAGAGCCAATTGTTTTAGCTTCACTTGACCCAGACGAGTGCGAGGAATATAAAAAAAAGAAGCATGTTGAAGAGGAACTGGAATATCAACGTCAGCGTATTCAGAATCTACAAGAACGTTTGTATGCAGAGCATCAGCGTAGCTTACTGATTGTGCTGCAAGCAATGGACACAGGTGGCAAAGATGGTACGATTAAACACGTTTTTGGCGGACTTAATCCTCAAGGTTGTCAAGTGTGGTCTTTCAAAAAGCCTAGTGAAGACGAGTCAAACCATGATTTTTTGTGGCGTTACCATCAACGGGCGCCGCAACGGGGTATGATTTCTATTTTCAACCGCTCTCACTATGAAGATGTGTTGGTGGTACGGGTGAAACAGTTAGTAGCCAAGGAAGTTTGGCAGGAGCGCTATCACCTAATTAATGAATTCGAGCATATGCTTACTCTTAATAACATTAGAGTAATTAAGTTTTTCCTTCATATTTCCAAAGATGAACAAAAACGGCGCCTAGAAAGTCGCTTGGAAGACCCGAATAAGCATTGGAAATTTTCGAGCAATGATATAAAAGAGCGTAAGTATTGGGATGATTACCAAATAGCTTTTCAGGATGCAATTAATAATTGCTCAACCGCTTATGCTCCGTGGTATGTTGTGCCAGCAAACAAAAAGTGGTATCGCAACTTAGTAGTCGCCCGTACTATAGCTGATACATTAGAATCAATGAACCCTCAATACCCCCCAGCAGAAGTAGGTCTAGAAAGTATTGTAATTGATTGATTGATTAAGTTTAAAGTTCTAAAACCTCGTAGAGATGAAACATGTCTCGTCTCTACGTGTATTCAATATCAGTAGTTACATAGATTAATGCAATAGTTCAGCAGATAAAGTTTTATTCAGAGTGTGTTTATGCTGCTTGCGAGATTAGCGAATTAGAAGAACTCGTTCGTCCTTACCTCCGCTCCGAATTGTTGAGAGCATGACTTAAAACTATATTCTAACATCACAATTATCTGTATTTTTTCAGTATATCTACGGTACTGTTTAAATTTTTTGTTTCATCAAACCTTATATATCAAAATTTTTTTGCGAATTTATCTCTAACTCGATACAAATATATTTTTTAGTTAAAAATATTACCTGTACTCTACTCAGATAGCTTTTCTATATGCCAGATTATCTATAGCAAACATACAAAAGAAGTGTATAAATCAATGCTTACTTTGAAAACACTATCATTAGCTTTAGTAGGAACAGCAGTTATTTTTATGGGTGCTAACCCAGCAAACGCGGTTAGCCTAACAAGAGGAGGTTCTACCCCTGTTGCTGGAGAAGGTCAAAAGACCAATATTCAAGGAGCTAAAACTATTGACTTTAATGATGGGATAGCACCTTCTTCTGGTAATGTCACTTACTCTGCAACTAATGGAATTGTCCAAGGAAATGTAAGTGGTCAATACGCTAGCCCATTTGGTAATACCAGTAAATATTTAACAATTTCCCCAAAAGGTGATAAAGATAATGGTCAGGATTTTGCCGGAAACACAGGTGATGTAACTATTAGCTTTGCTTCTGCTCTTGATTACTTCGGCTTCTACTGGGGGTCAGTAGACACATATAATTTTGTAGATGTCTATAGCGGAGGAAGTCTTCTCAAAAGATTCAGTGGTTTAGATGTTCCAGGCGCCCCTGCGAATGGTGAGCAAAGTGGCGACGCAAATAATGTTTACGTTAATTTATTAGCAGATAAAGGGCAGACTTTCGATAAAGTTGTGATGAGATCAACTGGTCGTGCGTTTGAAACTGATAACCATAGTTATAGAGTTGCTTCCGTCCCTGAACCTACTTCTGTTTTAAGCTTAGTTGCTTTCGGCACCTTGGGTGCAGGGTCATTCATCAAGCGCAAATCAAAAAATGCACAATCTTTGGGATTCTAGATGCTCTCTTAATTGATTTAGTTTGAGTTTTTTAAAGGGGTTGCTAAATTAGCCTATTTTTAACTAGTTTTAGCCGCTGATTCATAATGCATCTACGCAACCCTTTTTCAAATCTCGCCATTTATTAAAATACCAACTTTATATCTTATAAATTATAATATACTCTCATTAGTATTTTTTCATAATCTTTTTTAATAATAAAACTTGATTTTTATTT
>NZ_MRCD01000130.1 GCF_001904745.1 Calothrix sp. HK-06
TTAGTTTTGGCTGTAGCGTTAAAAAATTTGCGGCTTTAGAATTGGTATATTTTTCGTATATTAATCAAAGCCCAAAACATGAAAGAACGTCGTACCAATCCAAAATCATTAGCCAACCTTCAGCGAAGCAAGCCTATGGGAGATGAGCCGTTGGCAGACCATACTTTGTCCTTTAAAACAACCAAAGAGATTGATGAATACATTCAGTCTATGCCCAATTCTTCGGAGTGGTTGAGAAATGCTGTTGCAGAGAAATACAACGCGGAGACATCTCCTAAATCCAGTAAAACTAAAAAGTTAGTCGCTCAAACCTCTACTCAAAGTATATCATCACAGGAAGTTACAGTTACCCACGAAGCATTACAAATTGCTAAAGAAAGTGTTTTGAAGAATTGGAAGGTGGCTAAGGCACCTGAAAAGAAAGAGAGAATTGAACAAGCACTGGATAAATTGATTAATGCTCTTACCTCCCAATTAGAACCTTCAACCCCAATTGCTGAAGCTGAACAAAAAGCTATTGCAACAGAAGAAGAGGAAGTAAAAACCAGTTTAGGGGTAGCACGAAAAACAAAATCTAAAACTAAAAAGTAGTTGTTTTGATTCTACCAGCAGAAATAATAAAAAAATTCAACTCCGGTAGCGAAATTGAGAACAGTTTTGTTTATAATAATTTGTTATTACTCTACATCCTCAAACATCAAATATATTCGAGCATCGTTAAAATAGCCTGCTTATTTTCAAAAGCCATGCTGACTGATATCATGTGCAGTCAACGATAGCAACCACCAATTTTTATTTTGCTATCACTTGATAGCGATGTCATCATTTAAGAATGTTAACGAAGTTTGTCCAAAGAACGAAAAAAGCCCAACCAGTCGAATGATACGGGTTTCTACGCCGTTGGTTCCTTACGTACAACGCAGAACTACACCGCAAAGGGCGCACCAAGGCGATTATCGAAGGACTTAAGCAGCTAATAACAGGCATCGATAGCGGAACTGATAGCAATATTTTGAATGTAACTGATAGCATCGATAGCGAGTTGATAGCGGATATATTGCGGCGCCTCGAAGCGTTGGGGTGATAACAAAGAAAAAACTAAACAACGGTACAAATGCGCTAACTGTAGCAGACAATTTTTCGAGCCTTAATTTTGTCTGTATGCGCGTAAATACAGGTGTCTACACGGTATGATGAATGATACATAATTGCCCTTATGTCTCGTTTAAACACGTAAAATGTCGCCTGTAGCCCTTGTCCATACCGAAAAACGCAAACAATTAGCCCACTTGGCGCCTGTTGACGCTCAAGCTAAATTGATTGATATGTGGCTTTATGGCAAGTCTAAAAATACTCAGGAGTCTTACAGGCTAAACGCTACAAGGTTTTTAGCATTCGTCGCCAAGCCCCTAGCCCAAGTGTCGATAGAGGATTTATACGATTTTGCAAAGCATTTGGACGAATCAGACTTAAGCCCTAACGCTCAAAAAACCGCGTTATCCGTGGTTAAATCATTGTTGAGCTTCGCCCATAAAATCGGGTTTGTAGCTTTTAATGTTGGCGCCGCATTAACTTTAACCAAAACGCCCGATACTCTGAACGAACGGTTACTATCTGAAGTTGATGTGGCAATAATGATACGGCTAGAGCCAAACGTCCGAAACCGTTGTCTACTGAGGCTTTTGTATGGGGCTGGGTTAAGAGCGAGTGAAGTTTGTAACCTCAAGTGGAAGAACTTGGCAACTAGAGGTGATGCAGGGCAAGTAACTGTATTAGGGGGGAAGGGTAATAAATCGCGGTCCATCCTGCTACCTAAGATTTTATGGGACGATTTGATGAGCTTGCGAGGTAGCGCATTAGACTCGGACCCAGTATTTAAGAGTCGTAAAAAAGGTGGGCATATCCAGCGGCAGAATCTACAGCCAATTATTAAAAAAGCCGCAGCACGAGCAGGTTTGAGCGATAAAGTCTCCGCGCACTGGCTCCGTCACGCTCACGCTTCCCACGCCCTCGAACGCGGCGCCAATATTGGACTAGTACAAGAAACCTTGGGTCACGACAATGTTAGTACTACAAGTCGCTATCTTCACGCGCGACCTAACGATTCTTCTGCTATGTATTTACCGTTATAATTGATACGCCACCGCTAATTTTACTTATCATGTAGCACCAAACCTAACATTGGCAGTTTAATCAAACGAATTTACCACAGTAACAAAAGGGATTTATTCACCGACGCATACTTAGTAATCAACACTACGGTTTCCTAATAATATTAGTCAAATGTACATATCTAAGTTCCAGATTATTAACTATAAAAGCTTTTATTCATCTGAGGAATTGACTTTAACGCCAGGGTTTAACGTCATTGTTGGACGAAATAATGCCGGAAAAACTTCGCTTGTAGAGGCACTTAGTTTTAAGTTCAACAATATTCCTCATCGTAGCCTCAAAACTCTACCAGAATCTAACTCTTCCCTTGAAATTCCTTTTTCTGAATGTCGTGTAACTTTTAAGATAACAGAGCGTATTCGAGGATTATTAAACAAATTTGACACACTCAGTGTTCCTCGAATCTCTGGAGACGATGCAACTACAGTTAAAATGTTTAATGATATTTTTTTAAAAGAATGCCAGAGATGGACGTTTAGGGGAGATGGAAGAAAGTACTTACAGGAGTATGAAGACGGCAATTCTGGAGATTTTTTAGAGATAAGAAGAGATTCATCAACAGGTAATTTTGTTTTTACTGGTGTAAGGGAAGGTTTTTCACACAAGAACTATGGACAGATTTTAGGTGACATATTAATCAATAAGTTATATATATTTAAGGCAGAGCGATTGAATTTAGGATTATATCAAATAGGAAATAATATAATTCTAAATCCTGATGCATCAAATCTAGCGGAAGTTTTACACTTATTACAATCTAGTAATCCTAGCCGATTCAAACGCTTCAACGAACTAGTTAGTATTATCTTTCCTGAAATTAAGCAAATCACTATTCCTCCTGTAAATAATAGCCAAGTTAAAATTTTAGTATGGAAAATTGACCCTAATACAGAACGTGCTGATTTAGCAGTGCCTTTATCTGAAAGTGGAACAGGAACTGGGCAGGTTTTAGCAATTTTGTATGTTATCCTTACCTCTGATGAGCCACGAACCATTATAATTGATGAACCACAAAGCTTTCTTCATCCTGGGGCTGTTAGAAAACTGATGGAGATTTTAAAAAGACATCCTCAACATCAATTTATTATTACGACACACTCACCAACAGTTGTCACTTCTACAAATCCTCAAAGACTTTTCCTTATTCGCAATGAAGAATCTGAGAGTATTATAGAACCTATTAGCATATCCGAAACTAAGGAAATAAGACGTTTCTTGCTGGAAGTTGGAGCGCGGCTATCTGATATTTTTGGGGCAGACAATATTCTTTGGGTTGAAGGACGCACAGAAGAGTTATGTTTTCCAATAATTGTCGAAAAATTTCTCGAAACACCTCTCATGGATACACAGATTATTGGAGTACAACATACGGGTGATTTTGAAAGTAAGCATTCAAAAACAATTTTTGAAATTTATGAACGCTTAAGTAAAGGGAAAGGGCTGTTACCACCTGCAATTGGTTTTATATTTGATAAGGAAAAGCGCACTCCTACAGAAATGAAAGACCTAGAAAGACGAAGTGACAAGAAAATAAAGTTCTTAAAGCGAACGATGTATGAAAATTATTTATTAAATCCACAGGCTATTAGTGCAGTTCTTTCTCAACTTGATTTAGGTGATTTACCAGGAACAAAAGCTATTACGGCGCAAGATGTCGAACAGTGGATAAAAGATAAAAGCTGTGACAAAAAATATATTGATGAGAAAATCGCTACTGCTTCAAATCAACCACAATGGCTAGAACATGTTCATGGCGCCAAGGTACTAGAGGATATTTTTAGCAACCTGTCTGATAATCGTGTATGCTTTGACAAGGTTAAACATGGTGTTCTACTTACAGAGTGGATTATAAACAACGCACCTTCCGACTTGGAAGAAGTTGCTGAATTAATTAAAACAACATTTAGTTCTGAAAATATTTCTGAAAAATAATGCTCTGATGCCCTAAAATACAGCGTGTAGCGGCACCAACATTGGATTGGTACAAGAAACTTTGGGACACGACAACGTTAGTACTACATCTCGCTATCTCCACGCCCGACCAAACGATTCTTCTGCTATGTATTTACCGTTGTAATTGATACACGCCTGTTTGAAGCTTGCACTTATACATACGTTGGGTGTAGTAGGTTTATGACCTGCAGCCCTTTCCTTACCTTCTTGAGGTCGAGCCAGGATAAGGACTAAAACTGAAATATGCATTTAAAAAGCTTGGTCTTACCGTGCAGAAGTTTGATTCGCCTTCTATCATTTTTGGAAAAGTTAGTAAATCAACAGGGAATTGTTTGCAATAATTATTTACAACTTACCTCTTTTTGCAGGTATCTCGGAGGCTACCCAAATAACTTTCTTAAGATTGTTATTTCCTATCTTATTTATATATTTATTCCTAACGCGCGCATAGATTCATTTATTTCTTCTGAAAGCTTGGCACTTTCAACCTCTAAGTTCTTCAATTTACTTATCTCTTTGCTTATTTCTGATTTAATATCTACATGAGGTGTAAAAGATTTTACATACTGGTTAACATTAAGATTTATGTAATCATTGTTAGCTAATTCTTTAGTAGAAACAACTTTAGTATATCCCTCCTGATTTTCAAAGTTTTGGTATGCAGAGAGTATATCGTTGATATTTTCATCACTTAAGATATATTGATTTTTACTTTTTTCATATTTGTTGCTAGCATCGATAAATATAATTTTATCTTTACGCTCTTCTGTTTTATTTCGATTAAAAACTAAAATAACAGCGGAGATAGCAGAACCATAAAGTAAGTTTGGTGCTAGTTCAATTACTGCTTCAATCAAGTCATGTTTAATAATATTATTGCGAATTGTTTCCTCTGCACCACGACGGCTTAAAGCCCCACGTAAGGTAATTACTGATGCTCTTCCAGTTTCATTTAAAGTAGCTATTATATGCTGAAAGAAAGCAAAATCAGCTGATTTTAGAGGGGGTAATCCGTAGCGGAAACGGTTATAAATATCATTTTTTCCCCTATCATAGTTCCAGTCGTTAAGATTTAATGGTGGGTTAGCTACTATTCGGTCAAAGCGCATTAACTTTTCATTATCGACAAACTGAGGATTCAGGAGAGTATCACCTAAGCGAATATCAAAGTTATAAATATCATGTAGTAATAGATTTATTTTAGCATTAGTATAAGTGTAAATATTTCTATCCTGCCCGTACAGAAACACATTATCTAAATTATACCCTTTCAGCTTAATTTGATGCATACACTCAACTAAAAAACCGCCTACTCCACAAACAGGGTCGCAGATTCTCATATTTTCTTGTGGTTCAATTAAGCCAACTAACAATTTTGCTATTGATTTTGGGGTGGTAGAATCTCCACCTTTTAAACCTTGGCGTAAAGTATCTTTTGTAATTAGATACTCGCAAGCGTATCCAAACAACTCTTTCTCAGTTAAATTACTATTTTTAAAATCTATTATAGAAAAAAAATCGATGAGTTCTTTTAAAGTCTCATCTGGAATTGTATTCCACTTTCTATTATTAAAAATTTCTTGCAGTAACCTTGGGTTATTATTTTCAATTTCATTTAAAACTTCATCAAGTCGTTCACCTATTTTACGTTCAAAGCGCATCACATCAACCCACCGACATCCTTGGGGGAGAAAAAAGCTATAATACGACTTATCCTGAACTAAGTTATACTTACTATTTTTAGTGTTTTTTGCCTTATCTTCATCTTCAAACATATCAGATAATCGTTTAAATAGTAAAAGTTGTAGTAGATAATTAATATCATCTATACCGCTTGCTAGTAAAATTTCAAAAGCTCTGTCTATTTGGCTATATAAATAATTTAAAATATTCATCACTATCCTTCCACAATCTGTAATATAGTCAATTCAGTTAGCCTCTTTTTAGAGTTTATTAAATCTTCTGTTGTTTTAACAAAACTTTCTGTAGATAAAAAAAGTTTAGCAATTTGTTTTTGAGTAGATAAATCAGGTAGTGGAATTTTTAACTCACGTAGTTCAGAAACTTTTATAGATTGTAAGGAGGTGCTAGACTGCCTGTTTAAAATATTAAGCGATTTTTCAAGCCATTGCGGTGAACGCATCAATACAGCTAAATATGCTGAATCAATCTCTGCTTTTGGCTCAGGTCGAAAGAAGGCTACATTTTGACCCGCTATACTCCCTTGTGTTTCATTTGTGACGACTGAAGCTTTGAACTGGGCGCCTCGAACTGCTATAACCACGTCACCTTCATGCAGTTGATACCGTTCAATGTTTGATGTACTAAGTTTTGTTTCGCTAAGATTACCCCCTACATGTAGTTTTTCAAGATTACCTATATTAACAATGCGCCTAGAACTTCCTTTGTCGTCCTGATAACGGTTAAGTGAAATGCCATACGTTATTTGCCCCAACTCCTTTAGGGTTAAAGTTGTGTGTGACATCAGCTAGTCCTAATTTTTATACTCTATAATAAAGTCTAACATATGTCGTACTTATTGGTACGGCAGTAATGTTAGTCTGTGAGCAACCCAAAACTATAGTTAAAAGATTTGTCGTACTGTTTCGTCTTTTTTGCCGTACTTGATAGTATGGCAATAATGTTAGCTTCTGAGCAGCCTAGGATGTGTCATCCTACTTTTCTATCTGCCGTACTTGCTTGTACAACATCAGTATGCTAGCTTATGAGTAGCTTAAAAATGCCGTAAATTACACAAGAAGCGCCCCTGGATTCCTACTCCAAAAGCGCTCCTCATTTATGGTGCATTCTCGCTAACGGTTAAGTAACTAGCTTACTCGTTAGGTATTTAACTATACAAACTCAACTCTAAAAACAAGGAATTTGTATGAACGCACATAACAATAGTAATCCACTTTCCCAACATGAAGACAACTTAAACTCATTAGATGACCAGCTTAGGCTGCATTTAGATGAAGTTGCTACCCAAGTTAAAGCTCAGGAACTTGCAAAAATGATTGGCAAAGATGACTTTGACCGTATTATTCAATTTTGGTTTAAGCTAAATTTTGCCCAAAGTACAGCACTTCCATCTGTTACGCAATACAGGTTTTCTCCTTGTCCCTTTCCTGTCAAAGCTTTTAGCTTTAAAGATGTACTTCATAGCTGCCGGAAGTGCTGTAATTTTACCAATGAAATTTTGGAGAAGATAAAAAACATGGGAATTAAGGTTGATGATGAGTTGAGAAAATTAGTGGAAACTGAGCCGCAAAGTGTAGTAGAAGATGCTGTTGAGGCATATGAGGAAGCGTTAAAACAAAGAAGGGTAAAGTACCATGAAAGCTTTTTAAAAGCTGCAATTAGAAAGCGATATGCACCCAATTACCATAAAGGAATTGCTGCCTAAAGTTTTGTTTTTGATGTTGGTGAGATGGTCACACCCAAAACCTAACTGAGAAACAAACTTAAAAGCTCTGCTACTTCTTACCTATAAAGCAGAGCTTTTAACCCTTTTAGTTATGCTACTGTACAATACAAACTGAGTTTTCATGCTACTTGCCCTTGGTGTCAGGTACCTTATATCTATGCCAAATTATTTGTCAACTGACATGGGGCAACCTTACCTTGCTCCATTAAAAAACCCCGGTCATACAACCGAGGTTTGCTTGTTTTAAGCCCTATGCTAGTCGGCGTTGTACCTAACTATTATCTACATACCTTTAAGCAGCAGAGCCTCTAGTTGTTAACTCAAACCATTCCAAAAAGCTGGGAAAGGTTGCGAGATTAACGATATCTTCGATATTCATGATATGAAGGTATCCGTGCCGCGCAAAATAAATGCCAATGCGTTTAATGTCATAGGAGTCGTAATGCCCATGTTCATATTTTTGATTGAGGATGGACAAAGTAAAATAGCCCATCAATTGGTCAAAGTATTCGAGCTTGAATTCAAGTAGTTTGGTAACTTTAATCTCAACCAATAAATCCCCAAGGATTAAATCCGCGTCAGCGCCCCCAACCGAAGCAGAAGCTATTCCAAAACCTGGGTTGATAAAAACTTGCGCTGTTGATTTGAATTGATTGGGGTCAGCTACAGCAATCAGATTTTTTAAGTCTTGAATGTCTAGGTCGTCAATCTGCTGTAAATTCTCATCAATGATACCAGCCCTTGTAAATGCATCTATTTTGCTTAGAAGCAATGTATGCCGGAGTAATTCATCAGTAAATTCCCCAGTTTTAAGGAAAAGTGCATGATGAGATTTGGCAGCATCAACAATTTTGCGACTTTCATCATATAAATGATGAAGCCTTGGCGACCGACTTAATAAAGCTGTCGAAGTTTCAGCAACCCAACCTCTGTCTTGAGCTTGAGGATTTAGACGTTGAACTAAAAATCGCAACAAATAATCAAAAGCAGTTCCTACTAACTGGTAATTCTTTGTTAGAGGCGGAGCTAACAATTCTTGATTGACAGTTAGTTTGGGCTTTTTGAATTCTTGTCTGAACCTATCTCGGTTATTTGGCTCTTGCATAAAAGAAAGAAGACTCATTTGTGTTATACTCCTATTTTTTGAAGTGTTGATGTTGACAAGTTTGAAAAAACGTTTGACACAATTTGGCACAATTGTCTTAAAGACAATCATCAAAATTAATCTGCTACTGTTTAAAATGCCTGAAATTAGTTTTAAGGCACCAGGATGACAGTCGCTTCTCATCTACCAACCTGTTTTTAGTAGCGTTATTGAGTAGTGTTTATCTCTTTATTACCCTCCAATTTAAAAGTTGATTAATCTATTTTTAGGATTTTGCAATTCCTTAAAATAAATCTTTACTTAATTCAGTGAATCTTTTTCAGCTTGAATTAAGATAACCGTTAGTGCTAACAGATACAGGATGTGATTTAAACATGATTTTTTAGTATTAATGAAGAATTTGTTGAACTATAAAATACGGGCAGCAGCCGAACTGTGCATGGGCAGCAATGGTCAGGGGTAAAACAAGCTGTCTTGGAGTGCTGACCGTCTCTGACCCTATCTGTCAAAGCATCTGACCGTTCCTGCCTCCTGTCGCTGTCTCCTGTCATGACCGCAAAAAAAGCATGTTTTGTACCTTTTTGAGGTTAAAGACAGGAAGGTCAGATACCGTTTAAATTATTCGGAATAAATCATCTTCCTTAGTTTCTGCTTCTCCATCTTTTTTCAATAAATTTACAACTAAGCGGACATCATCTGCATCCCGTGTTACCTTACGTAAGGGTTTACAATTGGCTCTAGCATCACCAAACTTAACCCAGTCCTTGCCTTTAAAAGTACGCAATACATCAAGTGCTTTGTTTAAATCAAAACCTCCTAACTCTGAATCCTTTGGGCTAGCATCTTTCGGTTCAGGTTCCGATTTTAAACTGTTTTCAAGCTTAGTTATATTACTGGACTTTGGCTCAAAGCCAGGTAAGTATTCTCGCTTGTCCCGGTTGTATCCAGAATGATTAGTTAGTTCCTGTAATGAGTACCATTTATCAGTTTTACCGTAATAAATGGCTCTCCCAACCGGAGATTTATCAACCAGTTCCCCAACCGTATCTAGAGATAATTTTCTAAGAATTTTTGAACCTTTCCATTGCGATAAGGCACCTAAATTTTCTTCCCAGTGAATCGCGATTGTGGTCATTTGGGTTGAGGTACTTAAATCCAGAGATGATGCACCAACGAAAGGAGATTGAACTAGAAACCAAACAAAGCGACCTGAACTATCCCCAGCACTTGAGTAAGCAGTTATTTTATCTTTAATTAAGGTTGATTTAGCGAGGTTTGCTTTCAATCCTAATAATGTTCCCTCATCGATAACGGCTAAAGTTTGTTCATTCTGGTTTGCGTAATCTTGATACTGTTTAAAAGCATAATCCGCCCATTCAACAACAGTGCTAGGTTTAGCATCCATACAAGGGTAAGAGATAAACTCATCTGCAATACCCTTCCAGTATCTAATTTCTTTTTCATCGTCCTTTGGGTCAATTACAACCACCTTCAAATTAGGGTGTTTACGCTTTGCCTCACGGATTGCATTACTAACTATAATGCCCTTGCCACTTCCCGACACACCAACAATTAATAAGGTTCTGATGCGGTCGGTTATTTCCTTGATAATGTCGATATACTCATTATCTTTAGGATTAAATATATTTACGATTCGGTCTTTAATGCTTGGGTTGAAAGTTTCTGTTCCAGGCGCCAATGCTGTGGCTACTGCTGTTTTATTTGTTTCTCTCCCAAGTGGTTTAACTTCTTGAACAGCATTTAAGCCTTTGGTATAAGCTTGTAACCAGTTGGCAGAAAAGTTTGACAATTCACATCCCTGAGCTTCGGCGTAAATTAATTCCTCATACACAGCTTCGTCTCCGAATTGCTGTACATAAATTCGGAAGTTGGATTCTTCTAAGACAAATGCATTGCACCCCATGTCTCGAACAACTTTTAATCTTTTACCCGCTACTTCCAAAGCATCCCAGGCTGATTTTAAAAACCATGCTGCTACTACTCCACCTAAAGGTGCGGCACCCATCGATAACCCTAAACTCCCTAATAAAATTCCTGCAATAATTCTGGATGCTGCACCAGTTTTACCCGCTTTTTTCTCGGCTATGGATTCCCACAAAGTAATATCTTTAAAACCGCCTTGTGGATTAAATCGTGTCATGAATCTTCCCCCTAAAATGTTTATTCTTAGAAGAAGTAAGAGATTTGAACCCTTACACGGTGCCCCAGTACTTCCTAGTATTTAGTCTCTTAAATCGTCTATGATTTGTTCAATGATGGTTTTGAGCTTAAATAAAAATTCCACTGCAAAAACCGTAGTTAAGGCACGGAGAATGTTACCCCAATCAATCCGAGAGTACTGTCCGGTTTGCAATACTCTAAGAAAAATTCCGACATCGCCACCTCCTTTTAAAGGGGGGAATATCATCAAACAGAAGAAGAAATCTACTACATAAACTGCTATTCCAAGCAGAATCAGAAATCGTAAAGTTTCTGTATTTAGGGAGTTGCCAACATACTTAGCAACCTTGACTTCCCAAGTATCTTTATCACTTGTCGCGTAACGCTTACCTGCACTTCTAACAATTGTATTATCTAAAAAAGCACCGTGTCCGAATAAAGCTACAGGTAGTAACTCTAGGGTTTGGATAAATGCCCAAAATAAAAATCCAAGACCCACATTAAAAAGAGAGCCTATTAATCTGAGTATCCCTCCTAAAATTGGGATGTTAAACAATACGTCGGTAATGAAACTGTATTGAATACCAGCAAAGAATTTAGTTGCGAGTATCTCATAGGGCTTAATATTAGCAAATATAAAGGCACCAATAATTGCTATAAGCGTCCATCTTGCAACACCTAACAGAAAAGTATCTTTATTCCTAACTTTCTTTGGTTCGTAATGTTGTGTATTTCTTGAAGCTGAATTCATGATTAATTCCCCCTTATTACTGGTTGTGAGAACTGCGAACCCCTAAACCGCTTTAACCGGGATTGAATAATATCTCTGTTCCCTGTGTATGCCAAAAACCCAACCTTTCCATCCGAACCAATAACGCCTGTTGTACCGTTCGCATCACAGACCACAGTTCCGCTTGGTAAAAGTTCTCTAGTAATCCGGTCTGTTGGTTTATCCCCTTCCCGGAGTCCTGTAAAATAGTGAGTTCCATTTCTCATAAATTCCCCAACAACAGGTAAGCAGGACTCGTATCTTTTATTTGCAATTTCTGCTTGTTGCTGTTCAAATTCAAATTGACGTTGTAACTTACTGTTTTTAGATTCAAGATTTTTATTCTCTTTCCACTCCTGATTTACGTCATCTTGATAAGCTTTTAGGTTTGGGAATGCGAAAATTAATCCAGTTAAAACAGCAACTCCCCAGCCCACAGTAGAGGGTTTTATTCTCAATTTTGAAAGTATTTCATGCTGCATAATTTACCTATTACTCAAAGCTTGAATTAATGCTTGACAATTCCCTCGGTCAAGTTGGTGTAACCTATCCCGCACTTCGTCAGTTGCATCTGATTCGGAGATGTCACCCTCACAATGGTGTTCAAAATAAAAGTCGCCCATCATCCCCAATAACCACATTTGGTCAATTTCATTCATGTTTTGGAGATAGTCGCCAAAGTGGTTATAAATATCTCTAATTAGGGAATTTTCATAGTCACAGGAATAATAACCAAGCGGCTTACTTCTTGATTTATCACCAACTGCCTGAACTAAACACGCTAATTGATATTTTGGTAATTCCTCTAACCTATCGCGTACTTCTTCAGCGGCAGCAGTCGGAGCTTCAAAACACCATTTCATCCAATAGTGGGAACCCAAACGACCGAGTAACCAGGATTGGTCACGTTCGTCAATACTTTGTAATTCGTTGTAATGTTCGGCTATGTCCTTGATTAGGGGATTGTCGTAACTACAACCCCAATACCCTAATGGCTTGGTCATGGTGTTAAAATCCTTGTGTTCATTTTGGTGGACAAGCGGCCGCTCAATCTTGGCGGAGGAGGCGGCTGCTTAAAAAATATCAATTAATCCTGCCAACCTAGCTATCACCGGGTCAGGTTCAATTAGTTGAATATTAGGTTCCGGGTCAGGTTTAATTAATTCAACATTGGGTTCCGTGGTTTGTTGAATTAATTGAACTAAATCTTGCTTTTGGTAATTAATTTGGCTCGGAATTACTGAAACTTCCGGCACCTGGTAAGTTGCTGTTGGTGTAGGAAAATGCTGTCCAGGCAAAAAATTCGTAATATTCCAACTCACTTTGAGGTGGTGCCCATAGCGAGTTAAAAATACTACAAATAGGTTTGATAACGAGTCAATACCTGTAACTGCTAGCAGCTCCTCAGCAAACGGTTTGTGTTTTGAAGGCAATACAATCCGCGTTGCGGTCATAAGTGTTCGTATTACTCCTGTCTTACTTACTGTGTTCCGGTTTGGGATAACTCCAGGTGGTTAATGTCCGGCTTTAGGTTCTGCGTTAACAAACTAATGCTAGCATGTTAGCAAGTGATATTGCTAGCAAATTGACAAATGACTATGTTGAATTGTGAAGAAGTAAACTGGAGTTGCACAAATTATGGAAAATATCTATTTAAACGTGGCAGCCAAACGGAACGACCCCGATTACATGCAAATAACTGGAGATGTAAAAAAAGATATAGGTTTAAGGTTTAAAGCCGCTTGTACCTTAAAGGAAATCAGCATTGGTGAAGGGCTAGAACAAGCCTTAGAAGCGTGGCTTGAAGAGAATCAGAAACCAAACCGAAAAAAAGGTGCAGTATAAATGTTGTCTAAACAGGACTGGATTAATTTTTGGCTTAAAACTTACTCCCAGTAAGGTTTTGAGAGTTGGAGACTGAAGTCAGTCTATTTTCTTAGAAAAATAGCTCAAAAGCTCAAACTGCACCAAAACGGTGTATATAAAAAATAGCCCAGTGCTGGAACACCGGGTTGCAAAAATTTAATAATCAATTTCAAACTGTCTGTAACTAGCTATTACTTGTCAATGCCCAGCCCAGACAAAATCAACTAGAAAGCCTAGTTGTGTTTTAATGGACAAACTCAATACCATGATAACTTTCTGCGGCAAAGGCAAGCAAGTGACCGGTGTACTACATCAAGAGCGAAGTATAGAGGGTTTGAGGTTGGTTGAAAGGAGAAATCATGAGTACCAACACTGCACAAACCGTCAAAACTGCGTCTTCCCGTCCAATGCTATGGACAAGCGACATGCCAGTAATAATGAACTTATCCGGGTGTATTGCAATAAGAGATTTAGCCAACTTAGAGGGAATCGAACAAGGGCATCACATTATATTGGTGGATAAGTCAACACCAGAAGCTTTGGTCAGGAAAGCAATCTACGAGATTTCAGAGGCTGGCTCAACAGCGAAAATTTACAAGAGTCACATTCCTCTTGAATGTTTTGTAAACCACGAATCGACAACAATCCCGGAAGTGTTGATTCAAATAATTGATTTCAGTATCGACTATGAGCTATACCTTGATTCCCTAAACGAACCTCTTACAATACGAGAGTTTCAGAAAATCGCAACGGTAATTTTAACTTATTCAAATTCCCCAGAATTAGAAATAGAAGAATTACGTTCCAGATATAAGGGATATGGTTCTAATTTGAATAAAGTCATTGATGAGATAAAATCATCTTTTTCTCAACAAGTGCAGGTTATTGACAAGAAAAGTGGAATTGGCAGTACTGACAGTGAGTTTGGCACTGACAGTTGTAATATAGACGTATCAAGGTTTAGAGCTACTGTCAGTAGTGTCAGAGAAATTTTGAGTTTTGGTTTGACAGATTACGAGGAGCAACAACTACTAGAAGATTTATATTCAAAATCAGGGTTAAGTAAAAGTGCTTTCTGGAAGCTAGTAAGTTCTCAGAAAAATCAAATTGATGCTTTACAGCCAGGTGATGAAATCAGGCTTAATAACTTAATTAATTGGCGTAATAGTGAGCTTGATTTTGACAAAGCATTACCTTGTATGGCTTCAGATTTTAAGCACGATGCCAAAATCTTGAATATTGACCCAATTATGTTATGGCAGTCGCTTCTTCCTGCTGTGCATTCACAGGTGGGTACCAAAATCAATCTTGATGTTGGCTCGCACAAAATACCTTGCATAGCCTGGACAATAAGCCTTGCTGAGTCAGGAACTGGGAAAACTAGAGCTGATGATGTAATTTTATCTCCCCTCCGCGACCTGCAACGACAGTACAGAAAGCAGTTTGAGCATGAGATGAGGGAATGGGAAGAAGCTTGTGCCAAATTAAAAGGTGATGAACCGAGACCTCCTAAACCTGTAGAGCGTAAAGTATCGTTTCAGGTAGCTACAATACAAGCGGTAATGCGAAGGGCTTCCGAACAAGAACCTGGTGGGCAACTATGGAACCGAGATGAATTAGCAGGATTATTTAAGAGTTTAGGGCAGTTTGGCAAAGGTGAGAATGAAGGGTTAGAGTGCCTTATAAAATTATGGGATGGCTCATCATTCCAAAATGACCGGGTAAACAACCAAGAGGATAGCTACTTTATTGATAAAACTGCAATTAGTTTAAATGGAGGAATGCAGCCAGGTATTTTCAGGGATATATTTAAAGACCCAAAAGACTCTCAAGGTTTAACAGCACGACCCCTTTTTGCAACTCCAAAAGCTATAAAGCCTAAACGTGTTAAAGGTTCCTGTATCTTGCCTGAAAAATTACCACTTCTCTATGCTTGGTTACGTCGCTTACCCGAAGGAACAATAAAATTGTCAAAAGCTGCTGATGCTTTGTATGACAAGCTTTACGAGCAAATTGGAAACCAAGCTTTTGAAACATCTCACCCAGCAATTAGGGCTTGGCTCTTTAAATTAATGGGTAGCAATCTACTAAGAATCGCGCTTGGTCTACATTTTCTTGAATGTTATCACGACCAAAATAGACCTATTTGGGAGTTGCAGAAAGATACGCTAGAACGAGCCGTTTTATTTGCTCAGTATTATCGTAGTGCCTTTCACATTATTCAGGAAACCACGACAGATAATGATGATATTGCATCAATCTTGTTAAAAATATTTGACGCTGCCGTAACCAAGCATCCTGACGGAATTACAACCAGAGATGCTTACAGAAATATCAACGCTATTACATACCGAGCCAAGGATATGGGAAGGGACGTTGGCGCCTACACAGCAGAGCTATTTGGAATGTTGGAAACCCAAGGTAAGGGCAAGGTCGTTAAAAATGGTCGTACAATTCGATTCGTTGCCAGCATTGGCGCCCAAACTACACAACCTGAATCAATAGTTACGGAGTTAGATATTGAACAAAACCTCATAGATGAAAATACGTTATCTGAACCAGAGGAACAAGTAGAGCCGGAGGAAAAAAATTCTAATACCACTGACAATGTGACAAAGCCTGAAACAAATACCAGCAAGGAGTTAGAAGTGTCAGTGCCAAACCAAGTGTCAGTACCGACAGTTAAAGATTATCAACCCGAACAAGGTAAAGAACCCCCAGAAACTTCAGACACAGAATCAGACAACAATGTTGTTGAAGATACAGAACAAAGCGTTAAATCGGAATCAAACTCTAATAACAATGAGACTTTGAATCACACCCCAAATAACACCGTGGGCGATAGCAAAAAAGGCTTTGACCCCAACATATATATAGATGGCAATGCAAAGCCAAATTACAACGTTGGGGATAAGGTAAGATATGTTGGCACTGACCCAGACTCTAAAAAGCAGTGTGAGGGTGAGTTAAGGGTATACAGCTTTGACCACAAAAAGGTTTGCGTGCAGAAGGTGGATGGCAATATCTCAACCTGGCATGATTATCAAGATTTTCGCAAAGTTTAACCACCACCGCTGAGTTACTATCCCAAAAATTAGAAAATTTAGGATAGTAAGTTACGGCGCCTGGGTGTGGTGCAACAAACTTGTTCCAAGTGGCGCCTACAACACACTCAAAAATCCCCTGCACCTTATTAGGAGTAGGGGAGAGGTGGAATTATTTCGGTTTGTTGTGCAAATTCAGTATCTCATGCATCATTCCAAATATTCCGCACTCAGATATTTATATTAGTTGATTACTCCTTGTCCTCCTCATCATCCTTATCTTTTTTTCTCAACCCTAATATTAATGGTGTTAAAGCTGTAATTAATATTGGGAGTACTGTTAAGTAGTCATACGGTGTTGGCTGCTGCCCAACTTGGGAAGTGGGAACATTGTACATTGCTGGAACCTCAATATGGGTGGAGTTGTTACCGACATTGGTGGAAGGATAATTGATACTATCCATAAGCCTTGTGTTAAAGATTTGGTTGGTGGTGTATTAAGTGGGAGCGCTCCAACTGTCTTTATTATTGAGGTTTGACTTCACGAGTACAACAAAAGTATTACCGACCTTTGACGGCTTTGCCCGACCTTGCCCGACTTTGCTCGACGAAAAGATTTATAATTTAAAACTAATGCAGTGTGACGTATTGGAGTATGCCGCAACCTACTACTCGTGCTTGCCCCGATGGTATCAATAAAGCAATACAAGCTTTAAAAGGAAACGGACTTAGCCAAAGTGGACTGGCTAAGAAATTGACTAAAGACCCAAACATTGAAATAAGCATCAGTGATAGTACAGTCAATGCATTTTTTAATGGGAGACCAGTTAGAGATGACTGCTTTTATGCCATTTGCAAATACCTCGAACTTGATAGGAATGAAATTGCTGGCACTTCACATGCATCAAAGCAAGTAACCGAACAATCGGCGCCACTCTCTAAGTCATTAACTGAGACTATAAATATTGATGAACTGGTACGAACCGCGCGTAAGAACATTGATGCCTATATTGAAGAACGTTGCGGTACGATGCGTGTACTGGATATGACGCAGCCAATAGGGTTAGATGATATTTATACCAGCGTTAATATTTTGGAGAAAATTACTGGACGCAGACGATTCTCCTTAGAGGAACTTTATCAAACATTTTCTGCTTCTGACTTTGACAGATTTAGTTTAGGAAGGGTAAGCGAAACAGTACCAGGATTGGATGCGGTAGAAAAATACTCCAAGCTGATGATTTTAGGCAAACCTGGTGCTGGGAAGACAACATTTCTCAAGCATTTGGCACGTTTGTGTATAAAAGGCAAGTTTCAACCGAAGCGTATCCCACTGTTTATTACCTTAAAAGAGTTTGCAGAATATGATAATCAACTATCAATGCTTGATTTTTTGATTCACTTATTTGCAAGGTACGGTATTGCACCTAATACCAAAGTCAAAGAAGGATTTTTGGCAACTATAAGAAGCAAATTTTTTAAAAATGAAGCACCCTTAGATGTTGATTTAACAGCAGTAGAACAATTGCTGACTCAGGGTAAATTACTACTACTACTTGATGGTTTAGATGAGGTACAAGCTGCTGATAGCAGCCGCGTTTTGCAAGAAATTCAAGACTTTACAACTAAATTTAACCGAAATCAATTTGTTATCACTTGTCGAATTGCTGCGAGGGAATATACTTTTGGGCAGTTTACCGAAGTCGAAGTTGCTGACTTTAATGATGAACAAATTAAATCTTTTAGTCAAAAATGGTTTACTGCCAAAAAAGATACAGTAAAAGCGAACAAGTTTTTTGAAAAGCTACAAGATGAGGAACCAATCCGCGAATTAGCTACGAATCCGTTATTATTAACGTTACTATGTTTGGTATTTGAAGAAACAGCAGAATTTCCAAAAAATCGCTCTGAGCTTTATAAAGAAGGTTTAGATGTACTACTCAAGAAGTGGGACGTGAAGCGCAATATTGAACGTGAGCAGGTATATAAGAAATTATCTCTTAAACGTAAGGAAGACTTATTAAGCCAAGTCGCTTATTCAACTTTTGAGCAGGAGCAATATTTCTTCAAGCAGAAAGAAGTTGAAGCACGTATTATTGAATATATCCGCAATTTACCTGACTGTAGCGATGACCCAGAAGTATTACAGCTTGATAGCGAAGCAGTGCTAAAATCTATCGAAGCGCAGCATGGTTTGTTTGTGGAACGCGCACGTGGTATTTACTCTTTCTCACATTTGACCTTTCATGAGTACTTCACGGCAAGAAAGATTGTTACAAATACAGGCGATAATAAACTTTTACTTATATTAGCTGACCGCATTACCAAAACGCGCTGGCGTGAAGTTTTTTTATTAACGGTAGGGATGTTAGATAATGCAGATACGCTATTGCAATTAATGAAAAAGCAGATTGATAGCTTATTGACAGGTGAGGAAAAATTGCAACAATATCTTGCTTGGGTTGAGGAAAAATCAAATTCGGTTAGGGCGCCTTATAAAAAAGCTGCTGTGCGTGTTATATATTTCGGCCTCGTCCAAGACATCGTCCAAGACTTTGACCTCGACAAAGCCATCGACGACCAAGTCTCCTACCGATACTTTTGCCTCGACAGAGCCCTCACCGGATACCTCGTCCGAGACCTCGCCCCCGACCAAAACCTCGTACTCTACCAAGACCTCTACATCAACCTCTGCCGAAGCCTCGGCGAAGACCTCGTACTCTACCGAGACCTCTACTTCGACCTCTGCCGAAGCCCCGACGAAGACCTCGTTCGAGTCCTCGACCAAGACCTCGTTCGAGTCCTCGACTTCATGCTTCAAGACGAATTCAAGCGCAAGTTGTGGCGGTTAATGACTGAGCTACCTAACATAAAAGATGTTGATGCTTTAAAACAATGGTGGAATGAGAACGGCGCTAATTGGACAGAACAACTTAGGGCTATTATGATTAAGTATCGCAATATTGGTCATGACTGGCAGTTTACTGAGTCTCAAAAAGAACTATTGAACAAATATCACAGCGCCAATAAGTTACTCCTTGAATGTCTCACCAGTGATTGCTATGTTAGCCGCGATGTTCGTAACTATATTGCGGATACGTTGCTACTACCAATAAAATCTATACCACCCTACCTTGAAAACTAGTGCAAATGTTTTGCACTAAGTATATTTGGTATCAAGTTTACAGAAAGTAGTTTTATATACTTGGATTTGGTAAAATGAAATCTCACCCAAAAAAAGTGACGCTTCCCTCAAAACCTGTAATAAAAATTTACATGGACATGGTGCAGGGAGAAAATACAGTAGTACAAAACAGCAAGTAAGAAACGGTTTCTTACTTTTCACATGTAACAAATTTTCAAAGCCTTAAAAATAAGGGTTCTGGGGAGGCAGTAAATCGCAAGGCGTATGCGCGTACTTGGTTTTGACGCCAAAATCTTAATAAAAATTATCATTTGAAAAACTGTTTGCCACAGCTAGAGCATTTGTACCGTTGTCTGGTTCCTGTTTTATCATGCCCCCAACGCTTCAAATCAGTCGAGTGGCACTTGGGACAGAAAAGTTTAGGCAGCCGTGGGATTGTTTTTTCTTCTACACGCGGTTCTATACTCGTTTCCACAGGCGGTTCTGGCTCCAGCTTCTCGGAATTTCGTCCTGGCGCCGTTGGTTGTTTTGATTTGGATTTTGATTGTTTTGCAGGCGCCTGTTTTAGTTCTATTGGTGGTTGATTGTTCTGATTTGCAGCAGCTTCCAATGCTTCAAGGCGCCGCAGGATATCCGCTATCACACCGCTATCAATATAACTGGCTGCAATATCATTCTCAATGTTTGATATCAGGTTTGTAAGCCCTTCTAAGATTTTTTCTGTATGCCCCGTGCGGTGCAGGTCAGATAACTTTTGCACGTAAGGAATCAAGGGGCTACTCACCCGAACCATGCGGCTGGCTGGGGCTTTTTGACTATTTTTAGGCATGACATCGATTGCTACCGTACAATAGCAGTAAGAGTTTTAGATATCGGGTGATAGTGCTTGATAGTAATGCTTCAGTCGCTATCACCTGATTTAATTAATTATGAAAATATCACAATACTTGGAACAGTTATAAAAATAGAAACGGGTGAGTACTGTTTTAAGCACCCACCCGATTTAAAGTTTATTCAAGTTATTGATATATCAGAGTTTAAGCGTTGAACTGTTACCTTTGCTTTCCAAAATCTTCAAAACCTTTTCGATTGCTTTCAATCTAACTATTTCTTGTTCTAGCTCTTGATTTCGTTGTTGGCATTTAGCAAGGTTGTCTCTCATTAATTGTAATTCTAAATTTACTTTGTTAAGTTCAGTTTCCAGTTCTTCATAAGAACGCTTACCTTCTCGCATTTTTTTAAGAAGCTTGTAATTTTCGTATGTTCTTCGATAATCCAAAAGTTTTTGGTCGTCAGGTAAGTATTTTTGGTATATTTTCTCGTGCATAATAGTAGAATGTCCCATGAATTTTGCCATTTGACTAATAGTAAATCCAAAAAGATAACCTCTAATTGCATAGGCATGACGTAAATCATAGGGTTGAAATCCTATATTTACGTTTCTGAACTTTCCATTATTAGCATCTGCGAAATTATCTTTTGTACCGCGAGCTTTTTTACCTTTCAAAATCTGTGTTAAGATTTCTTTTCTCTCTTGACTAAGATTAACATCTGCTAGTCCAAATGTGTGTACCCATTCTTCAGGAATTGGTGGGACAAATCTACTACCTGTTTTAATTCCTTCACATAAATTTTCATCTAAATAAATCTCATAAGAAGGCGGTTTAAAAGACTTGTTAAAATCAATCGCTAGTATTTCATGTGGTCTTAACCCATACGTTGCTAAAACTCCATATACCCAACCCCAAGATTCTGAGGGGTATCCTCTTTGAATTTCTTTAATTTGAATCTTGTTAAACCCTTCAATAACCATTTCATCAGGAGGTATATCTCTAGATTCTGCTTCATAATCTCCTTTGTAGTCATTAAAATTGAAATTATTTAATTGAATCATCTTTTGTAATTCAGGATAAAGATTACAAAAACTACTAAGGTATGAAACTCTCTTGTGTCTTGTGTCAGTACCAAATTCTGTAACGAGAATAGTCTCTTCTATTAACTTAAGATTGAAAGTACAACTTTCTTTACCTTTTAAATAATATTTTAATTTTTGGAATGATTTCCTAAAGGTTTCTTCTGATTGTGGGTCGCGTTTTCTTTTACCTGCAAAGTATCTACTTTCAAAGTTATCTAAGTAGTACTGAGCAGTTTTAATCGTGTTTTTATCTAGTATCTTTGAAGGTTTGTATTTTTCAAAGCTATGGTCGAATATACCTGCCTCTATGTCTTTCAACATCTCTTCTTCAATTTTATTGATTAAATTCATCGCATCTACATAGTTATCTTTACTCTCATCAATGCCAAGTGAAAAAATATGGCTTTTACTGGCAACCTTTTTACTTACTCTCGCTCTATACTTGCCTTCGTTAGCTCCAAGAGTGATGTAACCTTGCTTAGACTTGTCAGAAGCCTTGTTTTGACTGCCTTTTGTGCGTCCCATAGTCAATATATTTTGCGTATATTTTGTAATTGGTCGAATAATGATAGTAATCGTGATTACAATTGCAATCGGACATATACTCTGGATTTTTACTAAGCTTCAAAATAATTAATAAACGTATACAATTATTAAATTAATCTGAAGTTTTAAAAGAAGAATCGAGAATATATATTTGATTATATCATTTTTTTTTATTTTGCTGGGGGGTAGACAGCTCCCCCAGTAGTTTACTTAAAAGCCTTGTACAGTAACAACTTAAAGTCATCTAATTTATTTAAAATATATTTTTTGTATATTTA
>NZ_MRCD01000131.1 GCF_001904745.1 Calothrix sp. HK-06
GTTATGATATTGTTGACCAGGGTACACAAACGTTAAAAAATCTTGCTAAGGTTTTATTTGAATCTAAAATTTGGTTTTTTTGGTGGGATTAAAAAAGTTATCTTAACTTAAAACGGCGCCTATTTTTGTCTGACTCTGTGTCCTAAACGTATCTTCAAATAATTGTAAACCTGATTTAGTTGCGTCGGCGCCGTAAAATAAATAAACTGTCCAATTTATGGGGTTTCTATTCCAAGACCACCCCTGTAGATAAAAACCGATTTTAGTATCTTGCTCATAGTACGCTGTAATAACTCTATTAGTTGAGTTGCTTTATCAAACTTTTCTGGTTCGACTTATAACCAACCACGTAGGGAAAAAAGTATGACATAATACTACTCCTTGTTTATGCTCACTTTCTACATAAATCTTTACGCAACTTGATAAGAAATTACAAATATCGGCGCCAGTTGCTTTATAAGTTAAATATTGTTGTAATATTTACGAGGCTTTTGCTGTCGGTTAGAATTTAAGGCTTGTGGGAGGCGCTGAAGCGCTACTACGAACATTTTTCTTTTAATATAATATTTCCCTGTTGCAAATATCACTAAAGTTGGTACACTTATACCTTATTGGCTCGCTTAAATAAATTTCTATTTCTTAGCGGCGCCATTTAACAGGGATGCTTTGATATAACTACCACAGTCCCTACTCCCTCACACCTACCCAAGACAAATACCCGCTTATGGTTCACATCAAGCGCGTTGAACTTACAAATTTTAAATCGTTCGGCGGCACAACTTCAGTTCCTCTATTGACAGGTTTTACCGTCATATCTGGGCCTAATGGTTCTGGTAAGTCGAACATTCTGGACGCGCTACTGTTTTGCCTTGGTTTGGCAGGTTCTAAAGGGATGCGTGCGGATAGACTTCCTGACTTAGTTAATACAACCCAAGTATCGAAAGGACGTTCGACGGTTGAAGCTAGTGTTACCGTTACCTTTGACCTTTCTGACCATGAACCGGATGCGGTTTTAGATGAAGATTTAACTGTCACGGTTATTGAAGACGATTTGCTGCCAGATGAAGAAGAGGAACCAGAGGAAGAAGAAGTTAGCGAAGATGATAGAAACCGTAAGGAAAAAATTCGTGCGAAACCGGGTGAAGATTGGTGTGTGACGCGAAGATTACGTGTAACTCAGCAAGGTACTTATACTTCTAACTATTATATAAATGGTATTTCTTGTACTTTAACTGAGTTACACGAAGAGCTAGAAAGGCTGCGGGTTCACCCTGAAGGTTATAATGTTGTACTCCAAGGGGACGTTACGAGTATTATCTCAATGAACGCACGCGAGCGTCGAGAAATTATTGATGAGTTAGCGGGTGTGGGAGCATTCGATAGAAAAATTAACCAAGCGAAAAAGACGCTAGAGGAAGTTAAGGAAAAAGAAGATAATTGCCGCATTATTGAGTCGGAGTTGATAGCACAGTGCGAAAGGTTAGCGCAAGATAAAGCCAAAGCGGAAAGATATCAGAAATTTCGTGTAGAATTTCTGGAAAAACAAAAGTGGGAAGCTGTATTATCATGGCGAACGCTACAAAATCAGCAGGAACGCTTACAAACACAAATTGAAGCTGGAGATAAGCAAAATGTCGATATAACTGAGCAGTTGACCAATGTAAACAATCAAATTGCTGCAAAAAATATTGAACTCGAAGAACTCAACTTACTCCTTAAAACTTTGGGTGGTGAAGAGTTATTAGCTGCACAGTCACAGCTAGCAAACCAAGAAGCTGAACGTAAACAACTAACTCGTCAACAAAATGAGTTAAACGCAGCACAGCAAGAAACTTCTAGAAAGTTACAAACTACGCAGTTAGAAATTGAACAGTATAGACTTTCTTTGCAGCAAATCACCGAAGCGCAAACTGTAGAGCAACAATCTATATTATATTGTCAGCAGCAACGCGCGTTAGTTCAAACAGCTTTAGAAGAATCTCGCGAAACTGCTGCTCAAGTTGCCGAAGCTTCGGAAGCTTGGGTACAGCAGCAAACTGCACTTAACCGTCAAGTAGAGACTTTGCTACAAACTCTCGAACCGCAGCGTACAGAACAAGCGCAGTTAAGCGAGCGTAATTCACAGCTAAGAACGCAAATTCAAGAGCAAAGCGAGTTATTACAGCGTATTGAGCCAGAATTAGCTGAAAAGCAAAGTCAGTTAAATATACTCCAAGAAGAAGTAAATAGTTCAAATCAACCAATTCAAGAATTAGCGCAAAACCTCAGTGCTACCGAACAGGAATTACAGTTACAACAAGAAACACAAAAGCGTCTTTTAGCAGAACAGCGTGATAAAACAAGGCAATTAGATAAACTAGAAGCGCAAGCACAAGCACAACAAGAAGCACAAGGAACAGGCGCCAGTAAGTTAGTATTGCAATCAGGTGTATCCGGGGTTTGCGGTCTTGTTGCCGAGTTAGGACGAGTAGAACCACAGTATCAGCTTGCTTTAGAAATAGCTGCTGGCGCCAGATTGGCTAATATTGTAGTAGAAGATGACTCTGTAGGCGCCGCCCTTATTGAATTACTCAAACAACGTCGTGCAGGAAGGGCAACTTTTCTACCTTTGAATAAAATTCAAGCAGGAAGAACACCCTCAGTTAGTGATTTACGGTACGCAAACGGTTTCATTGATTTAGCAGTTAATTTAGTTGAGACAGAAAACCGTTACCGCGATGTTTTTGGTTATGTATTTGGTGGGACAGTGATTTTTGAAACTTTAAACCAAGCCCGCGCGCATTTAGGTAGATATCGTATAGTTACTCTTGATGGAGAATTGCTCGAACCCAGTGGTGCAATGACCGGGGGTAGTACTGGACAACGTTCGCAATTACGATTTGGGGCGCCGGAAACAGGAGAAACTGAAGAAGTAAGATTATTAAAGCAGCGTTTAACAGAGATTGAGCGCGTTTTAGAAAGATGTACTGACGCAATTTTATCAATGGGCGCCCGCGTCAAGCAATTGTCACAAGAATTAACCGAAAGTCGTCAAGCCAAACGCGAACAACAATTACGGTTAGAACAGCTACAGCGTGAAGTTAAAACCTTAACAGCACAAGTAGAAAGTACAAAATCTCAACTCTCACAAAATCAGAACAAATTTAACACTGCTCAATCGCGCTTAGAAATACTAAATAACTCATTACCTGGTCAGGAAGAACAGTTAGCACACTTACGGCAAACCCTAGCAACATTAGAAGCAGAACAAACACCAAGCGAATGGCAGCAAGTCCAAGCAGTCATCAAAAATAATGAGCAACAATTAAAACAGCGTGAAACTGCACTACGGGAAGCCGAACAGCGTTTAAGTAACCTAGAATTGCAGTTTACACGTTTGACTGAACGTATCCAAGAATCAGAAACACGTATAGCTCAATACCAACAAGACCAACAAAATTGTAGAGACGCGATTAATCGCGTCTCTACAGAATTAACCACATTAACCGCTAATATCGAGGAAACGCGCGTTAAATTAGCTGAACTGGAAGCAAACCTTGGAGAGGAGAAGAAAAAACGCGATGCACTCGAAGCAGAATTACGCGCGCATTTATTACGTCAGCAGCAACTTGAGTGGGAAGTTCAAAAATTACAGGAGTCTCAACTCGCACGTCGAGAAGAGCTAACTAATGTTCAAGAGCAGTTGCGAACCATTGCCCCAGATTTACCCAACCCATTACCCGAAGTACCCGTAACGGTCGATTTAGAGGAACTGCAAAAAGAACTCAAAAGTCTCAGCAAGCGAATGCAAGCAATGGAACCAGTTAACATGCTCGCACTCGAACAATACGACCGTACCCAAAACCGCTTGCAGGAATTAACGCAAAAACTCGAAACTTTAGAAGGTGAACGTACAGAACTACTATTTAGAATTGAAAATTTCACTACATTGCGTCAGCGTGCGTTTAAAGAATCATTCGATGCTGTAAATGAAAACTTTCAATCAATTTTCGCAACACTGTCAGATGGTGATGGTTATTTACAATTAGATAACCCCGAAGACCCATTCATTAGCGGTTTGAACCTTGTGGCACATCCCAAAGGTAAACCTGTACAGCGTCTAGCTTCAATGTCAGGGGGAGAAAAATCGCTAACAGCATTAAGCTTTATTTTCGCCCTGCAAAAGTACCGTCCATCACCTTTTTATGCTTTTGACGAAGTAGATATGTTTTTAGATGGAGCAAATGTAGAACGATTGGCTAAAATGGTTAAACAACAGGCGCAATCTGCACAATTTATAGTTGTTAGTTTACGGCGCCCAATGATAGAATCAGCCGAACGCACAATCGGTGTAACTCAAGCGAGAGGAGCTTATACTCAAGTTTTGGGAATCAAGCTCAAATCCGAACATACATCGGCTTGAGTTTTTGTTAATAATAGTGTATAGATTAACCGGATTCGAGAATCGGGACTCGGTATTAGAATGACCTCAGAACAAACTATTAGACGCTCGGATATTTTAAACACACAGGTAGTCACCAGCGACGCTAGGCGACTCGGTATTATTAGTCAGGTATGGGTAGACGTTGACCAACGCGAGGTTGTGGCATTTAGCCTACGAGATAGCCTGATTTCCGTTTCCGGTGTGCCCCGTTACATGTACTTAGATAGCATCAGAAAAATCGCTGACGTCATCTTAGTAGACAACGAAGACGCAATCGAAGATATTGACGTCGAAGCTTATAGTAATCTCGTCAACTGGGAAGTTATCACCGAAACAGGTGAAGCTTTAGGTAGGGTACGCGGCTTTAAATTTGACACAGCAAACGGCAAACTATTAACAATAGTTATTGCATCAGTAGGACTACCTCAACTACCCGAACAAGTTTTAAGCACATACGAACTATCAATCGAAGAAATTGTCAGCACAGGCCCAAACCGCTTAATTGTATTTGAAGGCGCCGAAGAACGTCTCACACAATTATCTGTTGGTTTACTCGAACGCTTGGGTATTGGTCGGGCGCCTTGGGATAGAAGTGGTGACGACGAATACTACGCTCAACCTCGTACAGTTGCCGCAGATAAACAACTTCCTAGCGGTATACCACTCGAACCACCAATGGCAAAAGTTCGCACTCCCGAAAGAGTCGAAGAACCAGCATGGGACGAAGACGACTACGAACCCGCACCAGCACCAAGGCGCCAAGTAATGGAAGCGCGCGCCAGTTATGAACCAGCACCCCGCTACGATGACGACGACGAAGACGATAACTGGAGTGAAGCAACAGGCAAAGATAAATACGAAAAATCAGCCAGTTACGAACCACCAAAACCAGTCATACAATACGAAGACGAAGACCTAGACCGTGATGCCTGGGATGATGACGAGGCGCCAACCCCCCTGAACATCCCCGAAAAAGTCAGACAAAAACAACCCGAATACGACGAACCGTAGTAGGGGCGGGTTAACCCATAACCTCCAACATAAACCAACAATCTAATAAACCCGCCCCGACATATCGTGAAAACAGGGCGGGTTTATATTAATTTGCGTAAAAAAATAAACCATTCAATAACCCGCCCCAACATTACGGCGCCACAAAAGAATTTGCCATTTTTAGCACATCATTTAATTTACCAGCTTTTAAACCAGCACTATATTGAACACCCTTTCGGCGCCAAGTTAATATTCCATCTGAACAATTGGCGCCACATTGTGATTCTGTAAAATAAGCGGTAGTTCTATTTTCTAACGATACAACTTTACCAGTTTGACGTGGTGTTTTATTTGTAACGGCTTCAGCACCGACAAAACCATAGCTACAGCCTGTTCCACCGTTACAATCTTGAGTAAATCCAAGTATTATTTCATACTTGTTAGGCGTTGTGGTTTCGACAACTGCGTATAGTTTATTTTCGCGTTCTGAACCAGGTATTTGCTTGGGTAGTAGGATTGCAATTTTGCTATTTTTCTTTAATTTGGGTAATATAGGCGCAAAAACTGCGTTAGATTTAATTTTTGATGTTGATTGTGCCGTTTGCTGCGGTTTGGTTGGTATAGCGAATGTGCTTTCTGTAACTCCACTGATGCCTGCAATAAGCAACAAGCCCAAAGCAATGCCTGTATTCTTCAACAAATTCATACGTAAATAACTAAATGTTAATGGTAGTGTCCTAAATTCTTGTACTTATGGCAAGTATTCTAAAAAACATTACTCAATTCGGTTAATAATTCTTTATTAATAGGCGCCGTACCCAGAATATCGTGTTTTAAATCACCCCATTTCTTTCCTTCGCGTGTTTTATGTAAACTGAGAATTTCAGCTGCATGAGGATTTACGATTATGGAAGGCGGCGCCAGTTGACCCAAAAGTCTTGCATGATGATATTGAGGAGACTGTTGCAGTAGTGTATCTAATTTTTCAGCAAGTTCATCGGTATCTGTATTCGCTGTATCTAGTAAAAGGATATATCTGGCTGTTGGGATGTAGGTAGGTATAAAAGTTTTAAAGTTAGTTTCAGCCAGAGGTAAATTATCAAGTACTTGACGGACGAACTCAGAGTGTAGTTTTTCCCCTACTAAATCACTAATTTCCTGTGTACGTCCTATAAACTCTAAACAGGGAGTAGCGTGATAGAAGTGGGTAATGCGAACTCGGTCTTTAATACGGTAACGGTATAACCCACCTTTTTGAGAAATAATAATTTCGTATATTTCTGCTTTTTTAAGTTCGTGAAGAAGGTATATATGACCTTTTGCGTCTTCAAACTCGAAAAATACCTCATCCAACATTGGTACACATCCATTTGCTGGTATGAGGGGAATGGTCATTGGCGCCTCAGTTGCTAAAAGCCCTTTACCCTGTACTAATACACCTGGGAAAAGCTTTCGTAATGTTTGGGCACCATCCGCAGCATTTGCACTGTCCCAACACGAAATCAGTTTTAGCTGGCGCCAGAGTTTACTATATTCTGGTGGCGCCAATAGCAAGTCGTAGCGTTCGACTGATATTTTAGCTTTTAACTCAGATGCTAGCTGTATATGATGAGAGTTTATATAATCGAGGATAACTTTGAGAAAACTAGGACTCCATATTGAGATAATTTCCAGATTTTCTGCGAGTAGTAACGCTTGAGAAAGTTTGTGTTTAAATTCTTCAACGTTATGTATATGCCGTACTCCAGGAGGTGACACTAAAAAAGGACTGAGAATAGCGCGTAACCAACCATCAAGATATTCAGAGTCATCTTGTAGGGTTGTAACATCTGCCGCTGGAGTTAACTGTGGTGATATACAAAAGTAAATTCTTCCAGTTGAGAATTTGGGACCATTGACAATTAAATCATGTGCCCAGACACAGAACATATGATTAAACGAACGACGCAAAGCTTTTGTATAAGGTATTAATTTTGCCGCACTCCGACTTCCTGATGTTTTTTCGTAAAAAATTATTGGTTCAGTAGTAAGCTTGTTTATACAGCTTTCAATATCTTGGTACTCAACAATAGGTATTTCGCGCCAGTGTGTAATATTTAAAGATTTTCCATATTCACTTTCAGTAAAACTTTGAAAAAGTTCTTTTTGGAGATTTTTTTGCGTGATTTCTGGGTTTTTCAGCGCGCGATTAAATCTATTTGCAGCAGCTACAAAAATTTTTCCAAAAATTTGTATAAGTATACGCATAATTATTTGACTACTGGAAGTGTGGTAGATATGGGTATGTAGGTGTTATCGTTAATATTTACTCCTGGTGCAATATTATTCCCGGCGCCTACAAATACATTGCTACCAATTTTTACTTTTTTGACGTATAGTAATAAATCTTGTTTTTTTGGTTTAATTATATGGGAATAAATTCCAACACCATGTCCAAAAATCACATTATCACCTATTTCTATTAATCCCCTGTCAGCGATTTCTAATTTTGGTGTCCAATAAACTTTTTTACCAACTGTTGAACCCCATAATCTTAACCACAGAGAAAATGCTCCTGGTATTAAGCGCAATATTGCTTCAAAGACAGGAAATGTTATATAGATAGATTGAATTTGATGACTTCCCCACCAAGGTGAATATTCTTTGCCACAAAGATAACTAATATCTTCTTTTATCGGGAAAAAGTAATTATGTATTCGATAAATCAGTAAAGGGAAGATATAAATAGAAAATAATAAACTTAGTACGCTAATAATTCCAGGTTGATAGCAAATTCCTAGAAATGAACCGAATATCATTAGCATGACTAGAGTTGGGAAAAAAGAAAGTACTGTACTTAGTAAAGTCATATAAAAGGAAAGAATAGTTTTTGCGATAAACTCAGATTTGATATGGCGCCTAAAATTTCTGGCTCTTTTTCATTATCAGAATAAGTACCGTGCATTTTATCCCAAATTTTAAAGTTTGCTCCATAGTTACCACCTTCATAATTACGCGCGTGATGCCATGCATGGTCTTGCGGTAAAATTAACCAAGGTGCAAGTAAACGGTACATTATAGATGTTGGTTTTGGTGTAAATTTGCTATGGCGCCATAAATCTAATGCTGATGTTAAATTGGCGCCAAAAATATACCAAGTTGGGTCTTGCAGTAGATAAATAAATAAAGAGTGAACCCATAGGTATATAATCAAAAAGCTTGTCCACAATGTATTGCGCGAAGTTCCTACTACGTCCATTGCTGTTACTGTGTGGTGAACTTTATGCACCGACCATAACCAAGGTGTGTGCAATAAACGATGATTCCAGTAGTACAGGTAATCTACTAAGATGAAGCTGAAGCAGAATGCAATTAATGGACGTAATGAAAGTGTAGATTTTAAGTTGGGGAGTAGGTAATGGTAAAGTTGGAAGACTACTGTTATTTGTAAGATAGGGATGATTATTCCTTGGAAAAATAAGCCAATAATATCCAAGAGCCAATCTTGACGGTTTTTGCTAACAACCAGAGTAATAATATTCTGATTAGCAAAGGTTATAAATAGTAAAATTATAAAAGTAGAGAAAACTAGCATAAAATTAAGTTTAAAGTTTATTCTCTATGGTAAAAGATGTCATGCTGAGGTACGAAGCATCTTACAAGACTTGAATATAATAGAGATTCTTCGCTGCGCTCAGAATGACACTTGATATATAATCTTTCATACCCAAAATTCTACATTTACTGTTTTATTTGGTAGTTTACGAGGGTCTTCTCCATCGGCAATTTTATTACGAATTGATTCGACGAATACATGAATAGTATCAGCGGGTGTGTTGGCAAATTGGGCGCCGTATTTTTGAATGACTTCTGATTGTATTTTTAATGCTTCGATATCTTGATGGATAATATATTGAGCTGTCCAATGTATAAAGGGACGTGCGAGTTTGTTCCAAATGCCATAGTTATATGTGACATCGGTGTATACTAACGTTGAGTTTTCGGTTTCTGGTATTGACTGACTTGTTATGAAAAGTTTTCGGTGTTTACCCATATCGTATTCAACGCTGGTAATATTGGGCATGTGAAATGTATCTATATGATGAATTTGTGATGCTTTGCGGTTGAGAAAGCGCGCAAACCATCCTAGGTTATTGGTTTCGTTCTGATATTGGGCAATAACTGAACCGTTTTTTCTTTCTACGACCATTTCTAGCTTTTGTTGACGAGGTGTGCGAAACACTCCTGGGTGAACGCTGACTGTATGGGGAATATCAATAAAATTTTCAGCGCAGTTAGTGACGTTGTTTTGAAAACGGTTTATTACACGCACTGTTTCCCATCTTGGTTTTTGGTAGTTGGGCATCGCAAAAGGTTTAAAATCTTCGGATGTGTTGCCTGATAGTTTGACGTATACGAAACCGTCTTGTTCTGTGGTGTTGTAGGTGAGTGTTTGACGTGCGTTACATATACGGGGGTTGTTTGCTTCAGAGGGGATGGTCACGACTTTGCCGTTTTTGTCGTATACCCAACCGTGGTAAGGACACTGTATTTGTCCTTGATGGATTTTACCTTTTGATAACCGACTGTTTCTGTGCATACATTTATCGCGTAATGCCACAGGTTTTCCGTCTGAGTCTCGGAATATTACTAACCACTCGTCTAAGACTGTACGTGAAAGGACGGTGTTTGTTTTGAGTTGTTTGCTTTCGCAAACTATGTACCAAAAATCCTCAAATTTCATGTTGATGTTAAGGGAGATATTTTAATATCGTTTGTAAGTCGTATTTGACAAGCTAGTCTTGCTTGTTTATTTTCTGGTGCGAAGATTTCTAAGATTTCTTTTTCTTCTTCACTTGAGGGAGGGATGTCTCCTTTTATAGATACAAGGCAGGTTCCGCAAATTCCTGTTCTACATCCAAATAATATAGGAGAGTTTTGCACTGTTAAATGTTCTGATAAGTTATCGTCTTGGTTAAGATGTATATCAGGATAATTTTGTTCAAAAGTGATTTTACAAAGTTTTTTATTCATTGCTGTTTCTCTTGTGGAGCGGGCATCCCTGCCCGCCTCTAGTAATTTAAATTTTGTTTTCTTTTACCACAGAGGCATAGAGTACACAGTGGAGTTACTTTTAAGCAATAGAAACCGGGTTTCTTTGGGTGCTTAGTGTTAGGTTGTTTTACTTAGTAATGGAGAAACCCGGTTTCTTCGACCATATTGAGGGTTGAAGTTGGTCTACGTAGTGCATGTATTTTACTAGGGGTTCATCTATGTTTAAGAGGGCGTTTGGGTTGTAATTAATATTGTCGTAAATCATGCCGTCTTCGTCTCTCAGGAAGTAGTAAGCAGCTTTTGTTAGTAACAGTAATATTTTTGTTTTGAAGGCGCCTAATATACCTTTTCTTTTTTCTGCTATATATATAGGTTGAATGCGCGTTCCTTTATCTATCGGGATGTAAGCATAAATCATGTGTAATGGTGCCACGAATTTGACTTTCTTCATAATTGTTAAAAGTCCTATACATCCATGTGCGTACCTAATTGTGTATTCGTAGTAGTTTCCTAAAATTTGCCGTGCGAGTCTTTCTCTAGGGGTTGTATTAGGAAATTCACCACTGAGGGTAAAATCTATAATGTCACCTCTGACATTTGCTTGTAAGGATAATTTCATATCGATGTTTAATTTATGCACGGTTTGTAAATGTTGAGCATCGATACCGTTCATCATACAAATGTGATGATGACAAACACGTTCAAAGGGTTTATCAAACATTGTCATTAATGTTTTACCTTTGAGTTCGTCAAATTCTACTACACCTTCTGGCGCCTTGTCATCAGGATAAATCCAAATAAATCCATATTTATCATCTGTACTATAAGCTTGTAATTTAGCTTTTGCAGGAATTTCTTTTTGACAGGGAATATCTTGGCAAGTTCCTTCTCCGTCAAATGCCCAATGATGAAAGTAACAGCGAATGAAGTCACCTTCTACTTTTCCTATTCCTAGGTCAGTTCCTAAGTGTGGACAAAATGCATTAAGTGCGTGGAGTTGCCCGTTTGCTGTGCGAAAGATGACGATTTTTTGCCCGCATAAAGTCAAAGATTTTACTTTGCCAGGAGGGATGTCTTTACTTAGGCAAGCTATATACCATCCTTTGGCTATTATATTGGGGTTATTAAAGATTTTCATGATGATGCAAACTGTTTGAATTTTTTAGTTTGATGTGCTAAATATTTAGAAATATTATTAGACCCCATCAACGTCATTTCTTTGTTACTCTTCCATACATAATCGAGTTTTTCTAGGTAAACTTTATAAGATTCCATTGCTTCGGTATGTGTGTTATAGCTACGATGTAGTCCTTCGCTTTCTTCTGTGAAACAGCGCCGCATCATTTCTTTTGCTTCGGCGCCGCTCATATTAAAAACAGGTGAACACAACAAAAGGTATACTGCCTTATATAAAGCGGGGTCATACCAGAAAATACCGTTGATAACACAAGAAAAGTGATAATGGTCTTTTTGACAACCTTGTAAACCTAGGTTTGCTACTAATTTTTCAAATTCTGTTGGTGGTTTGAGGCAATGAATCACATCATGGGAGATAATTGTCGAACTGTTAAAGTGAAAACTCTCGTCCATGAAGTGATAGTAAGATATTTTGGCTGGTATAGGCGCCTGTTCTTGGTCGGGATGTTTTTGGTAGTAGTTACTTAACTTGTGCTGTACAAGTTTGCCGTTGAGTGTTCTAACTCCCCGCACTGTAAAATACTGACAAGCTAAAAAGGTGTTATCTGCTGAAAATAATCCAAAAGCTTTTAATTGTAGTTCTTTCCATTTGCGCTTGAAGTAGTTGGTGTCGGCAAAAACCATTGTTTCGGCAAACGGACTACGCATCGGATAGCTGAATACACGTTTGCCAAATAATGCGGTCTCAACTTCGTTCGCTACCGTTTTAAAAGCGTTGATGTGCGCGCGTTCTTGACTCGATTCTAAATCAAGGGTGTCGCAAACTATACGAAAATCTTCTTGGGCGTAAAGTCCTGCTGCACTGGTTTGGTTAAAATAAATGGTGGCAATTTCTGCGGAGATAATTTGCGAGTAATACGCTACCCAGTAAAGTTGATTTAAAATAATGCGTTGGCTAGGAGTCGCTTGTTCCCATAGAGGAGTGCCATACATTAAGGAAAATTCTTCAGGGTTCCAGTATTCGCTTTTACAGTCTTCGTAATTGAAAGCAACAGATGCAGCATCGAGTAGTGCGGTATGGTCTTGCTTTTTGTTACGTTTGTGGTTTATTTCTAGTCTACGGTTGACTTGTTGATTTTCTGTAATTGTATTCATAGTTGTTTGTTAAGTAAGGTGGGCAGTGCCCACCCTACAATGTTGTACACTGTTCTGATGTAAAAGGTGTGAAAGCGTTGTGTTCGTCTAGTTGTTGAACTATTAAAAGAGTTTGCGGGTTTGTCATTAAGCCGCGCAGTAAGTTTAAACGACTGCTACTATGATATTCGGCGCCTAATTGTTGAAATACGGTTATTTTTTGCTGACGTGATAAACTGCCTTTAACTTGTTCGACTGCTGCGACAACTCCCTGTGGTCCAACTTGTACCATCTGTAGAAAGGATGCGAGTATTTCAATAATAGTTTTTTGACTTTGATGTTCTATCGAGACTTGTTCACATAACCTGACCCCTGTTGCATGGTGACGACTTTCATCTTCTAAAAAGCTTTGTAATACTGCTTTAAGTTCTGTGTTTATACAGTTTTTTGCCAAGTTCCGATAATGCGTTAACCCCCATCCTTCGAGTATGACTTGTAGTACAAATATTAGTACAGCCTTGTCAGAAGTTTCAGCGACATCAGCGAGTAGGTGTAAGAAAGGGTTACTTGTAGAAACTAGTTCGGGGTTTGGTAAGAAAGAACTTATTTTAGTGAGGTGGGCGACTTCATCTGCACTAAATAATGCGTAGAGCATTCGTTCTTCAGTAGTTTCTGCGAGCATGACCATTTTTGACATGTAACCAATACCAGCTTTTTCAATAAAGTAAGCTTCTTCTAGTAGTGTTTGGTTACAAAGGTGTAAAATTTTGGTTTGTTCTTCTAAAGTACTAGCTGCGAAAATATCGACTTTATCTAAATCAAAATGTTCTGCGCTCCAGTAAATTGAGTCTGTTATAGAAAATTTTATTTTTCCGACTTTACTTTGAAGTGCAGAGTCTAGTATTCGACGCAGCTTATCTTCTTTAGAAACATGAGGTATATCAAAACCAGTAATTTTATAATTCATATTTTTAATATTATATAACTGACGCAAAGAAACCTGGTTTTTTCGTTGATAGCATGTAATAAAAATGACGATTTTTCGTAGAAACCAGGTTTATAATCTCGTATTAAATACTTTTTTCCCATGTTTTCCACGCCAGAGGTTTTTGTTTTTCTATGTGGTGGATAAATTGTATAATGGAGTTATCAGCTTTGGTTGATGTTTTCAAATCAAATTTAATCGTTTGGAAGATTTTAGTATCACCTTTGGCAAAGTAATTACCAACTACATTAGTTAAAGCCAATACTATTTTATTAAAAATCAAGCCAAATATTCCCCCGCGCTTTTTAGTAATTATAATTGTTTGCCCTTCAGTTTTTCCTCCTTTTAATAGTCGCAATGTAAACATAATATGAAAGTGCAAGAAGTCGGGACCAACTGTAACTACACCTGTATTTCCATACCAGTAACACATGTTGTATGTCACAGCGTTTTTATAAAAGGGACGAATTAATTTCAGGAATAATGAATTTTCTCCTCCTCGTGTAATATTGCTAAAAGTAATAGCATTTTGTATTTCGTTTTTTTCAAAGACTATTTTTACAGGAAAGTTATGAACTGTGTTGAAATGGTGAGCATCTATAGCATTCACCATGACAACATTCGGGTGACAGTTCTTGATGAATCTTTTTGCTAAAGCACTATCACATTCTTCGTGTTGTAACTCAGGGACAAAAGGCAAGGATAAGCGTTCAGGGGGCGCCGTTTTCCCAGTCCACACCCAAATCATCCCGTACTTTTCTGCTGTTGGCCAAGTATTTATTTTGACGGGTAATTCTTCACCTATACAAGGTACTTCTATACATGTTCCGTCTGCATCAAATTTCCAGTTGTGGAAAAAACAGCGCAGTGCGTTACCTTCTACTTTTCCTTCTGCTAAATGGGCGCCCATATGTGGACAATATGCGTCAACAGCAGTAACTGAACTGTCTTTTCCTCGAAATATTGCTAAGTCTCGACCCATAAGAGTTACAGGTTTGACTTGACCTTTTTTAAGGTGATGTGAAGATAATGCCCAGTACCATCCTTCGATAAAGTATTCTGGATTATTAAATATTTTATTGAACATAAAAGAAACCTGGTTTCTTATCAAAGGTTGTAATAAAAATTAAAATTGTTGAATAGAAACCAGGTTTCTATAAAACCAAACTCTTCTACCTGCTTTTGTTAAGTTTTCTTCACTAATTTCAGCTAAACAAACTAACTCATCACCTCGAATATAACCTGGGTTATGTTTGGCAAAGAATTCGATATGTGGGTCTTGTAGACGTTCTAATGGAATTTCTTTTAACTCGTCGCTAAGTATATGAGGATGTGGAAAACGGACTATTCCTGCTATATGTTTATAAGACTCACCAAAGCGCTGATATGCTAAAAAGTGCATTAAGTCAGAGATATTTTCTGGTGTAGCTCTATCATATCGCGGATAAAACTCCTGCCAAAATATCGGTAGAAATTTATAAGTACGAAAACCACCTGAAATTAACAACCAATATAATTTACCTTCTGGGTACTGGCGCCTAATTTTCTGAACTGAAGTTATCCAAGTGCGAGACAGTATTGAACTTGACCAAGCACTAGGGTCTACAATTGTATCTCCAGAATAAACTACATTAATATTTTCATTATTAAATTGCGTAGTGTATATTAATAATGTCGAAAAACCTTTGAGTTGTTGACTTTTCTCGTCTTCAAGCAAAATAACCCAGTTTTTCTTACTCAAATCCGATTCAAATACATCTCGCTTTACCCCATTAAAATGGTTGGCAAGCAACAAATACATGGCATCTTTTTGCTTATGTGATAAATATTCTATTTCTAATACTTGGCTTTTCATAGACTGTATATAAAAAATAATTATGTTGCTCTATCATAACTACTGTAATTTGTTCTTGAGAGTAGTGTATTAACGTATGTGTCAGATATTATACTGGACTAAATAAATTTTTATGGCGCAACTACAACGTATTACTATTTCTCCGCACCAAATTAGAGATAATCAGGTTGTATTGGAAAAAGACCAGCTTCATTACCTAACCAGGGTTCTGCGGTTATCTGATGGTGATAAATTCATTGTCATGGATGGGGTAGAAAAATGGTGGTTAACTTCCTTACAGTCTGATTACGGTGAGATTTTAGAAGATTTAGAGGTACAGACGGAGTTAAAAGTATCTATCAGCTTGTTGCTGGCATTGCCCAAAGGTAACGCTTTTGATGATGTAGTACGTATTTGCACGGAGCTAGGTGTTGATACAATTGTTCCAGTAATAAGTGAGCGTACTCTTTTAAACCCTAGTTCACAAAAACTTGAACGCTGGCGCCGAATAGCAGCAGAAGCAGCAGAGCAATCTGAACGTGCGTTTGTTCCAGTAATTTATGAGCCAGTTAGTTTTAGTCAAGGGTTAAGTTTATTAGATGTTGAACAAAAGTACATTTGTGAGGGACGTGGTGATAATCCACATTTATTAAAGTGCTGGCGTCAAGTTGGGGAAGGTCAGGTAAAGGTTGTTGTTGCTATTGGGCCCGAAGGTGGGTGGAGTAAAGAAGAGTTAGAAAATGCTGTGAATGCTGGGTTTAAAATCGTTTCGCTAGGTAAAAGAATTTTACGTGCTGTAACGGCACCTTTGGTTGTTTTGTCTATTTTGGCTGCTGAGATGGAAATATCCGAGATTTCTACGTTTTAGTTTTGTTGGGGAAAGCACTAAAGTGCTTAGTACGAACTATATATCAATATATATGATTGATTCTGTTGCAGCTGCCTTTGAACAACAAGATTATAAAACTGCTGGTAAGTTACTTAAACAGCTTTTAAAAGAATCACCAAGAGACCCTTGGGTTCAGTTCTATGTGGGAAGACTTCAAGAAGTGTCGGGAAAATATCAAGATGCTGAAAAAATTTATCGGCGCCTGCTTCGTTCCGAAACGAATAGTAAAATAGTTGCTCAAGCACGTCAAGGTTTACAGCGACTGCGCGAGTTTGAGGAGGAGGAACGTAAACGCGGTATTTCTCAAGCGATGGGAGATACTCACAGTAATGAAGCAGGTGTGTTGATTTTAGAACCTATTAATAATGAGTTAAAAACACAAGCTGCACAAAGATTTGCGAAAGTTATTCAAATGGATGCTTATAGTGCGAGGTTGTTATTGCCTAGTCGGGGTTGGCGCCTGTATAGAACTGGGGCGATAGGGGAGTTAAAATATTATGGGGAGCAATTACAGCAAGCTGAGATTCCTTGTTTCTGGTCAACGCTCGCAGCATTACAGCAAATTCAGGTTTTTCAAGTTGATTATTTTCAGAAGAGTGAGTCAAATAGTAGGCAAGTTACTGTTGTTTGTCATAACCAAAGTAAGCAACTCGGCTCGCTGACGATTGAATGGAATGAAGTTAAAGCACGTGTTGTTGGGTTATTGCCTATCTTTGAAGAAGTTGTAGATCGTAATGCACGAGGAAAACTTGAGCGTAAAACTCAAACTCTAGATTATGCTCAATTTTGCGATTTACATATTCCTAGTAGAAAATGTATTTTAAGAATTTTTGATGGTGGATATGATTGGAAGAAGGGAGTTGCAATTAGTCCATCAAATAGTCACAATACTGTTCGTATTAATTGGAATAATTTGTCTAGTTGGCTTGATGAACAATTACCACAAGTAAAAGTTTGGTCAGATTTTACGCCATTTGCTGAAACAGCGTTAGACCAAAACGAAATGCTGAGTCATATTCAGTCTAATGTGCATCTCTTTCGTAAAGAAGCAAGTAACTGGGACTCAGCATTTCAGTTATATAGTGGATTGGTTTTTTTCAAGTGCTAAGTGCTGAGTGCTGAGTGCTGAGTGTTGAGTATTAACTCCTAACCCCTAACTCTTAATTACTTCTTCTCGGTTGGTGTTTTGACTTTGCTTGCCATTTCCAAGAATGAGTTCATGTTTGGACCTGGACGACGACGACCGTTAGAGCTAGGAGTCATCAAATATTTTGTAGCAAAGTTGTTTTCTTTGGGCAATTGTACTTCAGTCTTTTTCGCAACTGCTGCTGCTGCTAGTTCTGATGGGTCTTTCGGTCTAACTTCTGCTGCTTCTTTTTCTGCTCTCGCTTTCTGAGCAGCATCAATTTTAGATGCTTTTGCTGCTGCCGCTGCTTCTTTTCTGGTCATTTTACCATTTGATGAAGCAGCCGCAGGCGCCTGAGCAGGTGCGGGTTTTAGTTCTTGTTTCGTCGCTGCTTGTTTTGCTTCTTGTTTTGTTTCTTGTTTTACTTCTTTTACTTTTGCAGCAACCTTTCCTTTTTTGTTCTCGATATCTTCTTTTACATCAGAAATTTTGTTTCCTACCTCTTCCTTTACGTCACCAATTTTCTCTTCTACTTCTTCCTTGAGTTCTAGAAAAAAGTTGTTTTCGCTTTTTTTTGCTAAATTTTTGATAAATCCGAACATGATTATTGAGTCTCCGTTTGCTCTATTTGCTAATCGATTAAAATCGTAAAGAATCAGGTAAATTCTTACCCTTTTGAATAATTAATTGATGCTGCTAGCTTCAACGAAACAAACAACAGGCAAAATTTCATTTGACCAACTTTGCCTCTATTCTAATAAAAATTAACTCAGAAAATTAGGGGAATTACCTAAGTTTTAATTTGCTCGTTAAATTGTTACTGCTCTTTGACTCAAGTTTACTTCCTATAGTTAGGTACTTAGTTAACTCTAGTTCCTAAAAGCACAGTGTTTTTTTACTAAAAAGTTCACACTAAAAATAATACCAGAATATAACCTCCACAAAATATGCAACACCCCACGAGATTATTATGAGATTTATTTCTGCTTAAGGCAATCATTTTTATCATTATAATTTACAAAAATTTACATAAATTTATCCTGTAAATTGATTCCTATCCTCGAATTAGCATGAGAATCTCATGATATCTCAAGCAAAAGTGCTTTTGTACATTGGTTCCCAGTTACGCTTGAGATATTATTTTGAAATACTGTGTTATATTTTTTACTCAACAACAGCAGTTAAATTATTGAGATGGAACGCAACCCAGTAATACTAGTACACGGTATCAATGATACAGGCGCCGTGTTCAACAAAATGGCGACCTTTTTGAAAAAAGAGGGGTGGTCAGTATACACACTCGATATGATTCCCAATAACGGGGATGTCGTACTGGAAAACCTAGCTAGGCAAGTAGCCAAATACATATCAACAACCTTTGCACCAGACGAACCCATAGATATAGTTGGCTTTAGTATGGGAGGACTAATTAGCAGATACTACATTCAGCGACTAGGAGGAATTTTTCGCACACAAAAATTTATAACCATCTCCTCACCACACAACGGAACCGTAGTTGCTTATGCCTCAGAACGTCCTGGTTGCGTGCAAATGCGTCCAGATAGTTTATTTATCAAAGACCTGAACAGCGATGTTGAAATGTTGAAGCAACTTAACTTCACTTCCATCTGGACACCATACGACTTAATGATAGTGCCACCTAACAGTTCAGTGCTGCCATTTGGAAACGAAGTAATAATACCCGCATTAACTCACCCGTGGATATTAACTGACATCCGAACAATTAAAACAGTAGCCGAAGCACTTCAGGCACCTCTTTCACCAATTTCGGCAAACTCAGGACTACCAAAAATCGCTTCTGAGTGACGATAAAATTTAAACTCCATCAAATTGTAAAAAGGGTCTTCCAAAAAGAAAGTACGATGTTCCAAAGGACTACCAACAAAACGGTCTTTAGCCTCCTCTCGAAACAAAAGCTGGTGCCGAAGTGCCCTATTCAGCAACTCTTGCCAATCCTTCTCTTCAGTAAAAACAAGCCCAAAATGTCTTGGGTAAATACCGCTTTGAGGTTCTAAAGGTTCCTTAGTAGTATGCGCGACTAATTGATGACCGTACAAATTAAGAATAAGCGCATGTCTATTTTCGCGACCAGGAATACAGCCCAAACCATCCACATAGTAAGCTTTAGCCTGGGCAACATCAGTAATTGGAAAAGCCAAATGAAATATAGTCTTCATATAACATCTTGTTAACATCTTGTGGAACAGGCATCCTTGCCTGTGCAGTGCCTAATACATTTATTTTTACCACAGAGACACAGAGAGACAGAGAAGAGAGTTTATTCCAATTGTTTTAATGCTAACAAACAGGCGCCATAAGCAGGCTCATACCGTGGCAAAATCACTCTTACATTACTAAACTCAGCACTAATAGACGCCATAAACTTCTCACGTATATTAGACTTTGCCCTCCAAACACTACCCACAGTCACAATTTCAAAATCATCCCCTGCCAAGTCTTCAACCACCACTCTTGTTGCTTTTACCAACTCTTGTACACCCTCATCAATAATTCTTTGTGCGACTTCATCACCATTTACTGCTGCATTATCAATAACAGGCGCCAAACCAGCAATTTCCCTTACACCCCATCCACGTCGATAAACAACTTCAATTAAATCCTCAATACTTTCTAACCCAAGTTGATGTTTAAAATCTTCAACCAAACAAGTTGAGAGTTCGCGTCCATCATACCCACGCATCGCAGCTTTCATTCCAGCAACAGCAATATTGTAGGCGCTACCTTCATCACCTAAAATATATCCCCATCCACCAACACGCTTAGTTTGTCCTTGTTGATTACGTCCAAATACAATAGTACCAGTTCCCGCAGCAACAACAATACCAACATCGTTACCAATACCACCAACTAATGCTGTTAAAGCATCATGGCAAATAATTATATTATTAGGTGATATCCACTCAATCGCTAAATTAGAACTTTGTTGTAAATCTCTAACTATACCCTGTATAACTTCGATATCCTTAGAACGTCCGGCACCTGCTAATCCTAAACATACTGCTTTAACTTGTATTTTTCCTGTTTCTTCAATAGCTGCTTTAATAGCAGATTCTATAGATTTTAATGCAGTATTGGCGCCGATACTTTGATAATTTGAGGCGCCTGCTTCACCACGTCCGAATATTTGTTTTTCAGCGTTCATAAGAACACAAATTGTTTTTGTACCACCACCATCAATTCCTAAAACATAGTACATATAATAAAACGCGCTTCAATGTAAGCAAAAATGATAATTGTCATTCTGAGCGAAGCGTAATGCGGAGCATTTGCCGCAGGCTAGAATCTTATAAGCTTCAAGACTTACGAGATGCTACCCTACGGGAAAAGCTTCGCTTTACACTACGTTCAGCATGACAATGTGGATTTTTAAGATGCTACCCTGCGGGAAAACTCCGTTTACGGATAACGGGAAAACTACCCTGCGGGAAAACTACGTTAACGTTAACGTTCCTCAGCATGACATGGGGAAGGCGCCAGGGCGAACGCAGTCAAATAAATGTAAACCAAATTGTTGTGATAATTCTTCGCAAACTTTGACACCACGAATACTGTTACCTCGTGCGTCTAATAAAGGAGAAAACACTGCTATTCCCATTTGACCGGGAACTACGGCAATAATTCCACCACTGACACCGCTTTTTGCTGGTAGTCCAACTTTATATGCCCATTCTCCTGCAAAGTTATACATTCCACAGGTGTACATCACACTTAAGATATCTTTTATATATTGACTATCGACTGCTTGAACTTTTGTGAGTGGGTTAACACCTTTGTTTGCTAATGCTGCTGCCATTACTGCTAAGTCACGGCAATTTACCATGACTGCACATTGTTGAAAATATAAATCTAATGATTCGTCAATTTGTCCATCTATCATGCCGAAGTTGAGCATTAAATACGCCATTGCTCTGTTGCGATGTCCTGTGCTGCGTTCTGATGTAAATACAGATATATCAACAAATACATCTTTACCGACATAACGTTGGAACATTTCGAGTAATCTGTTCAAACGTTCAGTGGCGCCTTTACCTTTGATTAAACCTGTAGTGGCAATGGCGCCTGCATTTACCATTGGATTATAAGGTCGCTTCGATTGCTCGTCTAAAATAATTGAGTTAAATGCATCTCCTGTTGGCTCGACTCCAACCCGCTTTAACACATAGTCCCTACCGTGGTCTTCTAATGCAAGTCCATGAACAAACACTTTCGATATTGATTGTATTGTAAATAAATGCTCGAAGTCACCGACTTGTACTACGTCACCGTTGACTGTAACGATGCAAATACTAAATAAGTCAGGGTTTACTTTTGCCAGTTCTGGAATATAATCTGCTACCGCACCAGTTCGCAATGATTTGTATTTGGAATATAAATCATTCATAAATTCCGATAGCGAAGATGCACTTATGTCGGTGTTTTTCGTGTCTGTCATTATTGGAAGGGAAAAGGGGAAAGGAAAAACGGGAAATTCACAACATAAAAATGTGATATTCAATTGTCCCATTATTCGGGCTGTTTGGATGCCAATTTATTAATCTAACGTATACTTACTATCTGCTCGAGCGGTAAACATACAAAGCGTGCCAATACTTTTATTACTATTTATATGCATACTTGGCGCCAAAAAATTATCGTTCAATAGTAACTTTTTAGAACTTATTATTTTTACTTATATAAAAT
>NZ_MRCD01000132.1 GCF_001904745.1 Calothrix sp. HK-06
GAATTGATTATTTATGCTTTCAAAAAATTTGTAAGGTACAGTTCAAACAGAATCTCGAAAAAATTGATAAGTAGATCAAAATATTATTCATTGTAATCGCTATTTATATATATTAAAGTTTTGGTGTGATGGTAGCGTATGTTACTGTTCAATATTAGTAACTCAACAGTTATTTAGCCAGCTTAAAGAACTACTTATAGGCTTAATTACGCTACTAACTAATTTAGAACTAACTAGCTTGAATAAATAAAAAACAAAGCTAGTAAGTTACAGAACAGACTTAATTTGTGCGTCTGATATTAGTGTGTTTTCAAATTTTTCTAACTTGAAATAAGAGGATGAATGTTGTGGCAATAACCGATGGTGTTAGTAACAACAATAATCAAATACCTGGTGTCAGTTTGACAACTGATTTAGGTGGCGGTGGTAATTCATTGGGAAGTGGCGGCTTTGGTGGCGTCGGTTCAATGGGCGGCTTCGGTGGTCGTAGCTCCAGTGGCGGCGGTTCATCTGGAGGCGGCATGGGCGGCTTCGGTGGCGGCGGTTCATCCGGTGGCGGCATGGGCGGCTTCGGTGGCGGTAGCACAAGTACCCCAGACTTGAGTCAAAGCCCTTTCGGTCCCTTGCTTGATATACCAGGTATAAATGGGGCAGAAGATATATTTGGGAATGTAGGTATTCCTGGTCAACAAAATCCTCTTAGCAACGGTGGTTCGACAGGTAGCAGCAGCACCCCAATAAGTGGTGGTAGCTCATCAGGTGGCGGCTCGACAGGTGGCGTAAGCCCAGTTGGCGGCGGCTCGACAGGTGGCAGTAATCAGTTTGGTGGTAACGCAGCTAGTGGTGCTGCTGGTGTATTTGACCGCTTGGGTAGTAACAACCCATTCGGACCTGGTGGTTCATTTGGAGGCGGCGCATCCGGAGGTGGCGCATCCGGAGGTGGTGGCGCAGCTGGCGGCGGTATGGGCGGCTTTGGAGGCGGTGGTTCATCTGGAGGCGGTGGCGGCGCCTCAATGGGTAGTCCTTTTCAGAATTTAGGCAACCCAAATGCACCTGATAACCCATTCCTTCAAGCATTTGCTGGCAGTGGAAACCCTTGGAGAGTATTACAAAATGTAGGAAATCCAGCAGGTAATAACACATCTGGTGGTAGCGGCAACTCTTCAAGTGGCGGCAATCCTTTGACAGGTGGTGGCATACCAACACAGCAATCATCCGATATTCCAAGTGGTATAGGTGATTCAACGATACCAACTTCTAACAGTGACACAGGCACAGGCAGCGGAACTGTGGATAATAGCGTATTTGCTACTGAGTTAACTAACAGTATCAAAACCTACCTACAAAATGGTGGCAGTTATTTAGGAATAGCTAGTATGGTAAGCAATGCTGTTACCAGTCAAGTTGGCTTTACAACCGATAGTACAGGTAGCGGCTCCGGTGGCGGTGGCGGTGGCAACCCATTTGGAGGCGGTGGCTTCGGTGGCGGTGACTCCGGTAGCGGTGGCGGTGGCAACCCATTTGGAGGCAGTGGCTTCGGTGGCGGTAGCTCCGGTAGCGGTGGCGGTGGCAACCCATTTGGAGGCGGCGGCTTCGGTGGCGGTAGCTCTGACTTTGAGTTGCCTGACCAAGTACCGGATAATATTGCTAGCGCGATTGGGAGTAATTCACAAGGCTTGAATAACATTATTCAAACATTCAGCAATGGCAACCCATTTACTGATGACAATCCTGATAATGACAAGCCAACAGTTGAAGCTGTTAAAAGTTTCTTGACTTCTGTTAACCCAGGAGAAGACTTTTCTTTTCTAGATAATCTAGATAAAATTCCAGCAATTCCAGCAGAATAAACTATAGCTAAAAACGCTCTTTTATAAAGAGCGTTTCTGCTAAAACTTTGACAACGAGCCAGGATGAAAAAATAGACTAACTATCGAATAGAAATATTCGCGTAGCAGGCTTTTCGCTATTGGACGTTAATTTCTACTACAAACTTTTGTTTTCTTAAATAAAAAGGGTTATTTTTAATGGAAACCGGATTTTCAACCACATCTCTTAATCTGAATAACGACACACTTGGTACGCCTACTGGCGCCAATCATCTAAAAACTAGTAACTCACTATCGACAAGTAGCAGTGATTCTTTACTTGGTGGGGTTTCACTTGGTAAAAGTAGTAGTAACTTTGGAAGTCTCTCCCTTAGTGGCAACATAATAGTTGGTGACAACGCATCAGTAATTCCAGGAGACAATCCACAGAGGTTTGCAACACAGGCAAGAGATGCTCTTGATAAGTTTGTAACCGTAATTTTTGATAGGCTGAATGATAAATTTGTAAAAGAGGGGGGTGATAAAAAGACTTACTCAGTTGCAAATGAAAACCCATTTGCGAATGGTAACAATCCTTTTGGTGAAGGCAATATGCCTGAGCTGCCAGCTAGAGACTTTTTGGTGTCGCAATTTGGTGAAAACTATCCGATGCCCTCAGAAGATGCCTCAAATTTCTTACAAGAAAACTTCCCGGATGGTGTTAACTACATGCCGTTTGGCGGTAGTCCATTAGGTAGTGAAGGCGGCACAGTTACTGATGGCAGCAGTTCACCAGTTAACGGTGGTAATGTATCTGTTGATGGTAGTGGTAATCCGTCTACAGGTGCCAGTGATCTGTATCTGACCGGTAATAGTCCAACTGTTGATAGTGGTGACAATAGCCTAATTGCCGCTGCTGACGCTGGCAATCCACCTACAAATCTTGATAGTGGGAACTCAGTAACTAGTGGTGGCAGTGCTAGTGGCGGTGGCAATCCATTTGGTGGCGGTGCTAGTGGCGGTAGTGGTAATCCTATAACTGGTGGCGGTAGCGGTAATCCTATAACTGGCGGTGGTAGCGATAATCCATTTGTAGGTGCCTCTGTAAATGAGACCCTCTCAGGAACCTTAAACTATGTACTAGACTTGAGAGAAAGTTTTAGAAGTATGGGTTCCAATAGCCTGTTTGGTGGTAATTCTGGTAACGAATCACCTCTAAAATCTCCTTCCGATCTTTTAAGGCTTTTCCGCTCAGATATGGCTGGCTTTGGTCTCACCATTGAATCTTTCACCAATTTTGTTGGTGAGAATAACCCGTTTGCAGGTTCAGATAATCCTTTTGCTGGCACAAACCCATTTGCTACTACCGGTGACGAAACATCAATAGAAAAACTTGATGGCAGACTCTTCAAATTCTTGGGATGGGCACTTGATGGAGTGTTACCATTGACTGGTACTCCAAATGTTTTCCAAACTCCCGAAGGCGAATTACCTATAGGTTACGGCAACAGAGACTTTGGTTCTGGCAACGCTGTTATTGGTAATGCTAATAGAGACTATGGAACAAACAATGCCAGCATCGGTAACAACAACTGGAACTGGGATAACGCCACTGGTAACGCTACCATTGGTAATGGTAACTGGAATTTTTCAAGTGACAATAAAACAGTTGGTAATGGTAACTTTAATTTAGATTACAGTAGTGGAAGTAACACTTTTGGTAATGGTAACTGGAATATTGGAAGCAATAACTCAACACTAGGTAATGGTAACTACAACTTCGGAAATAACAACTTAGTCATTGGTGATGGCAACTGGGTATTTACAAGTAACAGTATTGTCATTGGTAATGGTAACTGGTCTGTTGTTCTTGACAACACACCCGCTAATCAACTCACCGTTTCCAGCTTACTTGAAAAAGTTAACAACTTAGCGCTTGGGGCAGAAATCAAGAGTGTTGTTGACGACTTAGTTAGTACAACAGTTACAAAAATGGGCAATGTCTTTTATGGTTTAACAGACGAATTTGACTCTTCCGAGAAAGCAACTTTTGATAAAGTAATTCGCAATAAAGATGCTTATACTATGGAAAATCCATTTGCATCCTTAGCAAGCGTTTAAGCTCTATCCGCTCAACCATAATGTTCTGATGTGCAGTTACAAGCGCGTGACTGCACTTTACTTTTGACTTTCCCTACACCTATTGACATTACTTAATATAACTTTAGATAATGGGAGAAAACCTAGAACAGTAAACTCATCTTAGAAATATGGCAAAGCGTACTTCTGATAATGATGTTCAAACTTGGGATGATGCTCAAGACTTAGATTTTATTGTTGTAGACAAGCGCGCGCACAAACGTGCGAATGGCGCAAAACGGCGCCGTCGTAACCGTCGCTATGAAAACAGGCTGCTCAATTCGCAGTTAGATAATTATTCTTTATAAGATTTATATTAATTTACATTTTACTAGTTTAGTGCGTGATAATTATGTTATAACAACTACTACTAAAAGTTACAATTATTGCACGAGGTAATATGACTCTGCGTTATTTAAAAGAGTCCACCAAAGTAAAAAACCATTGTACTGGTAGACTTGGAGAGTTATTAGAAGAATGTTTTGTACATGTAATTACAGAGCCAGAATATCAAGAATGGGAATTACTTGCAATTATATTTTTTCCAGATTCGCTCTTAAGTGAACTAAAGTCTTATGAAGCAGTTTTTGAAGAATTAAGCAATGAGTTAAATATTTGGCTTGTGCTGGTAAGGGCAAGAGACGTTCTTGAGAGTAAGAGGCAAATTGCTTTGAATACTAACAATCTTGAAGAAAAAATTGTTTACCTTGAGCTTCAAAGAATTGCCTCATGAAATCAGTATCATTTGAATTGCCTTGTTGGTGTTCACCCTTGTAAGATAAGTTTAAAATTCAACGGGTACTAACATTGAAGACTCAAATGAAAAAATAGTATGTGCGTTTTTAGCAATAAACTGGCGGTCATGGCTAATAAACAACATACCGCCAGGAAAATCTTTGACTAATTGATCTAAAACTTCCAGTGACTCGACATCTAAATGGTTAGTAGGTTCATCTAAGAAAAGAAACTCAGCTTTAGCAAGAATAGCACTGACAATTGCCGCACGCATTAATTCTCCATAACTTAGAGTAGAAACAGGTTGTAATACTCTATCACGTCGTAAAGAAGCGGCGCCTAAAAACTGGCGTACAATTGTTTCTTCAACACCATATATCATTAAATTATCAAGTAGAATCTCTGCCTGAAAATAATCTGGAATATTTTGGGGAAGATAGAGCCATTTCACGTAGTCATTACGAGATATACTACCGCCATCAGGTTGTAGGCGCCCTAACAAGCATTTCATCAATGTAGTTTTACCGCTACCATTAGAACCAATAATAGCTAATCTGTCATGTGTACTTACTTCTAAAGTGACATCTCCAAAGATTTTACGACCACCAAATGTTTTAGATAAGTTTGTAGTTGAAAAGATTTCTCTATTTACTACAGTGTAATCGGCGAACGATAAATTTAATCTTTTTTCAACGAATGGCTTTTCAGATTTAAGCTTATCCATCAAAAGCTGTTGTTTACGCTCTACCTCTTTAGCACGTTTTGCTAAAGCAGCAGCGCGCGCACCAACAAACCCTTTATCTCCGGCGCCTATTTTTTCTTTCTCCTTACGACCAGACCAAACCTTCTTACGTCGAGCTTCACGTTCAAGTTTATTGATTTTATCTTTAATTTGGATTGATAGCTGGCACCGACTTTGAAACTCTTGCTCTAGATGCGCTTGAATTTGAGAATAACCTCCTTGAACCAAAATACTCTCACCACGTTGAATATAAAGAGTGCGGTCAGCAATTTTATCTACAAAAACTCTGTCATGACTAACAACAATAAAAGCACGTCCTTTGTGTTTTTCTGTACTAATAACTTCTTCTAGATAAAGCCGCATTGAAATGTCAAGATGATTTGTAGGTTCATCTAAAATAAACAGTTGTGCTTCAGTTAGAAAAAGTCGTAGTAGTGCAAAAATTCGCTTTTGCCCTTCAGAAAAGTAATGTAATGACTTGAATAAATCATTTTCAGAGAAAGCAAATGATTCTATAAGTCTCTGAAGTTTCGCTTCCATCTCATATCCACCGACTTCCATATACTCGGTGATAGCATTAGCATATTCTATCGTTTCCGAATCACCACAATATATCTTTTGGTAATTTTGATAAATATCTGGAAAATCGGAAAGTAAAAATTCTATCACTGATTGATTTGAGTCAGGTGTATTTTGTGGTAAGTAAACACAATTCAGACCTTTTTGACGCTGTATTTCTCCTGCTGTCGGCGCCATTATACCTGTAATACACTTGAGTAACGTAGACTTGCCTGCACCATTGGCGCCTGTAATAGCTAGAACTTCACCAGTACTCAATCCAAATGATATATTATGCAAAACGGATTGCATCTCAAAATGAACTTGCAGCCCTTTCACATGCAACATAAATTATCCTCCTAAGTGCGAAATTATATTTTTATTTCAATTGCATAAATTTCTTTATCTTGTAGAGACGCGCTTTCAAGCGCACTATACATCTCTACTTATCTACTTTTATGCATAAGTATTATTCTCGCACAGCTATATATTGCCAATTCATAGCACTGTAATAATTGGCACGAGTTAATATTTATGAACTAATAGATAAAAGTAATTTTTAGTACTTCATTTTTCTAATGGCTTATCTACACTACATTGTAGTATAACATCTTGACAACGGATGATGAACGGATGTAACAGATAGATTTGCTTAAAGAATAAATTATCTGTTATATCCGTTGCATCCGTTGCTAATTATATTGTGCTGCTTCTTTAGAAGCTTCTAGAGATGCGGCTATTAATTCTGAACCGGATTTTTTGACCATTACTACCAACTCTTCACCGGCACCTTCTGGTGAACCAGCATTAAACGGTGGTGCTGGATTGTATTCGAGAAGTAGCTGAATAAATTTAGCTGTATTTTCACCGCATAGTTTTGCTGCTACAACTAACGCAAAATCAAGACCTGCCGTCACTCCCCCACCTGTAATACGATTTTTATCTATAACTACTCGTTCTGTACTGACCTCAACTCCCATCAATCCTAAGTTTTCGCGAAATGCCCAATGACAAGCTGCTTTGTAACCTTGTAACAAACCTGCTGCGGCTAAAATGAGTGAACCTGTGCAAACGGATGTTATATATTTTGCTGTTTGCGCGCGCTCTTTTAAAAAATACAGTACTTGTGTATCATGCATCATATCCACTTGTCCCATTCCACCACCTGGAACACAGATAACATCTAGTTGAGGACATGTATCAAAGGTTGTTGTTGGAGTAATTATAAAACCTCCCATATCTTTTATTGGTTCTAATGTTTTCCATAGCAAGTGTATATTAGTGTTGTGTAACATGCTGAAAACTTGTAATGGCGCTGTAACATCTAGTTGGGTAACGTCTGGATATATTAATAAGCCAATTTGATATTGAGTCATAATTGATTTGTATTTGTACTGTTACTAGCTTTAATGTAGGTAAATCTTGATATGAAAATCTTGTATATTTTTAAGATGGGTTTTGTAGATTCTTGCTGTACTGGCGTATTGAAGAAGGAGTGATTCCTTCTAATCGCTTGAAATGTTTGTGTAAATGGCTTTGATCTGTAAACCCACACTGTAGAGCTATTTCAGCTATCGATAATTTTGTGTTTTGCAGCAGTGTTTTCGCGCGTTTGATTCGTTGTTGAATTAAATATTTATGCGGCGCCAAGCCAGTTGATTGTTTAAATAAAGTACAAAAATAGTACTGGTTTACTTCTATGAGTTTGGCTAAATCGCTTAATTTGATGTCTTGTTCTAAATGAGTATCTATATAATCAAGTACTATGTGCAGCTTATTTTTGGCTAACCCGTCTTGATATGCTTTAATTATGGGTTTCTCAATTGCATACGCTTTTACTAGATGAGTTGCAAGCATTGTAGCGGCAGATTCTCCGAAAAGCTTGCCTGTATTGCTTCCTGTAATGATATCTGCTTGTAGAGCTAGAGCAATATGTAAAATAATTGGGTCGGTAATGGAAAATTGCGGGATAAATTCAAGGCGCCTGTTTGTAATTTCACAAGTAGCTTGCTCGATAAATTTAGGGTCAAGACTGAGTAGTAAAAATTTGCCTTGGCTAGTCCATGCTAGTGATTGAGTAATTTTAGCAGGAGTTATTTGTATAATACCTTCATTTACAAGCTGTTGTTGAAATTTTCCGTCTTTTCTGACTTCGAGGTGAAATTGATTTTGAGCTATGGCAATAACATGATGCGATAGTACATGCTCTGGTGTTTTATATGGGGGATGGCTGTACTGAGATAAAAACAATGATTGCCAGTTTGCTTGACTTGATATAGTTGGTAGGTTTGGTAAGATTTGTGTTGAGTTATTTTGGTCGGTTAAGTTAATAATAAGGTTGTCGTTTATATTTAGCATCCAAATTTTAGCTTACTGAGTATCATTTTTAATCATAATGCTTTAAATGCAGTATTTTTATTGAGCGATTTTCGACTTTTTATTTTTGCCGTTGGTATATATTTTAGCTAAAACATAGTTAAACAAGACGCTTTAAATGTGTTGTTGTCCAATCTAATGCTGCCACTGCCCACTTTACCATGCAGGGTTTTTGGCGCCGATGTCCTTCTTCTATTAAAATACTCTGCCGCTTGGTCATTACTTCAATTAGCAAGTCCATCTCAGATGTACCATAAGCCTGTGTAAATACTACTAATCTGCGCTTTTGGTCGTCTGCGCTAATTTCTTTGTTACCAATATCTAACCATAACCATACAGCGTAGGCTAAGTCAAATACTCGTGTTCCCGGCGCCGCCATCTCAAAGTCTATAATTGATGTTGGCATATCATCTATAAATACAAAGTTACATGGCGATAAATCATTGTGACAAATAACTTCTTCATTATTCGCTAACTCGCATCCTTGTGTAGCATCATGAAAGCGTCGTATTAATTTTGCTGCTACAATCAACTGTTCGTCTGAGTAGTATTCCTGGTTTGATGGCACGTCTCCCTCTATGTAACTAATTATTTCTCTTCCTTTTTCATCGATACCTAGAAAACGTGGTGATGCATCAAAGTTAATATTTTCTAAATACTGCAATAACTTCTGAACAAAAGTACTGTTAGTATTAAGTGGGCGCCTTACAGTACCTCCGACACGAACGATGCTGCCAAGATTGGTTTTACCACCTGTTAAAAGAATTTCTTGATATTGCATAATAAAGCTATACGTAGCGTATTATATAAATAGTGCTAGACAATACTAAATATATAAAATCGTATGACGGATGAGATAAAACCAAGCAAGCGTTCCGGAAGACCACGCTCTGAGCAGTCAAAAGAAGCCATATTGAATACAACATGGAAGTTGCTACAAGCTGGAACGGTAAAAGATTTATCGATAGAAGCAATAGCAAGGGAAGCAGGAGTTGGGAAAACAACGATATATCGTTGGTGGTCGAGTAAAGCAGCGGTAATAGTCGATGCTTTTATGGCACAAGTCGAACCAGAAATACCAGCAACAGAGGTAGAGTCAGCAATTGCAGCGTTAAAAGAACAGATTACACTTCTTATTAAAGCTTTTACAGGTGATAATGGTCGCATTGTCGCCGAAATTATTGCAGAGGGGCAAGGTTCGAGTGAAGCACTAAAGAGTTTTCGAGACAGGTTTATACTTCCTAGACGCGAAGCTGCAAAAGTTTTGATTGAAAAAGGTATAAAATTGGGCGAGTTCGATGAGTCACTTAACCCCGAACTAGCTTTAGATGTTCTATACGGTTCGCTTTACTATCGGTTGATGGTTGGACATTTACCTATAGATGATGATTTTGCCGAACATCTACCTGATGTCGTGATGAAAGGTTTAGCCAAAAGAAATTAAGCCGCTTATATTAGAAAAGTTGTAATAGGAAAGTTGTAACTATGAACAATTTCATCCAAACCAGGGTTCTTCGTATCGCAGTTTTATTAATTTGCTTCACTGTACTATTATGGGCACCGCCTGTTCAAGCAGCAAGTCGCTTAGAAGAACAAGTTCTAAAAATCATAAAAGAACACCCAGAAGCACTAATTGACTCAGTACAAAAATATCAACAAGAACAACAAACAAAGCTTCAACAAACGCGACAAGCATTTTTACAAGACTTAAGAATGAATCCTCAACAGGTGATAGGTGAGTCTCCCGCTACTGGAGACGCTGCATCTAAAGCAATATTAGTTGAGTTTTCAGACTTTCAATGTCCTTACTGTGCAGAAGCGCATAAAACATTGAAAAAACTGTTAGCGAAATATTCAGATAAATTCACACTAGTTTACAAACATTTTCCTCTACCCAATACACATCCCCAAGCAGTAGCAGCAGCGCAAGCAGCATGGGCAGCACAACAACAAGGTAAATTCTGGGAATATGAAGATGCGCTGTTCACAAATCAAAATAAACTAGGTGAAGAATTCTATATAGAGACTGCAAAAAATCTAAATTTAGATTTAGATAAATTTGCCCAAGATAGAGCCATTGCTAATAACACCATTAGAAAAGACGTTTTATTAGCAACACAGCTAGGAGTCTCAGGAACACCATTCTTTGTACTCAACACCGACAACTACTCAGGTGGAATAGAACTATCAGAAATAGAAAAAATAATTAAAAGCTAAAATCATAAACCTGGTTTCTTTGACACTGAACATAACAATTTTCGACATTCACGAAAAGAAACCAGGTTTTTCGCTATACAACGAAAAAGTCAGAAAAACATTATATTTGGCGCCTCAAGCAGTTTATTTTCAGGGCAGGCAGGGATGCCCGCTCCACAAGAAGAATAATATTAGATAGATTTAAATACATTTGTATCTAGCGCTGTTTTTAATCTACTAATACCTTCAACAAGTTGCTGTTCATTAAGTTCACTGTAGCCAAAGATAAATTCATTTTTACAAGTTGGTATAAGATATTGTGTAGAAGCTGACATCATTCCGACTCCGACTTTTGCCGCACGCTCAATAATTTCATTTTCTGATAAATGTGTTTGTAGGTGTACCATTATATGTAACCCTGCTTTATCACCAAACACAGTGACTTTTTCTCCAAAGTGTGAATATAGTGCTTGCACTAGAACTTGACGACGTTGGTCATATATTGACCGCATTTTTCGGATATGACGTTCCAAATGTCCTTGTTCAATAAATTCTGCAAGTACTTGTTGTTCTAATATAGGTAAATGCCTATCACTTAACCATTTTGCGCGTGTGAAAATTGGTACTAAATTTTGTGGTAGTACTAAATAACCAATTCGCAGTGATGGAAACAGAACTTTTGAGAATGTACCTATATATAGTGCTGACTCACTTTTATCTAAACCTTGTAAAGCGGGAATGGGTCTATCACCGTAACGATATTCACTATCATAATCATCTTCAATAATTAAGGCGCCTGTTTGTGTTGCCCATGCTAATAATTCTAAGCGTCTGGGTAATGAAAGAACGGCGCCTGTTGGGAACTGATGCGAAGGTGTAACATAAACAAGTCGAATATCTTGAGTTGAATAACTTTCTAATTTACTTACTATCAAACCATTATCATCAACAGGAATAGGTAGTAATTTTGCACCATGCGTTTGAAAAATTAAGCGCGCACTCAAATAACCAGGGTCTTCCAGAGCAATAGTATTATCTGGTTCCATCAACAACCGCATAATTAAATCGAGTGCTTGCTGTGTACCGTTGGTAATTAATATTTGTTCGGGTATACAATTAACAGCACGCGCACGGGAAATATAATTAGCAATAGCGCCTCGTAAAGGTTTGTATCCTAATGGTTCTATTGAATAATCCAACCAATTTAAACTGGCGCCACAGTGTTGCGAAAGTAAAGAACGCCACAGCTTGATAGGAAATTCATTGAAAGCAGGGCGCCCATATCTAAAGCTAATTTCTTCTTTACCTTCATGAACCCTTGGTACATTTTCTGTATCAGCTAGTATCTTTCCATACTGAGATAACCTAACTCTTGTGGAATGGGCATCCTTGCCCGTTCCAAATACTAATTCCACAGGCTTAGAATGTAATAAATCATCAGGCAATTGAGTACAGACATAAGTCCCTGAACCAATAATAGTTTCAAGATACCCTTCACTCAAAAGCTGTTCGTAACTTTGTGTAACAGTGCTACGAGAGATATTTAGAGATTTTGCCATAGCGCGCGTACTTGGGATGCGTGTTCCTGGAGGTAATTTTCCAGTAAGAATGTACGCGCGTAGCTGTTCATATAGTTGTTGGTGTAGGGGAAGAGAATTTGTATTTAGAGTTATTGCTATATCCATCAAGTGGACTGGTGTAAAATTGCAGAATTGGCTCTTTAAGCATACCAATCTTGAAGCTATGCTGGCATTAGTTGGAATTACTTCTGCTTTCCATGCAAACTAAATCGAATATTCTAATCAGAAAAATACATTTAGAGGAAGAACCACTAATTGCCGAACACTTCTACAAAATGTGGATTGATGTTGGTGTTCCTGAAGATGCAATTGAAGCAAACTGGCAAGAGATAATTCTTCAGTTTATTCAAAACGCGCGGGATAATTTGCAATATCAAGCCTTTATTGCAGAAGTTGATGGTGTTGTCGTTGGTTCTACAAGCTGCCAATTATACGCAGGTTTATATCCAAATGCAATTAAACCTAATCATCGTAAGTTAGGTTACATCTGGGGTGTTTATGTTGAACCAGTATATCGCAGACAGGGTATAGCCAAGCAATTAACCAATACAGCAACTGATTATTTGAAGAATATTGGGTGTACAAGGGTTGTATTAAATGCGTCACCTGCGGGTAAACCTGTTTATACAAGTCTTGGTTTTGTTGAAAGCAATGCAATGCATATAGATTTAATAAATGATTCGTAGGAGATGGTTATGAGTGAAAAATTAATTCCTACTCAACGCAGTCAAGTTAAAAGATTACCGCAGCGCGCTGATTACGAGCTTCAAACAATATATAATATATTAGATGAAGGTTTGATATGTTATGTAGGATTTGTTGTTAATAATCAACCGTTTGTAATTCCTACAGCATACGGTAGGATAAATGATAAGCTTTATATTCATGGTTCACCCGCTAGTCGAATGTTACGTTCTTTAGTCGGCGCCATTGAAGTTTGTGTTACAGTTACACTACTTGATGGTTTAGTACTAGCGCGTTCTGCATTCCACCATTCAATGAATTATCGCTCAGTTGTAATATTTGGCAAAGCTGAAATAGTAGGCGCCGAATCTGAGAAACTTGAAGCATTACAAGCATTCACAGAGCATGTTGTACCCGGAAGATGGGACGAAGTGCGACAACCAACTCGCCAAGAGTTACAAGGTACTTTAGTATTATCATTACCAATAACCGAAGCATCAGCGAAAGTAAGAACAGGGGCGCCGAACGATGATGAAGCTGATTATAATTTACCAGTATGGGCAGGTGTTTTACCATTACATTTAGTGGCAGGTAATGCCATTGCTGACTCTCGGTTACAATCGGGTATAGGAATTCCTGCTCACGTCAAAAATTATAGTCGAGTTCGTTAAAACTTAACTATTCCACGTTTGACAGCAGCTACTACTGCTTGTGTTCTGTCACTGACTCCTAATTTACCTAGAATATTATTGACATGATATTTGACGGTACCTTCGGTAATAAATAAAGTAGCTGCGATTTGCTGATTCGTATTGCCATTGGTAATAAGTTGAAGTACCTCTAGCTCACGTTGACTTAATTCAGGCTTTTGCATCCGTTCCTGTAGCTTGGTAGCGACAGCTTTAGAGATATACTTTTGACCACTAGCAACTGTTCTTATAGCGTAGAGGATTTCCTCTGGTTCTGTGTCTTTGAGTAAATACCCTTTGGCGCCTGCTTGTATACCATTATAAATATCTTCGTCGCCATCGTAAGTAGTTAAAATAATAACGTTTACGCTGTAATCAGTACAAATATTCTGAATTGCTGCGGCGCCAGAAAGTTTAGGCATTCGTAGGTCCATAAGCACAACATCTGGTCGCTTTTTGCAAAAAAGTTCTTTTGCCTCCCACCCGTTACTAGCTTGCCCAACAACAGACATATCTAGCTCACGCTCAATGATTGTCGCCAAACCCTGCCTTACTACCGGATGGTCATCGGCTACTATAATACGGATGAAGTTTGATTCACTCATAACGGTATGCTACTCGTCTTAACTAATTACAACAAGCTACTAAATACCAATAGGTATCATTCCATCGTTGTTATGCAGTTAAGCGATACTAGAATTTCAGTTCCTTGTCCTAATTGAGTATTAATAGTAAATTCGGCGCCAATATTATTGCAACGTTCTCGCATTCCTAAAATACCGAAGCTACTATTAGAGGTGACATTATCTGTTATAAATCCCTGTCCATTGTCTTTAACACGCAAAACACATTCTCGTTTACTATATATAAGCTCCATCAGAATTAGACTAGCATTAGTATGTTTGGTCGCATTACTTAAAGCTTCTTGTCCGATTCGTAACAAGTTGTTTTCGATTTCAGATGGCAACGTATACGGTGTACCCTTTACCTGATAAATAATTTCGGCATTGCTTGCTAAAGACATCTGCGTAGCAACTTGGTTAAGTGCGCTATACAAATCATTATTTGTTAAAAAAGGAGAGCGCAGTGCTTGAACACTTGCACGAGCTTCTGCTAAACCAGTGCGAGATAGTTCACGCGCTGTGGTAATATGCTCTTTTACAGCTTCGGCATTTTCTATTACTCGTAAGGCGCCTCCTAAATGTATAGCAATACCCGTAAAAGCTTGTGCTAAAGTATCATGAATTTCTCTTGCCATACGGTTGCGTTCTTCTAAAATAGATGCTTCTTCAGCTAATTTACGTTCAGTGATATCTTGTCCAATACCAAGAACTGCACCATTTGTAAGGTCAATCTTTAACCAGGAAGTATCGACGTAACGACCATCTCGAACTCTGATTTTAAAATCATGCCATTTACCATCCAATGATAATTGAGTAGCAAACGCACGTTCTTCTGGAGTTGGAAAGCATTCTGTCATTAAATATTCGATATTTTCTAATTCTTCTCGTTTCCAACCCATTACACGTTCATGTTCTGAGTTAAGCAAGCGAATTTGGCCATTTTTATCTGATAAACATATCATTACAGGAATAATCTCAAAGATTTTTTGGAGAATCTCTTTCTGTTCTCTAAGTTCTAAAGTTTGCTCTGTAACTTGTTGCTGTAAAGTTTGATTATAATTAGCTAATAGGTGTTCTGCTTGTTTTTGTTCAGTGACATCAACAAAAGCAGCTATTGCGTAAACTATTTCACCAGCATGATTAAATACTGGGGTACTAAATACTTTAAGACTAATAATTTTATTTGGTTGGTGAAGCTCAACATCATCAACCTCAACGCTTTCACCAGCTAAAGAACGCATAACAGGAAGTTCAAGAGTCGGGTATAGTTGATTTGTTGTAGCTCGATAAACTTGATAAACTTCTGCTAATTGCTCATGACTTGCGGTTGGTATTACTTCAATACCAAGAAACTGTTTTGCTGTTTGATTTGCATAGTATATCTGTCCAGTTTTATCATGTATGGATATACCTACGGGTACAGCTTCTAAAAATTGCTTGAGATGATTTTCGCTTTCTAATAAAGCTTTATTTAGAGTTTGCATCTCTAAAAAATTTGCTTGAAGCTGATTTGCCATACTTTTAAATGAGTTGGCAAGTTCTCCTAACTCATCGCTACGTTGAATTTCTACAGTTTTTTCCCATTCACCATTCTGGAGTGAAATAGCTGATTTTTTTAAAGCTAGAACAGGTTGAGTTATCCACCGTACAATTAAAAGACCGAAGACTATAGCAACTAATAAAGCAATAACACATAGTACAATAGTAGTATAAGTATTATAATTAATAGTCTCCATAAAATCATCTTCTGGAACCACTACCACAATTAGCCAGTCAAGTCCTTTATTATCTTTAAAAGGCAATACTTGAACAAATTGTTTATTTCCATGAATTTTAAAATTTAACTGTTGCTCATTTTTAATTAAATTTAAGTTTCCAAATTTTTTTTCTAAATAATCAGCAGTTGCTCGTGTTTTATCATTATTACTCTGTTTCGCAAAAATCTGTTTAACTTTCTCTTCTGGCTTTTTTACTGCTGAAATATTTTGAAAACTAAAAGGTTTCTCAATACTCGAAGTTGCTACTAACTTTCCTGAACGCTCAATAATAAAACTTTGCCCAGTTTTACCCACTTTTAAGCTGCGTAAAAAATTCCCTATTTTAATCAGGTTAATATTAGAGAGTAATACTCCTTGTAACTTACCATTATTGTAAACGGGTTGCCCAGCACCAAGGTATAAAATATTGCCACCAATGTGAGGATAAATTTCGCCCCAACTTTGGTTACGTGCTTTAACAGGGTTTATATACCAAGGTCTTATATGAGGATTATAGTTTTTACCAGTGTCCGCCGCAATAATATTTAGGCGCCGACCTTGGCTATCAGTTTTGTATGTACGCAATTCATAGTTAGTAGATTTACCTGACACTCTAATTGTTAGAGAATTATCACTGTAATGCCTTTCGGCTGAAATAAATTCTTTGTTTGTATTCGCAAAACCAATTAAGCTAATATTATTATATTGTTTTAACTCATGAAAAAAGTAACGTTCTAAATCAGCAAAGTTTTGCACATCTAACTTACCAAGTTGAATATTAGTTAAATTACTTTGATTAATTTGATGAGGAGTATCAAGATAGGTCTGTAAATTTTGTTCAACACGTAGGCTAATTTCGCTAAGTAGTCGCTCGGCAATATCATTAACTGCTTTTTGCCCGTTTCTAAACGAAAAATAACCAGTTAAACCCACTGCCATAAATATTTGCAGCACAAAGGGAACTATTAAAATAGTAGAGAGCGAAAGTTTAGATAATATAGTACTCAACTTCATTAACTTCACAACTATTAATTCTATAGTTGAATATGAAAATTTATCTATCTTTAGATAGATGACTATTACAATAAATTTATAAAGCAAACCAGGCTTGACAAACGTTAATAATTTTCGGGCTAACAACTTAACTAAAGTTAAGTGTATCAGCTTGTCTTTCAAGGTAAGAATATAATGAGTGTTTTTTTCAAATAACTTAGTTCATCGGCGCCGCATTAACCTACAGGTGAAAACGATTCATTCAATATTGAACATGACCAAAACTAATATAGAGCTGCCAAATAATTCAAAATTACCTGCTTTCGTACAAGCAATACAGTGGATTGTTGCTCCATTGTCGATGATGGAGAGCTGTGCTAAAAGCTACGGTGATATATTCACTTTGCGCGTCAGTCCAAAACGAACTCCCATCGTATTTATTAGCAATCCTCAAGCGTTGCAAGAAATTCTAACAAGTGATTCAAATAAATATTTTTCGGCGCCTGGTGAGACAAATGTGATATTTGCAACATTGTTGGGAGAATATTCTCTCATGTCCTTGGGTGGATTGCAGCATCAACGTCAACGTCAGCTACTTACACCACCTTTCCACGGAGAAAGGATGCTTAGTTACACGAAAGTAATTAATGACCTAACGCAAGAAGTAATGGAAGGTTTGGAAGTGGGTAAACCTTTCTCTGTCAGAGATATAACCCAAGCTATTACCTTGCGAACAATCGTGAAAGCTGTATTTGGGTTTGATGAAGGTTCGCAAGTACAGGGTTTAGAAGTATTTGTGAATGCTATTACAAATCAGCTAACTTCTCCTGCTGGTGTTGCAATGCTTTATTTTCCTGGGTTACGAAAAGACTGGGGTGCCTGGAGTCCTTGGGGTAAGTATTTGCGATGTCGGCAGGAAACCGATAGACAGCTTTATGAGCAAATAAAACAACGTCGAGAACAAGTTGATTCATCAAAAACAGATATTTTAAGTTTATTGATATCAGCACAGGACGAAGCTGGCAAACCAATGACCGACAAGGAATTACGTGATGAGTTGATGGCATTATTGATTGCAGGACAGGAAACAACTGCTACTGCTTTAGCTTGGGCTTTATATTGGATTCATAAATTACCTGAAGTGAGAGAAAAACTGCTTCTTGAAATAGCTCAGTTAAACGGCGCCAATACTGATGTAAGCACGCTAACTAAATTGCCTTACCTCAATGCTGTTTGTTGCGAGACGTTGCGTATTTATCCAGTCGCAATGCTTACTTTTCCGCGTAGAGTCGAAAAACCAGTAAAGCTGTGCGGTTGGGATTTAGAACCTGGCACATTATTATACGGTAGTATTTACTTGACACACCAACGTGAAGATTTATATCCAGAACCCAAGAAATTTAAGCCAGAACGTTTTTTGGAGAGACAGTTTTCTCCCTACGAGTTCCTGCCCTTTGGTGGTGGAGTTAGACGATGTATAGGCGCCGCGTTTGCTTTATTGGAAATGAAGGTGGCACTTGTGAAGATACTATCTGAGTATTCGCTCTTGTTAGTTGGTAATGATGAAGTTAAGCCCAAGCGTCGTGGTTTAGTGACGGCGCCTGCATCTCCTATAAATATGGTAGTTACAAGTAAAAGAGTAAACTCTAATATAGGCTTAAATCAAAAAGGCTCAAGCATACTTGCCTGAACCACTACGTGCATACAAATTAATTTGCTAGCTACCATCCAATTAGAAACCGGATTTCTTTATAAGAGATAAGTGTTTCTAATCTTTCTTGAGATAATCTATATGAAAATCTAGGTTGCTTGGCGAAGACTGAAAATTAGTAGCGGTTGTTGCGGAAATTGTTGTTTCCACCACGATTACCACCAAATGAACCTCTTTCTTCTCTGGGTTTAGCCTTGTTCACTTTTAAGTCACGTCCCATCCATTCTGCCCCATCAAGCGCATCAATCGCAGCTGTTTCTTCTGCATCTGTACCCATTTCAACAAATCCGAAGCCGCGTAAACGACCAGTTTCACGGTCTGTGGGTAGTTGTACCCGTTTAACAGTACCGTATTCCGCAAATACTGCATTTAAACTCTCTTCTGTAACATCGTAAGAAAGGTTGCCTACATAAACTGACATAGATTGTCTCCGAACTAATAAATTTATAGAGATTTAGGTTTCGGAGATTGAAGTTTGTAAATACCAAGAACAAAACCTGTCACTACTAAAAACAAACGCTGTTAACCGAATTAACCTTACACCCATTATGGCATAGCCAACAACTTTTGTGTGGAAGTTCAAAAAATTGTTATATAAATTTATGTTAAATTATGTAAAACTTTTAGCACGGTATAACTACTGTGGAGAGCCGAAGTCTGTATAACCAATGCGACACGAACGTTGTGGAACCTATTTATAGAGAATTAACTCTCTGTGCAGTAGCTAAGATGTTATACTTACTTATATCACGGGATATTCATTTCCTCAATGCCACGTTTTAACGTGTATATGTATGATAGTAACTTCAAATCTCATTTCAGACTTTGAAAAATTATTTAGACAAAAATTACAACTGAATAATTGTAAACTCAAAAAGAAGAAACAAGAAAATAATTATGAGATAATTACTCCAGCAAGTGACATATTTTTAATGTCTTGGGGAGAATTTCCAGAAATTACCTTAGTTTATCAGCCGATAGGGGTACGAACACAGCAAACGGTTATTTACGAGCAGGCAATTAGAGCGCACATTAAATCTTGTGTGACTAGTGTTAAAAAAAATTCTGAATCTAACCTTGTTACTGTAGAGAAAGAAAGCTAAATTTTTTATTTTTAGTATTTAAAATATCGGCATCGCTGAATTATTGTATGAATCAAAATGTAGGGACGCGATTAAATCGCATCTCTACCAAAGGTTTTTAAATCAAATAAAATAAAATTCTCTTCATATCTTATATCAATAACAAACACCAAGTAAATTTGTCAGTTGGCTGCCGCATTATCATGATATGGGTTTAATTGCAGGTATATTACAGCCGATTTATGGCGGTTTCCCCGCAATATTAATGGCGCCAGTCGCGTTTATTCAAAAGCCTACCCGGTGGCTTATGGCTATTTCTCGCTATAAAGCAACTACCAGTGGGGCGCCAAATTTTGCTTATGACTTGTGTGTTAACAAAATTAAGCCAGAAAAATTAGCAAGTCTTGACTTAAGCAGTTGGGAAATAGCTTTCAATGGGGGTGAACCTGTTCGTGCCCAAACACTAGAGCGGTTTGCTCAGACTTTTGCTAGTTGTGGATTTTGTAAACAAGCATTTTACCCTTGTTATGGGATGGCTGAAAACACTTTATTTACCGCTGGAGGCTTGAAAGCAGAACCACCCATTATTCGCTTCGTTAAAGAAACAGAGCTATTACAAAATCGAGTAGTTCTCTCCGATGAATTATCAATCGATTCTCAACCAATTGTAAGTTGTGGTCGCAATTGGTCAAATCAAAAAATTATGATTGTTAACCCTGAATCATTAACTAAATGTGATGATGGAGAAGTAGGAGAGATATGGGTTACTGGAGAAAGTGTGGCTCAGGGTTATTGGGAAAAACCAGAACAAACTCAACAAACTTTTAATGCCTCAGAAACAGGTACGAAAGAAGAACCATTTTTACGCAGCGGTGACTTAGGATTTCTGCTTTCAGGTGAATTATTCATCACCGGAAGAATAAAAGATTTGATAATCATCCGGGGGCAAAACCATTATCCCCAGGATATTGAATTAACAGTTCAGAAGAGCAATCCAGCACTACGACCTAATTGTGGAGCAGCTTTAAGCGTAGAAATCAAAGGTGAAGAAAAATTAGTAATTGTTCAAGAGGTAGAGCGAAGTTACTTACGCAACCTAGATGTACAAAAAATAGTAGGAGATATAACTCAAGCTGTAACGCTAGAGCATGGGTTACAAGTTTATGCCACCGTTTTAGTTAAGACTGGCAGTATTCCCAAGACCTCCAGCGGCAAAATTCAGCGTTATGCATGTAGAACTGCATTTCTCAATGGTAGTTTAACTGTTGTTGAATAACTTAACTGAAGTTAAATGTTTTTATTTATTTGTTTAGGTAAAAATGTAGTTTATTAATTGTTGAGATGTTACATCAAAATGGCTCAAGCAAGAATGCTTGAGCCACTGCGACCATCAAATTAATTTGCTTTTTTAATGAGCTAATTAAAGATTAGTAGCGGTTACGGAAACTGTTATTTCCACGATTACCACCAAATGAGCCTCTTTCTTCTCTAGGTTTAGCTTTATTGACCTTCAAATCACGTCCCATCCACTCTGCACCATCAAGTGCATCAATGGCAGTCGTTTCTTCAGCATCTGTACCCATTTCGACAAAACCAAAGCCGCGTAAACGACCTGTTTCACGGTCTGTAGGTAGCTGAACTCGTTTAACAGTACCGTATTCTGCGAATACTGCGTTTAAACTGTCTTCTGTAACTTCGTAAGAAAGATTGCCTACATAAACTGACATAGATTGTCTCCGAACTGTTTCAAATTATAATTATGTAGAGATTTAGCTTTCGGAGATAAAGTTTGTAAATACCAAGAACAAAAAAATACTGTCACCACTAAAAACAAACGCTGTTGACCGAATTAACTCTCACCTCCCATTATGGCATAGCAAACAACTTTTGGGGAGAGTTAGAAAATTTTTTATATAAAGTTATGTAACATTTTCTAACTAAGTATAATTACTACCCATTTTGCTTTGAGAAGTTAATTGTACTTCAGGGTAATAACGCCTCGGTTACGCCGTTTTGAAAGCTGTTTTATAGGTGTTACCTAGAAGCAAGTTAATATTTTTTGTTTTTGGTAGAGAGTCCATTAATGGAGTCTCTACATGGTCGGCAGTATCTAACTGCTGTGTGACATATTCCATTACCACTGGTTGCAGGAAAAACTGCTCGCTATTCTTTTCAATTAATGACCGTTGTAATAAAGATTTGATTGTTGACAGTAAATGGCGCTTTCTTGAGGTTTCGATAATCTGCGAAGTTAAATAACTCAAAGATACTGCCTCTCGTCTAATTGCCAACCAATAGATAACTTCCTGTTCTGCTGCCGACAAACGATTGAACTGACGTTCTAACAAGCTGCGGATATCGTTAAACATAAATGCTCCTTGCTCTATACATTCTAAAACATCAGAAATTCTACCGTTAAATACTTCTAGTGTGGCTGCTGCAACTATCTTTAATGCTAAAGGATTGCCACCATAATATTCAATTAACTTATGCCATTATTGCTCTGTTTCTGTAAATTGACCTTTTTGCTCAAATAGTAGGCGCCCTTC